>NZ_MRCS01000064.1 GCF_002303925.1 Pseudomonas sp. ACN8
CGCCGATGCTGTCGGCGATGAAGAAGAACGCGGATGGCTCACTGACCCTGTACATCCAGAAAGATTCGCCGGGCAAGGCCAAGGAAGCCAACTGGTTGCCGGCGCCTGACGACACGGTCTATCTGGTGATGCGCCTCTACTGGCCGAAGACCACGGCACCTTCGATTCTTCCCGCAGGCAGCGGCAGCTGGCAGCCGCCGGCAGTGGTGGCATCGAAGTAACGCGAACTTGCGGCTGCTTGCAGTTGGCAAGCAGTCGTTCGATTGCTCAGGCAGAGATCCAGCGGGCTTATTGCCGAAAGGGCTGAGGCCACAGGGTCTGGCCTTGAATAACAGACATTCAGGAACACATCCCTCAAGGAGTACCGTTACATGAACTTCTCGCACAAATGGATAACGGGTGCCGCACTGAGCAGCTTGTTATTGACCGGTTGCGTATCGAAAGTTACCGAGCAACAACAGTACTCCGGCTTTCTGAAGAGTTATGGCGGCCTGCAGGAAACCACCTCGCCAAGTGGCGTGGAAGTGCTGCGCTGGGTGGCGCCAGGATTCAAGCCTGCGGATTATTCCACGGTGGTCTTCGAGCGTTTGGAACTGTATCCGGCGCCCAAGCCGGATGAACGCGTGGACCTGAAAACATTACAGGAACTGCAGGCCTACACCACTGAAAGCGCCAGGCAGGCATTGTCCCAAAACTACCTGGTCGTTCCAGACTCCAGAGATGTTCGCAAAGGCGAGCGAGCGCTGATCCTGCAGGCGGCAATCACTGGCGTGACAGCCACCAATGAAGGCATGAAATGGTACGAAGTGGTGCCGGTCGCGGCAGTCATAGGTGCAACTCAGGCCGCCACGGGGCATCGCGACCAGAATACCGAACTGTATATCGAGGCGGACTTGATCGACGCCAAAACTGGCGCACCGGTCGCAAAAGCCGTGCGTAAAGTGTTTGGCGAGAACCTGAAGAACGCCAGCCAGAAAATCACCGCGAATGACTTCAAAGCGGCCATCAAGGGAATGACCAGCGACATGCAGACGTTACTCAAGTAATCGTCACAGCAGCGGTAAAGTTTTACGACTCCTCGTGCCTGGGCTCGACAAGACCTGGTTACGGGGATCACGTAAAACAAAGACTTACAGCAAGACAAGGAGCGTTATGAGATATCAAGTCGTGAGCAAACGCGACATTGAATCTCGCCTGATTAGCAGCTAGCAGACCGACTCAATCATCTAACACGAAAAATGGAGTTTCAGGTTCATGATAACCACACTACCGAGAACATTTGGCTGTGCGATGGTATTGCTCGCGTCCTTGGGATTTACGCACGCCCAGGCAGCGGACATCACTCCCGCCGAGACGAAAGCCATCGCCGAGGAAGGCTACATCTACGGTCTGCCCATCGTGATGAACTACGCGACCCTGTATGAATATGCCGTGGACAAAAGCTCCAGCCAGTACAAGGCGCCGTTCAACCACATTTACAACATGCACAAAGTCTTTAGCTACAAGGACACGGCCATCGTCTCGCCGAACAGCGACACGCCGTATTCCTTGATGTTCATGGACCTGCGCAGCGAGCCGGTCGTGCTCTCGGTACCGACGGTGGAGAAACCGCGGTATTACTCGGTGCAGTTGATCGATAACAACACCAACAACTTCGGTTACATCGGCAGCCGTACCACCGGCAGCGAAGCCGGCGATTACCTGGTGGTCGGCCCAGACTGGAAGGGCGCGACCCCGCCAGGCATCAAGAAGGTGTTTCATTCCCAAACACAACTACTCTTCGCTATCTTTCGCACCCAGCTCTTCAATCCGGCGGACATGCCAAACGTCGAAAAGATCCAGTCCGGTTATGCGGCCCAGCCGTTATCGGCTTATCTCAAGCAGCCCACGCCGCCTGCCGCGCCGGCGATCGACTTTCCGAAGTTCGACAAGGCCCTGGCCAAGACCGACTTCTTCAAGTACCTGGGCTTTGCCTTGCAGTTTGCCCCGGCAACCCCGGATGAAGTGGCGATCCGCGCGAAGCTGGCCCGTATGGGCATTGGCGCCGGCAAGGACTTCAACTTCCAGGCGCTCTCCGCCGAGCAAAAGGCCGCTGTGGTCGAGGGCATGCAGGCTGGGCATGCGAAGGTCCAGGATGCGGTCAATCATCTCGGCACGCAGGTCAATGGCTGGAACATCGTGAGTTCCGGCGGTGATGCCGCGTTCTACAACGGTGATTGGCTAAAGCGCGCCGCCATCGCACAAGCGGGCATCTACGCCAACGACGCCGAAGAGGCCACGTATCCGATGGCCAAGATCCTGTCCGATGGTACGCCGCTTGACGGCAGCAAACACAACTACACCCTCACCTTTCCCGCTGGACAGCTCCCGCCGGTAAACGCCTTCTGGTCGGTGACGATGTACGACGGCAAGAGCCAACTGCTGATCAAGAATCCGGTCAATCGCTACCTCATCAACTCGCCGATGCTACCTGACATGAAGAAAAATGCAGACGGCTCGCTGACGCTCTACATCCAGAAGGACTCGCCCGGCGCGGACAAGGAAAGCAACTGGCTGCCCGCCCCGAATGATCTGATCTACATGGTGATGCGCCTGTATTGGCCAAAGACCGAAAACCCTTCCGTCCTGCCTCCTGGCAAAGGCACCTGGAGTCCGCCCGCGATCGTCAAAATCAATTGAGCACCTGACGACCGGTTGCAGCGGACGGCGCGGGCGTGCCGCCGCTGGACCGGGGCGTCGGCTGTGATTAGCCAAAGGCCTGCGGTGGCCGCAAACCGTAGATATTGTTGTTTGGGCGTTATTTGCACGGCACTGCGCATGCCGCGATTCAACGCCATTGGATGGATCCCCCTCCTCAGGAGGGGGGCGGTGTGAGCACGGTCTGTTCACGATGCTCTTAATGCATCGCGCAGTTCCTTCCACCGTCCAATAGAGAACAACAAGCATGTTTTATGAAAACATCGACACCTCCTCCATCAACGACGAGGACCTGCCGTGGGTTCCGTTCGCACCTTACAGCGATGAAATCTTCATCAAATACATCAAGTGCGACCCGGTTCGCGGGGAAACCATCACCCTGCTCAAGGCCCCGGCCGGGTCTTCTCTGCCCAAGCACTATCACTCCGGTACGGTCATCGTTTACACCGTCAAGGGTGGCTGGAAATACCTGGAGCACGACTGGATCTCGACACAGGGCGGTGTGGTGTTCGAAACCGCAGGTTCCAGCCACACGCCGATCGTGCTGACTGAATATGGCGATGAACTGATCACCTTGAACATCACCCAGGGCGATCTGCTGTATTACGACGATAACAACAACGTCGTGGCCGTCGAGAACTGGAAATCCAGCGTGGATCGTTACCTGGCGTTCTGCAAAGCCAATGATATCGAGCCCAAAGACATCACCAGCTTTGCGGTCTGACCAGCCCTCCAACCTCCCGGCCGTCCGGTGTTCGACCGGGCGGCTGCGCCGTAGTAATGAATAAAAAACGGAGACACCCATGTCCCAGAAGCTGCAACCCGCCGGACGTTTCACCCTGAAACTCTGCGCACTGTTGGCCAGCTCGGTCGCATCCGCACAAGACTCACTGCCCTTCCCGCCGACTCCTTCGGCCAGTGACGCCAAACCGACGCTGCAAGAATCGAAGCACCAGAAACGTCAGCATCAATCCCGCCTTCCTGCCGAGGCTCCCAATATTCTGGTGATCATGCTCGATGACGCCGGCTTCGCGCAGTCCGACACCGTCGGCGGCGCAGTCCATACGCCGACCCTGAGTCGAGTCGCCGACAGCGGTGTGCGCTACAACGCTTTTCATACCGCTGCCATCAGCTCCGCAACGCGTGCCGCATTGCTCACCGGACGCAACCATCACCGAGTTGGCAACGGCGTCATCGCAGAGCTGGCCACTGACTGGGATGGCTACACCGGCAAGATCCCCAAAAGCTCGGCGACCATGGCCGAGGTGCTCAAGCAATATGGCTACAGCACCGCCGCGTTCGGCAAATGGCATAACACGCCCCCCCTGGACACCACAGCGGCCGGTCCTTTCGATACATGGCCGACGGCCTACGGTTTTGAACATTTCTACGGTTTCCTGGCCGGCGAAACCTCTCAGTACGAACCGCGTCTGTACCGCGACACAACGCCAATCGAACCGGCGCGAGATCCGCAATATCACCTCAGCGAAGATCTCGCCAATCAGGCCGTAAACTGGCTGCAAGACCATCAGACCTACGCGCCGGAAAAACCATTTTTCATGTATTGGACACCGGGTGCCGTACATGGCCCGCACCAGGTGAATGCACAGTGGGCCGATAAATACAAAGGCAAGTTCGACGGTGGTTGGGACGCCTATCGTGAGCAGACATTCGCTCGCCAGAAAGCGCTGGGCTTTATCCCGCAGGACGCTGTCCTCACCCCACGCCCGGCGGAACTCCCAGCCTGGGACAGCTTGTCGTCCGAACAGAAACAGTATCAGGCACGGTTGATGGAGGTGTATGCCGGCTTCCTGGAACATGCCGACACGCAGGCCGGCAAGATCCTCGACGAACTGGAGCGTGAAGGTCAGCGCGACAACACGCTGATCTTTTATGTCTTCAGCGACAACGGCGCTTCTTCCGAGGGGATGGAGGGGACGATCAATGAGTTGCTGGCCCAGAACGGGATTCCAGTCCCCAAAGAGCAGCAGTTGAAAGTCCTCGACGAGATGTATGGCGGCTTGTCCGCGCTCGGCGGTCCTAAACTTGAAAGCATGTACAACGCCGCGTGGGCCTGGGCAGGTTCAGGGCCATTCGCAGGCACTAAACTGGTCGCCGGCTACTTCGGCGGTACGCGCACGCCGCTGGCCGTTTCCTGGCCGAAACAGATCAAGGCCGACGCCAGGGTTCGCGCGCAATTCCACCACGTCAACGACATTGCCCCGACGGTCTACGACGTACTGTCGATCACGCCACCCAAAGAGGTCAACGGTATCGCTCAGGACCCAATGGATGGCATCAGTCTGCGCTACACCTTCAACGACGCTCAGGTGAGGTCGAAAAAGCCGGCGCAATACTTCGAAGTCCTGGGCAGTCGTGGCATTTACAAGGATGGCTGGATGGCCTCGGTTTTTGGCCCGCGTAAACCCTGGGTGCAAGGTTTTGCGCAGTTCATGGGCTGGAATCCGGCGAATGATCAATGGTCGCTCTACAACCTGCAAGACGACTACTCCCAGGCCAAGGATGTAGCCGCAGGTCATCCGGAAAAACTTGCGGAGCTGAAGGCGGAGTTTGAATTACAGGCCAAGGCTAACCATGTCTTTCCGATTGGTGCCGGTCTCTACCCCTTCCTCGATCCGACTGCACGAATCTCCAGCAGCCAACACGAATGGCACTTCAGTGATCGCGTCCAGCGCTTTCCGGAATTTGCGGCCCCCAACCTGCGCAATCAGAACAGCAAAGTTGTCGTCGACGCCGACGTTCCAGCTAACGCCACCGGCGTGCTGTATGCCTTGGGCGGTATCGGTGGCGGGGTCAGCCTGTACATGGACGACGGTTTCCTGATCTACGAGTACAACGCGCTGGCTATCTCTCGCGTCAAACTGCGTTCGGCCGAACGAGTACCCGCCGGCAAAGTCAGTATCGAAGTGCTGACGACCCTGTCGTCAGCCAAGCCCGGAGCGCCGGCCAATCTGAGCTTGCGACTTGACGGGCAGGAAGCCGCCAAAGGGGTGACGCCGTTTACTCCGGCACTGACGTTCACCGCCAGCGAAACCTTCGACGTCGCTCAAGACCTCGGTTCCCCCGTCACCCTGGACTATTTCGAGCGTGCACCCTTCGCGTTCAATGGCAAGGTCAAGGATGTACACGTGACGTATTTGCCTTGACCCTCAATGCCGCCCCGATAACCGGGCGGCAGATTGATGACTCCCGGACCCTGCCCCCATGCCTACCCACGAAACCCCGCCCCAGGGCTTGCATCTCATGGCCAAACCCGTCGGGCCGATCTGCAACCTCGATTGTAGTTATTGTTTCTACCTCGAAAAAGAACAGCTTTACCCGCCCAGGGAACGCTTCAGCATGACCGACGAGGTGCTGCGTCTGTATGTGCAGCGCTACATCGAGGCCCAGCCCACGCCTGAAGTCGAATTTACCTGGCAAGGCGGCGAACCGACGTTGCTGGGGTTGGATTTTTTCCAGCGCGCGGTCCTGTATCAACGCCAGTTCGCGGGCAACAAAGTCATTCGCAACACGTTGCAGACCAATGGCACGTTACTCAGTGACGACTGGTGCGCATTCCTCGCCCGTGAACGCTTCATGGTGGGGATCAGCCTCGACGGCCCTCGATTCGTCCACGACCTCTATCGCCCCGACAAGCGCGGGCACTCCAGTTTCGATGACGTGATGCACGGCCTGGAACTGCTCAAGCAGCATGGCGTCGACTTCAATGTGTTGGTGACCGTGGCGCGTGATGTCGCCAGATATCCCTTGGAAATCTATCGATTCCTCAAGTCTGAAGGCGTTCGTCATATTCAGTTCAACCCCGTGGTAGAACGCGAGCCCAGCGCCTCACAGGTCAGTCAGGGTCTGCATTTCGCTATCCCGCCGGAGTTGCGCTTGCACGTGGTACCGGAGCCGGCGATGGTGACGGAGCAAACGGTTGCCCCCCAGGCCTATGGCGATTTTCTCATCACGATTTTTGACGAGTGGGTACGCCAGGATGTCGGGGAGGTTCATGTCATGAACTTCGAATGGGCACTGGCCTCATGGTGTCAGCTGCCGGCCTCGGTGTGCCTGTTCAGCCCGCGCTGCGGCAAAGCGGCAATCGTGGAGCACGACGGCAACGTGTACTCCTGCGATCACTACATGTATCCCGAGTATTTGCTGGGCAACCTGAAGACCGATGACCCTGCCGAACTACTCGCCTCTGCTGCGCAACAAGCCTTTGGCGCCGCCAAGGAAGAGACACTGCCGACGTATTGCCAGCAGTGCGATTACCGCTTCGCCTGCCATGGCGAATGTCCGAAAAACCGCTTCATGAATGCGCCCGACGGCGAGCCGGGCCTGAACTACCTGTGCCCGAGCTACAAGAAATACTTCCGTCACCTGACGCCCTACATGAACGCCATGGCCCAACTGGTCAGCCACCGGCAACCCGTGGCGTTGATCATGCAGGCCTTCGCCGGCCCGCTGATCGTGCCCCTGGATAAATAACCTTTCAGGGTTGATCAAGGCGCACGACGGAGCAGGAAATGCGACAGCGCCGGGATCAGCACCAAGGCGCCGACCATGTTCCAGATGAACATGAAGGTCAGCAGGATGCCCATGTCGGCCTGGAACTTGATCGGCGACCACGCCCAGGTGATCACGCCCGCCGCCAGGGTGATGCCGACCAGCGCCACCACTTTGCCGGTGAAGGCCACGGAGTTTTTGTAGGCTTCGGTCAACGACAGGCCGGCACGCTGCTGAGCCAACTGAACGCTGAGCAGGTACAGCGCGTAATCGACACCGATGCCGACACCCAAGGCAATCACCGGCAAGGTCGCGACCTTCACGCCCATGCCCAGCCAGACCATCAACGCCTCGCAGAGAATCGACGTCAGCATCAACGGCACGACCGCCACCACCACCGCCCGCCAGCTGCGGAAGGTGATGAAGCACAGCACGATCACCGCGCCATACACGTAGAACAACATGGTGCGATTGGCCTCGCGCACGACGATATTGGTCGCCGCTTCGATCCCGGCACTACCGGCGGCGAGCATGAACTGGCGATCGTCGTTGCTGTGTTCACGGGCGAATTGATCGGCCACTTTCACCACGTGATCGAGGGTTTCAGCCTTGTGGTCGGAGAGATAGGCGATCACCGGCATCATCGAACAGTCACTGTCGAACAGTTCCGGGTTGTTCACCGAGGCCTGTTGCGCGCCGTAGTTCAGCACGTTCTGGTTGCGCGCGACGGTCAGCATTTTCGGGTTGCCTTCATAGGAACCCGCCGTGATCTGGCGCACCGCGTTGACCAGCGACACGGTCGTCTGCACGCCCGGTTGCTGTTGCAGCAGCCAGCCGAGACGATCGGCTTCCACCAGGGTTTCGTACTTCAGGCAACCTTCGCTGGCGGTTTTGACCATGACCGCAAACTGGTCGCTGGACAGCGAATAGTTGGCCGTGATGTAGGCGTTGTCACGGTTGTAACGTGAGTCGGCGCGCAGTTCGGGTGCGCCCGGATCGAGATCACCAATCTTCAACTGGGTGCTGACCATGAAGCCACCTACCGCCAGCAACCCGGCCACCACCACCGCCACCGTCGCCCAGCGACGCTCGGTAAAGCGATCAAGCAGGCTCCACACATTGCCCAGCCCTTTGCCTTTCAGTTCCTGACTTTCCTGACGCAAGCTGCGCGCCGCCGCCTTGGGACTGACACCCCAATAAGACAGCAGCACTGGCAGCAACACCAGGTTGGTAAAGATCAAGACCGCCACACCAATGCTCGCGGTGACGGCCAGGTCCTGGATCACCGGAATGTCGATCAGCATCAGTACCGCAAAACCCACGGCATCGGCCAGCAATGCGGTCAGTCCGGCCAGGAACAGGCGGCGGAAGGTATAACGCGCGGCGACCAACTGGTGGGTGCCGCGTCCGACGTCCTGCATGATCCCGTTCATTTTCTGCGCACCGTGGGACACGCCGATGGCGAACACCAGAAACGGCACCAGAATCGAAAACGGGTCGAGTGCATAACCGAACAAGGTGATCAGGCCCAGTTGCCAGACCACCGCAACCACCGAGCATAGAATCACCAGCGCGGTGCTGCGCACGCAACGGGTGAAGGCATAGATGATCGCGGTGGCGATCAGCGCCGCGGCACCGAAGTACATCATGATCAGCAGCAGACCATCGATCAGGTCGCCCACCAGTTTGGCGAAACCGATGACGCGGATCTTGATCGGGCCCTTGCCCTCTTCGCCCGCCTTGTGTTTCGCGCTGCTGTCGGCAAACTCGAACTTGTCACGCAGTTGTTCTTCGAGCGTGCGCGAAAAGCGGTGATAGTCGATGGCGGCGCCCGTGACCGGATCCTTCTCCAGCAGCGGCACCACAATCATGCTCGATTTGAAGTTGTTGCCGACCAGGCTGCCAATGATGCCGGAGCGGGCAATGTTCAAGCGCAGTTGCTCGACCCCACTGGCTGACCCGTCGTAGGAGTCCGGCATGACCGGGCCACCACGGAAGCCCTCCTCCGTGACCTCGGTCCAGCGCACGGCAGGCGTCCACAATGACTTTATCCAGGCCCGGTCCACGCCCGGGGTCAGGAACAAGGTGTCATTGACCTGCTTGAGCACCTCCAGGTATTTCGGGTCGTAGATGTCGCCGTCGGTGTTTTCCACCACCACTCGAACCGTATTGCCCAGCCCGCGTAACGACTGGCGATTCTCAAGGTAGTTTTTGATGTACGGCTGACTCTGCGGAATCATCTTTTCGAAGCTGGCATTGAGCGCCAGCCCAGTGGCCGCGAAATAGCTCAGCACTACCGTCACGATCAGACAGGTCAGCACCACCAGCAGGCGATGGTTGAAAATCAGGCGTTCAAGGACATTGCCGGAGCGTGCATCGAAGCCCTTCAGCTCTCGGATCACCGGCATCGTATCGAGGTTGTAGTTACCCATGAAGTGGCTCGTCTCTTTTTATTATGTGGGGGTGGGCTCATTCGAAAGGCAACTGGCGCAAGCCCCGTGCGCCTGCGACCACCACGACGCCTGATGCGATGGCCTGCGCCGCAGCGGCAGGCCCCAGGCGGTCTTGTGGCTTTAGCGTGAAACTGGCGCCGTCGTCGGTGCTGACAAGCACATGCCCGGCCTGGCTGACCAGGATGATTCGGCCGTCGGCGGTGATCGTGCTCGCGGTGATGCTCGAGGACAGACCCAGCTCAACCTTGTCCCAGTTCACGCCGTGATCGACGCTGCGATAAACATTGCCCCGCAGGCCATAAACGAGCACCGAGCCCGGCTTGCCGGTAATGCCGAAATAGCTGCCGCCATAGGGCGTCGGGAGGTTGATGAAGCGTTGTGTTGCCGGGTCCAGTCTCAATACCAGGCCTTGCTCGCCGACAATGAACAGGTCATCGCCGATGGCACGCATCCCGTAGAAATTCAGCGCCCCCGGATTGTCGGTGCGATCCATCAATGGAACCCAGCTGCGGCCGCCGTCTTCGGTGCGGAAAATCAGATTGAACGCGCCGACGATATAGCCGGTTTTATCATTGGCGAACCAAACGTCCAGAAAAGGTTTGTCAGCCCCTTCATCGACCATTCGTTGAGCCTCGGCCAACAACGCATCATTGGGCTGTTGCCCTTCCTGCCTCTGAAAATGTTCGAGCATAATCTGCCCCACCTGACGGCCATCGAGCTGACGCTTCCAGGTTTCACCCCTGTTGTCGCTGTGCAACACAATGCCGTCGTGCCCGACCGCCCACCCCTGCGTCGGGCTCGGAAACTGCACGGCCACCAGATCGGAACTCACCGGCACTTCTGCCTGGTGCCAGCGGCCGCCGTTATCATCGGAATAAAAAATATGGCCGCGTTGGCCCACGGCGACCAGACGCTGACCTGCACGGGTCAATCCGGTGAACATCCCGCTGATCGCCTTGTCACTCTGAATCGCGGGGCTCGACAGCACGTCGACAAAATCGGCGGCGACGACGGCTCTGGTGAATGGGGCAGCCAACGCCACAATTAGCGCAGTGAGCGCAATCCATCTAAATGTATTCATGAGATCTACTCGGCAAAAAAAGCCGCCAAACAGTGCGGTACACACTGTCGACGACAAAAAAACACCTGCGTCATGGCTCAGCGAATACCCGTGCCGGCCAATGACTCAGGCGCCCATTGCGCTTTCGAAAGCGGGTCGATGTACTTGACGCCGCCGTACGGCCCGTAGACGCCGGTGATGTTGTAGCTGCCAGAGACCAGGTCATAAATCATGTGGTTATCGGAGTTCGGCGCCTGCACGTCATAGCTGTATGCCAAGTGGGCAAAGGATCCGCGGTACAGCTTGCCGCTGGCGTCATATTCATCCGAAGCCAGTGCGATCCAGCTGTCTTCGTCGAGGTAGAAGGTGCGCTTGCTGTAGATGTGGCGTTTGCCCGGTTTCAGCGTGGCTTCGACCACCCACACGCGGTGCAACTCCCAGCGCATCAGGTCCGGATTGACGTGATGCGGCGTGGTGATATCCGCAGCGATCTTGTGATAGTTCAGCTTGTAGGTGTTGTAAGGAACGATCATTTCCTTCTTGCCGACGAGCTTGAAGTCGTAACGGTCCAGTGCACCGTTGAATACCCAGGCATCGTCATAGGTCGAAGCACCGGCCGAGCCAGGGTTTGGCGTGTCGTAGGCGATATCCGGGGCGAGTTTCACGCGGCGCTGACCTGGCAGGTATTGCCAGCCACGACGCTCCATTTTCAGAGGGTTGACGGCATCCTGCACCAGGATGGCTTCGCCTGCGCGACGGGCCGGGGCCTGGTAATAGAGTTTGGTCTTGAAGAACAGATCCGTCTCTTTCGCCGGTTCCGTACGCTTCGGATCGTACAGCGGGTACTCCAGATAGCCATTACCGGTCGTGGCCAGAATAGCCCGGCCGGAACTGTCGACGTTCCAGGAGTCATACTTGATATTGGTGGCATACCCCTGATAACGCAGCAGGTGGTTCCACATGGCCTCGTAGCCATCTTTCGGGATCGGGAACGGAACGCCCGGCAACGCGTTTTCCAGTGCTACCCCGCCGTCGAGTGTTTTGGTGCCGACGGCATTTTTTGCGGTGTTATCCAGCAACCGTTGCGGCAGAGCAACGCTGCGATGGGTGGGAAACACATCGACCCGGAACGTCGGGTAACGCTTGAGCAGTTCTTGCGTGGTCGCGGTCAGTTTGTCGGTGTATTGGCTGAGGTTTTTGCCATCGACGACGACGCGTGGCTTATCAGCCTCGTAAGGGTCCGGACGGAACGAACTGCCCGGTTGAAAACTGGCCGGCGCCGTGGTGAGACCGCCGGTGTAGGACGGAATGGTGTTGTCGGCATTGCCGGCCTTTTCAGCGCCGACGCCTGTCAGGCTGTTGCCGAGTCTGGCCGCTTCATCGGGGGCCACGGCTGCGTGTGCCGCACCCGCGATGGCAACGGTCAATGCAGTGAACAAAAGCGTGTTGACGAATTTCATGGAGTGACTCCTGCTATCAAGCGAATACTTCGATCAAATGGTCGTTTTGAAGGTAAAAGTGACCATGCCCCGATCCTTGAGCTGAGGTTGAGTACCGCCGAAAGCAGTGGTCTGCCCCGGTACGCAGTTGTATTGGCCGTTGGCCCCTGGTGCAGCGCCCTCGCCCTGTGTACCTGCACCACCGGCTGAGCCGCAGGTGTCGAACGGACCAAAGTTGTCCACGTACTTCAGGTCGAACCGGTACTGGTTGTGCACGTCCATGCCAACGCCCACCGAGTAGCTGCCGGAGTCCTTGTTACCCCCGAGCTGAACCGACGAGTTGCCCGCAAGGCCGACGCTGTAGTTGGCCGGCAGGTACATATCGATGCCGGGGAACACCTGATACCAGGTCGGATTGAAGTTGACGCCCAGGACGTAATTGTCCTTGGTGACCTTGTCGACACCGCGATACCAGTCTTCGCCTTTGAACAACTGCTTGTTCTCGGTGACGTCCAGCCAGCGGCTGTAGGCGAGTTCAACCAGTAAGGTCGAGCTGTCCCAGACCGGAGTCGCACCGAACGTGGTCAAGCCGTTGAGCACCGCGTGCACGGTGTTGCCTCGGGCCACGCCGTTGTCACCATCGAAGCTGCTGATGAAGCCAGGCAAACCGGCAGCACCGGCTGCCGGATTGACCGTTGCCGGCACGCTGGCCAGCGGCATGTTGTGGCGATAGTTCAGGTCGAGACCGACGCTGACACCTTCGATGCTTTTCGACAGGCTGATGCCGTAGATATCGATGTCATCGACATAGAACTGGTTGTAGCTGCCGGCATTGCCGGAAATCAGTTGCGCAGGGCCGACCGCCGTTGGCTGCAATACCAGGTTAGGCAGAATGTCGGAGGTTTTGCGGTAGTAGAAACCCAGCGTACCCTGCAGCCATTCCGGGCTCCACTTGGCCATCAGGCCGAAGTCACCTTGATTGTCCGGGGTAAACGTATGCCCGTTGCTCAGCCGCAGGAACTGGTTGGCACCCAGTGGGCCAGGTGTGCCGAACAGCGGGTTTCGGCCGCCGATCAACGACAGGTTGTGCCCGCCATTTTGAATGCCGTCGTTGAACCCCAGATAAGTGCCCGATTCCGGCAACCGCGCGGCGTCCCAGTCCAGGAAGTACTGCGCGGCGAGGGTCAGTTCCGGGTTGATCGTGAAGCTGGTGGACAACTGATTTCGCGGAATGAACAGTTCTTTGGCTTCTGTTCCCGGGACCGCCAGCGACTTGGAAATATCCAGGCCGGACTGGCCATAACTGTTGCCATGGGCAAAGGCGAGGATGCTTTCGCCCCAGTAAACGGTGTGCTTGCCGAGCTTGCCGCTGAGCAGTGACTCATCGCCGACTTCCGTGCTGCCAAACACGAAAGCATCAAGGATTTCCGAAGAAGGACCGTTGTAATACCGATCGGCGTAACCGCTTTGATGACGAGAGTCCGGCTTACCGTCGTTGAGCTGATTGGTCGAGGCGTTATCGCTGCCAATATCGTCGTAGGCGTGGTCGTACCAGGTGTTGGCGCTGACACGGAAACCGACTTTTTCTTTGTAAACCACGTCCAGTTCGGTCAGCACATCCAGTCGTTGAGAAACGGGACTGCCGGAGGAGAAATTGCGATCTCCGTCATTGTTGTTCCACGAATTGGCCAACTTGCTGTTGGGGGCTTCCACGCGCTGGGCGTAGTTGAACTTCAGGGTGTTGTCGAAGCGAACCGCAAAGTCTTCATTCCCCGTGTTGATCTCCACAGCCCCTACGGGCGCGATGCCCAGGCCGGTGAGAATGGCGGAGGCCAACAACCCTTTGCGAAGGTTTGCATGGCAGATCTTATTATTTTTGTTCATCTAGCTTGCCACCTGCTCTATGGTTTACGAAAAGTCATGGGTTGAATCACGGCGTAGTGAGCCTCCTCTCAGGTGCGCTGCAAAAGGGTGACCGACACTGCCCGGCCCAGGGCGGTGCTATGTTGTAAAGCCGTGCGGGCATCAGCAATTTGCCTGCCGTCGGCCATGCCGCGCAGTTGCCAGACCAACTCGACCAGTTGCGCCAACCCGGTGGCACCCGGGGCGTGACCACGTCCCAGCAAGCCACCCGATGGGCACACCGCATTCATCTGTCCTTTCAGGCAGTGTCCTTGCTGCACGAATCGATCGATCTCGTCCTCCCGGCAAAAGCCCAGCGCGGCGCTATTGATCATGAAGTCGCCGACGCTTTGGTCGTGCAGTTCAACCACGTCGATGTCTTCCGCCCCGAGGCCCGCCTGCTGATAGGCCAACTGTGCGACTCGCCGGGTGGTCGCCTGTCCGAGCACATCCAGCACGCAACCCGATTCCTGCTCTGAAGCGCTGTCACTGCCCCTGACACTGGCCAGCACGGTGACGTCCGTCCGAGCGCCGAAGCGCAGGGCGAAGGTCGGGGTACAGAGCAGGATGGCCGCCGCACCGCAAGCGGGCGGGCACAGATAAGGCGCGAGCCAGCCGTCGCGATCCGGCAGGCGGTTCAACACGGCGTAGGGATTGCGACCGGCCTGGACCCGTGCCCGTTCAAGCACTTGATCGAAGCTGCTTTGAGCAATGCCCATACGTGTCAATAACCAGCTGGTTTGGGCAGCGAACAACAGCGCCGGTTGTTGTCGACGCTCGATAAAGCCGATGGGGTTCTCACCTTGCCTGACCTTTGCCGACTCATCGCGAGCGAGATCTTTCAAACCGAAAAACTCACGATGGGAAATACCTGCCGGCATGCACTCGACACCCACCAACAGGACACATTCAGCCTGGCCGCACAGCAGGCTATTGCGGGCCAGCTGGAAAGCACTGCTGGCCGACGCACAGCCATCGCCGAGGCTGAAAATCGGCACGCCCGAGTAACCAATCTGCGACAACATTTGCTCGGCGATACCGGCTTGTGCGTGTACGCAGGAAGTAAACACCTGGTCGACCAGGTCATAGTCGATCCGCGCATCGGCCAGCGCCGCACGAATGGCTTGCCCCGCCAACGTCGCATGGCTGTCAGAGCCACCCAGCGGTAGAAACGGCACCATTGCTGCACCGGCGATCAGCACTCTTTCAGACATAAACCTGCTCCCACTCACCGATACGTTGGCGCTTTTGTGGGGTCAGACTATTGCGAAGTCGAAAAGCGCACCCCCCCATTGACTGGGGGGGCGATTGGACATCGGATGTGGGGGGCGATTGAAGGATGATCCGAACGGATCATCTCGGGTGGTGAGTTCGCATCAGCCCGCTGTCTCGAGAATTCCCAGCATGTAGGCACGCGCGACTACATGCTGTCTTGTGCCGGCCTGGAATTTTCCAAACAGGTTTTTCAGGTGCCACTTCACGGTTTCCTCGCCGACATTCAGCGCCAGGGCGATTTGCTTGTTGGACAGGTTGCGAGCCAACAGCTGCAACACCTCGCGCTCCTTGGGCGTCAGGAGACGACTCGGGGACACGCTCAATGGGCTGGATTCCGGTCGCGCAACAGGTGCGGGCGTAGAGGTCGCCGCGAGCAAATTGACGGTATCACGCTGGAGCGTCTGCTCCCATTTGATCAGGTCCGGATGGGTGTCCTGCACCACGCGCAACATACCGTTTTCTTGCGCGAGGCTGACAGCCTCCAGCAAATAGTCGGTGCCGCCCTGTCCGGTTGCCCGAAGTGCCAGTGCCCTGAGCAACTTGATCTGTACGATGTCTCGTCCACGACGCAGGTATTCGGCCGTTTCGCCAACCTTGTCCAGCACCGCCAGCATAGCCTCCCAATCACGTTGGGCCAGTAACGCGTAAGCGTTGGCTACCCCGGCCAGCAAGTCCAGCTCCGGCCCCAGCAACCCGGCTCGCTCACGGGCAATAACCGGCGTGAAACTGTCCAGCCGTCGCCATAATGCCTGACAGGTATCGCTGCGTCCCAGCAAGGCATGCAGGCGTATTTGCTCTCCCAGGGAGGCAATGCAGAATCGTGGAATATTTCGCTCTTCTCCAAGGGCGAATAACGCCTCGAGCAGATCCTGCCCTCGATGCCCCTGCCCCTGGATTGAAGCCAGTCGAGCGGCGGCGAGAAAACCCTGCACAATGGCATCGGGGGACGCCAATCGTTCAACGATATCCAGCCTGTTCGCCAGCACCGTAGCGGACGCCTGAATGTCCCCCTGCTCCAGCAACACCGTCGCCAGAGCGCTCGCCAGAATGACCGCCACCGGACTGCGCCGACCGATGTCCCGTTCGGCAAGCAACAGGCTGTCGTGCAACGCGGTGCGCGCCGACACCATTCGGCCCTCGTATAAATAAGCAAGACCGACCACCCACTCGCCATACCCGCGTATGGCATCAAGGCCAGGTCTACCCGCGTGAAGCGGTGCTCGCTGAAAAATTCGTCGGGCTTTCTCCGGCTGCCCCTGCAACAGCGTCAGCCGGGCGATCAGGTTCGCGACCAAGGCTTGCACCGTGGTTGAGAATGAAGGCAATCGATCGACCCAAGGCATGATGAGCTCATGGGATTGATCCGGATGGTCCGCAAAGAAGGCGGCTGCGGCGGCGATGGTGGCCGCTTCACAACGTGTCGCCTCGTCGGCGGACGGATGCTGTTCAATAGCCGCAATCAATTGCGCCGCTTCTGCCTGACGCGCTCCCATCGCTAACGTCCAGGCCGCCGCCAGGCAGATGCGCGGATGCGCCAACACGTCAGCGGGGCCAAGCTCCTCGACCCACTCCAGCACCCGGCTGAATTGCCCTTGCAACGCGACTTCGTACAGGCAGTTGCCGATCAACGTATAGGCCGGTTGGGGCATGCCGGCCAACAGATATTGCCGGGCGGCCTGCTCCAGGAAACCGTGTTGTTCCAGCCACACAGCGCCGCGCCGGTGATACCCCTGACGTTCCTCCAACGGCAAATCGGCAAAACGGCCGAGCAGAAATTCCCGCGCCAATGGATGGATGCGCACCCAGTCACTGTCGATACTTTCAACAAAGATCGGTGTCGAGGCACACAATTCCTTCAGCAATTCGCCCGAGCGCGCATTGCCCGTCAGCGCCTCGCATAACAAGGGCTGGACCATTTCCAACAAGGCAATGCCGGTCAGAAAGCGAACCTGCTCCTCCCGAAGATGTGCGACCAGACTGTCGACGAAATAACGCTGGATATCCCCCAGACAAGTCGACAACCCTTCGACTGCCGCACTCCGGTTCGGGCTCTTCTCCAGCGCCGAAATCGCTAATTGCAAGCCAAGCGGCCAGCCCTCGGTTATCTCGTACAGCCGAACGCAGAGGTCGGCATCGACCCTTGCACCGAAACGGTCATTGAGGATGGCGATCGCCTCTTCCACATTCAGTCGTAGAGCCGCTGTCATGATCGTCGTGAAAAACCCTCTTGCCGCGAGGTCCGTCACTTGCAGATTCAACCGTGTGCGAGAGGCCATGATGATGCGCAAATTGGCCGGCGCATTGTGCAACAGGTACGTCAGGGAGTAACGGATCGTAAGCTCGGGCAACGTATCCACTTCATCCAGAATCAATACGGTTTCGCTACCCAGATCAGCCACTTCCACCAACCACTGCGTCAGCCTTTCCTGTTCATCACGCCCCGGTCCTGCAATAGGCTCGAATGCACGGGCAAACGACGGCCGACCGCTGCCAATGGCCATGGCAGCTCCCAGCCCCTGGACAAAACGCGCACCATCATCCTGTGCATCCAGCGTCATCCAGGCCACCACGGCGCCTTGAGACAAACATTCACGGCGCCATTGGGTCAGCAGAAAGGTTTTGCCGAAGCCTCCCGGCGCTTGAACGGCGATCACCACTTTGTCTGTCAGTTCCTGGGTATGGATACCCAGGCGGTTTCGCATCCGTGCTGATTTCTGACTGCGCGGCGGTGTCGTTTTGAGGATCAGTTGGGGCTCTATGCAGTCCATTGTTTCAGACCTGAGTGGTTGAGAGACGCTTACCCAAGGAGCGTCTGAAGGTCCCTGGATACAGTTCCAAACGGTCGAACACTACCATGGAATAGTCCGAGGGCTTGAACCCCGGTGCAATCCAACACAAGCCGCTTGCGTACTTTCGGTGCAGTGACCTGCTCGCCACGCCAAAGCATCCGCTACCTTCCAGCCAGGGCTCTGTATTCGGCCGGCGTACTGGCGTGCGCAACCTTGAACGCAGCAGTCAGGTGGCTCTGCGAGCTGAAACCACACTCCAGTGCCACATGCAAAATAGGTAGATCGGTCTGCATGAGCAGATCACGTGCATGTTCCAGTCGTAGATTCATCACATAGCGATGGGGCGGCATACCCATGGCGCGCTGGAACAGCCGTCGGAAATGAGCCGGGCTGACACCCGTCTGGTCAGCCAGCGTGCTGATCGAGAGTTCCTGCCCAAGGTTCTCGCGAATGAAGACCAGCACTGTATGCAGGCGCGCCAGATGAATATGCGGCGGATAAATACCTCTGCTCGCGTCAACTCGCAGCGCACGATACACCTGCTCAAGCATGACCATGGCCAGTCTTGCCATGAACCCCTGATCAGCCCCTTTCCCAAGACTTAGCTCATCCATCAATTGCCGGGCCGCTGCGCTCACCAAACCATCACTGACGGGCAATGGTGCCTGCGCGCCAGCGCATAGCTCACGCAATTGCCCAAACACGCCATCAGTGCGCTCGGGCAGATAGAAAACCGCGAAATCAATGCTGCCGGAATAGTGCCATTGAGTGGCACAACCGGCAGGCAGCAGCATTGACAAGCGGGGCATCGATGTCGAGCGCAATTCGCCCCCGGCCCCCTCATCCGCCCGCGAGCCACCGAACTGGGTCAGCAGGGCCATGAAGTCAACGGGCGGGACGGATAGATCAGTCGTGTGCAGGAAATAGCGCTCCGCATACAAGGGGATGTCACTGCACACCAGGCCACCCAGCAAGGGTAATCCCAGTGTTTCATGGACCTGTTGTTGCGGATTCATGGGCATCTCGGGATGAGCATATTTTGACAAATATGACCGCTTTTCCGGTGAGTTGTCGATGCCGGGAAGAACAATAATCGACCAAATATTCCGCCACTCGCCTTAAAGCGAGGCAGGCACAACCGCCCGCCCGCATGACTGATCACAGCCAGGAGAACAGCATGAACAAGAAGACCGTCACTGTATTCGGCGCCACCGGGACCGCCGGCGTCGCGTGCGTCAATGAGTTCATTCGCCAGGGCCTGGTCAATATCAATGTGCTGGCGCGCCGCTCCGGCCAGGTGGAACACTCATCGTCGGGCATCAGCAAGAGCGAGGCGCAAAAACAGCTGCAGTACGCCGAATGGGCGCGTCAGGGCGTGACCATCAAGGAGGTCGACGTCACCATTGCCCAAGCGCTGGTCCCGGCGCTGCGTGGCACCGACTACCTGGTGTCCTGCGTGCCGCTCTACGCCACCGAATCGCAGATGCCGCTGATCTTTGCCGCCAAGGAAGCCGGGGTCGAACGCTTCGTGCCATCCGAGTACGGCGCGATCTACGAGTTCGAGCAGTTCTGGCAGACCGACACCACGCACCGCTTGATGGCCCGGCAGAAGGCGTTCATCCGACGCATGATCGAACTGGCCGGCATGGACTACACCATCATTCCGGCCGGTGCCTGGATCGAGTACTACATGCTCGAGCCGGTGATGGTGATGGGTGATCCCGACGCCAGGCTGGCCTGGTCGACCGGCGCGGATGTCGGCCGCATCATTCCACATGTGCTGGCCCACCCGGCCTCGCGCAATGCGATCTGCCCAGTCGCGGCCACGGCCTGGTGTTCGTGGAACGAGCTGCTGGCCGCGCGCGAACAGGCCGTGGGGCGCCCGATCGAGCGTAACGAGTTGACGCCCGAGCAGTGGCGCGCAGCCTACGCGGCTTCCCATCCCGGCGCCATCCAGACCCTGCTGGCGATCGGCGTCGCCATGGTCGATACCCCAGCAGGCATGTCGCTGTGCGGCCACTGGAACAAGACCTTCCTCCCCGAATTCAAGGGGACACCGCTGCAAGAGCTGTTCGTCGACACCGTAGAGCCTTTCGTCGAGGCCACGCGTGCCGCGCTGATCGCCGCCGGCGAACTGCCGACCGACGCCTGACGCGTCTCGATGCCTGGCGTGCAGGCCATAAGAAAAACCGAGCGATATGACGAGGCCCATGATGAAACTGAGTAACCGGATCAATCTGCCTGACATTTCAATGACCGGCTTTGAAACGCCCCTGAACGAGGTCGAGCGCGGTATCCAGGACAGCGTGCATCGCTTTGCCAAGGACTTCATGCGCCCCCTTGGTCAGGAACTCGACAAGATGACCGCAGAGCAGGTGGTTGCCCCCGGCTCGCCGTACTACAGCCTGTTCAGCGAAGCCGCCAAGTTGGGCCTGAGTTCCGATCTGCTGGCCGAACTGCCGCCGGAAACGGCTGTACGCGTCGAGTCTATGATCGGCGAGGAAATGGGCTGGGGCGATGCCGGTCTGGCGGTTTCCCTGGGCGTCAGCACCTTCCCGAACGAGATGGCCAAAGCCGTAGGGAACCAGGAGCTGATCGATCTGAGTGCCGGGAAAATCGGCTGCTGGATGATTACCCATCCGGACAAGGGCACTGATGTCAGCGCCTTCGACTTGCAGCGCGACTGGGTGCCGGGGCAGTTGGGCAACAAGGGCAATCTCTTCGCCAAGGTCGGCGAGCACGAGATCGTCATTAACGGCCAGTGCTCGGCCTGGGTGTCCAACGGTGCGGTGGCCCAAGTGGCTCTGGCCTACATGACCGCCGACTATGGCAACGGCTTCTACGATGCCAATGGCTTGCCCTATGGCATCTCCGTCATCGTTCCCCTGGACTTGCCCGGTGTCAGCAGGGGCAAGCCCCTGGAGAAGATCGGTCAGCGCGCCCTGCCGCAGGGCGAGGTGTATTTCGACAACGTGCGGATTCCCAAGCGCTTCGCCGTGGCCCTGCAGGACGAGTACTACGGCAACGTCGTGTCGACCTGGTCGTTCGCTGGCACCCACATGGCGCAATGGTTCACTGGCGTGGCACGTTCCGCCTTCGAACTGGCCCTGGCCTACTGTCATGAGCGCAAGCAGGGTGGCCAACTGCTGATCAACCACCAGCTTACCCGCTACCGCATCGGCGACATGATGCGTCGTGTCGAGCTTTGCCGGGCTGTCGCCCGGCGCACCCTGGCCTATGCGCGCCTGTCCCCGCAGGGGCACCCCTGTGCCACGGCTTCCGGCAAGGTCACCGTGACCGAAGAGGCCATGCGCGTGGTCAGCGATGCCATGCAGCTGTTCGGCGGCAACGGCCTGACCCGCGAGTACCCCATGGAGAAGTTGTTCCGCGATGCCCGCGCCGCGCTGATCGAGGATGGCGAGAACATGATGCTCACCACCCGCCTTGGGTTCCTTGTCCAGGAGCTCTACGAAGACGGCTGGCCCCAGTACTGATCCCAAACCCGACTGACAATAAACGTTGGAGACAATAGAAATGGCTAAGTATCCCGTAGTTGTCTATGGCGCCAGTGGCTACACCGGCATGCTGACCATGGACTGGCTGATCGACCAGAACATCCCCTTCACCGCTGTGGCGCGCGATGCCAGGCGCGCGCAGGAAATGATGGCGCAACGTGTGGTACGCCTGGAGTCCGCGACCTATGAAATCATCGAGGCCGAGCACAACGTCGAGTCGCTGAGCGCCGCCTTCAAGGGAGCCAAGGTCGTCTGCAACACCGTTGGGCCCTTCGTCAACTTCGGTCTGACCACCGTTGAGGCCGCGCTCAAGGCCGGCTGCCACCACATAGATACCACTGGCGAGCAAAGCTATGTCCGCCAGGTTCGCGAGCAATTTGGCGAACTCTATCGTCAGGCTGGCTTACTGGTTTCACCCTCGCTGTCCTACATGTTCAGCTTCTCCGAGATCGCCGCCGAACTGGCGCTGGAAACCCCCGGTATCGATGTGTTGGAAACCGCCGCCCTGTGCCGCGGCCCGCGTGATGTCGCAGGGGTCAGCCTGGGCTCGGCGGCGTCGATTTTCGAATTGTTCCACAGGGAGCAGTTCTACCTGTGGGAAAACAAGCTGGTGCAGCACCCGGCCACCGCTTCGTTCAACATTGTCGACCCCAACTTCATGCAGCCGGTTTTCTGCCTGCCTTGGGGGGGCACCTCGCTGCCGATTTACTTCGAGCATGATCCGCGCGTGCGCGCCTGCACCTCCGCGGTCGGGTTCTACGACAACAATGTGATGCCGATGGTGCATGGTCTGAGCCAGAAGTGGGAAGCGGAATACAAGCACCTGTCCAAAGAGCAGCAGGACGCGGTGGTGAGGAGCCTGGTAGAGGCCACCACGCCGAGCATGCCGCCCCGCGAACGCACCACCTTGCAACGCAGCGTCGACATCGCAATCGGCCGCGGTCACCTGTCCGCCGTGCGCGCTACCGTGCATGGCGTCACACCCTATATTTCCACCGGTGCCCTACAGGCCGCGGCGGCGATCAGGCTGCTCGACGACGACACCAACAAGGTCGGCTTCGCTTCCGGCTCCAAGGCTTTTGGACATCGCTATCTGCTCGGCTTCCTGGAAGAGCGCGGCCTGGCCCGTGCCACCGTTACCAAACTCTGATTACCGGCACAGGAACCACTTATGGCCATCATCGACTTTTACGATCGCGGCTGGGGCATCAACCCTGCCGGGGTCGCCTACATCCAGGGCGAGCGCTCTTACACCTTCAACGAAATCGGCGAGCTCTCGTGTCGCATCGCCAACAAGCTGCTCGCACTGGGCTTGCCGAAGGAAACCAAGGGTGCCGTCTGGTCAGGTAACGACGTCACCGCCTGGGCCTGCACGCTGGGTCTATGGCGCGCCAACATGACCTGGATTCCCGTCAACGCGCGCAACTCGAGCGAAGAAAATCACTACATCCTCGACGCATTCGATTGCGAGGTGATGTTCTACCAAAACGATTTCGCGCCAATCATCACCGAGCTACGGCCCAGGCTGCCGAAGATCAAGCACTGGATCTGCATCGATGCCGACGCAGTCGATGCACCTTCGCTGGAACTATGGAGCGCCGGCCAGCCGGCGAGCCGTCCCGAAGTCGTCTATGCCATGGACGATGTGGTGGCGGTCTCACCCACGGGTGGCACAACAGGCACGCCAAAGGGAGTGATGAACACCCACCGCAGCGTGCAGACGTTCATCGCCCACTTCCTGCTGACCTGTGCTTATCGCAATGGTGAAAAGCCGGTGAATATGGCCGCCGCACCGATGACCCACACTGCCGGCCTGTTGTCCGTACCCTGCACGGCGCAAGGTGGCACTGTCGTGGTCATTACCAAACCCGATCCGGCATTGATGTTGAACGCCATTGCGCAGCACAAGGTCAGCGAGCTCTTTCTGCCGCCAACGGTGATCTACAGGCTGTTGGAAATTCCCGGTATCGAGAAGCTGGACTTCTCCTCGGTGAAGTTCCTGTTGTACGGCGCAGCTCCTATGTCGGTAGACAAGCTGAAGAAAGCCATCGAGATTTTCGGCCCGGTCATGACCGGCGGCTATGGCCAGACCGAAGCACCGGCCAGCATCGCCAACTTTCGTCCCGACGAGCATCTGGTGGACGGCCAATTCGCCGACGACGAACGCCTGTCCTCGGTCGGCCGCCCCAACCCGCTGGTCCGCGTCGAAGTGATGAGCGACACCAACCAGATCCTGCCGCGCGGTGAAACCGGTGAAATATGCGTGCGCGGCGACCTGATCATGAAGGGTTACTACAAGCAGCCGGAGAAGACCGCCGAGACCATCATCGACGGTTGGCTGCATACCGGCGACATCGGCCATATCGATGCCGAAGGCTATCTGCACCTCACCGATCGCAAAAAGGACATGATCATTTCCGGCGGTTTCAACGTTTATCCCAGCCAGGTCGAGCAAGTGCTGTGGGGACATCCGGCCGTTCAGGACTGCGCCGTGATTGGCGTGCCCGATGAAAAATGGGGCGAGGCCGTCAAGGCCGTGGTCGAGCTCAACCCAGGCCAGGAAACCACCGAACAGGCGCTTATCGAGCTGTGCAAAGCCAGGCTGGGCAGCGTGATGGCACCGAAGTCGGTCGACTTCACTACCAGCCTGCCACGCAGCCCGGTGGGCAAGGTGCTGAAAAAAGAACTGCGTCAGCCGTATTGGGAAAACTCGGCACGCAAGATCTGACACAACCGGAGGGATGCGAACTGGACACCAACCAACTGAATATAAGGAATTTTCAATGAGCAATATCTATATCGCCGGCATCGCCATGACCGTTTTCGGCCGCCACACCGAACGCAGCCTCGACGACTTGGCACGCGAGGCTTTTCAGGGCGCATTGAAGGACGCCCGCTGCAGTGCCGCCGATCTCGATATCGCATTTTATGCCGGCATGACCAATGGCCCGTTGCAAGGCCAGCTCTCGATCCCCGGTCAAGTCGTGTTCAGCAAGATCGGTATTGAAGGCATTCCTATCTATAACGTCGAGAATGCCTGCGCCTCGGGTAGCTCAGCCTTCAATCTGGCCGTGCAAAGCCTCAAGGCCGGTACAGCCAGTATCGCGCTGGCGTTGGGCGCGGAAAAGATGAACATCCCGGATAAACTCAAAGCCCTCTCGCTGTTCGAGGCTGGTTGGGACGTATCTTGCGCCGAAGAGAATTATCAGACGCTGGTGAAAATGGGCGAAGGCGTGGTGCCGCCCGCCGGGTCGGAATCGGACAAGCCTTACAGTAAGTTCATGGCCATCTATGCCGCATTGTGCCGCCAGCATATGAAAACCTACGGCACCACACAGCGGCAGATCGCAGCGGTGTCGGCAAAAAACCACACTCACTCGGTCCATAACCCTTACTCGCAATTTCGCAAATCCTTCAGTATCGACGAAATCCTTGCCGCCCCTCCGATCACCTACCCGCTCACCCTGCCAATGTGCGCGCCGCTGTCGGACGGTGCAGCCGCCGCCATCCTGTGCACCGAGGAAGGACTCACACGCATCGGTGCCGACAAGAGCCGCTGCATCAAGGTAGCGGCCAGTGTCATCCGCAGCTTCAGCCATCGCCGGCTCGATCAGCCGGAACTGAACGTCGGTCACCTGGCAGCTAACCTGGCCTATGACCTGGCGGGTCTGGGGCCACAAGACATGCATGTCGCCGAAGTCCATGACGCCTCGGCGATGGGCGAAATCATTCAGGTCGAAAACCTGGGCCTGGTCCCGTTCGGTCAGGGCGGACCCGCGGCTGAACGTGGCGAATTCACCCTGGGCGGACGCATCCCGGTCAATACCTCGGGTGGCCTGGAATCGAAAGGTCATCCGCTCGGTGCTACCGGGATTGGCCAGCTCTACGAACTGGTGACGCAACTGCGCGGAGAGGCTGGCGCACGCCAGGTTCATGGCGCACGCCATGCAATCCAGGAGAACGGCGGCGGCTTGCAGGGTATTGAGGAGGCAGCGGTCGCGATCCACATTCTCAGCAAATAGTGCTTGTCAGCAAAAAAATTGTAGTGGCGAAACCAATCAAAACAAGAAGGATAAAAACATGTTCCGAAACAAAGTGGTCGTCATCACTGGCGCAGGATCAGGCATCGGTCGGGAGTTGGCTATCCAGATGGTGGAAGCTGGCGCACATGTCGCCCTGTCGGACATCAACCAGGTGGGTCTCGACAAAACCATGAAGCTGTTGCCTGACGCCAGCAAAGCGAAAAGTTACCTCCTGGACGTATCGTCCTGGGACGCCTTCCAGGCTCATGCCGACGAAGTGAAGCGCGATTTTGGCACGGCGCACTTCGTCATCAATAACGCGGGCGCCGCCGTCATCGGGACAGTTGCCAACACCTCCATCGATGAGTACGAGTGGCAACTCGGTATCAACCTGTGGGGCGTGTTGTACGGTACCAAAGCGTTCCTGCCGATGATGCAGGCCCAGCGAGAAGGCTGCATCGTCAATATTTCCAGCGTATTTGGCCTGGTGGGCTTCCCGATGCAAAGCGCTTACAACATGTCGAAGTTCGCCGTACGTGGTCTGACCGAAGCATTATGGTCGGAACTCGAAGGTAGCGGTGTACGCGCCGTATGTGTGCACCCTGGCGGAATCCGAACCAATATTGAAAAGTCCGGGCGACGTTGCAAAGCCGCCGGTAGTACAGAAGAAAAGTTCACGGCACTGGCAGACAAGATGCTACTGACGCCAGCGGCGGATTGTGCCGGCGACATCATCAAGGGGCTGCGCAAAGGAACCAAACGCATTATCACAGGGAACAAATCGAGCACCTTGTTCTGGATAAGCAGGCTGTTTCCCAATAGCTATCCGGCATTACTCAAGCTGCTTGGCTGAGACTCAAAAGTTCAAGGATGTCTCTGCGTGATGCGAGGCGCCACCACCTCTCAGGAACAATCCCATGACCGACAGTCATACCCGCAAGCTGTTTATTTCTGCCGCCTGCTTCAACGTACTCGCGGGCCTTCCGCTACTCATAGCTCTGCGACCCGTTGCTGCACTGTTGGGGCTGCAAATTACCCCCACCTCAACCCTCTTCATTCAACTCACCACGTGCCTGGTTATCGTATTCGGCTGGGCCTATTGGATGATCGCTCGCGATCCGCTGCACTATCGTCCCTATATCCTGCTCGGGGTAATCCTGAAAGTACTGTTCGTTGTGGTGGTTTATGGTCACTGGCTGGCGGGCAGCATCCCCTGGCCATTGCCGGTAGTGGCATCGGGAGACATCGTCTATGCATTACTGTTCTGGCGTTATTTGCAGCGTGCCGAGCGTTGAACGGTTGCGGTAGGGACGGCAGTTACCTGCTGCCCCCCGCTCAGATCCGTACGGGCGGAACTACCGCATACGGCTCCTGCCTCGTGTATGTGACGCGGCTTCAACATCGACGCAAATTCCGAGGATGTCTGGCTATCCCACCTTGCGCGATCACACGACGTAACCGCACGTAGTCCGCTTCGGCATATCGAATGGCGTAGCATATGTTTCGGATTGGGTCGTATGGTCAATGAGTCATTTAGGAGTAGTTCCCGTTGAAATGCGATTTGACTGCCCCGGACACAAAGTATGCAAGCGCGGCAGACCCTGCCCTCGGCCATATTCCGAACGATCTGATAGCGGCTATCCAGGATGTGTACAAGCCGGCGGGAATGCAATTGACGGATCAGGCTCTGCGCGAGGCTGAGAGTGCCGAGTATGGTGCCTCCCGCCTTGGCCTCGACGGACACACCATTGTCTTCCGTGTGGCTAAAACAACGCCGACAAAGATTGGACAGTTCGTCACGATATGGAAGCGCCCGACGTCAGGCAGCACCATTGCGCCTCTCGATGTCGATGACGGTGTAGCCTTTGTTGTGGTGAGTGTGTTCGATGCATCTCATCGTGGACAGTTTGTTTTCGACCAGAAGACACTGGTATCAAAGGGCATCATGGCGATTAACGGTAAAGGCGGTAAACGCGCCATCCGCGTTTATCCACCTTGGGTCAAACCAGTCGCCAAAGAGGCCGTTAGGACACAACAATGGCAACTACGATACTTCCTTCCTCTTGAACAAAGCGGCAGAGCCGATCCCATGCAGGTGCGTCGGCTATTTGAAGTTTAAGATCCTTATCCGTCATTCTTTAGTAAGCGTTTGTGAGTTGGTGGCTGAAATCCAACAGAAGGTCAGCGATAACGGTTCGGCTTACACCGCCGAACAGACGCGCTCGTTTGCTCGGCAGATCGGCTTGCAGCCGGCGACCACACCGGTTCGCAGCCCGCAGAGCAACGGCATGGCCGAGAGCTTCGTGAAGACGATCAAGCGGGACTACGTGGCGCACATACCCGAGCCGGATCAAGAAACGGCGCTGCGTAACCTGGCCATTGCCTTCGAACACTACAACGAGAAGCATCCGCACTGTGCCTTGAACTATCGCTCACCGAGAGAGTTCAGGCGTTTGGCCGCGGCATCCATTTAATGGGAGTTGGTGTCCGGTTTTGTAGGGGTAAGTCCAATCATGCTGACCTATAGTCAGTCACTGCGAATGCCCATTAACGAGCATTCGCGCTTTCTACCACGCAACTCCGTATCGAGATAAATTCAATGAATGCAAAGCAAGTGCTTGTAGCGACCCTGGTAATAATGACCAGCTCAACGGTCTTGGCCGCGAAAGCGCCCAAGACCCCTGTCGACAAGTGGACGTGTGGCGACTTTTTGGAGATGGATGAAACGTATCGCCCCAGCGCCGTTTTTTTCGCTGAGGGTTTTACTAAATCGGGTAAGCCCGTAGATGCCGTAATGGATGTCGATGGCACCCTCACAGTAACCCCAAAACTGATTGAAGCTTGTACTCAAAACACAAAGGGGTCATTCGTCAATACGCTCAACGAAACGAAAGCCAAGCAGTAAATCCAAGTAAAATCTGGAGATATTGAGTAAGAGCCCTCAAGGCACTCAAGCATTTGTCTCCAACTCTCCCTCACACGCATCAACCACCGGTCAAAGGTGCCCGCCCGGCACTGTCCTGCAATCCAGGCACCGATAAATCGTCACCGGACGAACGTACAACCCCATACATCGATCAGCTCGTGTTGCCACTCCCCCTTTCAAACTACCGAGTAATCAAATCAAACGGCTGCCTGCAATCGGCAAGCAGCCGCAAGTTCGCGTTACTTCGATGCCACCACGGCCGGTGGCTGCCAGCTGCCGCTGCCGGCGGGAAGAATCGAAGGTGCCGTGGTCTTCGGCCAGTAGAGGCGCATTACCAGATAGACCGTGTCGTCAGGCGCCGGCAACCAGTTGGCTTCCTTGGCCTTGCCCGGCGAATCCTTCTGGATGTACAGGGTCAGTGAGCCATCCGCGTTCTTCTTCATCGCCGACAGCATCGGCG
>NZ_MRCS01000065.1 GCF_002303925.1 Pseudomonas sp. ACN8
ATCGCCAGCAGGCTGGCTCCCACAGTTTTTTGGGTGTCGCTCATAGTTCGATCTTATTGTGCAATTCACTGTGCGGGCGCAACGCCCGGGCATAGCAGAACAGAAACAGATTACGCACCAGTTCCTTGAGCACCACCGGCTCGCTGGAACTCAGGCCATTGAGGTCAAGATCACCCTGGTCCTGCAGTTCGCTCAAGGCTTCTTCTTCAAGCACCGCACAGACTTCCCCGGTTTCCCGATGCAGGATCCGAAGGTAAGGGTGTGGGCGGTCCAGCCAGGCATCGATCAAATAAGTCATGGTTCTCATCTCCATTGAAGGTTTGATGAGAATAATTCTTATTCATCAAATAGCAAGGGTCTATTGGTGGTTTGCGTTGTTTTTCGGGTAAAGATTGCGTCAGGTCAAATCGACTGGCGTTTGGCTATTGCGAGAATTTACTGGGTGAAGCGGGGAGGGTGAGGCGCCATCCCACGCCGGGCGCGGGATGGATAACAGCAGGCTCAGACTTTTCTGACGAACTCGGACTTGAGCTTCATCGGGCCGATGCCGTCGATCTTGCAATCGATGTCGTGATCGCCATCGCACAGGCGGATGTTCTTGACCTTGGTGCCGACCTTGACCACCAAAGACGTGCCCTTGACCTTGAGGTCCTTGATCACGGTGATGGTGTCTCCGTCCTGCAGGACGTTGCCGACCGAATCCTTTTTCACGGCGTCATCGGACACTGCTTCGGTTTCGCCGCTGGCGGACCATTCGTGGGCGCACTCGGGGCAGATCAGCTGCGCGCCGTCTTCATAGGTGTATTCGGAATTGCATTTTGGGCAGGGTGGCAACGTGCTCACTAAGGCTCCTTGGATTCAGGATCGCTAAAAAGCGCACATTGTATAGGGTTTTAGGCGGGAGAGGGCACAACGCAGATAAACCTGTGGGGAACAAACCTGTGGGAGCGAGCTTGCTCGCGATGGCGTCCTTTCAGTCAACAATAATGTTGAATGTTAGTGCCTAATCGCGAGCAAGCTCGCTCCCACAGGGTTTTGCAGTGCTGTCAGTGCGTGCGGGCTACCGCGAACTCACTCAGTTCAACCAGCGCATCGCGGTATTCGCTGGCAGGCAGCGCTTCGAGGCACTTGATCGCGCGGGCCACATAGTCACGGGCCAGTTGCGCGGTGTACTCCAGCGAGCCCGAGGCTTCCACGGCTTCGCGGATGCTTTCCAGGTCTTCGATTCCGCCTTTCTGGATCGCCTTGCGCACCAGGGCGGCCTGTTCCGGCGTACCTTCGCGCATGGTGTAGATCAGCGGCAGGGTCGGCTTGCCTTCGGCCAGGTCGTCACCGACGTTCTTGCCCAGGGTTTCGGCGTCGCCTTTGTAGTCGAGCAGGTCGTCGACCAGCTGGAAGGCCACGCCCAGGTGATCACCGAAAGTACGCAAGGCTTCGGCCTGTTCCGGCGAGGCCTGGCACAGGGCGGCGGCGCTGTGGGTCGAGGCTTCGAAGAGCATCGCGGTCTTGCCGCGGATGACTTCCATGTAGGTTTCTTCGGTGGTGCTGGCGTCACGAACCTTCGACAGCTGCAACACTTCGCCCTCGGCGATGATGCGTGTGGCTTGCGAAAGGATCTTCATCACCGGCATCGAGCCCAGTTCGACCATCATTTCAAATGAGCGCGAATACAGGAAGTCGCCGACCAGTACGCTTGGCGCGTTGCCCCACATGGCGTTGGCGGTCGAGCGGCCACGGCGCATGCCGGACATGTCGACCACGTCGTCATGCAGCAGGGTAGCGGTGTGCAGGAACTCGATGGTGGCGGCCAGCAGACGCAATTCGTCGCCTTCGCGCCCCAGGGCCTTGCCACACAGCAACACTAATAAAGGACGCAGGCGTTTGCCGCCGGCCGAGGTAATGTAATCGCCGATTTTCGATACCAGCGGCACTCGAGAAGTCAGCTGCTTCTTGATGATGCCGTCGACGGCGCTAAAATCGTCCGCCACCGCGCGGTAGAAAGCTTGGGGTTGCATCAGCGACAGTCGCTCCAGAAGGGTTGCGCGGCATGCTAGGACCCACGCTTGCAGGTGTCAAGGCGCGATGGACGGCCCCTTGCAAGGCGCTCGTGCCTTGCGTACAATCGCGCACCCTGAACTTCCTGGGCAGCACCTGCCTTACGCAATTGCAAGCGGGCCTCCAGCCCCATGCAGCCATGCCAGCCAATACCTCTTCTTATAAAGAGCTGGGTGAGCAGGATTATCGGAGAAATACCATGTCTTATGCAGTAATCGTTACTGGCGGCAAGCAGTACAAAGTCGCCCCAGGTGAATACCTGAAGATCGAAAAACTGGAAGTCGCTACCGGCGAATCCGTTACCTTTGATCGCGTTCTGTTGGTTGCCAACGGTGACGACGTGAATATCGGCGCTCCAGTTGTTGCTGGCGCTACCGTTGTGGCTGAAGTGATCTCCCAAGGTCGTCACGATAAAGTCCGCATCATCAAGTTCCGTCGCCGTAAGCACCACATGAAGCGTATGGGCCACCGCCAGTGGTACACCGAGATCAAAATCACCGGTATTCAGGCTTAATTACAGCCTAATTCCTCACTAGGAGAATTGAACTCATGGCACACAAAAAAGCTGGTGGTAGTACCCGTAACGGTCGCGACTCAGAAGCCAAACGCCTTGGCGTGAAGATGTATGGCGGCCAGGCTATCAAAGCAGGCAACATCATCGTGCGTCAGCGCGGCACCCAATTCCACGCTGGCTACGGCGTTGGCATGGGTAAAGATCACACCCTCTTCGCTAAAGTCGAAGGCGTGATCAAGTTCGAAGTAAAAGGCGCCTTCGGTCGTCGTTACGTGAGCGTAGTCGCAGCTTAATTGCGCGATCGCTGGAAAAGCCCTGTCTCGCGACGGGGCTTTTTCGTTTGTGGGGTGAGTCTCTTGCAAAGCTGTTTGTATGGGCTGTCGGCGTACGATGTAGGTGTCGTGGTTTAGGGTCGCTGCGCTCATTTTTGCAAGAGTCTTATGTCTTGATTGTTTTTCGGCTCGTCCGTATGGCGAGAGGCGTTTGTTATGAAGTTTGTTGATGAAGTATCGATTCGCGTAAAGGCTGGTGACGGCGGCAATGGCGCCATGAGTTTCCGTCGGGAAAAATTTATCGAGAACGGTGGCCCGAACGGCGGTGATGGCGGTGACGGCGGTTCCATCTACATGATGGCCGACGAAAACCTCAACACCCTGGTGGACTACCGCTACACCCGGCACTTCGATGCCGAGCGTGGCTCCAACGGCGGCAGCACCGACTGCACCGGCAAGAAGGGTGAAGACCTGATCCTGCGCGTTCCGGTCGGCACCACGGTGATCGACTCCGCGACTCAGGAAGTCATCGGCGACCTGACCAAGGCCGGTCAGAAATTGATGGTGGTCCAGGGCGGCTGGCACGGTCTGGGCAACACCCGTTTCAAATCCAGTACCAACCGTGCGCCGCGCCAGACCACTCCGGGCAAGCCGGGTGAGCAGCGCGACCTGAAGCTGGAAATGAAAGTACTGGCTGACGTCGGTTTGCTGGGTTTGCCGAACGCCGGCAAAAGCACCTTTATCCGTTCGGTTTCGGCTGCCAAGCCGAAAGTTGCCGACTACCCGTTCACCACGCTGGTGCCGAACCTGGGTGTGGTCAGTGTCGATCGCTGGAAAAGCTTCGTCATTGCCGATATTCCGGGTCTGATCGAGGGCGCTTCCGAAGGCGCTGGTCTGGGCATTCGCTTCCTCAAGCACTTGGCGCGTACGCGTCTGCTGCTGCACCTCGTGGACATGGCGCCGCTGGATGACGCCAGCGCACCGGATGCCGCTGAAGTGATCGTCAACGAGCTGATCAAGTTCAGCCCGTCCCTGGCGGAGCGTGATCGCTGGCTGGTCCTGAACAAGTGCGACCAGATCCTTGATGAAGAGCACGATGCTCGCGTCAAGGAAATCGTTGATCGCCTGGAATGGACAGGTCCGGTCTACGTGATCTCGGCCATCTCCAAGCTCGGTACCGAGCGTCTGTGCCACGACATCATGCGTTACATGGAAGACCGTGCTGATCGCCTGGCCAATGACCCGGCCTACAAGGAAGAGTTGGCCGATCTCGATCAGCGCATCGAAGACGAAGCCCGCGCGCAACTGCAGGCGCTGGATGACAAGCGTGCCCTGCGTCGCAGTGGCGTGAAGTCGGTCCACGACATCGGTGACGATGATTGGGACGAAGAAGATGTGGATGACGAAGACGGTCCGGAAATCATTTACGTGCGTGACTGATTCGTTGCGATAAACTTAAGCGCCGCTCAATCGAGCGGCGTTTTGGTATCTGGAAATCGATCGTTGGTCACGAATAACCACGAATAACGTCACGGGCAGTGCCAGGTCGCGGTGCCCTCAAGCTAAGGTTGAAGATGATGCGGAGCAAGGTGACAGGTGCGCAGCGTTGGGTCGTGAAGATCGGCAGCGCTTTGCTGACGGCGGACGGCAAAGGCCTGGATCGCGCGGCAATGGGTGTCTGGGTTGAGCAGATGGTGGCCTTGCATGAGGCGGGTGTCGAGCTGGTGTTGGTGTCCTCCGGGGCGGTGGCGGCCGGTATGAGCCGTTTGGGCTGGACCTCGCGACCCAGTGCGATGCACGAACTTCAGGCTGCCGCCGCAATCGGTCAGATGGGGTTGGTGCAGGCCTGGGAGTCGAGCTTTGCCGAGCATGGCCGGCATACCGCGCAGATTCTCCTGACTCACGACGACTTGTCCGATCGCAAGCGCTACCTGAATGCTCGCAGTACCTTGCGCGCACTGGTCGAACTGAAAGTCATTCCGGTGATCAACGAGAATGACACCGTGGTCACCGACGAAATCCGTTTTGGCGACAACGACACCCTGGCGGCGCTGGTGGCCAACCTGGTCGAGGCTGACTTGCTGGTGATCCTCACGGATCGCGACGGCATGTACGATGCCGATCCGCGCAACAATCCGGATGCGCAGCTGATTTACGAGGCGCGTGCCGATGATCCTGCCCTCGACGCAGTGGCGGGCGGCACCGGTGGGGCTCTGGGGCGTGGTGGCATGCAGACCAAATTGCGTGCTGCGCGACTTGCTGCGCGTTCCGGTGCTCATACCATCATCGTTGGCGGGCGCATTGATCGCGTGCTGGATCGCCTCAAGGCGGGCGAGCGCATCGGCACGTTGCTGTCGCCGGAGCGCGGCATGCTGGCGGCGCGCAAGCAGTGGCTGGCCGGTCATCTGCAAACCCGCGGCACTCTGGTGCTGGATGCGGGTGCGGTGGCGGCGTTGTCTCAAGGCAACAAAAGTTTGCTGCCGGTTGGCGTCAAATTGGTTCAGGGCAGTTTCCGTCGCGGCGAAATGGTCGTGTGCGTGGCGCCGGACGGTCGCGAGATTGCCCGTGGCCTGGCCAACTACAGTGCGCTGGAGGCGCAAAAAATCATCGGTCAGTCGTCCGAGGCGATTGTCGGTCTGTTGGGTTACATGGCGGAACCGGAACTGGTTCACCGCGATAACCTGATCCTGGTCTGAAGGAATACCTGAATGCGCGTGGCAAAAGGATTGTTGGGATTGCTGGTGGTGATGCCGCTGCTGGCTTCGGCCGAAGAGATCGGTCAGGTGTCGACGGTGTTCAAGTTCGTCGGGCCAAATGACCGGATCGTGGTCGAGGCCTTTGATGATCCCAAGGTCGATGGTGTGACCTGCTATCTGTCGCGCGCCAAGACCGGTGGGGTGAAAGGTGGTCTTGGTTTGGCCGAGGATCGTGCTGAAGCGTCTATCGCTTGCCGGCAGGTCGGACCCATCAGCTTCAAGGGTGAGCTCAAGGATGGCGACGAGGTGTTCAAGGAGCGCACGTCCCTGGTGTTCAAGACCATGCAGGTGGTGCGCTTCCTCGACAAGAAGCGCAATACACTGGTGTATCTGGTGTACAGCGATCGCTTGATCGAGGGCAGTCCGCAGAATGCGGTGACGGCGATTCCGATTTTGCCGTGGGCGCACGCTCAATAATTTCACGCAAATCAAACTGTGGGAGCGAGCCTGCTCGCGATAGCGGATATCCAGCCAGCACAAATGCTGAATGTTAATCCGTCATCGCGAGCAGGCTCGCTCCCACAGTTTTTGTGTGTCCGCTAAATCGCAGGCAATAAAAAACCGACCCTGAGGTCGGTTTTTTAATGAACGAGTCGCTTAGGCAGCAGCGGCAACGTTCAGGGCCTTAACGTGGCCATTCAGGCGGCTCTTATGACGAGCGGCCTTGTTCTTGTGGATGATGCCTTTATCGGCCATGCGGTCGATAACTGGCACAGCCAGAACGTAAGCAGCTTGAGCTTTGGCAGCGTCTTTTGCGTCGATGGCCTTAACTACATTCTTGATGTAGGTACGAACCATGGAACGCAGGCTGGCGTTGTGGCTGCGACGCTTCTCAGCCTGTTTTGCACGTTTTTTGGCGGAAGGTGAGTTGGCCACCGTCGAGCTCCTCGAAAGACTTTTTAGGAAATAGCAAACAAAATAGGCCGCGAATCATGCCGATGAGTTGAAGTCTTGTCAAGGGCGCTTGAAACGTTCCGCTAAGTGGTAGGGGTAGCGCGACGGGATATTTCTTTCCGGCGTGTGACCTGTAAACTCGCGAGCTTTGGCTCTGTGCTGTTGCGGCGCGGAGTATCGCATAAGTAGGCGCGTAGTTCGCCTGCTGTTTATCGACAGGCACAAACTCTTTCAATGAATCTGCTCAAATCGTTGGCCGCCGTCAGCTCTATCACGATGCTTTCCCGGGTTCTGGGGTTTGTTCGTGACACCCTCATTGCGCGCACATTTGGCGCGGGAATGGCGACCGACGCCTTCTTTATCGCCTTCAAACTGCCCAATCTGCTGCGGCGGATCTTTGCCGAGGGGGCGTTTTCCCAGGCATTCGTGCCGATTCTTGCCGAATACAAAAGCCAGCAGGGTGAAGAGGCGACCCGCACATTTATCGCCTACGTCTCGGGCCTGCTGACGCTGGTGCTGGCGCTGGTCACGGTGTTGGGCATGCTGGCCGCACCCTGGGTCATCTGGGTGACGGCGCCGGGTTTCACCGATACCCCGGAAAAATTCGAGCTCACTTCCAACCTGTTGCGGGTGACCTTTCCTTACATATTGCTGATTTCCCTGTCGTCGCTGGCGGGCGCGATCCTCAACACCTGGAACCGTTTTTCGGTCCCGGCATTCGTGCCGACGCTGCTCAACGTCAGCATGATTATTTTTGCGTTGTTCCTGACACCGTACTTCGATCCGCCCGTAATGGCGCTCGGCTGGGCGGTTCTGGTGGGCGGGCTGGCGCAGTTGCTCTACCAGCTGCCGCACCTGAAAAAGATCGGCATGCTGGTGTTGCCGCGCCTGAGCCTGCGTGACAGTGGTGTGTGGCGCGTCATGAAGCAAATGTTGCCGGCCATTCTCGGTGTTTCGGTGAGCCAGATTTCGCTGATCATCAACACCATCTTCGCTTCGTTCCTGGTCGCAGGTTCCGTGTCGTGGATGTATTACGCCGACCGCTTGATGGAGCTGCCGTCCGGCGTGTTGGGTGTGGCACTGGGGACGATTCTGCTGCCGACCCTGGCCAAGACCTACGCCAACAAGGATCGTCACGAGTATTCGCGCATCCTCGACTGGGGCCTGCGCCTGTGCTTCGTACTGGTGCTGCCTTGCGCCCTGGCGCTGGGGATTCTGGCCGAGCCGCTGACGGTTTCGCTGTTCCAGTACGGCCAGTTCGATGCCCATGACGCGGCCATGACCCAGCGCGCGTTGATCGCTTATTCTGTCGGCTTGCTCGGGATTATCGTGATCAAAGTGTTGGCACCGGGCTTTTATGCGCAACAAAACATCCGCACGCCGGTAAAAATCGCGATTTTCACCCTGGTGGTCACCCAGCTGTTCAACCTGATGCTGATCGGTCCGCTGGCTCACGCGGGGCTGGCGCTCGCCATCAGCGCCGGCGCCTGCCTCAATGCAGGGTTGCTCTTCTATCAGCTGCGGAAACAGCAGATGTACCAGCCGCAACCGGGCTGGGCAAAGTTCGGCTTCAAGCTGGTGATTGCGGTAGGGGTGATGTCTGGCGTGTTGCTGGCAGGGATGCATTTCATGCCGGCCTGGGGTGAGGGGCAGATGCTTGAGCGTTTCCTGCGTCTGGGTGTCTTGGTGGTTGCCGGTGTGGTGGCTTATTTCGGCATGTTAGTGTTGATGGGCTTCCGTTTGCGCGACTTCAATCGCAAGACGCTGGGCTGAGGTTCTGGCCTCGATAAACACGGGCGAGTCGGCGGTTTTGTCGGCTCGATCACTTTGGGTTACGGTGTTGCCTGTCGTCGGCCGCCGGGTGTGGTTATAATCGACCACTTTATGAGCAAGAAGCGCGTTATGCAGCTGGTTCGAGGCCTCCACAATCTGCGCCCCCAGCATCGGGGCTGTGTCGCCACTATTGGCAACTTTGACGGTGTACACCGCGGCCACCAGGCTATTCTGGCGCGCCTGCGTGAGCGTGCGCTCGAGTTGGGCGTGCCCAGCTGCGTGGTGATTTTCGAGCCGCAGCCGCGGGAGTTTTTCGCTCCGGACACCGCGCCGGCTCGTCTGGCACGCCTGCGGGACAAGCTGCAATTGTTGGCCGCCGAAGGCGTCGACCGTGTTCTGTGCCTGGCTTTCAACCAGCGCCTGAGCAAGCTCAGCGCCAGTGAGTTCGTCGATACCATTCTGGTGGATGGCCTTGGCGTGCAGCACCTTGAAGTCGGAGACGACTTCCGGTTCGGCTGCGACCGCGTAGGGGATTTCGATTTCCTGCAACAGGCCGGCATCGTTCAGGGCTTTACCGTCGAGGCGGCGCAAACCGTTGAGCTGGACGGTATTCGCGTCAGCAGCACTCAGGTCCGCAATGCCCTGGCCGCAGCTGATTTTGCCTTGGCCGAGCGACTGCTGGGTCGGCCGTTCCAGATTACCGGGCGGGTGCTGCACGGCCAGAAGCTGGCTCGCCAGTTGGGCACGCCCACGGCCAACATACAACTCAAGCGCCGTCGCGTTCCGCTTTCCGGGGTTTACCTGGTGGACGTCAAGATCGACGGCAAGACCTGGCCCGGCGTCGCCAATATCGGCGTGCGGCCCACGGTTCAAGGTGATGGCAAAGCCCACCTGGAAGTGCATCTTTTAGATTTTGCCGGCGATCTGTATGACCGGCGTTTAACGGTGGTTTTCCACCACAAGCTGCGTGAAGAGCAGCGTTTCGCCTCTCTGGAGGCGTTGAAAACGGCGATCAACGCGGATGTCGCCGCCGCCCGTGCACTAGCCGCACCTAGCGCCCATCGCTAATGAAGAGCCTTAAATGACCGACTATAAAGCCACGCTAAACCTTCCGGACACCGCCTTCCCAATGAAGGCCGGCCTGCCACAGCGCGAACCGCAGATCCTGCAGCGCTGGGACAGTATTGGCCTGTACGGAAAGTTGCGCGAGATTGGCAAGGATCGTCCGAAGTTCGTATTGCACGACGGCCCTCCGTACGCCAACGGCTCGATTCACATCGGTCATGCGCTGAACAAGATTCTCAAGGACATGATCATCCGTTCGAAGACCCTGTCGGGCTTCGACGCGCCTTATGTTCCTGGCTGGGACTGCCACGGCCTGCCGATCGAGCACAAGGTCGAAGTAACCCACGGCAAGAACCTGGGCGCGGACAAGACCCGCGAACTGTGCCGGGCCTATGCCACCGAGCAGATCGAAGGGCAGAAGTCCGAGTTCATTCGCCTCGGTGTGCTGGGCGACTTCGCCAACCCGTACAAGACCATGGACTTCAAGAACGAGGCCGGTGAAATCCGTGCCTTGGCCGAAATCGTCAAGGGCGGTTTCGTGTTCAAGGGCCTGAAGCCTGTGAACTGGTGCTTCGACTGTGGTTCGGCGCTGGCCGAGGCGGAAGTCGAGTACGAGAACAAGAAGTCCTCGACCATCGACGTGGCGTTCCCGATTGCCGATGAAGCCCAACTGGCTGCCGCCTTCGGACTGCCAACCCTGGCCAAGCCTGCTTCGATCGTGATCTGGACCACCACCCCGTGGACCATCCCGGCCAACCAGGCGCTGAACGTCCACCCGGAATTCAACTACGCCCTGGTCGACGTCGGCGACAAGCTGCTGGTACTGGCTGAAGAGCTGGTCGAGTCGTGCCTGGCGCGCTACTCGCTGGAAGGTTCAGTCATTGCGACCACCACCGGTAAAGCGCTGGAGCTGATCAACTTCCGTCACCCGTTCTACGACCGTCTGTCGCCGGTTTACCTGGCCGACTACGTTGAACTGGGCGCCGGTACCGGTGTGGTTCACTCCGCTCCGGCCTATGGCGTGGACGACTTCGTGACCTGCAAGAAATACGGCATGGTCAACGACGACATCCTCAATCCGGTTCAAAGCAACGGCGTGTATGCAACCTCGCTGGAATTCTTCGGCGGCCAGTTCATCTGGAAGGCCAACCCGGCCATCGTCGACAAGCTGACCGAAGTCGGCGCGCTGCTGCATACCACCATCATCGAACACAGCTACATGCACTGCTGGCGCCACAAAACCCCGCTGATCTACCGTGCCACCGCGCAGTGGTTCATTGGCATGGACAAGCAGCCGACCACCGGCGACACCCTGCGTCAGCGCTCGCTCAAAGCCATCGAAGAGACCCAGTTCGTTCCGGCCTGGGGCCAGGCGCGCCTGCATTCGATGATCGCCAACCGTCCCGACTGGTGCATTTCCCGTCAGCGCAACTGGGGCGTGCCGATCCCGTTCTTCCTGAACAGGGAAAGCGGCGAGCTGCACCCACGCACTGTCGAGCTGATGGAAGAAGTTGCCAAGCGCGTTGAAGGTGAGGGCATCGAGGCCTGGTTCAAGCTGGACGCCGCCGAGCTGCTGGGCGATGAAGCCCCGCTGTATGACAAGATCAGCGACACCCTGGACGTCTGGTTCGATTCGGGCACCACGCACTGGCACGTCCTGCGCGGTTCGCACCCGATGGGCCACGAAACCGGCCCGCGCGCCGACCTGTACCTGGAAGGCTCGGACCAACACCGTGGCTGGTTCCACTCGTCGCTGCTGACCGGTTGCGCCATCGACAACCACGCGCCGTACCGCGAGCTGCTGACCCACGGTTTCACTGTGGACGAGTCCGGCCGCAAGATGTCCAAGTCGTTGGGCAACGTGATCGCACCGCAGAAAGTGAACGACACCCTGGGCGCCGACATCATGCGTCTGTGGGTCGCTTCGACCGACTACTCCGGCGAAATGGCGGTTTCCGAGCAGATCCTGCAGCGCAGCGCGGACGCCTACCGGCGTATCCGTAACACCGCGCGTTTCCTGCTTTCCAACCTGACCGGCTTCAACCCGGCCACCGACCTGCTGCCGGCCGAAGAAATGCTGGCTCTGGACCGTTGGGCCGTGGATCGCACCCTGCTGCTGCAACGCGAGCTACAAGAGCACTACGGCGAATACCGCTTCTGGAACGTGTACTCGAAGATCCACAACTTCTGCGTGCAGGAGCTGGGCGGCTTCTACCTCGACATCATCAAGGACCGTCAGTACACCACTGGCGCCGACAGCAAGGCCCGCCGTTCGTGCCAGACCGCGCTGTTCCACATCTCCGAGGCGCTGGTGCGCTGGATCGCGCCGATCCTGGCGTTCACCGCCGACGAACTGTGGCAATACCTGCCGGGCGAGCGTAACGAGTCCGTCATGCTCAACACCTGGTACGAAGGCCTGAGCGAACTGCCGGAAGGCATCGAGCTGGATCGCGCTTACTGGGACCGGATCATGGCGGTCAAGGTCGCGGTCAACAAGGAAATGGAGATCCAGCGCGCAGCCAAGGCTGTCGGTGGCAATCTGCAGGCCGAAGTGACGCTGTTCGCCGAAGATGCGCTGACCGCCGACCTGGCCAGGTTGAGCAACGAACTGCGTTTCGTACTGATCACGTCGACCGCCAGTGTTGCACCATTGGTGCAGGCGCCGGCCGATGCCGTGGTCACCGAAGTCAGCGGCCTGAAGCTGAAGATCGTCAAGTCGAGCCATGCCAAGTGCGCCCGTTGCTGGCACTGCCGTGAAGACGTCGGCGTGAACCCGGAGCATCCGGAAATCTGCGGCCGTTGCGTCGACAACATCAGCGGCGCTGGCGAGGTCCGTCACTATGCCTAATGCCGTTGGCCGTTTCGGACGGCTGAGCTGGCTCTGGTTGAGTTTGCTGGTCCTGGTCATCGACCAGGCCAGCAAGTTCTACTTCGAAGGCAAGCTCCAGATGTACCAGCAGATCGTAATCATCCCCGATTACTTCAGCTGGACCCTGGCTTACAACACGGGTGCGGCGTTCAGCTTCCTGGCTGACAGCTCCGGCTGGCAGCGCTGGCTGTTTGCGTTGATCGCGGTCGTGGTCAGTGCGGTGCTGGTGGTGTGGCTCAAGCGTCTGGGGCGCAACGAGACCTGGCTGGCGATTGCGCTGGCACTGGTGCTCGGCGGCGCGCTGGGCAATCTGTATGACCGCATTGCCTTGGGCCATGTGATCGATTTCATCCTGGTGCATTGGCAGAACCGCTGGTATTTCCCGGCGTTCAACTTTGCCGACAGTGCCATCACTGTCGGTGCCATCATGCTGGCACTGGATATGTTCAAAAGTAAAAAGACCGGAGAAACCGTTCATGACTGAACAGGTATTGGCTGAGCAACGCATCGGCCAGAACACGGAAGTCACCTTGCATTTTGCATTGCGCCTGGAGAACGGCGACACGGTGGACAGCACCTTCGACAAGGCCCCGGCGACCTTCAAGGTCGGTGACGGCAACCTGTTGCCAGGCTTCGAAGCCGCGCTGTTCGGTTTCAAGGCCGGTGACAAGCGGACGCTGAGCATCGAGCCGGAAAACGCTTTCGGCCAGCCCAACCCGCAAAACGTGCAGATCATCCCGCGCTCCCAGTTCCAGGACATGGAACTGTCGCCTGGCTTGCTGGTGATCTTCAACGATGCGGCCAATACTGAATTGCCGGGCGTGGTCAAAGAGTTCGATGACGCGCAAGTGACCATCGACTTCAACCACCCGCTGGCGGGCAAGACGTTGACCTTTGACGTGGAAATCATTTCCGTCAAAGCGCTGTAACTTGTGGGAGCGAGCCTGCTCGCGATGAGGGCCTGTCATCAACATTGATGGCGGCTGACACTCTGCTATCGCGAGCAGGCTCGCTCCTACAGTGTTTTTCATTGTTTTCGCGCGCAAGACACGAGGCTCAGCATGCAAATCAAACTCGCCAACCCCCGTGGCTTCTGCGCCGGCGTGGACCGGGCGATCGAAATCGTCAACCGCGCCCTGGAAGTCTTCGGGCCGCCGATCTATGTGCGCCACGAAGTGGTTCACAACAAATTTGTCGTCGAAGACTTGCGCTCCCGTGGTGCGATCTTCGTCGAAGAGCTGGATCAGGTGCCGGACGACGTCATCGTGATCTTCAGTGCCCACGGCGTTTCCCAGGCCGTGCGCAGCGAAGCGGCTGGCCGTGGGCTGAAAGTGTTCGACGCTACGTGCCCGCTGGTGACCAAGGTCCACATCGAAGTGGCGCGCTACAGCCGTGACGGCCGAGAGTGCATTCTCATCGGCCACGCCGGTCACCCGGAAGTCGAAGGCACCATGGGCCAGTACGATGCTGGTAATGGCGGCGCGATCTATCTGGTCGAAGACGAGAAGGATGTCGCCGCACTGCAGGTGAACAACCCTGAAAAGCTCGCCTTCGTGACCCAGACCACACTGTCGATGGACGATACCAGCCGCGTTATCGATGCCCTGCGTTCGCGCTTCCCGGCCATCGGTGGACCGCGCAAGGACGATATTTGCTACGCCACGCAAAACCGTCAGGACGCGGTCAAGCAACTGGCCGACGAGTGCGACGTGGTGCTTGTGGTCGGCAGCCCGAACAGCTCCAACTCCAATCGCTTGCGCGAATTGGCAGAACGCATGTCCACTCCTGCCTACCTGATCGACGGTGCTGAAGACCTGCAAAAGAGCTGGTTCGACGGCGTTGAGCGTATCGGCATCACCGCGGGTGCATCCGCCCCGGAAGTCCTGGTGCGCGGTGTGATCCAGCAGTTGCAGGCCTGGGGTGCCACCGGTGCCGATGAGCTGGCCGGTCGCGAGGAGAACATTACGTTCTCGATGCCTAAAGAACTGCGCGTTCGCTCGTTGACCTGAGTTGTCTCCTTTTTTTGCATAACGGATGCTCAGCCTTGTCGCTACGCAGGCTGACGCGACCGGTCCGGGCCAACACCACTTGATGTTGGCTGACTGGTTCGCGAACAGCGCAAACGTGTAACGTCCCTCCAAACAGTGACTCGCCCTGACCTCTGAAGCGTATTGAGTTTTCGACCGTACTGTTCCCCACAATCGACAGGCGTGCTCTGCTCTGGCGTTCGGCCAGCAGTGGATTGTCGCTGTCCATCTCCCCCTTGCCGCTGATATCCAGAATGATCCTCCAGCCTTGGCTCCAATCGCCATTGATGCCGTGAATCACCACGGCCTGGTTGCGGACGATGGCTTCGCTGCGGGCAGTGCGAATACTGCTGGAAAGAGCCTCTGCCGCTTGTTGTCTTTGGTTCGACTCGACCAGCGTTTCGAACGCCGGACTGACCAAATGCAGAACAATTGCGGTAATTGCCAGTCCCATGAGCAGTTCGATCAGGCTGAAGCCTTGTTGCCGCATGACATTTCCCTCCGTGGCGTGCTGTGGCTCGCGCAATCCCTGCGCGAGAAATGGCAACGCAAACGCACCGCATCGCTCGAATGTGGTGCCGCGCAAGAGCAGGTATAGCCGAAGGAATCAGAAGGCCCCGATGGATCATCCTACAAAAGGTTTCACGCTGATCGAGTTGCTGGTCGCGATCGCGATCCTTCTGATGCTGCTGACTCTGGGTGTCCCGGCGTTTACCCGCTCGACGCAAACAACCAGGGCTGATACTGAGATCGCTGACCTGCGACGAACCCTGAATTTTGCCCGACTCGAAGCCATCGATCGGGGCAATACCACACGGGTGCGCCCGACGGCCGGTGGGGATGTCTGGAGTGGGGAACTGGCGATTTACGGCGGTACTGGCGCTTTGGCCAATGTATTACGGGTTGTTCCGGCGATGAGCAGCGGCGCAACTCTGGCGCTAACCTCTGGCGTCACCGCCATCGATTTCAACAGTATGGGCGGATTGTCATCACCGTCCTCAGAGGTGGTGATCAGCTATGAGCGGGGCGCACAAAGCAGGACGCTGACTGTGTGTTTGAACGGACGAATTCAATTGGGTGGAAATTGCGGATGAGGGCAGGGAGGCAAGGCAAGCAGAATGGCATGACGCTGGTCGAAGTCCTGGTGGCGTTAGTCATTCTGGGCGTGGGCCTGTTGGGGGCGGCGGCGTTTCAGCTCAATGCGCTGAAGTACACGGACAGCGCGCGCATGACCAGTCAGGCCAGTTTTATCGCCTACGACCTGATGGACCGCATTCGCGCCAACGCTGCTGCGGACTACACCGTTGCGCCGCCGGCTTCGGGCAATCCGGACGTTACCCGGGATCAGGACCTGTTTGACTTTAACGCCAACATTGTCAGTTCCCTCGGTGCCTCCGCGACGGGCAGTGTTGCCGTCAACCAGAAGGTGTACACCATCACGATTACCTGGGATGACTCACGGGCTACGAATACTGCCGACTCGCGACGCAGCTTCGTCCTGAACAGTCGCGCGGCCATTGATCCGACGGTGATCCCGTGAGCCGCCTAAGTAGAGGTTTTAGCCTGGTCGAATTGCTGATCGCCCTGTCATTGAGCCTGATCGTGGTGCTGGGCGTGGTGCAGGTTTTCATCGCGGCCAAGAACACCTATCTCAGCCAGAATGCCGCCGCGAACATGCAGGAGGACGCACGTTTCGTGTTGAGCAAAATGATTCAGGAAGTTCGCATGGTCGGGATGTTCGGTTGTCTGGAAAAGATCACCGATTCAAGTAAGAAAGGTGATTTTCATGCCAGTCAGCTAGTACCGATCCGCTGGGACAACGGTGGCCGCAAGTTGACGCTGGTTACGACGGATGTCGGTGGTAATGGCGGCCAGCCGGACTGGACTGTGCTGTCCGATTGTCGAACCCATTCGACGGCCTACAGTGAAGGGCGGATGCCAGTGGCAGGGCAACTGGCCTTTCCGGTCCGGCGGCTGATTTACAGCTTCAGCAACAACCAACTGCTGATGAAAGGCGGGGCCGCACCAGACCAGGTACTGGTGGACAACGTCAGCGCTTTCGACGTGAGCTTCGGCCTGGCCAGCACCGCCACTGATCTGGCTGCTTCGCGCTACAGCAGCAACCCGCCGGACCCCGCGCTGATTCGAAGCGTTCGCCTGAGCCTGACTCTCTTCGATCCGCACCACCGGGTGGCCGATCAAACCTTCAACGTGGTTGCCGCTCTGCGCAACCGCCTGCCATGAGGGAGCGCCAATGAACCGTGCTCCCAAGACGTATGACGCCCAACGCGGCATGGCGCTGCTGGTCAGTCTGGTGTTCTTGCTCTTACTCACGTTGATTGGTCTTTCATCGATGCAGAGCGCGACCCTGCAGGAAAAAATGGCCGGTAGCGTTGCCCTGCGCAACCAGTCGTTCCAGAGTGCCGAAGCCGCATTGCGGGTGGGTGAGGGTACAGTGCAGCGGGACAGTTATGCGCTACCTGTTTGCAGCGCCATCGTTCAATGTGCGCCACCGTCCGAGTCTTCGACTATTACCGCTGCCGGTTTCAACGCCTCTTCCGGTGTGACCTGGATTGCATCGGGCAAGGGCTTTTATGGCGTGCAAAACATCGGTGTCAGCCAAAATGCGGTGAATGTGCCAATCAATACCCCAGCGACGTTATATCGGGTTACGGCAGTCGGCATCGCGGGGCATTCGCGCAGTGTTGTGGAGAGCATCTATGCGAAGTACTGAGCGAGCTGTCAGGTTATGGTCACAACTGTTCGGTGTCGTCGTCGCGCTTGGCCTGTCGGTGTCGGCGCACGCTGCCACATCAGCGGATGCGCCAGCGCTGAACCGGCCAACCTGTCTGGCCAATGGCAACTGGTACGGTTTTTATCACGGCAATCTGGGGTTGAAGGCCGTCTGCCTGAAGCTGCCCGAGGCGATCAGCGTTAAGATGCTCGACAGCAACGCCGATGGAGTGGTCGACAACAGCGACACGCTATCCGATGGCGTGATCTTTATCGGTGAGCATTCGACCCAGGACGCCAGCGACAATGGCGGGGCCGTGAACGATTCCACTGGCGACGGTACTGCGGGGATGGAAAAATCCGGCGGTAGCCGTCGCATCATGTGGCGACAAATACAGTGACTGAGAATTGATGCATGCGTAGTTCCAACCGCGGTTTTACCCTGATCGAAATCATGATCGTGATTGCGATCATCGGTATTGTCATGACCATTGCTGCCCCGAGTCTCACCGAATACCTGAACAAGGGCCGTCGCGCAGAAGTAGCCGGTCTGCTCTCGGAGCAGGCGCAACTACTGGAGCGCTTCTACTCGCAGAAAAATGCCTACACCGATGCGACGGGCCTCAGTGCCGGCAATGATTACTACAGCATCACGCCGACCCTGACCGACCAGGCCTTTCTGCTGACGGCGGTGCGCAGGGCTGACTCGAGCATGGCCTCTGACAAGTGCGGTGATCTGACTATCACCAATACCGGTGTGCTCGGTATGGTCAACGCGAAATCCGGCCTGACCAGCAAAGACTGCTGGGGGCGCTGAGTTTCTTTTTCGGGTGCCTTTTGTACCCTCTGTCTATTTAACGATGGGATCAGAACATGACCAGGCAACAGCAAGTGGTGATTGTCGGCGGTGGGGTGATTGGATTGCTGACGGCCTTCAATCTCGCCTCCGAAGTGCAAAGCGTTGTGCTGCTGGATCGCTCGAGCGTCGGCCAGGAGTCGTCCTGGGCCGGTGGCGGCATCGTTTCGCCGCTTTACCCGTGGCGCTACAGCCCGGCGGTCACCGCGTTGGCTCACTGGTCCCAGGATTTTTATCCACAGCTGGGCGAGCGCTTGTTTGCCGCCACTGGTGTTGATCCACAAGTGCACACCACCGGTCTGTACTGGCTGGACCTGGATGACGAGGCTGAAGCCCTGGCATGGGCCGCCCGGGAAAATCGCCCGCTCAGCGCGGTGGATATTTCGGCGGCACACGATGCCGTGCCGGTGCTGGGCAGTGGTTTTTCCCGGGCGATCTACATGGCCGACGTTGCCAACGTGCGCAATCCTCGACTGGTGAAGTCACTCAAGGCCGCGTTACTGGCGCTGCCGAACGTGACGATCCATGAGCAGTGCGAAGTCAGCGGGTTTGTTCGTGACGGCACCAAAGTGGTCGGCGTACAGACCTCCACAGGTATTGTCTCGGGTGATCAAGTTGTCCTGACGGCGGGGGCCTGGAGCGGTGATTTGCTCAAGCTTCTTGATCTGACGCTGCCGGTCGAGCCGGTGAAAGGGCAGATGATTCTCTACAAGTGTGCGGCGGATTTCCTGCCGAGCATGGTCCTGGCCAAGGGCCGTTATGCGATTCCCCGGCGCGACGGGCACATATTGATCGGCAGTACGCTGGAGCATGAGGGCTATGACAAGACGCCGACCGGGTCGGCACTGGAAAGCCTGAAGGCGTCCGCGGTGGAGTTGATCCCGGCGCTGGCCGATGCCGAAGTAGTGGGGCATTGGGCCGGATTGCGCCCGGGATCACCCGAGGGCATTCCTTACATCGGCCCGGTGCCAGGGGTTGACGGGCTCTGGCTCAACTGCGGGCATTACCGAAACGGGCTGGTGCTGGCGCCGGCGTCATGCCAGCTGTTTGCCGATGTGATGCTGGGCCGGGCGCCGATTATCGATCCGGCGCCTTATGCGCCTGCCGGAAGACTTTAAAGCCTCAATCCAGTCCCAGCTTCTTGAGCCGGTAACGCATCGACCTGAATGACAGGTTCAACCGCTGAGCCGCCGCCGTACGGTTCCAGCGGGTTTCCTCCAAGGCCTGGAGCAGCAGTTGGCGTTCGATGTTTTCCAGATAGGCTTCCAGATTGTCGATCCGGGTCAGGTCCGGCACGCCCCCCTCAGCCCCACGGTTGCTTTCAGCCAGGCGCAGGTCGCCGGCTTCGATCTGATTGTTCTCACACAAGGTGTGCGCCCGTTCGAGCGTGTTTTCCAGTTCCCGCACATTGCCCGGGAAGCGATAGCTTTTGAGCGCCTCAAGGGCTTGGGAGTGGAGACTTGCGGCAGGCTGACCGCTATCGGCGGCCAGGCGCTTGAGTATGTGGCTTGCAAGCATTTCGATATCGTCGCGACGCTCGCGCAAGGGCGGCACCCGGAGTTCGATCACGTTCAAACGGTAGTAAAGGTCGTGACGAAATCGTCCGGCGGCGACTTCGGCGCCAAGGTCCTTGTGTGTGGCGCAGAGAATACGCACATCCACCGCCACTTCCTGCTGCCCGCCGACGCAGCGTACGGATTTCTCCTGAATCGCGCGCAGCAGTTTGACCTGCATGGCCAGCGGCAGGTCGGCCACTTCGTCGAGGAGCAGGGTGCCGCCGTGAGCTGCCTGGAACAGGCCGGGTTTGTCTTCGATGGCACCGCTGAAACTGCCTTTGCGATGGCCGAAAAACTCACTCTCCAGCAGCTCCGAGGGAATCGCCGCGCAGTTGATCGCGATGAACGGCTGATTGGCGCGGGGGCTTTGATCATGGATCAGGCGCGCGACCAACTCCTTGCCGCTGCCGGACTCTCCGCTGATGTATACCGTCGCATGACTGCTGGCCAGCTTGGTGATGTGCTTGCGCAGGTTGCGCATGGGCAATGAGTCGCCCAGCAAGCGTCGATTGATGCCGACCCCGCGGGCAGGAACCAGCAGGGCGCTGGTGACCAGTTCACGCAAGCGCGTAAGGTCCACCGGTTTGGTCAGGAAGTCGAATGCCCCGGCCTTGAGCACATTGATCGCGTTTTCGAGGCTGTCATAGGCGGTGATCATCGCCACCTGGACCTGAGGGTGGCGCTGCTGGATGTGCTGGACCAGCTCAAGGCCGGTACCGTCCGACAATTGCATGTCGGTCAGGCATAGGTCGAAGGTTTCGCGTTTGAGCAGGGATTGCGCTTCGCCGACGTTGCGGGCATTGAACGTCTCCAGCTTCATCCTTCCCAGGGTGATTTCCAGGAGTTCTCGAATGTCCGGTTCGTCATCGACGATCAGGACTTTTTGTCGTGGTCTCGTGTTCAACGTGGGTCCCGTCCGTGTGCATAGGTCATGCAAAAGCAGCCGCTTTCCTGGCGTGCCTTGAAGTCTAGGCGGGACGGAATGCTTTCGCCCGGCTGGCCGGACAGATAAAGCCCCAGGCCCATGATATGGGGGGCTGGGGCTTCATTATCGAGTATTTCCAGTGATTTCAGGTCGAGCCGTAATGGCGGCATTAGCTCGCGGCGTTGCAGATGCAATACGTTTTCGATTACCCGGTTCATTCGCAGAGAGAGGTCTTGAATAATCTGCGTCAGACGTCGATCAACAGCTTTCAGTTCCTTGGGCGCGCGCGATAGTCCCTAAACGGCTGCCATTTCTGCTGAGGTGTCAGTGGCCACTGGAGCCCTTGCCTTGCTCGAGATGAGCCTGGCTGCAATACCATTGCTGGTCGAGGCTCAGCGCGCGGTCACGCGGCAGGTGAACGCCGCAATGGGCGCAACGGACCATGGGCGCGGCTTCCCGCTCGGCAGGGGATCTGGGGGGGGAGGCCTGACCCTTGAACTTGCGCCAGAACCACACTGCAGCGGCAATCAGGGCAATCCAGAACAATAAACGAAGCATGGTGAGCTGCTTTTCGACTGATGATCCGGCAGTTTAGCCAAGGACATGGCCGGCGCACAGCCCAATAGCTTATGTAGGAGCGAGCTTGCTCGCGATGGTCTCAAGGACGACGCGTTTATTCAGACAAAGCGCGTTAACGTTAACGTCCATCGCGAGCAAGCTCGCTCCTACAAGTCTCCCTTTTGCACAACCCGGGGTGTCAGTCGAACACGCCGAAAGTCATGTAGCTGAACCACGAACGGTCGCTGTTGTTGCCTTGCGCTTCGTGATTTTCTTCTTCGACCGCGTCGCCATTGTCGTCTTTAGGCTTGAGCTCGCTCGGGATCGCGTCCTTGGCGTCCTGGAATTGCTTCTGCACGTCCTGGTTGGCGCGGGTTTCGCCCGGTGGCAGTGGCGGACGGGACTCGATAAAGCCCAGGGTCACCTTGCTCAGCCACGAACGGTTGTCAGCTTCGGCCACGGTCGGTACGAACTGACCGTCTACCAGCGTCGGGTGGTTCGGGTAGTTGAGCTTCAGGGTTTCCAGGCTGGTGGCAGCCAGTTCGTCCAGGTGCAGGCGCTGGTAGGCCTCGGTCATCACCGCCAGGCCATCGCCGACCGAAGGGGTTTCCTGGAAGTTTTCCACCACGTAACGACCGCGGTTCGCGGCGGCAACATAGGCCTGACGGGTCAGGTAGTAGTCGGCCACGTGAATTTCGTAGGCGGCCAGCAGGTTGCGCAGATAGATCATGCGCTGCTTGGCGTCCGGCGCGTAGCGGCTGTTCGGGAAGCGGCTGGTCAGTTGGGCGAACTCGTTATAGGAGTCGCGGGCGGCGCCCGGGTCACGCTTGGTCATGTCCAGCGGCAGGAAACGCGCCAGCAGGCCGACGTCCTGGTCGAAAGAAGTCAGGCCCTTGAGGTAGTAGGCATAATCGACGTTCGGATGCTGTGGGTGCAAGCGAATGAAGCGTTCCGCGGCGGACTTGGCCGCTTCTGGCTCGGTGTTCTTGTAGTTGGCGTAGATGAGCTCGAGTTGCGCCTGGTCGGCATAGCGGCCGAACGGATAACGCGATTCCAGAGCCTTCAGCTTGGCGATGGCGCTGGTGTAGCTACTGTTGTCCAGGTCATTTTGAGCCTGTTGGTACAGCTCGACTTCACTGAGGTTTTCGTCTACGACTTCCTTCGATGAGCAAGCAGCGGTCAATGCGAGGATGGCGATCAGCAGCAGGTGTTTCACTTGCATGGCGGCTTGCGTCCCTATGACGGCCGCTGTCTTGGGCGTGGCCGTCCTGTTATGATGAGCGCCCCGTTGAATAGCCTCGGGGCAAAAGACGCCGTATTTAACCACAAGCGCGCAGCCGAAACCAAAGGCTGTGCCGACGCCTAGTCTGAGCATGTCCGATAAAATTGAACTTCGCGCAGAGGTGCCGTCCGAATTGGGCGGCCAACGCCTCGATCAAGTCGCCGCACAATTATTCGCTGAGCACTCGCGCTCGCGCCTTTCCGCCTGGATCAAAGACGGCCGCCTGACTGTGGATGGGGCGATTATCCGCCCGCGAGACATCGTCCACGGCGGCGCCATCCTTGAGCTGACTGCCGAGCAGGAAGCTCAGGGCGAATGGGTCGCTCAAGACATTGCCCTGGATATCGTCTACGAAGACGACGATATCCTGGTGATCAACAAGCCTGCGGGCCTGGTGGTGCACCCGGCTGCCGGTCATGCCGACGGCACCTTGCTCAACGCCTTGCTGCACCACGTGCCGGACATCATCAATGTGCCCCGCGCCGGTATCGTGCATCGCCTGGACAAGGACACCACCGGTCTGATGGTGGTGGCCAAGACCATTCAAGCGCAGACGCAGCTGGTTACACAGTTGCAGAGCCGCAGCGTCAGCCGGATCTACGAGTGCATCGTGATCGGTGTGGTGACAGCCGGTGGCAAGATCAACGCGCCGATCGGTCGTCACGGCCAGCAACGCCAGCGCATGGCCGTGATGGAAGGTGGCAAGCAAGCCGTCAGCCATTACCGCGTGCTCGAGCGCTTCCGCTCCCACACTCACGTGCGGGTGAAGCTGGAAACCGGTCGTACGCACCAGATTCGCGTGCATATGGCGCACATCAACTACCCGTTGGTCGGAGATCCTGCCTACGGCGGTCGTTTCCGTATTCCGCCGGCCGCCAACCCGACCATGGTCGAGTCGCTGAAAAACTTCCCGCGTCAGGCGCTGCATGCGCGTTTCCTGGAACTGGATCATCCGACCACCGGTCAGCGCATGAGCTGGGAATCGCCGTTGCCGGAAGATTTCGTCTGGTTGCTGACCCTGCTCAAGCAAGACCGTGAGGCGTTCATCGGATGAGTGACTGGCTGATTCCTGACTGGCCCGCGCCGGCCGGGGTCAAAGCCTGCGTCACCACCCGTGCGGGCGGCGTCAGTCTGGCGCCGTTCGATAGCCTCAACCTCGGCGATCACGTCGACGACAGCCCTGAAGCTGTTGCCGAGAATCGCCGGCGTCTTACCGATCATTTCTCCATTCAACCGGCCTGGCTGCAGCAAGTCCACGGCATTGTCGTGGCCCATGCCGATCCTGGCCGGGTGGATACAGCTGATGCCAGTTGGACATCAACGCCGGGCGTCGCCTGCGCGGCGATGACCGCCGATTGTCTGCCTGCGCTGTTTTGCGACCGTGCCGGCACCCGCGTTGCTGCAGCCCATGCCGGTTGGCGCGGATTGGCGGCGGGCGTGCTGGAAGCCACCCTCGACAGTCTGGCGGTGCCACCGGCCGAAGTATTGGTCTGGCTCGGCCCGGCCATTGGCCCGCAAGCCTTTGAAGTCGGCCCGGAAGTACGCGAAACCTTTGTGCAGCAGTTGCCGCAAGCGGCAGAAGCCTTTGTACCGAGCCAAAACCCCGGCAAGTTCATGGCCGACATCTATAAGCTTGCGCGTCTGCGCCTGGCCGCTCGCGGCGTCACCGCTGTCTACGGTGGCGGTTTCTGCACCGTGACCGACCCACGTTTCTTTTCTTACCGCCGTGCCCCTCGCACCGGTCGCTTTGCCTCCCTGATCTGGCTCGCCCGCTAAGCTTCTCTGATCTGTATCAATGTCTTGATGCTTGAAACTCCCAGAATCGACCGCATCTATAACGGTATCTGGCAGGTTTCTTCATTCAGGATGTTTTATAGGTCCGGCCTGCTCAAAAGGAAGGTGACCCATGCGTATAGACCGTTTAACCAGCAAATTGCAGTTAGCGTTGTCCGATGCCCAATCCCTGGCTGTCGGCCACGATCATCCGGCCATCGAGCCGGCGCACTTGATGCAAGCCTTGCTCGAACAGCAGGGTGGCTCGATCAAGCCCCTGCTGATGCAGGTGGGCTTCGACGTCAACAGCCTGCGTAAAGAACTGACCAAAGAGCTCGACCAGCTACCGAAAATCCAGAACCCGACCGGCGACGTGAACATGTCGCAGGATCTGGCGCGCCTGCTCAACCAGGCCGACCGTCTGGCCCAGCAGAAGGGCGACCAGTTCATCTCAAGCGAACTGGTGCTGCTCGCCGCCATGGACGAGAACAGCAAGCTCGGCAAGCTGTTGCTCGGCCAGGGCGTGAGCAAGAAAGCCCTGGAAAACGCGATCAACAACCTGCGTGGTGGCGAGGCCGTCAATGACCCGAACCACGAAGAAGCGCGACAGGCGCTGGATAAATACACCGTCGACCTGACCAAGCGCGCCGAAGACGGCAAGCTTGACCCGGTGATCGGCCGAGACGACGAAATTCGCCGCACAATCCAGGTGCTGCAACGTCGTACCAAGAACAATCCGGTGCTGATCGGTGAGCCTGGCGTGGGTAAAACCGCCATCGCCGAAGGCCTGGCCCAGCGCATCATCAATGGCGAAGTGCCGGACGGCCTCAAGGGCAAGCGCCTGTTGTCCCTGGACATGGGGGCGCTGATTGCCGGTGCCAAGTATCGCGGTGAGTTCGAAGAACGCCTGAAATCCCTGCTCAATGAACTGTCGAAGCAGGAAGGGCAGATCATTCTGTTCATCGACGAACTGCACACCATGGTCGGCGCCGGTAAAGGTGAGGGCTCGATGGATGCGGGCAACATGCTCAAGCCGGCCCTGGCCCGCGGTGAGCTGCACTGTGTAGGTGCCACAACGCTCAATGAGTACCGCCAATATATCGAGAAGGACGCCGCCCTCGAGCGACGCTTCCAGAAAGTGCTGGTGGACGAGCCGAGCGAAGAAGACACCATCGCCATCCTGCGTGGCCTCAAGGAGCGTTATGAGGTTCACCACAAGGTGGCGATCACCGACGGCGCGATCATTGCCGCGGCCAAGCTCAGTCATCGTTACATCACTGACCGGCAGTTGCCCGACAAGGCCATCGACTTGATCGACGAAGCCGCCAGCCGCATCCGCATGGAGATCGACTCCAAGCCGGAAGTGCTGGACCGTCTGGAGCGTCGCCTGATTCAGCTGAAGGTGGAATCCCAGGCGCTGAAGAAAGAAAGCGATGACGCAGCGAAGAAGCGTCTGGAGAAATTGCAGGAAGAAATCGCTCGGCATGAGCGTGAGTACTCGGATCTCGAAGAAATCTGGAACTCGGAGAAAGCCGAAGTCCAGGGTTCGGCGCAGATCCAGCAGAAAATCGAGCAATCCCGTCAGGAACTGGAAGCGGCCCGCCGCAAAGGCGACCTGAACCGCATGGCGGAGTTGCAGTACGGGGTGATCCCGGACCTGGAGCGCAGCCTGCAAATGGTCGACCAGCACGGCAAAGCCGAAAACCAGTTGCTGCGCAGCAAGGTGACTGAAGAAGAGATCGCCGAAGTCGTGTCGAAGTGGACCGGTATCCCGGTGTCGAAGATGCTCGAGGGCGAGCGCGAAAAACTGATGAAGATGGAAAGCCTGTTGCACCAGCGTGTGATCGGCCAGGAAGAGGCGGTGGTCGCGGTGTCCAACGCAGTGCGGCGTTCCCGCGCCGGATTGTCCGACCCGAATCGCCCAAGCGGCTCGTTCATGTTCCTCGGCCCGACCGGTGTCGGTAAAACCGAGCTGTGCAAGGCGCTGGCCGAGTTCCTCTTCGACACTGAAGAGGCGATGGTGCGGATCGACATGTCCGAGTTCATGGAGAAACATTCCGTGGCGCGCTTGATCGGTGCGCCACCAGGCTACGTGGGCTATGAAGAGGGCGGTTACCTGACCGAGGCCGTACGTCGCAAGCCGTATTCGGTGATCCTCATGGACGAAGTCGAGAAGGCGCACCCGGATGTGTTCAACATCTTGCTGCAAGTGCTCGAGGATGGTCGTCTGACCGACAGCCATGGCCGCACGGTGGATTTCAAGAACACCGTGATTGTCATGACCTCCAACCTGGGGTCGGTGCAGATCCAGGAACTGGTCGGGGATCGTGAGGCGCAGCGTGCAGCGGTGATGGATGCGATTTCCACCCACTTCCGGCCGGAGTTCATCAACCGGGTCGACGAAGTGGTGATCTTCGAGCCGTTGGCTCGGGATCAGGTCGCCGGCATTACCGAGATCCAGTTGGGTCGTTTGCGCAGCCGCCTGACCGAGCGCGAGCTGAAGCTTGAGCTCAGCCCTGAGGCGATGGACAAGCTGATCGCGGTCGGTTACGACCCGGTGTATGGCGCTCGGCCGCTCAAGCGCGCTATCCAGCGCTGGATCGAGAACCCGCTGGCGCAGTTGATTCTGTCCGGTCGATTCATGCCGGGCGATACCGCTCACGGCGTGGTGGAGAACGACGAAATCGTATTCGTCTGATCATAACCGCGGCAAAATCGAAAAGGCCTCGCATAACGAGGCCTTTTTTTCGTTAGGCTGTTGAACTCAAAGGAAAAGGCTTGTAAAGTGCGCCCCGCAGTCAGTCACCCACCAGGGTTTCCGCTCCCCAAGCAGGAATCCAAAATAAGTTGCAAATCATTAACTTGAAAGCAATTTAGGGGGTTGACAGAGGTGCTGAAGATTGTAGAATAGCGCGCCTCAGACACACGAACGCAGCGATGCGAACGGGTTGAAGAGAACGCAGTAAAGCTTCAAAGTTGTAAATTGAAATGTGTAGTTCCGTGATAGCTCAGTCGGTAGAGCAAATGACTGTTAATCATTGGGTCCCAGGTTCGAGTCCTGGTCACGGAGCCAATTTCAAACCGGGGTATAGCGCAGTCCGGTAGCGCGCCTGCTTTGGGAGCAGGATGTCAGGAGTTCGAATCCCCTTACCCCGACCATTTTTGGGTCGTTAGCTCAGTTGGTAGAGCAGTTGGCTTTTAACCAATTGGTCGTAGGTTCGAATCCCACACGACCCACCATTTTTGAAACCAGTTAGCGCTGGAATCGAATCTTAAGATCAGAGGCCAAAAGCGCTGATCGAGGAAGGCGCCTTCAAGGGTGCCTTTTTTTTACCGGGGTATAGCGCAGTCCGGTAGCGCGCCTGCTTTGGGAGCAGGATGTCAGGAGTTCGAATCCCCTTACCCCGACCATATTAAAAATCCTCGTATCGAAAGATACGGGGATTTTTTTTGTCTGTTAATTGCTTGCCGCGGATCAATTGTAGGAGCGAGCTTGCTCGCGAAGAACCTGAGAGCGCCGCGTTAAACCAGAAACGCTGCGTTTTCGTTAACGATCTT
>NZ_MRCS01000066.1 GCF_002303925.1 Pseudomonas sp. ACN8
GGAGTAACTTGTGATGCTGATAATCTGTTGACTAGCAGTCTGACTCCACAAGCACCCACACGAATTGCTTGATTCAGTTGTTAAAGAGCGGTTGGTTAAGATCTTTCGTCTCAACCGAGGCGCGCATTCTACAGCAGCCTCATTTGCTGTCAAGTGATTATTTTCTGAAGTTTTCCAAGTTTCCTTTTCAACTTCAACCACTTGCGCTTCAGATCTCTCGTCAGCGGGAGGCGAATTCTACAGCGTTACACGCTGCTGTCAACACCTCTTTTTCAACTCCCTTTCGGCTTCGATAAACTGAAGCAACCTGCTGCCGAAAACTGCGTAACTCATTGTTTACCAAGGAGTTTTCCGTTTCGACTGCGCCGGAAGTGGGGCGAATTATAGACATCTGAAATCTGCCGTCAACCGCTATTTTCATAAATCTGTCATATCACTCAAAAAGCCCCGAAAACGCGAAGGCCGGCCACAAGGGCCGGCCTTCTTTACCCTTCTACTTACAAGCTAGGGAAGGCGAACTGCGAAGCTTCATGGCTCGCACGCTGCGGCCAGCGCTGGGTGATGGCTTTGCGGCGGGTATAGAAACGCACACCATCCGGGCCATAGGCGTGCAGGTCGCCGAACAGCGAACGCTTCCAGCCGCCAAAGCTGTGATATGCCACCGGCACCGGCAGCGGTACGTTGACACCCACCATGCCGACTTCAATCTCGTCGCAGAACAACCGCGCCGCTTCACCATCACGGGTGAAGATGCAGGTGCCGTTGCCATATTCGTGATCGTTGATCAGTTGCATGGCTTCTTCCAGGCTGTTGACCCGAACAACGCACAGCACCGGCCCGAAGATCTCTTCTTTATAGATGCGCATTTCTGGCGTGACGTTGTCGAACAGGCAGCCACCCAGGAAGAAGCCTTCCTCGTGACCAGCGACGGTCAGGCCACGGCCATCCACCACCAGGGTCGCGCCGGCAGCTACGCCGTCTTCTACATAACCGCTGACTTTGTCGCGGGCCTGGCCAGTGACCAGAGGCCCCATGTCCAGACCGCAAGAAGTACCAGCGCCAATTTTCAGCGCCTTGATTTGTGGAACCAGTTTGGCCACCAGTGCATCGGCCACCTGATCACCGACACACACTGCTACGGAGATCGCCATGCAACGCTCACCGCAAGAACCGTAGGCTGCGCCCATCAGTGCGCTGACGGCGTTGTCCAAATCTGCATCCGGCATCAGCACGGCGTGGTTCTTCGCACCGCCCAGGGCCTGAACGCGCTTGCCGCGCTTGGTGCCTTCGGAATAGATGTATTCGGCAATCGGCGTCGAACCAACGAAGCTCAGCGCTTTGACTTCCGGCGCTTCGATCAATGCGTCCACCGCAGTCTTGTCACCGTGCACCACGCTCAGTACGCCTTTAGGCAAACCAGCCTCCAGCAGCAATTGGGCAATCAGCAGCGTCGAACTCGGGTCACGCTCGGAAGGCTTGAGGATGAAGCAGTTGCCGCAGACGATCGCCAGCGGGTACATCCACAGCGGCACCATGGCCGGGAAGTTGAACGGCGTGATACCGGCAACCACGCCCAGCGGCTGGAAGTCAGACCAGGCATCGATGTTCGGGCCGACGTTACGGCTGTATTCGCCCTTGAGGATTTCCGGGGCCGCGCAAGCGAACTCGACGTTCTCGATGCCGCGCTTCAGTTCACCGGCAGCATCTTCCAGGGTCTTGCCGTGCTCTTCGCTGATCAATTGCGAGATGCGGGCTTCGTTCTGCTCCAGCAGTTGTTTGAAGCGGAACATCACTTGGGCACGCTTGGCCGGCGGCGTGTTGCGCCAGGCCGGGAATGCAGCCTTGGCCGCGTCGATGGCGCTCTGGATGGTTTCGCGGGTCGCCAGTGGCAGCTTGTGGATAGCCTGGCCGGTAGACGGGTTGAACACATCAACCGCGCGACCGTTCTCGGTTACCAGTTCGCCATTGATCAAATGCGGAATAACGCTCATGGAAGCTCCTGAAAAGTTGTCCACAGGCGCCCGTTCCCGAGCGCCCGTTGTTTATAGGTATATAGAAGGAGAAATCAGTCGATCTTGCTCAGCACTTCGCCGACCGCGTCGAACAGACGATCCAGGTCCTGCGGCTTGCTGTTGAAGGTTGGACCGAACTGCAGGGTGTCGCCGCCGAAACGCACGTAGAACCCGGCTTTCCACAGCGCCATGCCGGCTTCGAACGGACGCACGATCGCATCGCCGTCACGTGGAGCGATCTGGATCGCACCGGCCAGGCCGAAGTTGCGGATGTCGATGATGTTCTTGGTGCCCTTGAGACCGTGCAGCGCATTTTCGAAATGCGGCGCGACTTCAGCCACGCTCTGCACCAGGTTTTCCTTTTGCAGCAGGTCGAGTGCCGCCAGGCCCGCGGCGCAAGCCACCGGATGCGCGGAATAGGTGTAGCCGTGAGGGAACTCCACCGCATATTCAGGCGTTGGCTGATTCATGAAGGTCTGGTAGATCTCGGAGCTGGCAATCACCGCGCCCATCGGGATCGCACCGTTGGTGACTTGCTTGGCGATGCACATCAGGTCCGGGGTCACGCCGAAGGTGGTGGCGCCGAACATGGTGCCGGTACGGCCGAAACCGGTGATCACTTCGTCGAACACCAGCAGGATGTTGTGCTGGTCGCAGATTTCACGCAGACGCTTGAGGTAACCCTGTGGCGGAACCAGCACGCCAGCGGAACCGGCCAATGGCTCGACGAAGACCGCCGCGATGTTCGACGCATCGTGCAGCTCGATCAGCTTCAGCAGTTCGTCAGCCAGGGCGATACCACCCTGCTCCGGCATGCCACGGGAGTAAGCGTTGCTGGCCAGCAAGGTGTGCGGCAGGTGGTCGACGTCCATCATCGCCTGACCGAACAGCTTGCGGTTGCCGTTCACGCCCCCGAGGCTGGTGCCGGCGATGTTCACACCGTGGTAACCACGGGCACGACCGATCATTTTGGTCTTGGTCGACTGGCCCTTCAGGCGCCAGTAAGCACGGACCATCTTCACGGCGGTGTCAGCACACTCGGAGCCCGAGTCGGTGAAAAACACGTGATTCAGGTTGCCCGGGGTCAGGTCGGTGATTTTCTCAGCCAGCTGGAAGGACAGCGGATGACCGTACTGGAAGCCTGGCGAGTAATCGAGAGTGCCCAGTTGCCTGGCGACCGCTTCCTGGATTTCCTTGCGGGTGTGCCCGGCGCCACAGGTCCACAGGCCGGACAACGAGTCATAAACCTTGCGGCCCTTGTCGTCGATCAGCCAGCTGCCTTCGGCGCCAACGATCAGCCGTGGGTCGCGCTGGAAGTTGCGGTTGGCGGTGTAAGGCATCCAGTGAGCATCGAGCTTGAGCTGGCTGGCCAGGGAAGTCGGGGCGTTTTCAGGCTGGTTCATGGGCGAAATCTCGCAAGGCAATAAGCGGCGTAAGAATTGAAAACCGTTGTTGCAGCTAAATTGCCACGGAGATAAAGTCTGTGAAATCCAACTCTTCTAATGTTCAGTCAGCCAACTACTAAACTTTGAGTAACCCGCATGAGCACTCGCCGTCCCGATCCGCTGGCCCAGGTCAGCGACTTTGATATTCGCCTGCTGAGGATCTTTCGCAGCGTGGTGGAATGCGGCGGCTTCTCCGCGGCGGAAACCGTACTGGGCATCGGTCGCTCGGCGATCAGCCAGCAGATGAGCGATCTGGAGCAACGCCTCGGCCTGCGTCTGTGTCAACGTGGACGTGCCGGGTTTTCCCTGACCGAAGAAGGCCGCGAGGTCTATCAATCGGCGTTGCAGCTGTTAAGTGCACTGGAAAGCTTCCGCACCGAGGTCAATGGCCTGCACCAGCACTTGCGCGGCGAATTGATCATTGGATTGACGGACAACCTGGTCACCCTGCCCCACATGCGCATCACCCATGCCCTCGCACAATTGAAGGAACGCGGCCCCGACGTGCAAATCCAGATCCGCATGATCGCGCCCAATGAAGTCGAACAAGGCGTGCTCGACGGCCGTCTGCATGTCGGCGTGGTGCCGCAGGCCAGCGCGCTGTCGGGGCTGGAGTATCAACCGTTGTATAGCGAACGTTCGCTGCTGTACTGCGCGGTCGGTCACCCGCTGTTCTATGTCGACGACAAGCAACTGGACGACGAACGCCTGAATAGCCAGGACGCCATCGCGCCCACCTTCCGTTTGCCGGCGGAGATCCAGGCTCACTACCAGGCGCTCAATTGCACCGCCAGCGCCTCGGACCGTGAAGGCATGGCGTTCCTGATCCTGACCGGGCGCTACATCGGCTATTTGCCGGATCACTACGCGAGTCTTTGGGTACAGCAAGGTCGGTTGCGTGCATTGAAAGCAAAAACGCGTTTCTATGACCTGAGCCTGGCGTCGGTCACCCGCAAGGGACGTCGACCGCATCTGGTGCTGGAGAGTTTTCTCGAGAGTCTCGCGGCGACGCGTTGAATTGCATAATTGAACAAGCCCTCAGTGGATTGGTTTTTCCCCATAGACTTGTCTGTAACCTGCCGGTGCGCTATCAACGCACTGGCCGCACCCACTCATCTTCTCGGAAGTGCCTATGACCTTTGAAGTCCCAGCCCACGGCGGAAAACCCGTCAGCCGCATTCGTCAGAAAAACGAAGAGACCATCATCAAAGCCGCCGAAGACGAGTTCGCCCGTCACGGCTACAAAGGCACGAGCATGAACACCATCGCCCAGAATGCCGGGCTACCCAAGGCGAACCTGCATTACTACTTCACCAACAAGCTCGGTTTGTACGTGGCGGTGCTGAGCAACATCATCGAGTTGTGGGACAGCACCTTCAACACCCTCACCGCCGAGGACGATCCGGCCGAAGCCTTGACCCGCTACATCCGCGCAAAAATTGAGTTCTCCCGGCGCCAGCCGCAAGCCTCGCGGATTTTTGCCATGGAAGTCATCAGCGGCGGCGAATGCCTGACCGAGTACTTCAACCAGGACTATCGCGCCTGGTTCCAGGGTCGGGCGGGCGTGTTCCAGGCCTGGATCGACGCCGGTAAAATGGACCCGGTCGATCCGGTGCACCTGATCTTCCTGTTGTGGGGTAGCACCCAGCACTACGCCGACTTCGCCACCCAGATCTGCCGCGTCACCGGGCGCACCAGGTTGACCAAACAGGACATGGAAGACGCCGGGGACAACCTGATCCGCATCATTCTCAAGGGCTGCGGCCTGAAACCTGCCATCTAAGTTGCCATTCAGGTACGTATGCCATTTACCCTCAGCGGTTTTTGCGAATACCGCGAAGAGATTCGCAAGAGTCGCTTCATGACCTTCGCCGCGCCGATCTCCAGCCCGGCCGAGGCCCAGGCGTTCATTGAACAGCACAATGACTTGAATGCCTCGCACAACTGCTGGGCGTGGAAGCTCGGCGATCAGTATCGCAGCACCGATGATGGCGAGCCCGGCGGCACGGCCGGGCGGCCGATTCTGGCGGCGATAGAGGCGCAGGATTGCGATCAGGTCGCGGTGCTGGTGATTCGCTGGTATGGCGGCATCCAACTGGGCACCGGGGGGCTCGCCCGCGCTTATGGCGGGGGTGCAAACAAATGCCTGCAAGCGGCGCCAAAGATCGAGCTGATCAGCCGGGTGCCGCTGCGTTGCGCTTGCGGGTTTGCCGAGTTGACCCTGGTCAAGCTGCGGGTGGCAGAAGCAGGTGGATTGGTTGTGGATGAAAGCTTCACCGCCAATGGGGTCGAGTTGCAGCTGGCCGTGGGCGGTGCGCAGATCGACACCTTGCAGTCACAACTGGCCGATTTGAGTCGCGGGCGAATTCTGTTACAGCGCTGAATCACAGGCTGCAATCTTTTGGGGCACGCCACTTTTTCACTTATTCCATATTTGCCCACATCTGCTGTGCACCCGCCTGTGGATAACCTGAGCACATACCGCTGTAACCCTTCTGTCATGCGGCTTTGCGGACTTTGCTCAATTTTCGTCCAATCTGCTATCAAGCACATCAAATTCAAATAAAAACAAACAGTTACAACGGTTTATCGCCTTTAGAAGAAAGCCACTCAGTGCTTATGCCCATGCTTTGAGCTTGCACACAAATACTGTGGAGCAACCTGTGGATAACCCGTTCATGTCCGTCTCGGCGCCCTGCACAGTATGGCTTGTGGTCGATTGCTCATTTTTTGAGCAAAACCCCACGAGCAAAATCGGGGCTTGATTTGCGCCATTGCCCCCATGTGGTGCCGGGCTCTGCGTGGCACATTTGAAAGCTGCGTACTCAGCGCCTCTGCTCGCAGGACTTCGACGCGTTCCTGACCGAGTGGCCAGAAAATTGCTTTATCCACAGGCACAAGTCCAACAGCACTGAGCCTGTCATGCCCAATCACGCTCCAATCCCCGATCCGGTTCCGCGCCTGCAACTGCGCAGAATCACAAAACGCTACCCCGGTTGCCTGGCCAACGATGCCATCGACCTGACCATTGCCCCTGGCGAGATCCATGCCCTGCTCGGCGAAAACGGCGCGGGTAAAAGCACGCTGATGAAGATCATCTACGGCGTTACCCACGCCGATTCCGGCGAAGTGATCTGGCAAGGCCGGCGGGTGAGCCTGCGCAACCCGGCCCAGGCACGGGGTTTGGGAATCGGCATGGTGTTCCAGCATTTCTCGCTGTTCGAAACCCTGAGCGTGGCGCAGAACATCGCCCTGGCCATGGGCGCGGCCGCAGGCACCCCCAAACAGCTTGAGCCGAAGATTCGCGAGGTGTCCCGGCGCTATGGCATGGCGCTGGAACCGGAGCGACTTGTCCACAGCCTGTCGATCGGTGAACGGCAACGGGTGGAAATCATTCGCTGCCTGATGCAGGACATCCGCCTGTTGATTCTCGATGAACCGACTTCGGTGCTGACGCCGCAGGAGGCCGACGACTTGTTCGTCACTCTGCGCCGGCTTGCCGCCGAGGGTTGCAGCATTTTGTTCATCAGCCACAAGCTTGGGGAAGTCCGCGCGTTGTGCCACAGCGCAACGGTTTTACGAGGCGGTCGGGTGTCCAGGCATTGCGTGCCGGCCGAGTGTTCGGATCAGCAACTGGCGCGCTTGATGGTCGGTGAAGCGGCGGAGTTGATCGCTGACTATCCGAAGGTTACCGGAGGTGAGGCGTTCCTTGATGTCCGTGGCTTGTCCTGGCACAACCCGGACCCGTTCGGCTGCTCGCTTGCCAACATCGACCTTGAAGTGCGCCGTGGTGAAATTGTCGGCATCGCCGGTGTCGCCGGCAATGGCCAGGACGAGTTGCTGGCCTTGCTCAGCGGCGAAGTACTGCTGCCCCGCAACGCCAGCGCAACGATCCGTTTTGGCCTGGAGCCCGTCGCCCATTTGCGGCCCGATGTTCGCCGCCAACTCGGACTGGCGTTTGTCCCCGCCGAACGCCTGGGCCATGGTGCAGTGCCGGAGCTGAGCCTGGCGGACAACGCGCTGCTGACCGCCTTCCAGCAGGGGTTGGTGAATAACGGCCTGATTCAACGCGGCAAAGTCGAAGCACTGGCCGAGGAAATCATCCGCCGTTTCGGGGTCAAGACACCCGATAGCCAGGCACCGGCCCGCAGCCTGTCCGGGGGAAACCTGCAGAAATTCATCCTCGGCCGGGAAATCCTTCAGCGACCGAAACTGCTGGTCGCCGCACACCCGACCTGGGGCGTGGACGTCGGCGCGGCCGCCACCATTCACCGCGCCTTGATTGCCTTGCGCGATGCCGGCGCGGCGATCCTGGTGATTTCCGAAGACCTCGATGAACTGTTCCAGATCAGCGACCGCCTCGGCGCCTTGTGCGGTGGTCGGTTGTCGGCGCTCCACGCCACAGTCGACACGCGCCTGAGCGATGTCGGCGGCTGGATGGCCGGCCAGTTCGGTGCCCCTCAATCACTCGAATCCGCCACGCGTTAACGGAGTGTCACATGCTGCTTTCTCTTGAACCCCGCGGCCAGCAATCGCGCCTGATGCTGTGGTGCTCGCCGTTGCTCGCGGCGGCACTGACACTGGGCTGTGGCTCGCTGTTGTTTATCGCGCTCGGGCACGACCCGCTGCTGACGCTGCACACCTTGCTGATTGCGCCGGTCAGCGACCTGTACGGCGTCTCCGAATTGCTGGTCAAAGCCCTGCCGATTCTGCTCTGCGCATTGGGCCTGGCCGTCGCCTACCAGGCGCGCATCTGGAACATCGGCGCCGAAGGTCAACTGCTGCTCGGTGCGTTGGCCGGCAGTGCGCTGGCGGTGAACATCATCGATATGCAAAGCCGCTGGGCGCTGGTGCTGATCTTGCTCACCGGCACCTTGGCCGGAGCTGCGTGGGCCGGGCTGACGGCGTGGTTGCGCACGCGTTTCAACGCCAATGAGATCCTCACCAGCATCATGCTCAATTACATCGCCCTGAACCTTTTGCTGTATTGCGTGCACGGTCCACTGAAAGATCCGGATGGTTTCAATTTTCCGCAATCGGCGATGTTCGGCGACGCCAGCCGCTTGCCGTTGCTGATGGAAGATGGCCGGGTCCACGCCGGGGTTTACTTCGCCCTGCTCGCGTTGGTGACGGTGTGGGTGTTGTTGCAGAAAAGCTTTGTCGGTTTCCAGATCAAAGTGCTCGGGCTGGACAAGCGTGCCGCCGGCTTTGCCGGCTTTCGCGAGAAACGTCTGATCTGGCTCGCGCTGTTGATCAGCGGCGGCCTGGCGGGGCTTTCCGGCGTGTGCGAAGTCAGCGGCCCCATCGGTCAGCTGGTGCCGCAGGTCTCGCCGGGCTACGGCTATGCGGCGATCACCGTGGCATTTCTCGGCCGCCTGAACCCTGTCGGCATCCTGTTTTCCAGCCTGCTGATGGCGCTGCTGTACATCGGCGGCGAAAGCGCACAAATGAGCCTGAACCTGCCGCAAGCCATCACCCAATTGTTCCAGGGCATGATGCTGTTTTTCCTGCTCGCCAGTGATGTGCTGATTCTCTATCGCCCACGCCTGAACCTGCGCTGGACCCGCCGCGCGCAAGCCACCGCCGTACAAGCAGGAGCGCTGTGATGGATATCGATCTGCTGAGCAATATTTTCTACGCCATGGTCCGCTGCGGTACGCCGTTGCTGCTGGTGGCGCTGGGGGAGCTGATCTGCGAGAAAAGCGGCGTCCTCAACCTTGGCCAGGAAGGCATGATGCTGTTTGGCGCGGTGATCGGTTTCATCGTCGCGTTCAACACCGGCAATCTATGGCTCGGCGTGTTGCTGGCAATGTTCGCCGGGATGCTGTTGTCGTCTCTCTTTGCCTTGGTGGCGCTGGTGTTCAATGCCAATCAGGTGGCCACCGGTCTGGCCCTGACGATTTTCGGCGTGGGCCTGTCGACCTTCGTCGGTGCGGCCTGGGTCGGCAAGCCGCTGGCGGGATTCGAGCCGATGGCGATTCCATATTTGAGCGAGATCCCGCTGATCGGGCGGATGCTGTTTGCTCAGGATCTGTTGGTGTATTTGTCATTCGTGCTGTTTGCGCTGGTGGCCTGGGTGATTCTGAAAAGCCGTGTCGGGCTGATCATTCAGGCGGTCGGGGAAAACCCGGATGCGGCCAGCGCCATGGGCTTGCCGGTGTTGGCGGTGCGGACCCTGGCGGTGTTGTGCGGCGGTGCGATGGCAGGGCTGGCCGGGGCATATCTGTCCCTGGCCTACACACCGATGTGGGCGGAGAACATGAGCGCCGGGCGCGGCTGGATTGCCCTGGCGCTCGTGGTGTTCGCCAGTTGGCGGGTGTGGCGCCTGCTGCTCGGCGCGTACCTGTTCGGGCTCGCCAGCATCCTGCACCTGGTGGCGCAGGGGTTGGGACTGGCAATTGCGTCGAGTCTGCTGGCGATGCTGCCGTATGTCGCGACCATTGTGGTGCTGGTGCTGCTGTCCCGGGATGCGCTGCGCACACGGTTGTATGCGCCGGTGTCGTTGGGGCAGCCGTGGCAGGCAGGGCATTAGTGGTTGTCTGGGCGGGCCTCTTCGCGAGCAGGCTCGCTCCCACATTACCGTGTCCGCCGCAATTAATGTGTCTGGCGCAAACCCTGTGGGAGCGAGCCTGCTCGCGAAAGCGTCCGAACAGGCAACACCTGAGCAATGCCCCACGCCAATTCAAACACCAGAAAAACCACCAGCAGCGAACTCGCGCCATGGATCAGGGCATAAGCCTGCCAGGCCGAGAACAGGAACCTGGCCACGGCGTCATAGCGCCCATAAACCTGCTGCGGATCACGAATCCGCAGCACTGCCCATACGCAGACAATCGACCCCAGCAGATTCGCCATCAGCATGTGCACTGGTTCGAACGATGGCAACTCACCGGGTAAACTCAACGCCTGACTCACCCCCGTCAAAAACCCATGCAACGCCGCAAAACTCCACGGTGTGATAAACGCGACCGTCACGATCAGGTCGTACCAGGCGCTGCCTTGCACCAATCGGCGATATTGCGTTGTAGTCCACATCGACATTGCTCCATCAATTCAGGGAGCAACAAGGCTAAAGCCTGGAGTATGCTCCAGGGTCAAGCCCCCTCGAGACGTCATGATGCGCATTGGTGAATTAGCCCAGGCCAGCGCCGTCAGCCGCGACACGCTGCGCTTTTACGAGCAGCGCGGGTTGATCGCGGCGCAACGCAGCGCCAACGGGTATCGCGACTATCCGCCAGACATGGTGCAACGGGTGCAGTACATCAAGACCGCTCAACGACTGGGGTTTAGTGTCCATTGAATCCACTATCCTGAACTTTCAAGGAAGCCACTCATGTCCAAGGCAAAAACCGCACTCATCATCGGCGCCTCCCGGGGGCTTGGCCTCGGACTGGTGAAAACCCTGCTGGCCGATGGCTGGCAAGTCACCGCCACCGTGCGCGACCCGCAAAAAGCCGACGCCTTGCAGGCCCTGGGCGATGTGCGGATCGAAAAGCTCGACATGGACGATCAGCAGGCGGTGTCCGCCCTGAGCCAACAACTCAAGGGTGATGTGTTTGACCTGTTGTTCGTCAATGCCGGGGTCAAGGGGCCGGATGTCCAGACGCCGAACGGTGGCGCGACAATGGCCGAAGTCGGTCAGCTGTTTTTCACCAACGCCGTGGCGCCGGTCAACCTGGCCCAGCATTTTGTCGAGCAACTGCGCCCGGACACCGGCGTGCTGGCGTTCATGAGTTCGGTGCTCGGCAGCGTGACCATGCCCGATGCGCCGGAACTGGCGTTGTACAAGGCCAGCAAGGCGGCGCTGAACTCCATGACCAACAGCTTCGTCACGCAATTGGGCGAAACCAGTCTCACCGTGCTGTCGCTGCACCCGGGCTGGGTGAAAACCGACATGGGGGGTGAAGGCGCGGACATCGACGTGGAAACCAGCACCCGTGGCCTGGTCGATCAGGTGAATGCCTATGTCGGCAAGGGCGGGCATCACTTCATCAATTACCGGGGCGAAACCATTCCCTGGTAATACCCCATAACCTGTGGGAGCGAGCCTGCTCGCGATGGCGGTGTATCAGGCACAGATGTTGTCGACTGACACTCCGTCATCGCGAGCAGGCTCGCTCCCACAGGGTTACTCTTCGTCTGGTCGGGTTGGGCTTGCCCGCCAGGGCGTTTTGATCGACACTTCGCACCTCGCCTCCCCGGCGACCCTGGATCAGCAGACAGGGCAACACTGAGCTGGCAACCCTGAACCCAACTTTCAGAGGAGCCGGCCAACATGCCTGCGACCCGTACCTGGTTAAAAAATCCCCTCGCCATTTTCACCTCCAACGGTCTCGATGCCCGTGGCGGTCTGGTGCTGCAAGACGGTTTGATCGTCGAAGTACTCGGCGCCGGTCAACAACCGTCCGCACCGTGCAATGAAGTGTTCGATGCCCGCGAGCATGTGATCCTGCCGGGCCTGATCAACACCCATCACCACTTCTATCAAACCCTGACCCGCGCCTGGGCACCGGTGGTCAATCAGCCGCTGTTCCCGTGGCTGAAAACCCTGTACCCGGTCTGGGCACGCCTGACCCCGGAAAAACTCGCCCTCGCCACCAAAGTCGCGCTGGCTGAATTGCTGCTGTCCGGTTGCACCACCGCGGCCGACCATCACTACCTGTTCCCGGAAGGCCTGGAAAACGCGATCGACGTGCAAGTCGAGAGCGTTCGCGAGCTGGGCATGCGCGCCATGCTCACCCGCGGTTCCATGAGCCTCGGTGAAAAGGACGGTGGCCTGCCGCCACAACAGACCGTGCAGGAAGGCGAAGTGATCCTCGCCGACAGCCAGCGTCTGATCGCCGAGTACCACGAACGCGGAGACGGCGCGCAAATCCAGATCGCCCTGGCACCGTGCTCGCCGTTCTCGGTGACCCCGGAAATCATGTCGGCCAGTGCCGAGCTGGCGAACAAACTCGACGTGCGCCTGCACACCCACCTGGCAGAAACCCTCGACGAAGAAGATTTCTGCCTGCAACGCTTCGGCCTGCGCACCGTGGACTATCTGGACAGTGTTGGCTGGCTCGGCCCGCGTACCTGGCTGGCCCATGGCATCCATTTCAACCCGGACGAAATCGCCCGCCTCGGCGCCGCCGGCACCGGCATTTGCCATTGCCCGAGTTCGAACATGCGCCTGGCCTCGGGTATCTGCCCGAGCATCGAGCTGACCGATGCCGGTGCCTTGCTTGGTTTGGGCGTGGACGGTTCGGCGTCTAACGATGCCTCGAACATGATGCTCGAAGCGCGTCAGGCCCTGTACATCCAGCGTCTGCGCTACGGCGCCGAGAAGATCACGCCGGAGCGCGTGTTGGGTTGGGCGACCAAGGGTTCGGCGAGCCTGCTGGGCCGTACCGATATCGGCGAGTTGGCCGTGGGCAAGCAGGCTGACCTGGCGATGTTCAAGCTCGATGAACTGCGCTTCTCCGGCAGTCATGATCCGGTCTCGGCGTTGCTGCTGTGCGGTGCTGATCGCGCGGATCGAGTGATGGTCGGCGGCAAGTGGCGGGTGATCGATGGGCAGGTCGAAGGGCTGGATCTGAAGGGGTTGATTGCTGATCACAGCCAGGCGGCGCGGCAGTTGATCGCCGGGACCTGATACAACACCGATTAAAACTGTGGGAGCGAGCTTGCTCGCGAAGGCGGTATTTCAGTCACTGACGATGTCGAGTGACACTCCGCCTTCGCGAGCAAGCTCGCTCCCACATTGGTTTTGTGGAGGATCATTGGCGCACCAGTGGATGGCAGCTGTGCAAGGACATGCACTGTTATCGGACTTCAAGGACCTGTCGCGAGCTTGCTCGCGATGGCATCACCGCGGATTCATGTTTTGTTGTCTTGTTGGTCAGCAATTTGCATTGCACTGTGCAAGCCAGAGAGCCCAGCCAACCTCACAACAAAATGGAGTTCCAATTCATGCACAACCGTCCGTTGAAGAAGCTGCTTTGCGCTGTTGCGGTAGCCATCGGTTTGAGCGCCAGCCTGACCGCCGTAGCCGCCGATCCGCTGAAAGTCGGCTTCGTCTATATCGGTCCGATCGGTGACCACGGCTGGACGTATCAGCATGAACAGGGGCGTAAGGAACTCGCGGAAAAATTCGGCGCACAGATCACCACCAACTACGTGGAAAACGTCGCCGAAGGCGCCGACGCCGAGCGGGTGATCCGCAACATGGCCAAGGACAAATACGACCTGATCTTCACCACTTCCTTCGGCTACATGAACCCGACCGTGAAGGTCGCCAGACAGTTTCCCAAGGTGACCTTCGAACACGCCACCGGCTACAAGCAGGACAAGAACCTCGGCACTTACCTGGCGCGTACTTACGAGGGTCGCTACGTCGGCGGCTTCCTCGCGGCGAAAATGACCAAGACCAAAAAGGTCGGTTACGTCGCCTCGTTCCCGATCCCGGAAGTGATCCGCGACATCAACGCCATCCAGTTGGCCCTGAACAAGTACAACCCCGGCACCGAAATCAAGGTGGTGTGGGTCAACTCATGGTTCGATCCGGGCAAGGAAGCGGACGCCGCCAACGCGCTGATCGACCAGGGCGTGGACGTGGTGTTCCAGCACACCGACAGCCCCGCGCCGATCCAGGCGGCCGAACGTCGCGGCGTTTATGCCGTGGGCTACGCTTCGGACATGGCGCACTTCGGGCCGAAAGCGGTGCTGACCTCCATCGTCAACGACTGGGGCCCGCACTACGTTCAGGCAACCCAAAGCGTGATCGATCATGACTGGAAATCCCGGGACTACTGGGGCGGCTTGAAAGAAGGCACCGTTGAACTGCCGATCAGCGACCTGGTGCCAGCGACGGTGAAGAGCGAAGCCGAGCAGCTCATCGCCGACATCAAGAGCGGTGCGCTGCAACTGTTCACCGGGCCGATCAAGGATCAGGCCGGGGTCGAGAAAATTCCGGCGGGCGCGAGCGCGACCACGGCGGAACTGGCGTCGATGAATTACTACGTGGAAGGCATGAAGGCCGAGATTCCGAAGTAACTCTCCAGTCAGAACACAAAACCCTGTGGGAGCGAGCCTGCTCGCGAAGGCGTCTGTACACTCAACATTGATGTTGGTTGACACACCGCATTCGCGAGCAGGCTCGCTCCCACATGTGATCTTCATCGCGTTCAAGGATTGCGTATGACCAGCCTCCCCATCATCGACATCACCCCGCTCTACAGCGACGACCCATCCGCCTGGCCAGCCGTGGCCGGGCAAATCGACCTCGCCTGCCGCGAGTGGGGCTTTTTCTATATCAAGGGCCATCCGATCAGCACTGCGCGAATCGACGCCCTGCTCGACCACGCCAAGTTCTTCTTCGCCCAACCCACCGCCGAAAAACTCAAGATCGACATCACCCAGACCCGTCACCATCGCGGCTACGGCGCCATTGCCACCGAGCAATTGGACCCAGGCAAACCCAGCGACCTCAAAGAAACCTTCGACATGGGTCTGCACCTGCCGGCCGGGCACCCTGACGTACTGGCGGAAAAACCCCTGCGCGGCCCCAATCGCCATCCGTCCATTCCCGGCTGGGAAGCGTTGATGGAGCAGCACTACATCGACATGCAAGCCCTGGCGCAAACACTGTTGCGGGCCATGACCATCGCGCTGGGGATTGAGCGCGATTTCTTCGACACACGCTTCAATGACCCGGTCAGCGTACTGCGCATGATCCATTACCCGCCGCGCCACACCGCCAGTTCCGAAGAGCAACAAGGTGCCGGGGCGCACACCGACTACGGCTGCATCACCCTGCTCTACCAGGACACCGCCGGTGGCTTGCAGGTACGCAGCGTCAAAGGCGAATGGATCGACGCGCCGCCCATCGAAGGCACCTTCGTGGTCAACCTCGGCGACATGATGGCGCGCTGGAGCAACGACCGCTACCTGTCGACGCCGCACCGGGTGATCAGCCCCCTGGGCGTGGATCGTTATTCGATGCCGTTTTTCGCCGAGCCGCACCCGGATACCCGCATCGACTGCCTGCCCGGCTGTCAGGACGCATCGCACCCGGCGAAATACCCGGCCACCACCTGCGCCGAGTTCCTTCTATCGCGCTTCGCCGATACCTACGCTTATCGACGGGAACTGGAAGCGGTGTGATGAACCGCCTGGTCAGGTTTTACCAATTGTTGCGGCAACCCTCTGTAGAATGGCGACCATTGCACCTGATGAGAAAAGAATTATGTACGACTGGCTGAACGCCCTGCCCAAGGCAGAGTTGCACCTGCACCTGGAAGGCTCGCTGGAACCCGAGCTGTTGTTCGCCCTGGCCGAACGCAACAAGATTGCCTTGCCATGGAACGACGTCGAAACCTTGCGCAAGGCGTATGCCTTCAACAACCTGCAGGAGTTCCTCGACCTGTATTACCGGGGTGCCGATGTGCTGCGCACCTCCCAGGACTTCTATGACCTGACCTGGGCATACCTGCTGCGTTGCAAAGAGCAGAACGTGATTCACACCGAACCGTTCTTCGACCCGCAGACCCACACCGACCGTGGCATCCCGTTCGAAGTGGTGCTCAACGGCATCGCCGCCGCACTGAAGGATGGTGAGCAGCAACTGGGCATCACCAGTGGTTTGATCCTGAGTTTCCTGCGCCATCTGAGCGAAGACGAGGCCCAGAAGACCCTCGACCAGGCGCTGCCGTTCCGCGATGCGTTCGTCGCCGTGGGCCTGGACAGCTCCGAGATGGGCCACCCGCCAAGCAAGTTCCAGCGCGTTTTCGACCGTGCCCGTCACGAAGGCTTCCTGACCGTCGCCCACGCCGGTGAAGAAGGCCCGCCCGAGTACATCTGGGAAGCCATCGACCTGCTGAAAATCCAGCGCATCGACCATGGCGTGCGCGCCATCGAAGACGAGCGCCTGATGCAGCGAATCATCGACGAGCAGATCCCGCTGACCGTGTGCCCGTTGTCGAACACCAAGCTTTGCGTGTTCGATCACATGTCGCAGCACAACATCCTCGACATGCTGGAACGCGGCGTGAAAGTGACCGTGAACTCCGATGACCCGGCGTACTTCGGTGGCTATGTCACCGAGAACTTCCATGCGCTGCACACCCACCTGGGCATGACCCAGGATCAGGCCAAGCGCCTGGCGCAGAACAGCCTCGATGCGCGGTTGGTGAAACCGTAAGGCTCGGCGCCCCAGCCCCGCGGGAGCGAGTACGTTCGCTCCCGCCACGGTGCACTAAAGCGCCATCTCCAACTCGGTTTCCTGGGCAAAGCGATAGATCTCCCGTTGCCCGGAAGCCGTCACCTGCAGGGCTCGGGAATCGTTGGGCAGGCTCAACCACCCCGACTGCATGAACAGCTGCAACAATGCCGCGCCCAGCGAGCCTCCCATGTGCGGGCGTCTTTCGCTCCAGTCAGGGCACGCGCAGGCAACCCTGCCGTTGTGATGGGCCAGCGCCTGGATGAACACGCCCCGTGCCGCCAACTCCGTCGCGCCCTTGAGGGTGACCGTGACCCGCTGATCGAAATGTTCGATCCAGCCTGCCTCCAGCAGTCGCTGATACAGATCGGCGGACAGGGTGCCCCCCAAGTGATCGTCGCACAGTCGGGCACTCAACAATGGCGAACGCACCGCCCGGGGTTTGATCAGAGGCGCGTTACGCTTGAATACGTCCGGAATATCCTGGGGTGCGCTGGCGAAAGTCGCGCTGGCCAGTGCTTCGATTGCCGCCCCGACCTCGGGAGCGGCCAGGCGGAAGAAGCGTTTGCGGCCGCGGTTTTCAACCTTGAGCAGACCTCCGGCGGACAAACGCCCCAAGTGTGCACTGGCCGACGACGATGACAGGCCGGCCAGCAATGCCAACTCTTCGGTTGCCCGTGCCGAACCATCCATCAAGGCCCACATCATTGCGCTGCGCTTTGGGTCAGCCAGCAACGTGGCGATCTGGCTGATGCAAGGTGCATGTTCCATGTATTCACTCCCTGTTGAATCGTTTCGTCTACTGCCCAGAGAAATCTTGACCAGTAATGTGTCGTCGGCCAATCCGTGGAAACTGCCATAAGCCCGACAACGCCTTGCTCACTCATTTGCGCTGCCTGGCCGATGCTGCGTAGGCCAAAAGGATGACCGTGCAGCCGGGCCGACTCGAACGTGGACCCGCCATTGGGGATCGACGCAACTGACATGATGAGGCCGCTAGTATATGCGGGTTGATCGGCGGATCCTTTCCTCCACCCGGCGTAGGTGGTGATCGTACCTGAGGGAAATTTCTCTTTTTTCGTGCGACTAATGATCAATTTCCGAAAAACCTGGAAATTGACTGGTCAAAAGGGTGCATCGGCTGACAAGCATTTCGCGCAACAGCTTCACCGGCTTACTCAATTGTGCGCGATGGGCGCACAACAGATTCAACGGTGCGCGCTCACAGAGCAGCTCCGGCATCAGCACCTTCAAGCGGCCGGCCAGTACATCGGCGGCCACATCGAGCCAGGACTTGTAAGCGATCCCGGCACCCGCCACGGCCCAAAGACGCACGACATCGGCATCGTCACTGAAACGATCGCCGCTGACGGTCAGGCTGACTTCGCGCTTGCCGTCGTGAAAACTCCAGTGATCGTGGACCCGGCTGCCGAGCATGTACAACAGGCAATTGTGCTGTGCCAGTTGCTCCAGATGCCGCGGCTCGCCATGCCGGGCCAGATAGCCGGGAGCGGCGCACAACACCCGGCGGTTCTGCGGAGCGATGGGCAGCGCCACCAGGCTGGAGTCCTCCGGTTCACCGTAGCGCAGGGCAATGTCTACCGGTTGGCGAAACAGGTCGGCGATGCGGTCACCCAGCAGCAGGCGCACGGTGAGTTTCGGATGCTCGCGTTGAAACTCGCCGAGCCATGGCAGCAGCAGATTGCGGCCAAAGTCCGATGGCGCCGACAGTTGCAGCACCCCGCTGACCTGGTCCTGACCCCTGGCCAGCAATCGCCGGCCCTCGTCGAGATTGCTCAGGGCCGCGCGGGCGTATTCGAGAAAGCCCTCGCCTTCGGCGGTCAGGCGCAGGCTGCGGGTCGAACGGGCCAACAATCGGGCGCCGAGTTGCTGTTCGATGCGCTTGAGCGCCGCACTGGCCACGGCCGCCGACATGTCCATACCCCGCGCGGCGGCGGACAGACTGCCCAGGTCCGCCGCCCGGACAAACAACTGCAAGTCATCGAAACGCAACATCAAGAGCACCGATTATCAAAAAAATATTGAAAGAGACTGCTCTTTTAGCCGGTTTTATCTTCAGGAGAAATAGCCAATCATCTGCCCCATCGAGTCCCTTCTTTTATCAGTGTTCCGGAGCCGCCCATGAAAGCCATTGCCTACTACGCCTCGTTGCCGATCAGTGACGACAAGGCTCTGCAAGACATCGAACTGCCGGAGCCGGTCGCCGGCCCCCGCGACTTGCTGGTGGAAGTCAAAGCCATCTCGGTCAATCCGGTGGACACCAAGATACGCCAGAACGTCCAGCCCGAAGGTGGCGCAGCCAAGGTGTTGGGTTGGGATGTGGCCGGTGTGGTCAAGGCGGTGGGCAGTGAGGTGACGCTGTTCCAGGCCGGCGACAAGGTGTATTACGCCGGCTCCATCGCGCGTGCGGGCGGCAACAGCGAGTTGCATGCGGTGGACGAGCGCATCGTCGGCCGCATGCCAAAAACCCTGGGGTTCGCCGAGGCCGCTGCCCTGCCGCTCACCGCGATCACGGCGTGGGAGCTGTTGTTCGAGCGCCTGCAAGTGCGCGAAGGCAAAACCGACGAAGGCCAGAGCCTGTTGATCGTCGGCGCGGCGGGTGGCGTGGGCTCGATTCTAACGCAACTGGCTCACCAACTGACGGCCCTGAAAGTCATCGGCAGCGCTTCGCGTGCGCAAACCCAAAGCTGGGTGAAAGAGCTGGGCGCCGACCTGGTGATCGATCACAGCCAACCACTCTGCGAAGCACTCAAGCGCGCCGGTGTGGATCAGGTCACCCACGTCGCCAGCCTGACGCAAACCGACCAGCACCTGGACCAATTGATCGAGGCATTGGCACCCCAAGGTAAACTGGCGCTGATCGATGACCCCAAGTCGCTGGACGTGACCAAGCTCAAACGCAAGAGTCTGTCACTGCACTGGGAGTTCATGTACACCCGGTCGCTGTTTGAAACCGCGGACATGATCGAGCAACACAACCTGCTCAATCGCGTCGCCTGGCTGATCGATGCCGGGACCCTGAAAACCACGGTGGGCGAACACTTCGGCACGATCAACGCGGCCAATCTGCGCCGTGCCCATGCCCTGCTGGAAAGCGGCAAAGCCAAGGGCAAGATAGTGCTGGAAGGGTTCTGATACGCTGAAAAAAGCCATCGCTAATGTCGTGTTTTCCGTCGGCGACCGGTTAGTTCCGGCCGCCGACAATTCCTCCGGACGCCATCGAAAAGCCGTGTTTTTTTTAGTTACAAACCGTCAGTCAGACAGTTGATCCTTGTCACAATGGTGACCGTATACGGGACTACAATCGAATCTCCTGCGAGGCAGTCTTTTACAAGACATCTTTTACAAGAGGAGTTCGGCTATGAAGATCCTGATAAAAGAACTGGCAAAATCCCAGTGGCAAGTTCGCTTAGACCAACATGCTGTGACGTTCCGCAGCGAAGCAGAAGCTCGCGCTTTCACACGTACCCTTGAAGCCCGCATCCAGGCCCCTCACCAGATTCCCATCCTCCTTGCGCAGCGTGCAGCCGGCTGACTCCGGCCTCAAACCTGGGCTTGCGCCAGCGCCCGGGCATTTTGCAAACGCCGGGTGAGCACCGCTGCGCTCACCACCAGAACTCCACACAGGCTGATGACCATGGCCATCGGCACGGCGCTGCCGTCGTGCAGCACACCCACCAATGCGGAGGCGCCGGCAGCCACGCTGAATTGCAGGCAACCGAGCAGCGCCGACGCGCTGCCGGCCCGTGCGCCCTGCCCGTTCATCGCACAGGCCGCGGCGTTGGGGCTGATGCAACCGAGGCTGGCGATACAGATGAACAATGGAATCAGCAACGGCCACAATTGTGCCGGGTGCAGCGAGCTGACAGCCAGCAGGGCCAAACCGGCCGCCAGATAAACCCACACCGCGCGCGCCAGCAGGAACATCGGGCCACGCTTGGCCAGTAACCGCGCGTTGACCTGCGCCACCAGAATGAAGCCCGCCGCATTGGTGCCGAACAGCCAGCCGAAATGCTCGGCCGGAACGCCGTAGAGCTTGATGATGATGAAGGGTGAACCGGCGATGTAGGCAAACATCCCGGCGATGGCGATGCCACCGGTCAAGGCATGGCCAAGAAATATCGGGTCGGCCAGCAACCGACCGTACTGACGCAGCGCACCCGACAGCGGTTGACGCGGCATGTGGGCCGGCATGCTTTCCGGCAATCCCGTCGCGACCGCCAGCCCCGCCAGCGCACTGAAACCGGTCAAGGCCAGGAAGATCGACTGCCAGCCTGTGGTGTTGACCAACAACCCACCCAACAAGGGCGCGAGGATGGGGGCAAGCCCCATCACCAGCATCAGCTGCGAAAAGACTTTCGCCGACCCCACCGCATCACACTTGTCGCTGACCACCGCCCGGGAAATCACCATCCCCGCGCAGCCGCCCAACGCCTGGATGAAACGCGCGCCGATCAGCCATTCCAGGTTCGGCGCATAGGCGCACGCCACAGATGCAGCGGTGAACAGGCCGACACCGATGAGCAATGGAATACGTCGCCCGAAACGATCCGCCACCGGGCCATAGGCCAACTGACCGATGGACAGGCCGAGGAAGTACGCCGCCAACGTCATCTGAACGTGATTTTCGTCCGTCCCGAAAGCCAGGGCCATGGCCGGGAAGGCCGGCAGGTAGAAATCGATCGCCAGCGGACCGAAAGCGCTCAAGGCGCCGAGAATCAGAATGGTACGAAAGTTCATCAGGCATCCAGTGGGGCAGAAGTCGGCAGCCCGACAGTCTAGCCGCGCATGGACGCCTTGAACATTCCGGTAGCTCGCTAACTATCAAATTCAGACCAGTTTGACGCCGTAACCCTCTTCGCTGATCACCTCGATCACCTGCTCGGCGGTCAACGCACTTTCGACACCGACCTCCCTGGCCGCCAGGTCGACCCGAACACTGGCCGCCGGGTCTTTGGCCTGGACCGCCTGGGTGATGGCCTTGACGCAGTGACCACAAGACATGCCTTCAACGTTGAACACTTGCATGGGATGACTCCTTTTCCGAGGGTTGAACCCAGTTTCGAGCTTGCCACCATGGCAAGGTCAAGTTCTGAAGTTAGCTGCCGGGCTGGCAATCGGCGCAGTGCTCGGCCAAGCTGCGTCCATCAATGACTCGAACTCAGGAGATTCAGCCATGCGCTGGTCAGTTTTCAGCCTGTTTGGCTTTCTCAGCCTTTTCGCCACCGTGCCTTCGGTCAATGCTGCCGGTCAGGATTATGGCGTGCTGATCATTTCCCGCGAGCGCCTGGAAGTCGCGACCAGTTGCGAAATCGGTGTGTACATCCAGGATCAACTGGCGGCGCGACTGTTTCAGGAACAGAGCACCTCGTTCAACCTGCCGCCGGGCATCGTCTCGCTGCGCCTGAAACTGCTGCCGGGCCAGGTGCCGGGTTGCAACCCGGGCATGCTCGCGCCGGGATCGCAGGATATCCAGCTCAAGGCCGGGGATGTGCTCAAGTACCGGATCGCGATGACACGGGAAGGGATGTACCTGAAACGCGCCGGTCTCGGCTACTGACACAAATCCCTGTGGGATCGCAGTCAGGCACAGGCCCCGGGCACTTCCACATCAGATTGGCGCTTGACCTTGCCAGCATGGCAAGGTTGATCCTGTGGTCATCTACTACAGGGAGTGCGACCGATGTCCGAATCCACCACGTTCGACCTGCCGATTGCCGGCATGACTTGCGCCAGTTGCGCCGGGCGGGTCGAGCGCGCCTTGAGCAAAGTCATGGGCGCCAGTGCCGTCAGCGTCAACCTCGCCACTGAGCAGGCGCGGGTGCAAGCCCCCAGCGACAGCCTGCCGGCCCTGATGGATGCCGTGGCCAAGGCCGGCTATCGCGTACCGCAACAGAACCTGGAATTGAGCATCGACGGCATGACCTGCGCGTCCTGCGTCGGTCGCGTCGAACGTGCGCTGGGCAAGGTTACCGGAGTGAAAAGCGTCAGCGTCAACCTGGCCAACGAACGCGCCCACCTTGAACTGCTCGGCCAGATCGATCCGCAAACCTTGATCGCGGCCGTGACCAAGGCGGGCTACAGCGCCAGCGTCCGGGAAGCCGAACACCCGACAACCGACCATCAGCAACAGCGCCTGCATCGCGAACGCCTGGCCTTGATCATCGCCATCGCACTCGCCTTGCCGTTGGTATTGCCGATGCTGCTACAACCGTTCGGCGTGCACTGGATGCTCCCGGCCTGGGCGCAATTCGCCTTGGCTACGCCGGTGCAGTTCATCTTCGGTGCACGGTTCTATATCGCCGCGTGGAAAGCCGTGCGCGCCGGGGCCGGCAACATGGACCTGCTGGTCGCCCTGGGCACCAGCGCCGGGTATGGCTTGAGCCTGTACGAATGGGCCACCGCCGCCGGGCGCATGCCGCATCTGTATTTCGAAGCCTCGGCGGTGGTGATCGCCCTGGTGTTGCTGGGCAAGTACCTGGAAAGCCGCGCCAAGCGCCAGACCGCCAGCGCCATCCGTGCCCTCGAAGCCTTGCGCCCGGAACGGGCGATCCGGGTGAGCGACGGCCACGAGCAAGACGTCGCCATCAGCGCCCTGCGCCTCAATGATCTGGTGATGGTCAAACCCGGCGAACGCTTCCCGGTGGACGGCGAAGTGGTTGAAGGCCAGAGCCATGCCGACGAAGCCCTGATCAGCGGCGAGAGCCTGCCGGTGCCCAAGCAGCCCGGCGACAAAGTCACCGGCGGCGCGATCAACGGTGAAGGTCGGTTGTTGGTGCGCACCCTGGCCCTCGGTGCGGAAACCGTGCTGGCGCGGATCATCCGTCTGGTGGAAGACGCCCAGGCCGCAAAAGCGCCGATCCAGAAACTGGTGGATAAAGTCAGCCAGGTGTTCGTGCCCACCGTGCTGCTGATTGCCTTGACCACCCTGATCGGCTGGTGGCTGTATGGCGCGCCGATGGAAACCGCGCTGATCAACGCCGTGGCGGTGCTGGTGATCGCCTGCCCGTGCGCCTTGGGCCTGGCCACGCCGACGGCGATCATGGCCGGCACCGGCGTGGCGGCGCGCTACGGGATTCTGATCAAGGACGCCGAAGCACTGGAGCGTGCCCATGAAGTCAGCGCGGTGGTGTTCGACAAGACCGGCACCCTGACCTCCGGCGCCCCGCGCATCGCTCATCTGAGTGCCATCGACGGTAATGAGGCGCGCCTGCTGCAATTGGCCGGCGCCCTGCAACGCGGCAGTGAGCATCCGCTGGCCAAGGCTGTTCTGGATGCCTGTACCGAGCGTGGATTGAGGGTGGCCGATGTCAGCGACAGCCAGTCCCTGACTGGTCGCGGCATCGCCGGCAGCCTCGAAGAGCGTAGCCTGGCGCTGGGCAATCGGCGCCTGCTGGAGGACAGCGACTTGAATGCCGGGCCATTGGCCGACTCGGCGACCGCGTGGGAAAAAGAAGGCCGGACCTTGTCCTGGCTGATCGAACAATCCCCCGAACCACAGGTGCTGGGCCTGTTCGCCTTCGGTGACACCCTCAAGCCCGGCGCGCTGCAAGCGGTGCAACAACTCAGCGCACGGAACATCAGCAGCCACCTGCTGACCGGCGACAATCGCGGCAGCGCCAAGGTGGTCGCCGAGGCGCTGGGCATCCACGATGTGCATGCCGAAGTGCTGCCGGCAGACAAAGCCGCCACGGTCGCCGCACTGAAACAAACCGGCGTGGTGGCGATGGTCGGCGACGGCATCAACGACGCCCCGGCACTGGCTGCCGCCGACATCGGCATCGCCATGGGCGGCGGCACCGACGTCGCCATGCACGCGGCCGGCATTACCCTGATGCGCGGTGATCCGCGACTGGTGCCGGCTGCGCTGGAGATCAGCCGCAAGACCTACGCCAAGATTCGCCAGAATCTGTTCTGGGCTTTCGTCTATAACCTGATCGGCATTCCGCTGGCGGCGTTCGGCTTCCTCAATCCAGTGCTGGCCGGTGCGGCGATGGCGTTGTCGAGCGTCAGCGTGGTGAGCAATGCGCTACTGTTGAAAACCTGGAAACCCAAGGACCTGGAGGACAACCGATGAACATCGGCCAAGCGGCCCGCCACAGCGGCCTGAGCGCAAAGATGATCCGTTATTACGAATCCATCGGTCTGCTCAAGGCAGCCCATCGCACTGACAGCGGCTACCGGGTGTATGGCGATGACGACCTGCACACACTGGCGTTCATCAAACGCTCGCGGGACCTGGGGTTTTCCCTGGAAGAGGTCGGAAAACTGCTGACCCTCTGGCAGGACCGCCAGCGTGCCAGCGCCGATGTGAAGGCCCTGGCCCGCCAGCATATCGATGAGTTGAACCAGAAGATCCGTGAGCTCGGCCAGTTGCGCGATACCTTGCAGGATCTGGTCGAGCACTGTCAGGGCGATCATCGGCCGGATTGCCCGATTCTGAAGAATCTGGAGTCGGGGTGTTGTGTCACCCCTACCAACCACCGCAGCTCCCTGTAGGAGTGAGCCTGCTCGCGATAGCGATCTGCCTGACACATCAATATTGAAAGTACCGACGCTATCGCGAGCAGGCTCACTCCTACAGGGGGTTTGTGTTGCGCACAAAAAACCCGGCCGAAGCCGTAATGCTGTTCACTTAAGCATTTGAATCCGCGCCGGGCTTCTCCGAAAATCCGATGCCAGACCTCTGGCATCGGATTTTTTATGTCTGTTCAACAGGACCTGCTCGACCTCGGTGACCTCTTCAA
>NZ_MRCS01000067.1 GCF_002303925.1 Pseudomonas sp. ACN8
GAATGACAATGGCAAGGCGTTCAACCGGGCGTTGATCCGGGCGTTCAGTCGGTTGAAGTCGGGGTTGTGATTGGCTTTGGGTGTGTGTTGTTGGTAAGGACGCCTTCGCGAGCAGGCTCGCTCCCACCTTTAACCGAGTTCTGACATGGGAATGCGGTCGAATGTGGGAGCGAGCCTGCTCGCGATGAACGATAACGCGGTCTACCGCCCGGGCACCCGCCACAAATACCAGGAGGCCACCGTCCGGTAAGGGCTCCACGCCAACCCGATCTCGATCATCTGCTTGCGCGTCGGCTGCACCTCCAGGCCCTTGAGCCGTCGATAACCGTCACGCACGCCAAAGTCATCGGCTGGCAAAATGTCCGGCCGCTCCAGGCTGTAGATCAGCAGCATCTCCACGGTCCAGCGACCCACGCCGCGCAACGCGATCAACCGTTCGATCAGCGCTTCATCGTCCATGGCCAGCGCCGTGGCGTAATCCGGCACCACGCCGTCCAGCGACGCCTGGGCGATGCCTTGAATGGTCGCGATTTTGTTCGCGGAAAATCCGCAACTGCGCAGTCGGTCGAAATCCGTGGCGACGATCTGTTCAGGCCGGGGAAACGAAGCCGAACCGAACAGCGCCAGCAGCCGGCCGACAATCGCGTCGCCGGCCTTGGCGTGCAGTTGCTGATAGGCAATCGCCCGCACCAGCGACTCATACGGGTCACGGGCCGCATGGGGCTGGTGCAGGCACGGGCCGATGGCGTCGATGTGGCGGCGCCAGTCGTCATCGATGGCGGCCAGGAAGGCACTGGCCACCTGATAGGCGTCAGCCATGGGCTCAGGCATTCCCGGACGGTTTCAACAGGGCGTTCACTTCGCCATAGGTCAAGGCCTTCAGGTCGTGGGTATCGAACCGGCCGGTTTGTAGAAAGCTTTTGGAGATGCCGGCCATGGCGCCGTAGAGGAATTCGGCGATGCCTGAACCCGCGGTCAGGCGGCGTACGCCGAGTGCTTCAAGCGCTTCGGGCGACGGCAAGCCCGGGAACCCCAGCACATTCAATGGCAGCGAGGTGCCCTGGCACAGCGCCTTGATCTCGTACTCGGCGGTAACGCCAGCGGCAAACAGGCCATTGGCACCGGCTGCCTGATACAGTGCGGCGCGCTTGAGGGTTTCGGCGACGCGATCTTCGGCGGGCACCAGACCTCGCAGATAAACATCGGTGCGCGCATTGATAAACAGGTTCACGTTGCGTCGGTCGGCCACCTGACGGGCGACTTCAATCTTGCGTACCAGCAATTCCGGCGGTGAGGAACCGTCTTCGATGTTGATCCCGACCGCACCGGCGGCGATCACCGCGCCAACCACCTGGGCCACCCGCTCCAGGTCATCGGAATAACCGGCCTCGATGTCCACGGTCAGCGGCACGGAAATGACCCGGGCAATCGACTCGACCGTCGAAACCAGACGCTCAAGGGGCAGGGTGTTGCCGTCCGGATAACCATGCACCCAGGCCACCGCCGCGCTGCTGGTGGCCACGGCCTTGTTGCCCAGTTGCTCCACCAGCCGCGCACCGGCGGCATCGGCGACGTTGGTGAGAATCAGCAAACCCTCTTGATGCAGGTGGTGCAGTTGATTGTCGAGCCTGTCCATCGAGTTTCCTTCCTTATGAAAAACCTGTGGGGGGATCAGAACGCCAGTTGCTCTGTGAGCTGCACCGCGGCGTTTTCCAGCCTGAGCAGAAACGCTTTGCGCGGCTGGCCTCCAGCGTAGCCGGTCAACGAGCCGTCGGCGCCGATCACCCGGTGGCACGGCACGACAATCGATAAGCGGTTATGCCCATTGGCCAGGCCCACCGCGCGGCTGGCGCCGGGCTTGCCCAGCCTCGCCGCTATGGCGCCGTAGGTGGTGGTCCGGCCGTAGGGGATCTTCGCCAGTTCGGCCCAGACCTGGCGGGAGAACTCGCTGCCGGGCATGTGCAAGGCCACGCTGAACTCTGTGAGCGTGCCGGCGAAGTACGCGGACAACTGCTCTTCGATCTGCTGCAAATGCGCGTTGTGCCCCGGCGCCACGGCATAACCGAAACGGCTTTGCAGCGCTTCGACCGCAGGGCTCAGCGATGCCTGATCGAGAAACTCCAGCAGCACCAGTCCACGCCGTTCGGCCATGGCGATCATCGGCCCCAGCGGCGTGGTCAGGCGGGTGAACAGCAGCGGCTCGCTGTTGGCCGCGCGGCCCGGGGTGATGTGAAACGATTTCTGAAAGGCATCGCGAAATCCGCTCAGGGACTCGTAGCCCGAATCGAAGGCGACGTCATCGATGGAGCCGCCTTGTTTGATTCCGCCCAACGCCATGCCCAGGCGCCGGGCGCGCAGCCAGGCGTGGAAGGTCATGCCGAAGTGCTGCTTGAACCAGCGGCGCAGTTTCAGCGGTTCGATGCCTTCGGCCACTAGCTGGGCGTCGGTCCAGCGCTGTTCCGGGTCGGCGTCCACCGATTTGAACAGTGCTCGCACCCAGTCCGGCGCACTGGCGGCGGTGTCCAGTGGTTTGCAGCGCAGGCAGGCGCGATAGCCCGCCGCCTGGCATTGTTCGGCGCTGGCAAAGAACTCGACATTCTCAGGCTTCGGGCTGCGGGCGGTGCAACCGGGGCGGCAGAAAATGCCTGTGGTCTTGACCGCCGTGAAGAACACTCCCTCGTAGGAAGTGTCTCGCTCGAGCATGGCGCGCACCATCTCGGCACGGGGCGGAAGCAGCGTTTTTTGTAGGTTCATGGGCGCAGCATAGATCGCGGCATGGGCGACCTCCACCGGAGAATCGACAGTGAATTTCGTTGATTGCAGGCAGTACCCTGTGGGAGCGAGCCTGCTCGCGAAAGCGGAGTGTCAGTCACCTCGATATTGGATGACACGCCGCCTTCGCGAGCAGGCGCGCTCCCACACGGATTACCAACATTTCAGGCACGTCTGGCCATCAGCAATACCGACGCCGCAGCCGACAACAACCCGGCGCAGCAACGGTTGAACATCCGCTTGCCCGACGGTCTGGCGAACCAGCGGCGCATGTGCAGGCCCATGTAGGCGTAAGCGCCGATGGCAATCCATTCCAGCACCAGAAACAGCGCGCCCAACACCACGAACTGCGGCCCGATGGCGTGGGTCGAGTCGACGAACTGCGGCAGGAACGCGGTGAAAATCAGGATGGCCTTGGGGTTGCCGGCCGCGACCAGGAATTCCTGCCGGGCCAGTGCCAGCGTGCCCACAGGCGCTGAGGTCACCACGTTCTCTACACCCGGATCGGCGCGCCACAATTGCCAGGCGAGGTAGAACAGGTAGGCCGCGCCGAGGATCTTGATCGCGTAGAACAGCAGCTCGGAGGTTTGCAACACCACCGCCAGCCCCGCCGAGGCCAGGGCAATCATCCCGGCGAACGCTAGCAACCGGCCGATGCCGGCCACGCACGCGGTGCGGTAGCCATAGCGGGTCGAATTGCTGACCGACAGCAGGTTGTTGGGGCCGGGTGCCATGTTGAGTGCAAAGCAGGCCGGCAGGAACAGGGTGAGGGTGGCGAGGTCCATGGTGGGCTCCTGTAGCAAGAGCGCTATTTTTATCACGGCTCACCCTTGGCCAGACCCATACAGTCATGGGCGCAAACCACCGTACACAGGGCTATCTGGCGAACTTTTTCGCCCCGGCGACGCACAGGATCACGGCGACGGTGACACCCAGCATGCCTACGCTGACCTGTTCATGCAGCAGGGTGGCGGCCAGGGTCAGCCCGAAAAATGGCTGAAGCAGCTGCAATTGCCCGACGGCGGCGATGCCCCCTTGGGCGAGCCCGCGATACCAGAACACGAAACCGATCAGCATGCTGAACAGCGAAACGTAAGCCAGGCTGAACCAGGCCGGCGTACTGATGCCGGTGAACGAAGCCGGCATGCGCATCCAGCTGAGCACCGCCACGACCGGCAGCGACAGCACCAGCGCCCAGCTGATCACCTGCCAGCCACCCAGTGTGCGCGACAGCTTTGCGCCTTCGGCATAACCCAGACCGCAGGCGAGGATGGCCAGCAGCATCAGGATATCGCCCTGGGGGGAGGCGGTCAGCCCCTGGGACAGGGCAAACCCGACCACCAGCAGGCTGCCCAGCACCGAGAAAATCCAGAATGCCGCCCGTGGCCGCTCGCCGCCGCGCAGGACGCCGAACACCGCTGTCGCCAGGGGCAGCAGGCCGACGAAGACGATGGAGTGCGCGGACGTCACGTATTGCAGGGCTAGCGCGGTCAACAGGGGAAAACCGATGACCACGCCCAGGGCGACGATGATCAGCGGTATCAGTTGCTGGCGCGCCGGGCGTTTTTCCTTGAATAACCACAGCAGACACAGCGCCAGGACCGCCGCGATGGTCGCGCGCGCGACCGTCAGGAACACCGGATCGAACTCCAGCACCGCCACCCGTGTCGCCGGTAGCGAGCCGCTGAAGATCACCACGCCGATCAGGCCGTTGATCCAGCCGCTGGTGCTGTTTTCCAGCGTCCGGTGTTGCAGGTCCGAGGTCCGTTCCATTTGGCTCACGCTCATTGTCTGATTGCACGAAACTCATCGTATGAGCGACTATCGATACAATCAAAAAATTGTCATGGATACATCTCGACATGCCCAGATCCCGCTACAAGACCCTGGTGGATGCCTTTGCCGCCGACATCCGCTCCGGGCGTCTGCCGCCCGGCACGCGCCTGCCGACTCACCGGCAACTGGCCACGGAGCACGGTCTGGCGCTGGTCACCGCCAGCCGGGTGTATGCCGAGCTGGAGGGCATGGGCCTGGTCAGCGGCGAAACCGGACGCGGGACTTTTGTCAGGGAAACCTCGCTGCCGCCGGGGCAGGGCATCTCGCAGCACGTGGTGGCGGCGGGGATGATCGACCTGAATTTCAACTACCCGTCATTGCCCGGTCAGGCCGACCTGTTGCGCACGGCGTTGCGTCAACTGGCCTTGTCCGGTGACCTGGAATCGCTCCTGCGCTATCAGCCCCACGCGGGACGCCTGCACGAGCGAGCTTCGGTCGCGCGTCATCTGCTTGATCGCGGGCTGAGCGTGCCGGCCGAACAGGTGTTGATCGTCAGCGGCGCCCAACATGGCCTGGCGGTGGCGATGATGACGATGCTCAAGCCCGGTGATGTGATCGCCGCCGATGCGCTGACCTATCCCGGTTTCAAGACCCTGGCCGAAACCCTGTATCTGGAAGTCTTGCCGATTCCGGCCACCGATACCGGGCCTGATCTGCCTGCCCTGGAAAAGCTCTGCCGCAGCCGATCGGTACGGGCCGTCTACTCGATGCCGACCTTGCACAACCCTTTGGGCTGGGTGATGGACCTCGATCAGCGCGAGCAGTTGGTGGCGATTGCGCGCCGGCATGACTTGACGATCATCGAGGACGCCGCCTATGCGTTCCTGGCCGAAAACGTCCCGCCACCGCTGGCCGAGCTGGCGCCTGAGAGGACGGTGTACGTGTCCGGCCTGTCGAAGAATGTTGCCACCGGGTTGCGTGTCGGTTTCATCGCTGCGCCCGCGCAATGGGTCGCCGCCTTCGAGCGCACGATCATGGCGACCACCTGGAACACCCCCGGCGTGATGACCGCCATCGTCACGGCCTGGCTCGACGATGGCACCGTCAGCCAACTGGAGGCGCAAAAACGCGCGGACGCCCGAGCCCGGCAGGCCTTGGCCCGCGAGGTGCTGGCGGGGCTCAGAACCATCAGTCACCCGAATTCCTACTTCATCTGGCTGCCGTTGGCGGAAGACGCCCGGGCCGACCAGATCGCCATGGCGCTGATGCGCGAGCAGGTGTCGGTGTCGCCCGCCGAGCCCTTTGCGATTTCGGCTCATGTGCCGCACGCGATACGCCTGGCGTTGGGGTCGGTGGACATGGATTCGCTGCGCCTGGCCTTGGCCAAAGTGAAAAGTGTCGTGGGTTACTACTCATAGCTAGACAGGGGCGTTTTGTTCAATACGCGAGCCGGCGGGCTCATTACCTTGGGGACCTTGTTCAACTCGATGGAAGAAGGTGTGCAATGAGTCTGATGATATCCATGGCGGCGTTTGCGTTGGTCGCGTCCATCACGCCGGGGCCGGTGAATATCGTGGCGTTGAGCTCCGGCGCGCGCTTTGGCTTCAGGGCCAGCCAGCGTCACGTGGCCGGAGCCACGCTGGGGTTTGTCTTGCTGTTGGTGCTGATGGGATTGGGCCTGCATGAGCTGTTGCAACAGTGGCCGGCACTGACGCAGGTGGTGCAATGGGCGGGTGTCGCCTTCCTGTTGTACATGGCGTTCAAGCTGGCGGCTGACAATGGGCAGGTGCAGGCCAGTGAGTCGGCCCAGGCACCGTCGATGCTGTATGGCGCCATCATGCAATGGCTCAACCCGAAGGCCTGGCTGGCCTGCGTGGCCGGCATGGGCGCGTTCGTCGCCGATGGCGAGGCGCGCCTGGTCTGGCAGTTCGCCGCGATTTATCTGGTGATCTGTTATGTGTCGGTCGGTTGCTGGGCCTATGCCGGGACGTTTTTGCGGGGGTTTTTGAACAACCCGGCGGGGATGCGCCTGTTCAATCGCGCCATGGCGTTGTTGCTGGTGGTGAGTGCGGTGTATCTGGTGTTGCCGTAACGGCAATCTCGGCGGATTCAGCCCCGATACTGCCCCGGCGTTGCCGCCAAATGCTGTTTGAACGCCCGTTGAAAATGCGCCTGATCGGCGAACCCCGCCTCCAGTGCCACGTCCGCGATCAGCTTGCCGCTGCGCAATTGATCCTGGGCGAACTGGATGCGCCGGTTCACCAGGAACGCGTGGGGCGTCATGCCGTAATGCTGTTTGAAGGCGCGGATCAGGTAGGACGGCGACAATTGTGCCGCCTCGCATATGTCTTCGAGCCTGAGGGTTTGCGTGCAGTGGTCACGGATGTAGTCGGCCGCGCGCTCCAGCTTGAAGTTGGGTTCGCGCAGCGGCGGGTTGGCCGGGTTGAGTCGCAGCTGAACCTCGGTAAAGAACTCCACGGCCACGCTGTGTTTGCGCAGCACATCTTGCTGTGGATCGACCAGCACCTCATACAAACCCGCGAGGCCGGTAAACAGATGGGCGTCGCGGGTATGGGTCAGGGAAAAGCGGCGAAACGCCGCGTCATCGCTGAACCCGAGCTGATGCTGCAAATCGGTCAGCCACGGTGTGTCGACGTACAGCATAAGGTACGACCAGGGTTGGTCTTCGATCGGGTTGCAGGCGTGGACGTCGCCGGGGTTCATCAGCACCACCGTGCCGACGCTGACCTCGAATGCCGACTGCTCATGCAGATAAGTGCTGCGCCCGGCGGTGATCGCCCCGATGGAAAAGTGCTCGTGGGCGTGCCGGGTGTAGCAGACTTCGCGCCCGTCGGCGATGGAGCGGGCTTCGATGAAGGGCAGGGCATCATCGCGCCAGAAGCGCGGGGCCTGGTCGGCGTTTTTGGCAACGGCGTGCTTCATGCTCGCTCACTCCTCGGCAGGTCGATGCCCGAGTGTATTAGCTCTCGCCGTCAAAGGCTCGTTGCAGCGTGGCGATATCGAGTTTTTTCATCTGCATCATCGCCTGCATGGCCCGTTGCGATTTTTTCGTGTCGGGGTCTTTGATCATGTCCATCATCGCCACGGGGACGATCTGCCACGACAGCCCGAACTTGTCCTTGAGCCAGCCGCATTGCTGGGCTTCGGGCGCGCCACCGGCCGACAGGTTGCCCCAGTAATGATCGACTTCATCCTGTGTCAGGCAATTGACCTGAAACGAAACCGCTTCGCTGAACTTGAATAAAGGCCCGCCGTTGAGGCCGGTGAAACTCTGCCCGTCGAGCTCGAAGCTGACGGTCATGACCGAACCCTCGGGCCGGCCGTGGAACTCGAATCCGGCGTGGCCGTAATGGGTGATGGCAGTGATTTTCGAGTGGTCGAAGATCGAGCAATAGAACTTCGCCGCTTCTTCGGCCTGATCGTCGAACCACAGGCAGGGCGTGAGTTTTTGTACGCGTAGCATGGTGCCAGCTCCTCTGCAGGTAACGCATGTTCCGGACTTTTAGCGTAGTCAGCCTCTGGTCGTCTGGCCGTACCGTAGATCGAGAAAATTGCCGCAGGGTAGCGAGGGTGTAGTCAAAATGACTTTGAGTGGAGTCAAACAGACTATTTTGGCTGTGGGTCTTTATGACTCGTATATGCGCAAGTGCCTGGATCTAAAGGGGCAAAAAGCTGGCACGGGACTTGAAGAGGTAAAGCGCCTTCAGGAGTACGCACAATGTTCAACTTCTTCAGCAACCCTCGGAACGTTCTTCAATGGTCGAGCCGTATGCTCGGCGCGTATCGCCTGAACCAGTTCCCGGCTCGAGTGGTGGCTTGATGCGCCGGCTAGCCGTTGCACCGGTCTTCAGCCTGGGCTTTCGACCCTTCTTTCTGGGTGGGGCCGGGTTCGCGGCCCTTTCCATCGCGATCTGGGCCTTGTGGCTGTACGGCCGCTTGCCCGGAGCGCAACCGGTGGGCGGCATGCTCGCCTGGCATCGCCATGAAATGCCTTTCGGATTTACCACGGCCATCATTGCCGGGTTCCTGCTCACGGCGGTGCCCAACTGGACTGGTCGGCCTGGGCTCAAGGGCTGGCCGCTGATCGGCCTGGTGCTTATGTGGCTGCTGGGGCGACTGGCCTGGTGCCTGCCGATACCGGCACCCTTGCTGCTGGCCTTGCAGGTTCCGTTTCTGCCGCTGTTGGCGTGGGTGTTGGGGCGCGATCTGCTGGCTGCGGGCAAACGCGAGAATTATCCGATTCTGGTGATGGTGATGCTGCTGGCCGGGTGTCAGGCGTTGACGTTGTTGGGGTTCGCCGTTGATGACGCCAATCTGCAACGCCATGGCGTGCTGGCCGCCTTGTGGCTGGCGGGCGCGCTGATGAGCGTGATCGGCGGGCGGGTGATTCCGTTCTTTATCCAGCGCGGCTTGAACCGTCCCGCAACGCCTGCTGCCCATCCGTTGCCGGGCAAGGTGTTGCTGATCGGCGCCATGCTGGCGGCGCTGTCTTTTGCCGTCGGTTTGAATGACGTCCCACGGGTGTGGCTGGCGCTGTTGTTTGCGCTGATCAGCGGTTTGCATCTGCTGCGGTTGTGGCGCTGGCATGATCGCGGTCTGTGGCGCGTACCGCTGCTGTGGTCGCTGTATCTGGCTTATGCCTGGCTCGCGGTGGCAACGCTGGCCATGGCGCTGTGGCACCTGGGCTGGATGTCGCAACAAAGCCTGGCCACCCATTCGCTGGCCGTCGGCGGTATCGGCGGGTTGGTTCTGGCGATGATCGCGCGGGTCAGCCTGGGGCATACCGGGCGTTTGTTGCAGCCGTCCAAGGCGATCGTTGCGGGGTTTGCCCTGTTGTTGCTGGCGGGTGCGTGTCGAGTGTGGCTGGTGCCTTTTTCCGGTCAGGGTCTGGCGCTGTCGGCGTTGCTGTGGTGTAGCGCTTTTGGTGTTTTTGTCTGGCGCTACACCGGCATTTTATTGGGGCCGAGGCTCTAGCGAAGACCTTCAGGGCCGCCCTTCGAGGCGGCTTTTTCATGACCGGTGGTCGATGCGCCAAGGCCTGCCGGCAAATTTGCGCTTAGCTGAAGGGGTAACCCGAGGCGCGCGCAGGTTCTACAAGGCCGCAGCGACGCCCCTTCAGATCACCCTGAGTCTGAGGAACTGCGCCATGCTGACCCTGAACATCAATGGCCAGGATCAGGAGCTGGATGTCCCCGCCGACATGCCGCTGCTCTGGGTCTTGCGTGATGTCGCCCACCTCACCGGCACCAAATTCGGCTGTGGCATAGCCCAATGCGGCGCCTGCACCGTACACGTCGATGGCGCACCGCTGCGCTCGTGCATCACACCGGCCACGGCCGTGGCCCATGGGCAAAAGATTCTCACCATCGAAGGCCTTTCCGCAGACGGTTCGCACCCGGTGCAACAGGCCTGGGCGGAACTTGATGTGGTTCAGTGTGGCTACTGCCAGTCCGGGCAGATCATGTCGGCGGCGGCGTTGCTGGCGAAGATTCCAAAACCGACCGACAGCGACATCGATCAGGCGCTGTCCGGCAACATCTGCCGTTGCGGCACTTACCCGCGAATTCGCGCGGCGGTCAAACGCGCCGCCGAGCTGGGTTGAGGTGGCCATGAACAGCATCAATACGTTATCGCGTCGTGGTTTTCTCAAGGGCAGTGCCATGCTGGGCGGCGGGCTGGTAGTGGCGTTTGCCATGCCCGGTGCCCACCGTTTCGCCATGGGCGCGGAGAACCAGGGCAACGTGTTTGCGCCTAATGCCTTCCTGCGCATTGGCAACGACAACAGCGTCACCGTGTTGCTCGGCCACTCGGAAATGGGCCAGGGCATCTGGACCGGCCTGACCATGCTGATCGCCGAAGAACTGGATGCCGACTGGACGAAGATCCGTGTCGAGCATGCCCCGGCTTCGGCCGCCGATTACGGCCTGCCTGGCTTTGGCGGAATGCAGATCACCGGCGGCTCGACCTCGACCTGGATGGAGTTCGACCGCTATCGCCAGGCCGGCGCGGCGGCGCGCTTGATGTTGATCGACGCAGCGGCCAAGCGTTTCAACGTTGCGCCATCCGAGATCCGTACCGAATCGGGGATGGTCATTGCCGGTGAGCACCGTGCCACCTATGGCGAATTGGCCGATGACGCCGGGCAATTGCCTCGGCCGGACCCGGCCTCGATCACACTCAAGGACGCGAAAGACTGGCGGCTGATCGGCAAACCCACCAAGCGTCTGGACACGCCGGAAAAAATCACCGGCCGGGCGAAATTCGGCATGGACGTGCAGTTTGACGGGCTGATGACTGCGATGGTCGCCCGTTCGCCCACCTTCGGCGGCAGCGTCAAATCCTTTGAAGGTGCCGAGGCGCTGGCGATTCCGGGCGTGCACAAAGTGGTGCAAGTGCCGACCGGCATCGCGGTGATTGCCGATCATTTCTGGGCGGCGAAGCTGGGGCGCGATGCGCTGAAAATCGAGTGGAATCCGGGGCCGAACGCCGGGCTCGACAGCCAGGCGCTGTTGGAAAACTTCCGCAAACTCGCCACCACCCCCGGCATCAATGCCGGTCAGGCGGGGGATACCCAGGCGGCGCTGGCGAAAGCGACCAGGAAGATCGACGTTGAATACAGTGTGCCTTATCTGGCCCACGCGCCGATGGAACCGCTGAACTGCACAGTGAGCATCACCCAGGACAAATGCGAAATCTGGACCGGCACCCAGTTCCAGACCCTGGACCAGATGGTCGCCGGGAAAATCACCGGGCTCAAACCCGAACAGGTGGTGATCCATACCGAGTTTCTCGGCGGCGGCTTCGGGCGCCGGGCCAATCCGACGTCGGATTTCGTCAGCGAAGCGGTGTACGTTGCCAAGGCCGCCGGTGCACCGGTGAAAACCGTGTGGGCGCGGGAGGATGATATCCGCGGCGGCTATTACCGCTCGGCGTTCCTGCACCATGCGCGTATCGGGCTGGGTGCTGACGGCCTGCCGCTGGCCTGGAAGCATGTGATGGTCGGGCAGTCGATCATGGCCGGGACCTCGCTTGAAGCGACGATGGTCAAGGACGGCATCGACAAGACCTCCGTCGAAGGCGTGGCCGACAGCCCTTACTTCGAAGGCTTGGCCAATCACCAGATCGAACTGCACTCCCCGAAAACCGGTATCAGCGTGTTGTGGCTGCGTTCGGTGGGGCACACCCACACCGCGTTTGTCATGGAGTCGTTGATCGATGAGCTGGCCACGGCGGCCGGCAAGGATCCGGTGGAATACCGGCGCACCTTGCTCAAGGACCATCCGCGTCACCTCGGTGTGCTGAACCTCGCGGTGGAGAAGGCCAACTGGACGGCGCCGCTGCCGGACGGCCACGCCCTGGGTGTGGCGGTGCATGAATCGTTCGGCAGCTACGTGGCGCAGGTGGCCGAGGTGTCCCAGGACAACCTCGCCATCCGCGTGCACCGGGTGGTGTGTGCGGTGGACTGTGGCATTGCGGTGAACCCACAGAGCATCGCCGCGCAGATGGAGTCGGGCATCGCTTTTGGCCTGAGTTTCGCCTTGCACAGCAAACTGACGCTCAAGGACGGGCAGGTGGTGCAGTCCAACTATCATGACTATCAGGTGCTGCGGCTCAACGAAATGCCGGTGGTCGAAGTGCATATCATGCCCAGCAGCGACAAACCCGGCGGTATCGGCGAAACCGGTGTGCCACCCACGGCGCCGGCGGTGGCCAACGCGGTGTTTGCCTTGACCGGACAGCGCCTGCGGGAGCTGCCGTTGCAGCTGTCGGGGGTGTGAGATGAAACGACATCACTGGTTGCTTGGGGCGTTGATCCTGATCGTTCTCGTCGCCTACGCATCCCGTGTGTTCGCCGATGACCGCGAGGCCTTGCAGGCGTTCGACACTGTACAGAAGGTCTTCCAGAGTCCCCGTTGCCAGAACTGCCACATTCCCGGGGATTCGCCGCTGCAGTTCGATGCCGGCGTACCCCACGCCATGAATGTCGTGCGGGGCATGGACGGCAAGGGCTCGGCCGGGTTGCCCTGTGCGACGTGCCATGCGCAAAGCAATCCGCCGGCCAGTTACGGTCCCCACGCGCCACCCGGGGCGCCACACTGGAGCCTGCCACCGGCAGCGCAACGGATGGCCTGGATCGGCCTGCCCGCCGATCGGCTGTGCGCGATGATCAAGGATCGCTCCAGCAACGGCGATCGGGATTTCGCCGCGCTGATCAAGCACGTCAGCGACGACAAGCTGGTGCTGTGGGGCTGGAGCCCCGGCGGCAATCGCGCGCCGGTGCCGGTGCCCCACGATATCTTCGTCGCCCGGTTCAAAACCTGGGCCGATGCAGGAGGGCCGTGCCCGGTGGCGGGTAGCTGACCAGCGGCGCGCTTGAAGGGAGTCAATGCGGGTGTGGGCGACTCTAACGTACATACCTGCCAAGGAGTGAACGATGTTGATCTCAGGCAAAACGGGCAAATCGGGCCGATCAGCCAACCCGTTGCTCACGCCACAGCAAGAACGCGAACGGCTGCGCGAACTGGCTCTCCAGGCCGAGCGAGAACTGGCCGGCGTGCAGATGGCGAGCATGGACGAGCTGACGCTACTGTCCAATCGCCATGGTTTCACCGAGCTGGCCCGGCTCGGGCTGGACGCCTGTCGGGAACTGGGGACGTCGGCGACGCTGCTGTACTTCACCCTCGATGAATTCAAACTCATCTGCTATCTGTACGGTCGGGCCAAAGGTGACGATGCGCTCAGGACGTTCGCCGATGTCCTGCGGATCGGCTTTCGTGAAAACGATGTGATCGGACGTCTCGAAGGCGACCGGTTCGTGGCGTTGCTGACCGGTTCCAGCGCCGTGGAGATTGCGGCGATCAAGGTACGGCTCAATGAGATGCTCGATGAGCGCAATGCCACGGCGCATCGCAGTTATGACATTCGCTTCAGTGTTACCCAGGTCGAATATGACCCCGTTGTTCATGACTCAGTCGAGGAACTGCTGGAGGAGGCCGAGCGTGTGATGAACCGTTAGGGCGGTGTTGTGTTGGCGGGCCTCTTCTCGAGCAGGCTCGCTCCCACAGTGGATTTGTGGCGTTCACAAAACCTGTGGGAGCGAGCCTGCTCGCGATGGCGTACTGGCAGACAACACCTATTTGGCAAACAGTTGCCCAATGTCCTTGAACGCCTTGAACTCCAGCGCATTACCGCAAGGATCAAACAGAAACATCGTCGCCTGTTCACCCACCAGCCCCTGAAAACGAATCCCCGGCTCGATCACGAAGCGCGTCCCCAGCGACTTCAGCCGCTCGGCCAGAGCCTCCCATTCCGCCATCCCGAGCACCACGCCAAAATGCGGCACCGGCACATCGTGACCATCGACGGCATTGGTGTGTGCGGCTTCTTGTGAAGGACTTTTCGGTGCCAGGTGAATCACCAGTTGATGGCCGAAAAAATTGAAATCCACCCAGTGGTCGCTGGAACGACCTTCTTCCAGGCCAAACACTGAACCGTAGAAATGTCGGGCGGCCGGCAAGTCGTAGACCGGGATGGCCAAGTGAAAAGGGGACAGTCGCATCAGGCGAACCTCGGTGTGGGTGGGAATGTGTCGAGTTTAGTCCTGTGTTTTTTGATTGAAAGACGATAATTTTTGCAGTGAGCTCAAATTATTTCGATCAATCGAGGTCGCCATGCTGCGAGAACTGAAAACCTTTATCGCCGTGGCGCGTTACGGCACCTTCGCCGCGGCCGGCATGCACATCGGCCTGACGCAATCGGCGGTCAGCGCACAGATTCGCAACCTGGAACAGGCCCTGGGCATCCGTCTGTTCGACCGCACCGGTCGTCAGGCACTGCTCAATGCGGCGGGGCAGCGAGCGTTGCCGATGGCCAGGGAAATGCTCGAAACCTTCAGCCGCATGGCCGTCAGTGACGATGTCACCGAGTACCGTGGCGAACTGAAAATCGGCGCGGTGGCGACCGCCCAGACCGGGCTGCTGCCCCAGGCATTGTTGAAATTGCGCCAACAGGCGCCCTTGCTGGAGCCCAAGCTGGTGCCCGGTGTGTCATTAAACCTGCTGAGTCAGGTGGACACGGGGGAAGTGGACCTGGCGGTCCTGATCAAGCCGCCGTTTGAGTTGCCCAAGGAATTGTCCGCGCAGGTGATTCGCCGAGAGCCGTTCGTGCTGATCGTACCGACGGATCTGGACGGTGATGATCCGCTACAGCTGATTGCGGAGCACCCGCATGTGCGCTACGACCGCAATTCGTTCGGCGGGCGGCTGGTGACGCGGTTTCTGCGCGAACAGAAGATCGAGGTGCAGGTGGCGCTGGAGCTGGATGAGCTGGAGGCGATTGTGAAAATGGTCGAGTGTGGCTTGGGGATTTCTCTGCTGCCCGAGGCGGGGTTGTGGCTTGAGCATGGGGCCAGGGTGCGAGTCATCCCCTTGGGCGAGTTGACGTTCTATCGGGAGATTGTGTTGTTGCAGCGGTACAGCCAGCGAATGCAGCCGATTCAGCAGTTGTTTGCGCAATGCCTGACACAACACTAACCCTGTAGGAGCGAGCTTGCTCGCGAAGGTCGTCAACGATAACGCGCGCAGTCTGGATGAGCGCGGCGTGCCCGGGTTTTTCGCGAGCAAGCTCGCTCCTACAGGAGGACGGCATCGGCCGGAAATCGCAGGCATAAAAAACCCGCCAAAACAGGCGGGTTTTTTTTGGCTGACCGAAGATTACTCTTCGATGCTGCCCATGGCCGTGGTGTTGAAGCCACCGTCCACGTACATGATTTCACCGCTGATGCCGGACGCCAGGTCCGAGCACAGGAAGGCGCCGGCGTTGCCGACTTCGTCGATGGTGACGTTGCGGCGCAGCGGGGTTTGCGCTTCGTTGGCAGCCAGCATCTTGCGGAAGTTCTTGATGCCGGAAGCGGCGAGGGTGCGGATCGGGCCTGCCGATACGCAGTTGACGCGAGTACCGTCCGGGCCCAGGGAGCCGGCCAGGTAACGTACGCCGGCTTCCAGGGAAGCCTTGGCCATGCCCATCACGTTGTAGTTCGGCATGGTGCGCTCGGCGCCCAGGTACGACAGGGTCAGCAGGCTGCCGTTGCGGCCTTTCATCATTTCGCGGCCGGCCTTGGCCAGGGCCACGAAGCTGTAGGCGCTGATGTCGTGAGCGATGCGGAAACCTTCACGGGTGGTGGCTTCGGTGAAGTCGCCGTCCAGTTGGTCGCCCGGGGCGAAGCCCACGGAGTGCACGATGCAGTCCAGGCCGTCCCACTTCTTGCTCAGCGCTTCGAAGACCTTGGCGATTTCTTCATCGCTGGCCACGTCGCACGGGAAGCACAGCTCAGGGCTCGAACCCCAGCCTTGTGCGAACTCTTCGACACGACCCTTGAGTTTGTCGTTCTGATAAGTGAAGGCAAGCTCAGCGCCCTCGCGATGCATGGCGGCAGCGATGCCGGATGCGATGGACAGCTTGCTGGCGACACCGACGATCAGTACGCGCTTACCGGCGAGAAAACCCATGTGTTGCTCCTCTTTCAGGTTATTGCGCAGTGGCCGGAGCCAAAAAAGCGGCTTCCAGCAACTGCTGTGTATACGGATGTTGGGGGGCGGCAAAAATGCTTTGCGCGTCTCCCTGTTCGACCACTTGGCCATGCTTGACCACCATCAGCTGGTGGCTCAGCGCTTTCACCACAGCCAGGTCATGGCTGATAAACAGATACGTCAGGTTGTACTTGCTTTGCAGTGAACGCAAAAGCTCCACTACCTGGCGTTGTACCGTGCGGTCGAGGGCCGAAGTCGGCTCGTCCAGCAAAATCAACGCCGGTTTTAACACCAATGCCCGGGCAATGGCGATTCTCTGCCGTTGCCCGCCGGAAAATTCGTGGGGGTAGCGGTGCCGGGTTTCCGGATCCAGACCTACCTCCCTGAGTGCCGCAATGATCGCTTGTTCCTGTTCCGCCGCGGTGCCCATCTTGTGGATTCGCAGGCCTTCGCCCACGATGTCGTTCACGCACATCCGCGGGCTCAGGCTGCCGAACGGGTCCTGAAACACCACTTGCATCTCCCGCCGCAGCGGCCTGACCTGTTGTTGCGTCAGACCGTCCAGCGGCTGGCCTTCAAAGCGGATGGCGCCTTTGCTGGCGATCAACCGCAAAATCGCCAGGCCGAGGGTCGATTTGCCGGAACCGCTTTCTCCCACGATCCCCAGGGTCTGGCCCTGGGGCAGGCTGAAATTAATGCCGTCGACCGCCTTGATGTAATCCACCGTGCGCTTGAGCAGGCCTTTCTTGATCGGAAACCAGACTTTCAGGTCCTCGACCGCCAGCAAGGGCGGGCCGATCACGTTGCTTGCAGGCTTGCCACCAGGCTCCGCTGCCAGCAGTTCCCGAGTGTACGGATGCTGCGGCGCGCGGAACAGTTCTTCGCACGATGCCTGTTCGACGATGCAACCTTGCTGCATGACACATACGCGATGCGCAATTCTTCGCACAAGGTTCAAATCGTGGCTGATCAGCAACAACGCCATGCCCAAACGAGCCTGAAGTTCCTTGAGCAGTTCGAGGATTTTCAGCTGAACGGTCACGTCCAGCGCGGTGGTCGGCTCGTCGGCGATCAGCAGCTCCGGCTCGTTGGCCAGGGCCATGGCGATCATCACCCGCTGGCGCTGGCCGCCGGACAACTCGTGGGGCAGGGCCTTGAGGCGCTTGTGCGGCTCGGGGATGCCGACCATCTCCAGCAACTCCAGGGTGCGCTTGGTCGCGACCTTGCCGGTCAGGCCCTTGTGGATGCCCAGCACCTCATTGATCTGCTTCTCGATCGAGTGCAAGGGATTGAGCGAGGTCATCGGCTCCTGGAAGATCATCGCAATCCGGTTGCCGCGAATGTGGCGGATGGTTTTTTCTTTCAGATCCAGCAGGTTCTGCCCGGAATACAAGATGGTGCCGGACGGATGCCGCGCGAGCGGGTAGGGCAGCAGGCGCAGGATCGAATGTGCGGTGACCGATTTACCGGAACCGCTCTCGCCGACCAACGCCAGGGTTTCACCGCGCTTGATGTCGAAGCTGACGCCTTCGACCGCCCGCTGGCAGCGGTTGCCGATGACAAAGTCGACGGACAGGTCGCGCACTTCGATCAGATTGTTCTGATTCATTTCACTTCCTCGGGTCGAAGGCATCGCGAGCGGACTCGCCGATGAACACCAGCAGACTCAACATCAAGGCCAGCACGGCGAAGGCGCTGATGCCCAGCCACGGCGCCTGCAGGTTCGATTTGCCCTGGGCCACCAGTTCACCCAGGGACGGACTGCCCGCCGGCAGGCCGAAGCCGAGGAAGTCCAGGGCGGTCAGCGTACCGATGGCGCCGGTGAGGATGAACGGCATGAAGGTCATGGTCGAGACCATCGCGTTGGGCAGGATATGGCGGAACATGATCGCACCGTTCTGCATGCCCAGGGCGCGGGCGGCGCGTACGTATTCCAGATTGCGCCCGCGCAGGAATTCGGCGCGCACCACGTCCACCAGGCTCATCCATGAGAACAGCAGCATGATCCCCAGCAACCACCAGAAGTTGGGTTGCACGAAACTGGCCAGGATGATCAGCAGGTACAACACCGGCAGTCCGGACCATATCTCCAGGAACCGCTGCCCGGCCAGATCCACCCAGCCGCCGTAGAAACCCTGCAAGGCGCCGGCGATCACGCCGATGATCGAGCTCAGCACGGTCAGGGTCAGGGCGAACAGCACCGAAATGCGGAAGCCGTAGATCACCCGGGCCAACACGTCGCGGCCCTGATCGTCGGTGCCCAGCAGGTTGTCCGTCGAGGGCGGGGCTGGAGCGGGGACTTTCAGGTCGTAGTTGATGCTCTGGTAGCTGTAGGGAATCGGCGCCCACAGCACCCAGGCGTCCTTGGCCTTGAGCAGTTCGCGGATGTACGGGCTCTTGTAGTTGGCCTCCAGCGGAAACTCGCCGCCGAAGGTGGTTTCCGGGTAGCGTTTGAGTGCCGGGAAGTACCAGTTGTTGTCGTAGTGCACCGCCAGCGGCTTGTCGTTGGCGATCAGCTCGGCGCCCAGGCTTGCGCCGAACAGGATCAGGAACAGCCACAGCGACCACCAGCCACGCTTGTTGGTCTTGAACAGTTCGAAGCGTCGGCGATTGAGAGGGGACAGGTTCATCTCAATGCTCCCGGCTTTCGAAGTCGATGCGCGGATCGACAAGGGTGTAGGTGAGGTCGCCGATCAGTTTCACCACCAGTCCCAGCAGGGTGAAGATGAACAGCGTGCCGAACACCACCGGGTAATCGCGGTTGATCGCCGCCTCGAAACTCATCAGCCCGAGGCCGTCGAGGGAGAAGATCACCTCCACCAGCAACGAGCCGGTGAAGAAGATGCCGATGAGGGCCGCGGGGAAGCCGGCGATCACCAGCAACATGGCGTTGCGGAACACATGGCCGTAAAGCACGCGGTGGTTGGTCAGGCCCTTGGCCCTGGCGGTGATCACGTACTGTTTGTTGATCTCGTCGAGGAAGCTGTTCTTGGTCAGCAGGGTCATGGTCGCGAAGTTGCCGATCACCAGCGCTGTCACCGGCAGCGCCAGGTGCCAGAAGTAGTCGAGGATCTTGCCGCCCATGCTCAGTTCATCGAAGTTGTTCGAGGTCAGCCCGCGCAAGGGGAACCAGTCCAGGTAACTGCCGCCGGCGAACACCACGATCAACAGGATGGCGAACAGGAACGCCGGGATCGCATAACCGACGATGATCGCCGAACTGGTCCAGACGTCGAAGTGGCTGCCGTGCCGCTTGGCCTTGGCGATCCCCAGCGGGATCGACACCAGGTACATGATCAGCGTGCTCCACAGCCCGAGGGAGATCGACACCGGCATCTTTTCCTTGATCAGGTCGATGACCTTGGCGTCGCGGAAGAAGCTGTCGCCGAAATCCAGGGACGCATAGTTCTTGACCATGATCCACAGGCGTTCCGGCGCCGATTTGTCGAAGCCGTACATGTGCTCGATTTCCTTGATCAGCGCCGGGTCCAGGCCCTGGGCGCCGCGATAGGCCGAGCCTGCCACCGACACTTCGGCACCGCCGCCGGCGATGCGGCTGGTGGCGCCTTCGAAGCCTTCGAGCTTGGCGATCATCTGTTCCACCGGCCCGCCCGGGGCAGCCTGGATGATCACGAAGTTGATCAGCAGGATGCCGAACAGGGTCGGAATGATCAGCAACAGTCGCCGAAAAATGTACGCCAGCATCTGATTACTCCGTGCCCGCAGGATCGGCCTGCAGTGTGGTTTCGACTTCTATTGCCGGCTTGATATCGGGCTTGACCCACCAGGTGGCCGTGCCGATGTCGTACTTGGGCGAGACCTTGGGATGGCCGATGTGGTTCCAGTACGCCACGCGCCAGGTCTTGATGTGCCAGTTGGGTATTACGTAATAGCCCCATTGCAGCACCCGGTCCAGCGCCCGGGCGTGGGCCACCAGGTTGTTGCGCGAATCGGCGTTGATCAGTTGCTCGACCAGTTGATCGACCACCGGATCTTTCAGGCCCATGGAGTTGCGGCTGCCGGGCTTGTCGGCGGCATCCGACATCCAGAATTCCCGCTGTTCGTTACCCGGCGAGTTGGACTGCGGGAAGCTGCCGACGATCATGTCGAAGTCCCGGGAACGCACACGGTTGATGTACTGCGAGACGTCGACCCGGCGAATCACCAGGTCGATGCCCAGGTCGCTCAGGTTGCGCTTGAAGGGCAGCAGCACCCGTTCGAATTCGGTCTGGGCCAACAGGAACTCGATGACCACCGGCTTGCCGGCGGCGTCGACCATCTTGTCATCGACGATGCGCCAGCCGGCCTCCTGCAACAGTTGATAGGCTTGCCGTTGCTGGGCGCGGATCATGCCGCTGCCGTCGGTGGTCGGGTTCTGGAAGGCTTCGCTGAATACCTGCGGCGGCAGCTTGGCGCGGAACGGTTCGAGGATCGCCACCTGATCGGCGTCAGGCAGGCCGGTGGCGGCCATTTCCGAGTTCTCGAAGTAACTGCGGGTACGCGCGTAGGCGCCGTTGAACAGTTGCTTGTTGGTCCATTCGAAATCCAGCAACAGCGACAAGGCCTGGCGCACGCGCACATCCTGGAACACCGGGCGGCGCAGATTGAACACGAAGCCTTGCATGCCGGTCGGGTTGCCATTGGGGATCTGTTCCTTGACCAATCGACCTTCGGTGACCGCCGGCGTGTTATAGGCGTTGGCCCAGTTCTTCGCGGTCATTTCCAGCCAGTAGTCGAACTGCCCGGCCTTGAGCGCTTCCAGAGCCACGGTGTTGTCGCGGTAGTAATCGGTGGTCATCACGTCGAAGTTGTAGAAGCCGCGATTGACCGGCAAGTCCTTGCCCCAGTAGTCCTTGACCCGCTCGTAACGCACCGAGCGTCCGGCCTTCACTTCACTGACCTTGTACGGGCCGCTGCCCAGCGGGATTTCCAGGTTGCCCTTGTTGAAGTCGCGGTCGGCCCACCAGTGCTTGGGCAGCACCGGCAACTGGCCGAGGATCAGCGGCAGTTCGCGGTTGTTGGTGTGCTTGAACTTGAACAGCACGGTGAGCGGGTCTTCGGCGATCACTTCGGCCACGTCGTTGTAGTAACCGCGGTACATCGGCGCGCCGTCCCTGGTCAGCATCTGGAAGCTGAACACCACGTCCTCGGCGCGTACGGGATGGCCGTCATGGAAGCGTGCTTCGGGGCGCAGGTAGAAGCGCACCCAGGCGTTGTCCGGGGCTTTTTCGATCAGTCGGGCGATCAAGCCGTACTCGGTGAACGGCTCGTCCAGGCCTTGCTTGGCCAGGGTGTCGTAGATGTTGCCGATATCGTCCGCCGGCACGCCTTTGCTGATGAAGGGGTTGAGGCTGTCGAAGCCGCCGAAACCGGCCTGACGGAAAATCCCGCCCTTGGGCGCATCCGGGTTGACGTAGTCGAAGTGTTTGAAATCGGCCGGGTATTTCGGCGGTTCGTTGTACAGGGTCACGGCATGTTGCGGGGCGGCGCAGGCCAGCCCGGCGAACAGCAGACCGCTGGCCTGCAGGAGCAGGGCACGGATGGGTTTCATCGATCTTTCTCCGAAGATTTCAGCCACCACGCGTTCAGGCCCAGGGTGTAGGGCGGCGTGGTGACGAAGGCGAGCCGGTTGCGGTACGCCAGACGGTGATTATTGAGGTACCAGTTGGGCACGATGTAGTGCTGCCACAGCAGCACGCGGTCGAGGGCCTTGCCGGCGGCGACCTGTTCATCGCGGGTCTGGGCGGCCAGCAACTGCTCGAGCAAATGGTCGACCACCGGGTTGGCAATGCCGGCGTAGTTCTTGCTGCCCTTGACCCCGGCCTGACTGGAGTGAAAGTACTGCCATTGTTCCAGGCCCGGGCTGAGCGTCTGGTTGAGGGTCATCAGAATCATGTCGAAATCGAACTGGTCGAGGCGCTGCTTGTATTGCGCGCGATCGACCGTGCGCAGCCGCGCATCGATGCCGATGCCGGCCAGTGTCTCGACGTAAGGCTGGAGGATGCGTTCCAGGTTCGGGTTGACCAGCAGCAGCTCCAGTCGCAAGGGCTGTCCGGCGGCGTTCTGCAGGCGCTGGCCATTGAGCTTCCAGCCGGCCTCGCCGAGCAGGCCGAGGGCTTTGCGCAAGGTTTCCCGGGGGATGCCGCGGCCATCGGTCTGCGGCAGGCTGAACGGCTCGGTAAAGAGCCTGGCCGGCAGTTGCTCGCGATAGGGCTTGAGCAACAGCCATTCATGCCCGACCGGCAAACCGCTGGCCGAGAATTCGCTGTTGGGGTAATAGCTCATGGCGCGTTGGTAGGCGCCGCCGAACAGGGTGCGGTTGGTCCATTCAAAGTTGAACATCAGCCCCAGGGCTTCACGGACCCTGGTGTCCGAGAACGCCGGACGGCGGCTGTTCATGAACAGGCCTTGGGTCTGGGTCGGGATCTGATGGGGAATCTGTGCCTTGATCACCTCGCCGCGGCGTATGGCGGGGAAGTTGTAGCCGGTGTCCCAGTTCTTCGCCTGATGCTCGATATAGATATCGAATTCACCGGCCTTGAACGCCTCGAACGCTACGTCGCTGTCGCGGTAGAACTCGACTTCCATGCGGTCGAAGTTGTACTTGCCACGATTGACCGGCAGGTCCTTGCCCCAGTAATCCTTGACCCGTTCGAAGACGATCTGCCGCCCTGGCGTGGCCGAGGCGATGCGATACGGCCCGCTGCCCAGTGGCGGCTCGAAAGTGGTGGCCTTGAAGTCGCGGCCTTTCCAGTAGTGTTGCGCCAGCACCGGCATTTCACCCAGGCGCAGGATCAACAACGGATTGCCCGTACGCTTGAACACGAAACGAATCCGCCGGGGGTTGAGGATGTCGACCCGCGACACTTCCTGAAGGCTGGTGCGGTACAGCGGATGGCCTTCCTTGAGCAACACGCGATAGGAGAACGCGACGTCGTAGGCGGTGATCGGCGTGCCGTCATGGAAGCGTGCTTCGGGACGCAGGTTGAACACCACCCAGCTGCGGTTCTCGTTGTACTCCACCGACTGGGCGATCAGGCCATAACTGGATGCGGGCTCGTCACCCGAGGGTGCGTATTGCCCTGTGCCGACCATCAGCGGTTCGTTGAGTTCGTTGATGCCGTATTGCAGGAAGCTCGGTGTGGTGACCGGGCTGGTGCCCTTGAAGGTGTAGGGGTTGAGCGTATCGAAGGTGCCAAACGCCATGACCCGCAACGTACCGCCCTTGGGCGCTTGCGGGTTGACCCAGTCGAAGTGGGTAAATCGGGCCGGGTACTTGAGCGTGCCGAATTGCGCATAACCATGGCTTTCGCTGATCGTCGCGCTTGCGGTGGAACTCAAGGCCAGGCTGATCAGGAACAGGGGCAGGGGACGCTTCAAATAAGGGATCCGGTCCGGGCGGCTTGGGCATTGTGCACCGTACAGTAACAGCTTGTATGGACAGGAAAAAGACGGGAGATTAATGCGCGGTATCGGCCAAGCAACAATCCCTGTGGGAGCGAGCCTGCTCGCGATGACGGCGTGTCAGTCGCCATCAATGCAAACTGATAAGCCCTCATCGCGAGCAGGCTCGCTCCCACAGGTTTTTGTGCTGCCCACAAAACTGTGAAGGCATAAAAAAGCCCCTGGATTCAGGGGCTGTTTTTAATGCGGATTGGCCACCGTCAACATCTGGCCAGGCT
>NZ_MRCS01000068.1 GCF_002303925.1 Pseudomonas sp. ACN8
GGAGCGAGCCTGCTCGCGATGAGGTCAGCGGAAACGCCGCATCACTTACCTTGGAACTCAGCCTCACGCTTGGCAATAAACGCCGCCATCCCTTCCTTCTGATCCTGCGTCGCAAACGCCGCATGGAACACCCGGCGCTCAAAGCGCACGCCTTCGGCCAGGCTCACTTCAAAGGCACGGTTGACGCTTTCCTTGACCATCATCGCAATCGGCAGCGACTTCTTGGCGATCAACGCCGCGACTTTCAGCGCTTCATCCAGCAGCTCATCGCTCGGCACGATCCGCGCGACAATCCCGCAACGCTCCGCCTCCACGGCATCGATCAGGCGACCGCTCAGGCACATTTCCATGGCCTTGGCCTTGCCCACGGCGCGGGTCAGGCGCTGGGTACCGCCCATGCCCGGCAGCACGCCGAGGTTGATTTCCGGCTGGCCGAATCGGGCGTTGTCGCCGGCCAGGATGAAGTCGCACATCAGCGCCAGTTCACAGCCACCGCCCAAAGCAAAACCGTTGACCGCCGCGATGATCGGCTTGCGGCGGTTGGCCACGCGATCGCTGTCGCTGAACAGGTCGTCGATGTAGATCTGCGGATAGGTCAGCTCGGCCATTTCCTTGATGTCGGCACCGGCGGCGAAGGCTTTTTTCGAACCGGTCAGGACGATGCAGCCGATGTTCGAGTCAGCCTCGAAGCCATCGAGGGCCTGGTTCAGTTCGCTGACGATCTGTGCGTTCAACGCGTTCAGCGCTTGTGGACGGTTGAGGGTGATCAGGCCAACGCGGCCGTGGGTTTCCAGCAAAATCGTTTCGTAGTTCAGCTCTTTGTCGCTCACAGGGGGGACTCCTTCTTATAAATTGCGCGAAATGACCATGCGCTGAATATCGCTGGTGCCTTCGTAGATCTGGCAAACCCGCACGTCGCGGTAGATCCGCTCCAGCGGGAAGTCGTTGAGATAACCGTAACCGCCCAGGGTTTGCAGCGCCGAGGAGCATACCTTTTCGGCCATTTCCGAGGCGAACAACTTGGCCATCGACGCTTCGACCAGGGCCGGTTGGCCACTGTCGCGCAAGGCGGCGGCGTAGTGCACCATTTGCCGCGCCACGGCGATCTGGGTGGCCATGTCCGCCAGGCGGAAGGCCACGGCCTGGTGCTCGATGATCGGCTTGCCGAAGCTTTCGCGTTCCCGCGAATAGTCACGCGCCGCTTCGAACGCAGCGCGGGCCATGCCCACCGATTGCGAAGCGATGCCGACACGACCGCCTTCAAGGTTGGACAAGGCGATGGCCAGGCCCTTGCCGCGTTCGCCCAGCAAATTGGCCTCGGGGATACTGCAGTTGTTCAGGGTGACGGCGCAGGTATCGGAAGCACGGATGCCCATCTTGTGTTCGGTGCGGTCGACGATAAAACCGGCAGTGTCGGTCGGCACGATAAAGGCACTGATGCCGCGTTTGCCCGCGTTCGGATCAGTCACCGCAAACACGATCACCACCCCGGCATTCTGCCCGGAAGTGATGAACTGCTTGCAGCCGTTGAGCACGTAATGATCACCTTCCAGGCGGGCACGGGTTTTCAGGCCGCTGGCATCAGAACCGGCCTGGGGTTCGGTCAGGGCGAAGGCGCCGAGCATCGCACCGCTGGCCAGCGGTTTGAGAAAGCGCTCCTTCTGCTCATCGGTGCCGTAGTTGAGGATCGGCACACAACCCACGGAGTTGTGCACGCTCATGATGGTCGAGCAGGCGCCATCGCCGGCTGCGATTTCTTCCAGGGCCATGGCGTAGGCGAGGTAACCGGTGTCGCATCCGCCCCACTGCTCCGGCACCAGCATGCCGAAGAAGCCCAGCCCGGCCATCTCGCCGATGGCTTCCTTGGGAAAGCGGTGCTCGCGGTCCCATTCGGCGGCGAACGGCTTCAGGCGTTCCTGGGCAAAGTCCCGGGCCATGTCGCGGATTTGTTGTTGGTCGTCATTGGGGATCATGGTGAATCCTTGAAATTTAATTGCCCCCTGTAGGAGCGAGCCTGCTCGCGATGGACGCCAGGGCACCGCGTTCCTCCAGGCACCCCGCGTCATCGTTAACGCCCATCGCGAGCAGGCTCGCTCCTACAAGGGATTGCGTAGTCAGTAGAGGCATTCCACGGCCATGGCCGTCGCTTCACCGCCGCCGATACAAATCGCTGCAACGCCGCGCTTCAAGCCTTTCTGGCGCAGGGCCGAAAGCAGGGTCACCAGAATCCGCGCGCCGGACGCCCCGATCGGGTGACCGAGGGCGCAAGCACCGCCGTGCACGTTGAGTTTCTCGTGGGGGATTTCCAGATGAGTCATCGCGGCCATGCCGACCACGGCGAAGGCTTCGTTGACTTCCACCAGATCGACGTCATTGAGCGACCAGCCAGTTTTCTTCATCAATTTCTTGATTGCACCGATTGGCGCCACGGGGAACAGACCCGGGGTGTCGGCGAACGCGGCGTGGCCATGGATCACCGCCAAGGGTTTCAGGCCTTGCTTCTGTGCCTGGGACTGGCGCATCAACACCAGCGCGGCCGCGCCGTCGGAGATCGAACTGGAGTTGGCCGCGGTCACCGAACCGCCTTCGCGGAACGCCGGTTTCAACGAAGCGATCTTGTCCAGCCTGGCTTTTGGCGGCTGCTCGTCATTGCTGATCACCACCTGCTCTTTGCCGACTGTCACAGTCAACGGCACGATTTCATCCTTGAAGCTGCCGTCCTTGATCGCCTGTTGCGCGCGGGTGGTCGAGGCGATGGCGAACGCGTCCTGGGCTTCACGGCTGAAGCTGTTGGTTTCGGCGCATTCTTCGGCGAAGGTGCCCATCAGGCGACCCTTGTCGTAGGCGTCTTCGAGGCCGTCGAGGAACATCGAGTCCTGCACCCGGCCATGGCCCATGCGGTAGCCGGCACGGGCGCGGTCCAGCAGGTAAGGCGCGTTGGACATGCTTTCCATGCCACCGGCGACCACCACATCGGCACTGCCCGCCACCAGCATGTCATGGGCCAGAATCGCCGCTTCCATGCCGGAGCCGCACATCTTGTTCAGGGTGGTGCAGCGGGTCGATTTATCCAGCCCCGCGCCCAGCGCCGCCTGACGCGCAGGGGCCTGGCCAAGGCCTGCCGGCAGCACGCAACCGAACAACACTTCATCGACCGCATCACTGGCAACACCGGCACGTTCGACGGCGGCCTTGATGGCGGCAGCACCGAGTTGCGGCGCCGTCAGGCTTTTCAGCTCGCCCTGGAAGCCGCCCATCGGGGTGCGAACGGCGCTGACGATAACAATTGGATCGTTGGACATTGTCATGACAAATCCTCCTTACTTGGCGGCCATGCGCAAGGCACCGTCGAGACGGATCACCTCGCCGTTGAGCATGCTGTTTTCAATAATATGCTTGACCAGCCCGGCATACTCGCCCGGTTTGCCCAAACGCGGCGGGAATGGCACGCCAGCGGCCAGGGAATCGCGGACTTCCTGGGTCATGCCGGCCATCATCGGCGTTTCGAAAATACCCGGGGCGATGGTCATCACACGGATACCGAAACGCGCCAGTTCGCGGGCCGCCGGCAAGGTCAGGCTGACAATCGCGCCCTTGGACGCCGCGTAGGCTGCCTGGCCGATCTGACCGTCATAGGCCGCAGCAGACGCGGTGTTGATGATCACGCCACGTTCGCCGTCGGCATCCGCTTCGGTCTCGGCAATCGCCGCTGCCGCCAGGCGCAGCATGTTGAAGCTGCCGATCAGGTTGACGTTGATCACCTGGCTGAAACTGGCCAATGCATGTGGACCGTTCTTGCCGAGAATCTTCTCGCCACGCACGATGCCGGCGCAATTGACCAGGCCATTGAGGCCGCCAAAGGCCTTGACCGTCGCCTGCACGGCGGCTTCGGCCGCCGCTTCGTGGCTGATGTCCGCCACAACGCTCTGCGCGCCCAGGCGCTGGGCCTGGGCTGCAACGGCTTCGGCATTCATGTCCACCAGCATCACTTTCGCGCCAGCGGCGACCAGCACCTCGGCGGTGGCGGCACCAAGTCCGGAAGCGCCACCGGTGACAATAAAAATCTTGTTCTCGATCTGCATCATTGTTTCCCGGGATTCAAGCTGGAACGTTCTTCGCCGCAGCCTCTTGAGCCTTGGCGATTTCCTGGTTGCGCAAGATAAAGCGCTGCAATTTGCCGCTGGGGGTTTTCGGCAACTCGCTGACAAATTCGATTTCACGGGGGTACGAGTGCGCCGCCAGACGCTTGCGTACGTGTTGGCGCAGCTCTTCGGCCAACTCGGGGGCGGCACGGTATTGCGCGCTGAGCACGACGAAGGCTTTGACCAGTTCGGTGCGCTCCGGATCGGGCTTGCCGATCACTGCAGCCTCGACCACGGCCGGGTGTTCGATCAGTGCACTTTCCACGTCGAACGGGCCGACCCGGTAGCCGGAAGTGGTGATCACGTCATCACTGCGACCGACAAAGCTGATGCTGCCGTCCGGGTTCCACTCGACGGTGTCGCCACTCAGGTAGTAGTCGCCGACAAAGGCCTTGGTTGGCCCGCCTTCGTAGCCGGCGAACCAGCACATCGGCGACTGGCTGCGGTCGATGGCCAGGATGCCCGGCTGGCCAACGCCGAGTTCCTTGTACTCGTCATCCAGCACCACGATGCGGTGGCCCGGCGAGGCAAAACCGGCGGCGCCCATGTGGATCGGGTGATCAAGGCCGTGGTGGTTGCACAGCACCATGCCCAGCTCAGTCTGGCCGTAGTGGTCGTGGATGACCACGTCGAGGTTGTCGGCGAACCAGCGGATCACTTCCGGGTTCAGCGGCTCGCCAGCGCTGCTGACGATACGCAGCTTGCCCTTGATCGATCGGGCGAACTCATCGCCGCCGGCAATCAGCAAACGGTAGGCCGTCGGCGAACCGGTCAGGTTGGTGATCCCGTACTTGTTGATCACCCGGCAGGTGCTTTCGAGGGTGAACGGGCCATCGTAAAAGGTGATCGGATGGCCCATGGACATTGGCCCCGTAACCCCGAAATAAATGCCATAAGCCCAACCCGGATCGGCGACATTCCAGAAGGCGTCTTCAGGGCGCAGATCCACCGCATCGCGGGTGTAGCCCTGGAACGCAACGATGGCCTTGAGCGGCACCGACAGCGCTTTCGACGGGCCGGTGGTGCCCGAAGTAAACATCAGCAGGAACGGGTCTTCGCCGGTCAGCAGCACCGGTTCACAGTCGGCGGAATAGTTGGCCAGCTCGGCCCAGAAACTGAAATCGCCATGCACCAGACCCTGCCCTTTGGCACCGGTGACGGTAACGATGGTCGGGCAATCGGCGACTTCAGCAAGTTTCGGCCGGTTCACCGCATCGGTCACCACCACCTTGGCGCCAGAGCAGCCCAGGCGGTGTTCAATGGCCTTGGGGCCGAACGCGGTAAACAGCGGTTGATACACCGCGCCGATGCGCCAGGTGGCGAACACGGTGATCAGGAGTTCGATATTGCGTGGCAACAGGCCGGCGACCTTGTCGCCTTTTTTCACGCCCTGGGCCCGCAGGTAGTTGGCGAAACGCGCGGCCTTGTCCTGCAAGTCAGTGAAGGTGTACGTCGCACCGGTCCCGTCGCGTCCTTCCCAGAACAGCGCGATGCGACCCGGCAAGGCGTGCCGGTCACAGCATTCGACACAGGCATTGAGGGCCGTCAGGTCGCCCGCGAGCGCGGCATCGACGGTGTGCTGATAATTGAACCGAGCAGTAGCAGACAAGTAATCGCGCATTGCCAGAATCCCTCTGTGTTTCTTATTAGGTTGGGGGAACCGTAATCAACAGGGAAATACTCGCTCTGCGCGGGGTGTCGGGCAATGGTCAAAGCTATCAAGTTGCCTGACTGCTTTGGCCAAAGCCCGCCGGGTATCAAGCGATGAAGCGCACCCCGGGTCTGGCGCGCTCGTCCACGGTCAGTTCGAACACATCCGGCCGGGCGTAGTGGCCGACCACGTCATAGTCGTAGCGGGCGCGTACCAGGTCGTCCGTGTCGATTTGCGCGGTAAGCAGCCCGGCGCTGTCGCGCAACGGTCCGGCGAGGATGTCACCCATGGGACCTACAATCACGCTGCCACCGGCAATCAACGGCCGCTGCGCAGGCCAGTTGGCGATGTCCAGGCCCAGGTCCTGGGGCGACGCCTGGACCTGACAGGCACTGACCACGAAGCAGCGCCCTTCATGGGCAATGTGGCGCATGCTGACCTGCCACATCTCCCGCTCGTCCACGGTCGGCGCGCACCACACCTCCACGCCCTTGGCGTACATCGCCGTGCGCAGCAGCGGCATCATGTTTTCCCAGCACACCACTGCACCGACGCGCCCGACCTGGCTGTCGATCACCGGCAAGGTCGAGCCATCGCCCTTGCCCCAAATCAACCGTTCGGTGCCGGTGGGCATCAGTTTGCGGTGCTTGGCCACCAGCCCGACCTGCGGATCGAAGTGCAGCGCGGTGCAGTACAAGGTGCTGCCGGCGCGCTCGATCACGCCGATCACCAGATTCGCACCGGTGCGCGCGGACAACCCCGCCAGTGCCTCGGTTTCCACGCCGGGGACGTCGATGGCATTGGCAAAATAGCGGGCAAAGGCTTCGCGACCTTGCGGCAGGCGATAGCCCAATTGGGTGCCAAAGCCCTCACCTTTGGGATAACCGCCCAGCAGCGCTTCCGGCATCACCACCAACCCGGCGCCGGATTCGGTGATCGCGTTTTCATAGGACAGGATCTGTTCCAGGGTTTCAGCCTTGCCGCCGGGCAAGGCGCCGATCTGCAGGGCAGCAACGATTGACTTTGGCATCTTGGAAACTCCATTCGCATCAGGTGTTGCTCATTCTCCGGCGTCAGGCAATCATCAATAAAGACCGATTCACTGCTGAATGATATGAGCAAAATGAATATCACCAACGTTGACCTCAATCTGCTCAAAGTCTTCGAAGCGCTGCACGAGGAGTCCAGCGCCAGCCGCGCCGCACTGCGCCTGGGCGTGACGCAATCGGCCGTCAGCGCGGCCTTGCGTCGCTTGCGCGAGCTGTATGGCGATCAGTTGTTCGTGCGCACCGGGCGCGGCCTGGCTCCCTCGCTCAAGGCCAATCAGCTCAAGCCAGTAGTCAGCGATGCCCTGAACAAATGCCGGCAGAGCCTGGCGATGGTCGATCCAGCTGCGCAACAGTACGAAGGTCGCTCGGTCACCGTGGGCATGTCGGATGATTTCGAGATTGCCTACGGCCGGCGGCTGATCGAAGAAATCGCCCGTTGCGCGCCGAAGCTGAGGCTGATTTTCCGCCAGACCCACAGCCAGATCGTCGCCCAGGCGTTGTTGGAGCGCAGCATTGACCTGGCGATTACCGCGGGCGGGTTTGCCGAGCGACTGCTCAGCCGTCAGGTGCTGGGGGAAGGTGGCTATCTGTGCCTGGCGGACCCGTCGAGCTTGGTCAAGGGCCAGCAAAGCATCGGTCTTGAGGAGTTTGTGGCCCGCGAACACATACTGGTGTCGTCCGGCGGTTTTATCGGGATTACCGATGAGGGATTGGCGGCGCTGGGGCTCAGTCGAAGAGTGTGCGCCTCGACCACGCATTTTGCCGCGTTGCCCCATTTGCTCAAAGGCAGCCGGGCGGTGGCGACCATTCCGGCCCATGCCGCCCAAAGTATCGCAACGCTCAGCGGGTTGGCACTGCTGCCCTGCCCCTTGGCCTTGCCGCGCTACCCGATCGAACTGGGCTGGCGAACCAGCACCCAGCTCGACCCGGTGCTATTGAAAGTGCGCGAGGCGATCGTCGCGAGCTTCGCCTGACGGCCGATATTATTTGTTGGCCGCCATCAGGCGATTGACTTCACTGCGCACCATGTTGGCGAATTCCGGCGGCGACATGCCGTCCAGCTCGGCGCGCACCCATTCGGCCCATTTGCCTTTGCGCTTGGCCCGTTCGCCGAACAACCGCGCGGCCTCCCCCTTGGCTTTGCCCAGGTTGTTTTGCCAGAGTTCGAACAGACGGGATTTCTCGTCTTCAAGCGCTGCGCGCTCGGCGAGGGGTTTGTCGGCCAGATTGAAGCTCATGGGAATTTCCTGCTGCGTAAAATAGGCGACATCTTACACTGTAGGACGAAATGTCCTGCGCCGGTTTTTCAGCAAGATGCCCTCACCGGGCAAAATAGCTGCAACTTTTCCGACGACGGCAGACTCCATTGTTCACTGTCCACCTACCTGCAAGGAGTACTTCAATGGCCCGCCAACCCGCCGCGCAAGCCGCCGAAGACCAAATCAAGGATCAAGCCTTCAGCGAACTTAAAACGCTGATCGAAGAGTCGGAAAAACTACTGAAAAGCAGTGCCTCGCTGGTCGGGGAAGAAGCGGAGACCCTTCGCGGACAAATCGCCCTGAAACTCCGGCAGGCAGGGGATTCGGTGACCAGTGTACGCGACCGGACCCTGCCCGCGGTCGAGGCCACTGAAACCTATATCGGCGGGCATCCATGGCAGACCGTGGCGATTTCCGCCGGGTTTGGTTTGGTGGTGGGGTTGTTGTTGGGGCGTCGTTAAGCCCTGGCAAACACTGAACCCCTGTGGGAGCGAGCCTGCTCGCGAAGGCGGTTGATCAATCAACATGGATATTGACTGACAAGACCTCTTCGCGAGCAGGCTCGCTCCCACAGGGTCTCACCTTCTGTTGACAGCGTCAGTCCCCCGCCAGCTCCCGCAAATTCGCCAGCGTCCGGGCATCCAGTTCAATGCCGTTGACCTGTGATTTGGCGCGCTGATGATGACGCCGGTCCCCCGGCAAACGCTTCAAGCCAACACCGTGCATTTGCCGCACCAGTTCCTGGCTGCGCTCGGCAAAACTTTGCCCCGCCGCTTTGCCCGGATCGATCACGATCAGCAATTGTCCAGTCCAGGGTGTCTTGGCGCCAGGGTGGTTTTTCCAGTCGAACTCGAAGGAAAAATTGCCGCCGGTCAGTGCCGCAGCGAGCAACTCGACCATCATCGACAACGCCGAGCCCTTGTGCCCGCCAAACGGCAGCAACGCGCCACCCTCGAGAATCGCCTTCGGGTCCGTGGTCGGCTGGCCGAGGCTGTCCACGCCCATCCCTTCCGGCAAGTGCTTACCTTCGCGAGCGGCAATTTGCACGTCGCCATGGGCAATGGCACTGGTGGCCAGGTCGAAGACAATCGGCGCGCCATCAGCCCGCGGCGCAGCGAAGGCAATCGGGTTGGTGCCGAACAGCGGACGATCGGCACCGTGGGGCACCACGCAGGTCATGCTGTTGACCACGCTCAATGCCACGAGGCCTTCATCGGCGAAGGGTTCGACATCCGGCCACAAGGCCGCGAAATGGTGTGAGTTGCGGATCGCCAGCACCGCAATGCCGGCACTTCGGGCCTTCTGCACCAGCAGCTCGCGTGCCGCCGCCAGGGCCGGTTGAGCAAACCCGTTATTGGCATCGACCCGCACAAACCCTGAAGCCACGTCTTCGACCACCGGGACGGCCTGGCCATTGACCCAGCCGCTTTGCAGCGTCGAAACATAACCGGGAATACGGAATACCCCGTGACTGTGCGCGCCGTCGCGCTCGGCACCGGTGCAGTTTTGCGCCAGCACCCGGGCAACCTCGGCCGACGTGCCGTGACGCAGAAAAATCTTTTCCAGCAAAGCGCTCAGCGCTTCGAATGACAGGTGTGACGAGATCGCAGTAGAGGCATGATCGTTTGGCGCAGACATCTGAAGCTCCAGACTGATTATTGGAGGGAACAACAGCGTACAAAGACCCGCCGATTAACAACGTGCGGCGAGCGACCTGTCAACCTTTCGCTCAGGGCCGATGAGATATATCCGTGTCACGAATGTCCACGCCCCGTGCGTTATCTATTTACCACCTGCGCCAACGCACCGGCCTTTAGTCTCGAAGCTCAATCCACAGGCGCCTTTGAGTGGCACCTTGAACGAGACTCGACGATGCCTACACCAGTAACTCCGCTGTTTTTCCCCGAGGCGCTGACGTCGCGCGGCCTCTGGAAAGAACTGGGTAAAACCCACGGTCTGACGCAAAAGGACTTCGAATGGTTCAGCCAAATCGAACTGGCCAACCAGGCACTGCGCGATAAGCAGACGCCGCCCATGCTGGCGAAGAAAATCCTGCTGAAAATCCAGGACCTGGAACCCGTGGCGCTGGCTGGCAGCTTTGTACTGACCGCGACGCCCGAAGACAATGGCGTGATTCTCTATACCCCGTACGCCGGAATCAAAAAATTCGCCAACCGTACGGCCCTGACCAAACAACTGGTGACGCAACTCAAGGCGGCCGGCGAAGACGACGACCTGCTGGCCTTCATGGCGCTGTCCCAACGCAAGACCGTGGTGGACGCCGCCGACATCGAACTGGACTTTCGAACCATCGACGGCGACGTGTTCGAAGACCAGCGCGACACCCTCTCCACCCATCAGCAACTCAACGACCAGGCCCTGCTCGACGAATTGAAAGCGCTGCCGTCCCTGACCTCGCTGCTCGACACATTGCTGAATCAGAAGCTGGCGGCGTCGTTTCCAGGTCTGGATCAGAGCCAAAGCCAAGTGAACTTCTACCTGGCAACGACGCCAGAGAATGCTGACGAGAACCATGCGGCGCGACGCTGGGTCAGCTCCCTGTCCCTGAGTGAGGCCGTCCTCCTGCACTATCGCCATCAGCGTTGGCCAGCCGGGTCTTCCCCTGAGTTTTCCCATCCGAAAAAGTCCCCGGCAAAAACCGACCAGCCACTCTGGGAGGCAGGCGTCACGACGATCTCGCGCCAACTGATCAGCCTGCTGGTCGGGCAGCTCGAAGGTTTCTGGGCTGCGCCGAGCGCCGATGGCGCATCCCGTCACCAGTTCTTCGGCCAGGCCATTGCCGACCAGGCGCGAGTGCAACTGCTGCTCAAGCGTGAAGCCGGGATCATCACTCCTGAGCAAAGCCAGGATTTGCACGCGCTGATCTCGACGGCTAGCCGGACGAACGAATCGATGTCCGTCGAAACCGTGCGCCTGTGGGAGTACCAGGCCAACTATGTGGAGTTGGCCGGCTCACTGATGGTCAGCGCCAGCAATGCGTTTCTCTACACGCCCACCGCAGGCCTGCAGGTGCTCAAGGACTATCAGGACTTGCGCGATACGGTGCTGAGCAAGTTCAGCGCAGCCGGTCACGAGGATGAGTTCTACGGCCTGCTGAGCCTGGAGGAGCGCCAGTGTTTCATTGGTTTTGACCGGCCGAATGTGACCGGCGAAGTGATTTCCGGCGAGATCTTCCCCAAGCTCTTCGACCGGATCATCGGCAAGCAACTGCAGAACCTGGAATATGCCCTGCAAGTGTTCCGTCACAGTGACGGCAGCGTGGACATCCATGCTCTGTTCGACAAGGCGCTGGATATTCGCTCGATGATCAGCGAGCGCCTGCTGACACTGACTACCGACGAACGCTGGAGCACGCGGCCCGTGTTATCCGGCGATCAGCATCCCTCAACTGTGCTGGCCGATACGGCGGAGACTTTCGTCAAGACCTTCAGCGACATCGAAACACAGATCAACGCAGATTTCGCAGCACAACCGGTCGCTTCTCTGGCCTTGCAACGGGTCTATCTGGAAAACATCAAACCCCGCCTGACCCATGCACTGTCCGTTGGCCTGCGTGGCGAAGCCAGCCTGCGGGTACTCGACTCGACGTTGCGGGATGCGGATCGGGACATTGTCGACACGGTATTCAATCCGGACCAGACCGACCGGCTAAACCGTCCGTCCCTCAAGGGCTTCCGACCCGATGCCTACTCATTGACGCTGGAGTGCTCCGGCCAGGAGGATGTCCTGCCTCTGGCCCATTGCCTACTGTTGACCGAGCGTGGCGGACTCGACCCCTCGCATTCCGGCCGGACGATCCTGTGGACACCCGCCGAGGGCCTGGAAGTCTTTGACACCATCAATCGTGCACGGCTGGAACTGAACCGGCGCCTGCTCGAACCGCAACAACGCCTGGTGTTGCTGGAAAACCTGACCCCGACCCAACGCATCTTTCACCAGCGCTACTCATTGGGTCCGCTGCGGCTGATTGAAGGGCCTGCATTGGAGCGGGTCGCGCAATCGTCCATCGAGCACTTTTTGGCTCGCTGCGAACACGTACGCACTTTCGATCTGAGCGACACGAAGAAGAAAAAAGCCCTTAAAGCCCTGACCACAACGGTGCTCAACACCAACCTGCGAAGAGCCACGTCGATCGCCCGGGCGATCAGCCAACAGCAGTCCCTGCCCGCCTGGCTGGGAATGGCTCCGCTGCAAGAGCAGCGACTGCACCTTGAACTGCTGGAGCAATACCGCAACAGCGTTGTTGAGGACAAAGACTATTTACACGGGATCAAACCCCTCAAGTCGTATGTGCATGAAACACTGAAGTCGTTGCTCGCCAGCCGCTTCCCCGCCACAGCGCTGGACCCTGACAATATTGAAATCACCCCGAACCTGGCCCTGGTCGGCCCCGCCCGGACCCTCACCGAGTTCGCCTTGCACCACGTCAACATTGCGCAAGGCACCGGGTTCAAGGTCGGGTCGGCAACCACTCAATCGCTGCCCCGGGGTCTGGACCAGGCGGCTGTCCGCCAACTGTTGCTGTCATTGGACATAGCGCAGAACTACGCCAAACAGGTCACGGACAGCTTGTCGAATCAAGCGGCCGACGTCGAAAGCAGGGTGTTGCGCTTCGCCAAACAACTGCCCTGGCAACTGCTGCAACACGCCCACGAACTGAAACTGCAGCAGCGACTGTCCGACAGTGCTTTCGATTTGCTTCGGCAAGTATTCGACATGCCGGACGCCATCGCCCGGGCGGCCGTAGAAGGCGCACACGCCATTGCCCGACCACTGGAACTGCTCAAGACAAGCGGTACCTCCGCCGTCAAGGCGCTGGGCCTGTACCTGGTGGGTCCCGGCGAAGGCAAGGCCGGCCCGCAAATCCTCTATGCCCCCTACCACCCCGGTGGCTCACCGTTCGTTGAGTTTGATAATGAGGCCAGCATTGTCTCGGCGCTCAACACGCCGGGGCCGTTGCAGGACATGTTGATTCGTCGCCTGCCAGAGAATGAGCAAACGGTGTTTCGCAACCTGTTCGAGTCCACCGTCGGCCAGTCGAGCGAAATCACCCTCGCGTCTAACCCCATCGGCGGCAACCTGCTCACCCGTTTGTTCCATGACAACACTAATCTGCTGGTGAAGATGCTCGGCAGCCAGGCAGACGCTACCGCTCAGTCTGACTGGGAGGCCGTCGAACACCTGTTCGTCTCCGGCATTGAGCGCATTTCAGGCCTTCTGCCGGGCAAACTCGCGTATGTGCAGTTTCTCTGGAAGGCTTACAAAGACGAACTCAACTCCGCCGAAGGCTTGCAGGACCATCACTGGGGAGCGGCATTGCGTACCTTCATCGCCGGTGCGGCGCAAATCGTGACTTTGGGCCGGCTGTCCCTCGAAGGATGGGCAGACACCGCCGAGGCAACCGGCGAAGCGGTGACTGAACCGGTTGCCACCCCAGTAACCGCGCAACCCTGGTCCCAGGTCCGGTCAACAGCACCGCTGCGCACGCGGCTGCAACCGTTCGAAACCACGGTCGAACTCAAGGACCTGACGAAAAGCAGCACCGACGGTACCTACCTTGAAGCGACCAGCAACAGATCCTTCGCCGCCATTGCCGGCAAGGTGTACGGCGTAGATAAGATCGGGGCGGTCTGGAAAATAATCAAAGGCGAAGAAGAAGGCCCTGTGTTACAGACGGCATCCGACAAGCAACTGGTGATCGACCCGGATATCCACACCGTTCACTTCGGCAAAGCCGTCTCGAAAATGCGCAATCAGTATGTCAACTTCTATGTCGCCAGGGAGGTGCTGAACATCGAGGCCCGGGGGATGGAGGAAATCCGGGCAAGACATCCCGAAAAAGCCCGCATGATCGTGCAGGCCATCGACATGGCCCGTTTTTACGCGTTCAACAGCCTGCACAATCTGGTGCAACTCAAGAAGCTCGTCCCCGGCACAAGGCTCGATACCTTCCTCAAACAGTTCTTTGATGTGGACCAGGTCGACAACGCACTGATCGAGAAAATCAGACAGGCCGTCGTTCCCATCTGCAACGCGCTGGTCGACCCCGATGACGACTGGATGAACTCGCAACGCTTTATCGTGGGTTCAAGCCGGGATTCGAAGGACAACCTCGTCGCGTTTGTCGTGGAGAAGGATCAACAGCGCAATGTGTATTTCACGGAAAAATTCTTCGATCAACAACTGGACTGGTACAAATCCAGCCTGACCCAACCTTTCGATGTCGACGGCCACAGCCAGGCCGCGACGCTGATACACGAGTTCGCTCATTTGTTTTCCAAGGCCGTGGACATCGCCTACCTTGAGGCCAGGCTACCGTTCAGCGATCTGGTAGAGGCGGTCACCGGCTATGGCGCAGCAAAGAAACAGTCTCAAGTGGACTTCCAGCGAGAAGCCTTGTCGATGAAAACGCCAAAGGACGAACTGTTCGCGCGCTGGAACAGTGGCCTGCAATCGTGGATCAGCCTGGACTCCATACCGAGCACTTACCACATCGGCAAGGACATTCTGCGGCTGACGGGCAGCGAGACGATGGATAAGGCAAGGGAAGCGTTTTTTAACGTGAAGGATTCGAAGCTGCGCATCGACGTCATTTTGCACAATGCCGACTCGATCGCTTTCTTGATCTGCGAAATGGGCCGGCAACTGGACCCGCTATCGGTCGCTGCAACCTCCGAAACCTGATCACGACGTAATAAATGCGCAGGTCCACGGATCTGCGCTGCACAGCGGTGGCTGTTTTGATCTTTTTTTCACGCACCCCTGGATACTGTTACCCGACAACAGGAATTCCAAAGACCTGGCGTTAAAAAAACAACACTTTGATAGTTAAATGCCATGACTGATGTTCTCGCAGACTCCCCCCAAGGTTAGAATGCAGGAAACCAGGAAGGGCCAATGACCGACCACACGCTCTCGGAAGCTGAATACGATGCCATCACCGATGCCGCCGCGCATTGGTGTATGCGTTTGCACGCCAATGACTGCACCGAGCAAGAACGCCAGGCGTTTGAGCAATGGCGTAATGCGCATCCGCTCCATGCCTTCGAGTACGAAGCGATGCTGGAGATCTGGGATGTGGCCGGCGACTTGCCGCGTCCCGAGCCCGTCGTGCCGCTGGTTCGCCCCCAATCCGAAAAACCGTGGCGCCGCCTGGCCATTGCAGCGACGGTCTGTGCCCTGGCGCTGCCTTTGGCGGGTTATGGCGGCTGGCACCTGGGCTGGGTACCGAACGCGTACCAGCACTTCGAAGCGACCGACAATGTTCGAACAGTCACCTTGAAAGACGGCAGTCAGGTGGAACTGAACCTGGGCAGCGAGCTGACCTACAGCAACTACAAGGATCAGCGGCAAGTCACGCTGAAAAAAGGCGAAGCCTTCTTCAGTGTCAGCCATGACACTCGCCACCCCTTCGTGGTCAAGGCCGCAGAAGGCCGGATTCGCGTGACCGGCACCCAGTTCAACGTCTGGATGTATGAAGACCAGGTCAAGGTCAACCTGATCGAAGGTTCGGTACTGGTCAGCAGCAATGCCGACCGGCAAGGCGACGGTTTGCGCCTGGACCCAGCGATGCAGGCCAGTTATCGACACGGCGACTTCATCCCCCGCATCAGCCAGACCTATGACAATGACAGCTCGCTGGCCTGGCGCCAGGGCAAGCTGGTGCTCGACGATCTGGCGCTCAGCGATGCGCTGCCCTTGATCAACCGCTACCTGGACAAACCCTTGATGGTCGCTGACAACAGCACCGGCTCGATCCATATCGGCGGCATCTACAACATCAAGGAGATCAACGGCCTGGTGAAGTCTTTGCCGCGGGTCCTGCCGGTCTACCTGACCCGCAATCAGAACGGTAACCTGGTGGTCAACGCGATTCCGCAAACCTCCCCGAAAAGCTGAAAAGACCGCCACCCTTGCGGGGTGCGGCCTTCAGCGCTCATGTAAAACCCCACTACATCACTGCGCGGTCACCTTGGCGTCCTGCTGGCGAATCGTCCGCACCTGATAGTCCGGATCGGACAGGATCTGTTGCTCGGTGAAAGGCAGCACGCTCCATTGCTTCCTGGAAAAGGCCAGCGTCTGGTCCCGTGAAAACTTCGAGGCCGGGTCGCTGGACAACGAGAACGCCAGAAGCCCTTTGGCCTGCGGTCCGTACTCGTCAAAGGTCACCACTTGCAGGTAACTCGTGCCGCTGACCACTTCGCGCTTGCCATCGCTGCGCGGCACGCTCTGGATGGCGTTGTAGACCCCGAGCGTCCCCGGGCCGCCGTGGATCGGTGTTTGCTGTCCGCCGCTGCTGACCACCTGGATATCACCCCAACGGCTATCGGGTGTCAGTCCTGATGCCTTGACCTGTTCAGCCGAAGCCAGCATCGCTGCCCGTAGCGCCTTTGCCACCTGCGGGTGCTCGACTGCGATTCCACATGGAGTATGTTGTGGATCTTGCGGATCGAATGCCACACGCCATACGTCCGGCACTGGCTCCAACGCCTCCATGACATTCTGCAAGTGCACAAAGCCCAGGCCGCTGTCCAGGTTGGCCTTGCGGTCCCAGGCCTTGAAGCTGGCGCACAGTGGCGCGAGGGTTTTGGCATCGGTACCGAGATCCGCCGCGCAGAACTGCAGCAGGTCCGGCATCACTTGATCCGCCTGATACACCTCATCGTCCATGACCATGCGTTGCAAGTCCGCGGCCCCGACCTTGCCGGCCTGGGCCAGCGTGCTCAAACGATCCAGGGCAAAGCGCGAGCGCAGTCCCAATGGCTGGCTATCCTGGCTGATCAACGGCGAATAGCCGGTCAGCGGTTGCGCCGGGTTGGCCATCCATGCCGAGTCGTTGGAGTGCTGGACAAAATCCTTGCGCAGCAATTGCGGCAACTTGTCCGACGCATAGATACCCTGTTGTGGCGCCTGCGGATCGATGTCCCAGGCACAGGCGCTGTTGGAACCGTCGAGAACGATCATCTGCAAGCCCACTCGTGGATCGCTGCATTGCGCCAGCTTGTCGACGCTGACGTTGGGCACCACCGAGAGGTTCATGTACAGCGTCTGCCCCTGATCGTCCGCCGCCAGCGTGTTGACCCACGGGATGCCCTGGATCCTGTGCACCGAAGCCTGGAAATCCTTGAGGTTTTCAGCGCGGTTCATCGCGTACCACTGCTGCAGAACCCGGTCGTTGTCCAGATTGGCGTCGCGCAGGCTGAAGGCGTACTGATGATCCCAATCCAGTTTCCCCGGCCATTGCACCACCGGACCGAATCTCGAACTGTAGACCACATGGGAAATCGTCCGGACCTGCCCGTCCGCCTGCCTGACGTTGACGGTCACGGTCTGCTTGTCCATCGGCAATGACTGGCCGTCGAGCAGGTAACGGGTCGAATCCCCGGGGTCGAGTTGCAGGCGATACAGCGTGAAATGCCTGGACGAATCCACGGTGTGGGTCCAGGCCAGATGTTGATTGAAACCGATGTTGATCACCGGCAGGCCGGGCAACGCCGCGCCCATCACGTCCAGTTTGCCGGGAATGGTCAGGTGCATCTGGTAAAAGCGCATGCCGCCCACCCACGGAAAGTGCGGATTGGCCAGCAACATGCCGCGTCCGTTGAAGGAACGCTCGCTGCCGACCGCGACGGCGTTGCTGCCCCGGTCCAGGGCAAAGCGCTGCATCCGCGTGGCGGCCACCTGGAACGCTGCCTGTGCGTTCGACGCCTGGGCCACGGCCTTGGGTGGCGTGGCACCAGCCAGGGCTTCGGCAAACTGGCCGACGCCACCTTCGACCAACAGGCGTCGGGTCAGCTTGACCAGATCCGAGGGGGTGATGTCGCGTACCCAATCGCCTTGGCACTGCGGCGGTAAACCCTGGGCGCGACGCTCGCTCAAGGAGCGGTTGTACCCCGCCACATAGCCTTCGACCAGCTCACGCACTTCGGGGGTCTGGGCCTGCCAGAAGCGGGCGACGGCTTGCGGGGTGTTCAACCAGGTGAAAAACACATCGCTGATCAGGTTCTCCCGCTCTTCGACGGTGAACTGATCCGGCCCGAAGTACCGCGAACGCTCGCCGTTGACGGTAGTGATTTCGTTGGCGAGCAGGCACAGGTTGTCCTGGGCGTAGGCATAGCCGATGCCGTAGCCGAGCCCGCGCTCATTGTCGGCGCGGATGTGCGGCACGCCGAAACCGGTTCGGCGGATGTCCGCGCTCGTTTGCGCAGGCGCACCACTCGCGCTTGCCGCAAGGCTCAGCCCCAGGCCCAACCCCAGAGTCACACCCGCCAGGCTCAACCTGGTTAACTGCCTGGAAATAATCACGCTCGCTCCTGATCGAAAAAACGATGGCCACAGCGGCGCATATCCATGCGCGCCGAGCCTCCCTGTAGGGACGAAGCTCACCACAAAAATTTAGGGATTTACTGCGCAACGGACCACGGACTGACAGGTTGATCACACGATGGCGACAAAATTTCTACATTCGAGCCTTCATGATTCGGAGTGCTCATACGTCTAACCCTGTAAGAGCGCCCATTTTTTCCTGATCAGGCTCTGAAAGGAGTTTTGCAATGTACAACTCGCAACTGCCAACGGACGGTAGCAATGCGCCAAAGGGTACTTCCATGGGAGTCGGTGTATTCGAGCCGCGTACCGATCGCCACGGCAACGAGCGGATCCGGGTCCTGCTCAAAAGCTTTGGCCTTCGAACCAGTCTGATCCGCCTGAAAGTCATCGACGCCCTGCTGACGGCCGCCGAAAACGATCGCAGCCTTGGGGTGCGCGGCGTGCACAGCCAATTGCTGGACCTGGATGTTCCCCTGTCATTTCTCAGTGTGCGTGAAGTGCTCAAGCGCTTGTGCAGCGAAGGCGTGATTGTCCTCAATCCCGACAAGAGCTACAGCCTGCATCCTCAGGCTGCAGCCATCCTGCGCAACCGATGATCGAATGATCAGGGCTTGACCTTGCGGCGCATCACGCCATTGATGACTACCACGATCACCGCCACGCCAATGGCGATGTACTGGAACATTTTTTCGCTGATGACGCCGGTGTTCTGCAACCAGGAAAGGCCAAACATGATCCCCAGCACCACCAGGGAGATCAGAATCGAGTATTTCAAACGTTGCGACTGAGTCATTGCGGGTTCCTGAATCTGAAAATGTATCCGGTTTGTATCGACGCGCATGCCAAGCGCTTACCCTGTTTCGGGGATAAGCGGCTACGAGCGGGGGTCTCATATTACAGCCGATGAAGCGTTTTGGCTTCATTGCGGCGATAACCATGAGGACTTTCAAATGTTGCGTCGAATCACACTGCTGATTCCCCTGCTGGCCATCCTGACCCTGAGCGGATGCATTGTTTTCCCCCATGGGGGCTGGCACCACGACCACTATGACAACCATGGCGGACCGGGTTACTACCAGCATCGTTAACTGCGGTTCAACGGCCTGAATCCTTGCGGTAAAAGTCATTGCCGGGCTGAGCACACAGTTCCACCAGCCAATCGACGAACACACGCACCCGCCGGGCCAACTGGCGCTGGCGTGGGTGCTGGCTCAGGGTGATTACCTGATTCCGATTCCGGGTACCAAGCAACGCAAGTACCTGGAAGGAACCGGGCGGGCCGGGCAACATGGCCTCAGGCCTCGTCCGAGAGAACACTGTCTGGCCTCACCATGGGGCCGTTGTTCTTGCCGTAAATTTCCAGGTTTTGCAGTACGTAAATCGCTTTTTTGAACTCTGGAACCAAATAGTTGGCGTACTTATTACCCTTCACATTGTTGTGCTGAATGTTCTCCAGTTGAGTAGCGAAATATTCCAGCGCATTGAACTTCGCATCAGGATCCTTGATGCCAAACCGGTCGAACTTGTCACCGGCATTGCTCAGCGTGACCGCCGTGACATCGGTGATCAGGCCACGCTCTTTCAAAAAGACACTGATACTACCCATGGATTTGACTGAAATATTAGTAGGATCAAAACCTTTCATCTGCTTGCGCAATTTCATCTTGTCCATCTTGACTGTATCCAACTCAACTGGATTGTTGCCCACCAGGTCAAGCATCTGCCTGACCTTGACGTTCTGGGGAACAGACTTTGATCTGCTGGCGGTATCTCGAACCAACAGGCCCGTTTTCGCGGTCCAGGCGCCGGTATAACCGATAGTCATTGAAAACTCCTTGTTTGACCAAGTTAGGAGGTCAGGAGTATCGGCCGGAGCACTTGAGGCCACCAAACTTTAATTCAGAGCTTTAACAATTTTCGTACAATTAAGATACATACTGTAAAACTTCTTGTTTATTGGGTCTTGGCACATTAAAGAATGGTCCTTCAGACTTTTCTTACATAGCGGCTAGTTGGTCCTAATCAACACCGATACTTACCCTCGGAATTTCAACCTGACGATTTTGTAATGTGCCCCTCATCTGCCTGACAGCGATGATCTATCATCATCTAACAGCGGAGCTTTGTAGCAATTCGAAACACTCCTTGAATGCCTGACCAGTAAAAATGGTCAGAATGCGTTTTTTTGCCCGTTAGCCGAGACGAATCCCATGCGAAACCCTCTGCGTCTGATCGCCCTGAGCGCTCTGTTCATGTCCTCCCTGGCCCAGGCTGCCGACCTCATTGGGATCGAGGTTCATCGCGACGCCAATTGTGGTTGCTGCAAGAAGTGGATCAGCCATCTGGAGGCCAATGGTTTCAAGGTCGAAGACCACGTCGAAGCCAACATGAGCGAGTTCAAGCAGCAGCACGGGGTACCGCCGCGCCTGTCGTCGTGCCACACCGCGTTGATCAACGGCAAATTCGTTGAAGGTCATGTCCCGGCCGATCAGGTCCTGGCCCTGAGCAAGCGCGACGATCTGCTGGGCGTCGCCGCGCCCGGCATGCCGATGGGCTCGCCCGGCATGGAAATGGACGGCATGAGCGATGCCTATCAGGTCATCGGCCTGAAAAAGGACGGCACTGACGTGGTGGTTGCGGACTACCCCGCCCATTGATGTCCGGCGCGTACCTTGGGCTGTTTTTCGCGGCATTCGGTGCCGCCACGCTGCTGCCGTTGCAATCGGAAGCCGTGCTGGTCGGACTGCTGCTCAGCGATCGCTATTGGCTCTGGGCGCTGCTGGCGGTGGCAACGTTCGGCAACGTTCTGGGCTCGCTGCTTAACTGGTGGCTGGGACGCGGGATCGAGCGGTTCCGCGACCGTCGCTGGTTTCCGGTGAGCCCCCGGCACCTGGAGAAAGCCCGGCTGCATTACCAACGCTACGGCCATTGGTCATTGCTGCTCAGTTGGTTGCCGGTGATTGGCGATCCGCTGACGCTGGTCGCCGGGGTCATGCGCGAGCCACTGGGGCGCTTCCTGCTGATCGTCACCCTGGCCAAAGGTGCCCGCTACGGCGTGCTGGCCATGGCGACTCTGGGCTGGATGGGTTGAACCATCCAGAGCGGCGGTTGCCTGTGTTTAATGCCGCCCTAATCGAGTCGATCCAGCATCGGCGGAATTTCCATGGAGCACTCTCATGTCGCGCCCCTTTTCCCGCTGGTTGCCCAGCCTTTTACTGACCGCCGCCCTGCCCGTCATCGCTCACGCCGAAGAACCGGAATACGGCCCCGAGCTGCAAGGTTTCGACTACCCCTACACGCTCAAGCACTTCGCCTTTGAATCCCAGGGCCAATCCCTGCAAATGGGTTACATGGATGTTGCTGCCCACGGCAAGGCCAATGGTCGCAGCGTGGTGCTGATGCACGGCAAGAACTTCTGCGGCGCCACCTGGGACAGCTCGATCAAAGCCCTCAGCGACGCCGGCTACAGGGTCATCGCCCCGGACCAGATCGGCTTCTGTACCTCCAGCAAGCCGGCGCACTATCAGTACAGCTTCCAGCAACTGGCGACGAACACCCAGCAATTGCTCAAGACCCTGGGCATCCAGAAAGCCACCCTGCTGGGGCATTCCACCGGCGGCATGCTCGCCACGCGCTATGCCTTGCAATACCCCGAACAGGTCGAGCAATTGGCACTGGTCAACCCCATCGGCCTGGAAGACTGGAAAGCCCTCGGTGTGCCCTATCGTACCGTTGATCAATGGTACGAGCGTGAACTCAAGCTCAGCGCCGAGGGTATCCGCAACTACGAACGCACCACCTACTACGGCGGTCGCTGGAAACCGGAATTCGATCGCTGGGTCGACATGCTTGCCGGCCTGAACAAAGGCCCCGGGCATACGCAAGTCGCGTGGAACTCGGCGCTGATCTACGACATGATCTTCACCCAACCGGTGTTTTACGAATTCCAGAACCTGAAGATGCCGACCCTGCTGTTGATCGGTACGTCCGATACCACCGCCATCGGCAGTGACATCGCCCCACCCGAGGTCAAGGCGAAGATCGGGCACTACGACGTCCTCGGCAAACAAGTGGCCAAGCTGATTCCCCAGTCCACGCTGGTCGAGTTCCCTGGCATGGGCCACGCGCCACAGATGGAAGAACCGGCACAATTCCACCAGGCCCTGCTCGCCTGGCTGAACAAGACCAACCCCGTGCGTTGAAGAGGAAAGGCGGATGCCTGTGCAGATTGCAGTGATCGATGATTGGCAGGATGTGGCGCGGGACGTGGTGAACTGGTCGGCACTGGACAGCATTGGCCAGGTGAGTTTTCTCCATGACTACCCCGCCGACAACCAGACCCTGGCAGAGCGCCTGGCCGGGTTTGAAGTGATCTGCGTGATGCGCGAGCGCACCCGGTTCGATGAGGACCTGCTGCGCCGCCTGCCGACGCTCAAGCTGCTGGTGACCGGCGGCATGCGCAATGCGGCCCTGGATCTGAAAGCCGCCGCTGCGCTGGGCATTTCGGTCAGCGGCACCGACAGCTACAAACACGCCGCGCCGGAACTGACCTGGGCGCTGATCATGGCCGCGACCCGCAACCTGGTGGTCGAAGCCAATGCCCTGCGTGCCGGCCAATGGCAACAAGGCCTGGGCGGCGACCTGCATGGCAAGACACTCGCCATCCTCGGTCTGGGCAGCATCGGCCAGCGTGTCGCGCAGTTCGGTCAGGTGTTCGGCATGCGCGTCATCGCCTGGAGTGAAAACCTCACCGCCGAACGTGCGGCGCAGGTCGGTGTGACCTGCGTCAGCAAGCAGGAACTGTTCGAACAGGCCGACGTGCTGTCGGTGCACCTGGTACTCAGCGAACGCAGTCGCGGGCTGGTGGACGCCCAGGCACTGGGCTGGATGAAACCCACGGCATTGCTGGTGAACACCGCTCGCGGCCCCATTGTCGATGAAGCGGCGCTGATCAAGGCACTGCAGAAACAACGGCTGGCCGGTGCCGCCCTGGACGTCTTCGAGCAGGAGCCACTGCCCGCCCACCATCCGTTCCGGACCCTGGACAATGTGCTGGCGACGCCCCATGTCGGGTACGTGAGCCAGCAGAACTACCAGCTGTTTTTCTCGCAAATGATCGAGGACATTCAGGCATGGGCGGCGGGCGCTCCGATTCGTTTGCTGGGTTGATACTCCAATGTGTGCGAGTTTGCTCGCTCCCACAACGAATAATTGTTCAGGCTGC
>NZ_MRCS01000069.1 GCF_002303925.1 Pseudomonas sp. ACN8
ATCGGCCTGGCCGTGGGTGTCCTTGCTGGCCGTCGGGTGATCGGCGGTCGGTGCCTTGGCGGCATCGGTTGTGGAATGACTATCGGCCTGGGCCGCGGTATCGGCCACCGTGGCGGCGACGGCGCCGTCGAACAGCATGCGCGGTTCAAGGGACATGATCATGGGCGCCGCTGGCGTCCGTTGGCCTTCGGTTGCCCGTGACTTTGCCTTTGCTCCGTCAAAAATGGTCCACCACATGCTGCTCACCCGAATTCGAACGAATATACGTAAGGCATCAATGAAAAACGCCGCGATCAAATGTTCGCGGCGTCGGACTTCATACGAATGACATTGGCGGCGCTGGCAGAGCCATCGAGCCAAAAGGACAAGTCTGAGTATTGCTTGAACAGATCCGGCGGCAGGATGGTGCGCCGGGCCTGTACCGCAATTTTGGGTCTGACCTTGTGCAGGCCGGTCACCCCGAGGGCTTGATCGAATTCCGGGGCGTCGTACGCCAGGTGTTCGAAGTCGTGCTCGAACCAGGGCTCGTCAATAAAGTCGTAGACCAGCCGCAGCACTCGCTCCGGAGCCTGGGTCAGCAAGTCATAGTCGATGATCAGCAAGGAGTCGGCATGTTCGCCGTAATAGGCTTCCTTGAGCGCCGCCCACGCAAAACCCACCAGGCGATTGCGCTGGGCCAGGGTTTCGCAACGGCTGTAGACAGTGTTGCGCTCGACGGCATCGCCGAAGAGCTTGGTGTTTTCATAGGGATTGGCGCGGTAAAGCCGCTCGATGCTGTCCATGATCCAGGCGACGTTGCGCACACAGGCAATCACCTTGGCCTTGGGAAACAGATCGTTGATGGCCGGCAGCCGGGCGCTCCAAAGGCGGTTGGTGTCGAACACCACCGATTTGTCGGCTTTGTCGGCGTAGAAGGAATCAAACAGGCCGTGCAAGAGGCGGCGGCGCATGTCGGTGTCGATCACCGCGCCGAACTCGCTGCCAGCGCTGCACTGCTCCAGAACACCGGAAAACAGGGAACCCACCGGGCTGGTCATTCCGGCATGGAAACGCGGGTTCTGCAACAGGATTGCAGAAAGCAGGGTCGAGCCCGAGCGTGGCAAACCGGAAATGAAATGAAAATGGTGCAAGTCCCTTCACCGTTTTTGATAGTCCTTTGTAGGACAAAGCGTAGTCGATCGATGAAACCTCGACTAGTGGTGTTTTGATATCAATTTGAAGCTAAACCGACTTGGTACCGAGCTTTGCGCAACCAGTGAAGGACGTTAACGACAACAGCCTTGGGGAGCGCGTCCATCGGATAAATACCGCCTCGCCACAACTCCCAAAATCTACGTCTACGCTGTGGCGTGGCGTGACCAAGCCACGTAAAGGAACAGGAGTCGACACCCCAGGTGTCTGGCAGCCGCGTGGCGCGCCAACCACCAACCTGAAGGATGAGGATTCATGGAAGTATTTATCGGCACTATCCAGCCTTTCGCCTTTGATTTCGCCCCCCAGAACTGGGCCCTTTGCAATGGCCAGACCTTGAGCATTTCGCAATGGAGTGCGTTGTTCTCGCTGATTGGCGTGAACTACGGCGGCGACGGCCAGACCACCTTCATGCTACCCAACCTGCAAGGTCGATTACCGATGGCCCAAGGCACGGGCAGCAATCTCAGCACGCGCACCATTGGCGAGATTTCCGGTACCGAAAACGTCACCGCAACCATCGGCAACATGCCCAACCACACCCACCTGTTGTCCGGACTTACCGCCACCACCACCCTGCAGCTGGCCAGCCCGGCGAGCAATCCGGTGAACGTGCCAACGGCAACCAACTCGTTCATCGGCGCTTCGAGCGGCGGACCGGGGACGGCGAATATCTACTCCGATCAGCAAGGAGCATCGGCGGTGGCGCTCAAGGGCGTGAGCACCACCGTCACCGGAGAGATTGCCTCCACGGGCGGAGCCCAGCCCATGAGCGTGATGAACCCGTTCCTGGTCATCAACTTCAGCATCGCCCTGCAAGGGTATTTTCCATCTCGCGGCTGAAGATTCGCCGGGGACCGCGCGCCCCGGCATTGTTCAATTTTCTGGAGCCTGATCATGTTGCAAGCGGTTCAAAGCCATCATTTCCAGGCCCTGCTGGGCCAGACCGTCGCCCTCCGCCTGCCCGACGGCAGTGAATTGCCGATGCAGATCGAACACCTTGAAGACTCACCCCGCGCCCGCATGCGCAACAGTGAGCGCATGCCATTCAGTGTCGAGCTCAACAGCCTGGTCCCGACCGATTTTGTGGACGGTCTATGCATGCTGCAATTGCCGGAACTGGGTGAAGTGGAAAACATTTTCGTTTCCCGGGTGCCTTCGATGGGACGTGATCCGCGGCGAGGCTACTTCTACATCGCCTTCAACTGACTCTTTTCTGGCTCGCAGTGCCTTCAGCCTTGCGGATACCACACCAGCCGTTGTGCCGCGACGTTGTACTCCTGCACTGCAAAGCCCAGGGCCAGGTAATGCGCAAGCGCATGGGGATTGCTGGCCCAGACCACCGTCGCCACCGGGCAACGAATCTGTTGGGCGGCTTTCTGCACCCCCTGCAATACCGCCCGCCCGTATCCCTGCCCCCGCGCCGCAGGGATGAAGGCCAGATACAGCACGCGGATCTCGTTCGGCCCGAAATCAGTGCTCAATGCGCCGATCGCAGTGCCGAGCTTCTCAACCACGTAATGCATGGCATTGGGGAAGTTTTCCCCCAGTCCTTGCTCCTGCACCTGGAACTGCTGGGCCACAATCTGCTCGACCACTTCCACGCTGTCGTCGATCCATTGCAGGTCCGGTCGGGCCGATTGATACAGGCGCTGCAAGAAAGGACCATCACTGGCTAGCGAAGGCCGTACCACCAAACCTTCGGCTGCCACAGTACTGCTGTTCGCCATCGTCGCTCTCCTTAAAAACCGCTTTCCCTGACCCCCAGCGCCGCCATGCGTCGCCAGGCGACCCCCAATAACGACTCGCCGCGGCCCTGCAAAACTACCACGCCACGCAACGGCTGCACCGGCGTTGGCGCCGGTTCGAGGGTGCTCAACCGCGCGCCGTACTGCGCCTGTACTGGCTCGGCTCGTTGATGCTGATCGCGACGCACGGCAATCGGTCCGTGGTGATCGGAGGTCAGTGCCTCCTGATCGACAAACGCCACACCGTTGGTGTCGATTTCGCTCAGTTGCACCGCAATTGCCGGATGCATCGGATCATCGGCGATAAACCGTCCGGTGGCGCCCGGTGCCACGCGCCAGAGCTCTGCCTCGGCCAGATAGCCGCGCAAGCGCACGCCGTCCTCGACCACCCTGGCCAGCGGCTCCCGGGTCGACAGCCAGCGCCCCACCGTCCATTGCGGCAGCAGATCACGCACGGTGCCGGCATGGGGGGCACGCAATAGCAAGCGCTCGCGCTGAGCCGCCAGCCCGCGGTATTCGGCGACCGCTTCGGCCAGCCGCTGCTCGACGATTGCAGCATCGGAAGCCGTTTCGCTGCGACTGGCCTGGCGACGCATTTGCAACTGCTGGATCTCGATTTCCCGGCGCGCAATGGCCTGGCGCGAATCGAGATCCGGGGACTCCAGCTCGATCAGGACATCACCCTGCACCACCGTCTGCCCGTCATGCACCTTCACGGCTTTGATTCGTGCCGCCACCGGCGCATGCAGGGTGCTGACCCGGCCCGCTTCCAGCATGGCCGGCACCTCGACGGCGCTGCGCCACGGCAGGATGAGCACCGACAACAGCCCGAGCAGTACCAGGCTGCTGAGCAATACCCGCGGTCCATGCGCCTGTTCGCGGCGACCCCACCACTGGCGCCATTCACTCATGATGGGCAGAAAGATGAACCAGACCAGTTCCACCAGCATCAGGAAAATCCCCAACACCTTGAAGAACAGGTGATAGACCGCCAGAGCGATCCCGAAAAACAATGCCGCGCGCCATAACCACGAGCCATACCCCCAGATCAGCAAACGGCGTTGCATTATCGGCGACCAAGGCTCCGGCGCCGCTTCGCCGTAGCCGAACAAAAACTCGCGCAGGCGCCAGCGGCACAAGGCAAATGCCCGACCTTGCAGGTTATCGACCTGCCAGAAATCGCTGAGCAAAAAATAACCGTCAAAACGCATGAACGGGTTGAGATTGACCACCAGTGTGGTGATCCACGTGGCACTGGCAAGCATGAACGCTGCGGTTCGGGCGGGACCGTCGGGCAGCAACGACCACGCCAGCAAGGCCATGCACGCCAACAGCAACTCCGCCAGCACGCCACCAGCGCCAATCAGCAACCGGGCCTTGCGATCATTGACCCGCCAGGCATCGCTGACATCGGTATAGAACATCGGTAGCAGCACCATGAACGCCACGCCCATGCTCTGTACCCGGCACCCGGCGCGCTTGGCCATGAACGCATGACCGAACTCGTGGCAGAGCTTGGCGAAGAACAGGGCCACGGCAAACGCCAATGCACCGCCAAGGCTGAACAAATGCGGAAACGTCGCGATAAATCGCTGCCAGTCCCGCGACACCAGAAACACCCCCAACCCCAGCACAGCGGGTAATCCGTAGCGCAGCGCTCGCGGACCGAAGCGTTCCACCCAGGGCCAGGCACGGTTGAGAAAACGCTCGGGGCGCCACAGCGGAATACGAAAAAACAGGTACTGATGCAGCAACACTTGCCACAGGCTGCGGCGCTGGGCATCCGCCTTAATGCTGTAACTGGCACGCTGCTGGGGATCGAGGGCGGTAATCAGGTCGTGACTGCGCAAAAAAACCAGCAACTGCTCCAGATCCGCAGCATCCAGCGCCAGTCCCGGCTCGCGATTGGCCGCTTGCAGGACCTGCTCGGGCTCCCCCAGCGACCAGTGGCGCAACAAACGCATCGCCGTCGTACCGAGCTTGAAGTAACGCCCCCGCACCGGGTCGGCCAGCGTCCAGCAGGGCGCACCGTCCAGTGCCGGCGCTGCCGGGGACAATTGCAGATCGGCACGCAGACCGGGCAGGCTCACTTACAAGCCCACGCTCTGACGCAAACCGGCCAACGGTCGACGCAGCAGGTACAACGCCAGCGGCGCCCGGTCACCATAAATTTTTGCCGTGCCGCGCAAGCCGATGCGCGGGGGGGCCGTGTCGAAATTCGCATCCAGCCGATAGGCCAATTGCCCGCCCGCCGTGGGTTGCGCTTCATAAGCTGAACGTTCGAGTCTGGCCAGATGCCGTTGCAGCGGGTCACTGTCGAGGAACAGGGCGACTTCAGCGCCGGGCTCCAGGGAAATCGCGTCCCCCACGGCCAGCTCGATACGCAATTGCGCCTGGGTCGGATCGGCGATTTCCATCAGTCGCTCTCCGGTCTGCACCGGTTTGCCAGTCCAGCGTTCGGCATCGGCAAATACCGCAATGCCATCGCGCTCGGCGCGCACTTCGCTGCGTTTGAGCAGTTCACGGGCGTAATCTCGCTCGGCGCGCTTCTGTTCAACCCGGGCGGCCAGCAAATCCAGTTTCGAACTGGACTCGGCATCGGCGAACGAACGCTGGGAGTTGGCCTTGAGCTCCGCCTCGGCAACTCCGAGGGCGCGATCGGCGACATCGGCCTGAGCCTTGAGCGTGGTGCTTTCGAAGCGCAGCAGCAACTCGCCGGCCATCACCGTCTGGTTGGGTTTGACCAGGAACTCGGCAATCACACCGTCCAGCGGCGCCGCCACGACCCGACCGCCCAGCGGCACCACTTCGGCCGGTGCCAGTACGGACTGGCGCACCGGGATCAACAGCCCGAGCAACAGCAACGCGACCAGCAACGCCTGGCGTTTGCGGGTCCAGCGCAGACGCCATGGCTTGCGTGGCTGCAATGCCTGCCAGGCGTGGCCGTAGGTATCGCCCAGTTGCGCCAGCAGCACTTGTTCGGCAGGGTTCCACCTAACGTCCCTGGCCAGCCACAACCCGCCGAACACCTCGCCCTGGCGATCGATCAGCGGCAACCAGAACACCTGCGCAGCCGACAGGCTTTGCCATTCAGCCTGCAACGACTCGCTAAGGACATCGGCGGCAATGACCCGCGCCTGCTGCAATTGTTCGCGCTTGAACAGCTGCACCACCGCCTGCTCGACGAACGCTACAAAGGGTGAATTCGGCTCCACCGCGCTGACACCCGTCACGGCCTGCACCTTCCCCGCGATCAACAGTGCCGCATGGCGAAAGCCAAACAGTGCCTGGCCATCATTGACCAGGCTGTAGGCTAATTGGGCGGGTGTTTGGGCTGCGCGGGTCTGGCGCTCAAGGTCGAGAAAGCGTGCGAATACCTGCTCGGCGCCGCCGCTCACCGGCGCGTTCACTTGAACTCCGCGAAATGCGCCGTGCCGCTCATGCCCGCCAGCAGCCCGCTAGCATCGGGCACGCTGGCCACCAGCAGCAAGGTCTGGCTGCCTTCATCGATTCGCGCGCCCAGGCGTTTGACTGTCACATCCAGCGGCTTGCCGGTTTCATCGGGGACAAAACTGAAGGTCTGGCCGGGCTTGAGTCGCGCCATCCAGCGCGAGGGCACCAGCAGATGGATTTCCAGGGTGCGGTTATCGACCACGTCCAGCAAGGGTGCGCCGGCAGGTACGCTTTCATAGCGCTGTACCTTGCGCTCGACGACCTGGCCATCGAACGGTGCCAGCACGCTGCAACGCTTGACCTGCACTTGATACACCTGAGACTGCGCCTGGGTTTCGCTGACCTTGGCCTCGGCACGTGCCACTTCGAAACGCCCGACAGAATGCAGCGCGGCCAGTTGCCGGTTGTGCGCCAGCTCTTCACCCGCGCCACGGCTGGCCGCTTGCGCGGCATTGAGCTGCGCCTGATAGGCCGAGCAATCGAACCGCGCCAGGGTATCGCCCTTCTTGAACGATTCCCCCTCGCTGAACGGCAACTCGACAATCCGCCCGGGCACCTCACTGGCCAGTACGGCCTGATCCCGGGCCCGCAATACACCGCGAGCCTCGGTGCTGGTCGCAGCACTGGCGCCTGCATCCATTTGCGCAAGCGGATCGTCTGCCCCAGGCGTTTGCGCCTGGACAACGCTCGCGACGAGTACACATCCCAACCCCAACACACAGAAAATCCGCATGACCGTACTCCCTTCCGGATCAACGGAGTCTACGACAGCGGTGACTAGCGTCAAGCAGATGGCCATCATTGCCTGCGTATTAACGCTGCGCCGTCTCGGCCAATGGGTACACTGACTCCCAACCCCCACCCAACGCCTTGTACAACCCGACGGCCGCCAGCGACACGCCGGTCGAGCTTTCGACCCACTGCTCCTGCGTCGCCAGCAACGCGCCTTGCACGGTGAGTACGGTGACGAAATCCACCACGCCCTCGACGTACTGCTGTTGCGCGGTGTCCAGCGCAATGCGGTTCTGGCGCACGGCTTCGGCCAGGCTGTCGCGGCGCAGCTGGCTAGCGTTGTAGGCGGTCAACTGGTCGTCGATTTCATGCCAGGCGCGCAGCACGGTTTGCTGATAGGCGATAGCGGCCTCCTGTTGTTGTGCTTCGCGTAACTCGAGTACGCCACGCAAGCGGCCTGCGTCGAACAATGGCAAGCTGAACTGCGGACCGATCCCGAACGAACGCGAACCCCAGGAGCCGAAATCGCTCAGTTGCATGGCCTGGGAACCGATGTTCCCCGACAGGGTAATTCGCGGATAGAAATCGCCCTTTGCTACACCAATGCTGGCCGTCGCTGCATGCAATCGCGCTTCGGCCTGGCGAATGTCCGGCCGGCGTTCAGCCAGTTGCGAGGGCAAGCCGATGGCGACCTGACGCGGCGTTTGTGGCACCGGTGCGTCTGTGGATAACTGCGCCGCCAATGCCTGGGGCGGTTCGCCCATCAACAGACTCAAGGCATTGATCAATTGCCACTGGCGCTGTTCCAGTGCGGGCAGGCGCGATTCGATGGCCGCCACTTGTGCGGCGGCTTCGGCGACATCCAGGTCCGTCGCGACGCCGTCGGCCAGACGCAACTGCGAGAGCTTCAGGTTATGGCGGGCAACGTCGAGGTTCTGTTCGGTGACGAGTCGGGTGTTCTGCACGCCGCGCAGCTGAATGTAGTCCTGGGCGGTTTCGGCCAACACCGACAGCAGCACACCGCGTCGGTCGTTCTCGGCGACTTCCAGGTTGGCGTCGGCCGCTTCGGTTTCCCGCCGCACACGGCCCCAGAAATCCAGCTCCCAGGAGGCGGAAAAGCCGACATCCCACAGACTGAAGGCGGATTGGCCGTTGTGTCCTGACGGGTCGCTCAAGCCTTCACCACTGTTGCGGTTGCGTCCGTAACGGCCGCCGGCGGACGTGTTGGGGTAGCGGTCGGCAGTGGTGACCTGGCGCACCGCACGACTTTGCTGCAAGCGGCTACTGGCCAGCTTCAGGTCGAGGTTGTCGGTCAGGGCGCGTTGGCTCAGGGCTGAAAGTTTGGGGTCGTGGAACACCTCCCACCAGCGCTCGGTCATCGTTTCGGCGATAGCCTGGCTGGTGGCTGCCCTTGATGGTTTCGACCATTCGGCAATTGGCTGTACCTCAGGCTTCTGGAAGTCCGGGCCGACGGTGCAGCCGCTGAGACTCATGACGAGCAAGGCACTGAAGGTGAGTGGCTGCCACAGGCCTCTTCGCGAGCAGGCTCGCTCCCACAATGAACTTGCGAAGGATCCAGAACTGTCAGCACTGCGCAGATCCCTTGTGGGAGCGAGCCTGCTCGCGAAGGCGCCTGACCAGCCAACACAGTCCTTCATCGCTGAGTCACCTCACCCACAGACGACACATTGCTGCCGGTTTCAATACTCGCCTCCACCGACATCCCTACCCGCAAGCGCTCGGCCAACAATTGTCCCGGCTCCAGCACAATCTTCACCGGTATCCGCTGCACCACCTTGGTGAAGTTGCCGGTGGCGTTGTCCGGTTTGACCGCGGCGAACGTCACCCCGGTGGCCGGCGCAATGCTTTCGACACGACCGTTGAGTGCCGCGCCGCGCAGGCTGTCGACGCGCACCTGTACAGCCTGCCCTGGCTGTACATCCGTCAGTTGGGTCTCCTGGAAATTGGCCATCACGTAAGCCTGCGCCAGCGGCACCACCGCGAGGATTTTGCTGCCCGGGGTGACATAGGCGCCGACCCGCACCGCGCGTTCGCCGACCATGCCGTCCTGGGGCGCGACGATCCTGGTATAGGACAACTCGTAGCTGGCCATTTCCAGCTTCGCTTGCGCCCGTTTCAGGCCACCTTCGGCTGCATCGCGCTGGGCCGTGAGGATTTCCACTTGCTTGCGTTCCGCCGCCAGCACCGCCGTGGCATTGGTCAGCCGCGCGGAGGCCTGGTCGATGCGCGTTTGCGCCTGTTGTGCGTTTTGCACCGTACCGGCGCCCACCCCGGCGAGGTGGTTGTAGCGGTTCAATTCATGCTCGGCAAAGGCCACTTCCGCCTTTGCCGAAACCACCGAGGATTGCGCCTGGGCAATCACCGACGCCTGGCGCTCGAGGGTCGCCCGGGCGTTTTGCAGTTGCGCCCTGGCCACCAGCGTTTCGGCATCGGCGGCCTCGGCGGCGGCGCGTAGATCCCGGTCATCGATCAGCGCCAGCAACTGCCCGGCCTTGACCTGTTGGTTGTCCTCCACCAGCACTTGCTTGATGAACCCGGCAACGCGCGGCACGACCAGAGTGAAATCCGCCGAGACATAAGCATCGTTGGTGCTCTGTTGGGTGCGCTTGCCGAAAAGGCCGGGCATCGTCAGGTACAGCAGCACGCCGACGGCCAGCGCAGCGACCACGGCCACCGCGACTTTCTGCTTTGCTTGAGTGTTCATAAAAACCTTCTGGTATCAGTGGAGCATTCAGGTCGGTGCGCGCGGCGGAAAGATCCGCGTCGGCAGCCAGAAAATCAGCAGGATCAGGGTCACAGCGATACCGGCCATGCACAGGTAAAGATCAGAGGACGTGAGCACCACCGCTTGCTCATGCAGACGATGAGCGAGGCTTGCGCTGTCGTATTCGGCCAGCGGTGAGTTGCCGAGGCGATCGACCAGCATGGTCGAGTGAAAATGCAGGCGTGCCGTGGTCAACGCCTCGATCACCCCGGTGGCGATGACCGCCGACAGGCCTTTGACGGTGTTGAACCAGGCCGATGCAAACGGCCCCTCCATCGGGTTGATGCTGCCGGTGGACAGCATCAGCAGCGGCAGCACCGCCATGGGCTGACCGAAAATCTGCAGCCATTGCAGCACATAGAAGTCGTCACGAATCCACGCGGACGTCAGTTGCGAACCGCCGACGCACGACAGCGCCAGCATGCTCAGGCCGATGCCCAACACCCAGCGGCAATCGACCCAGCGAAAGTTGCACAGCGCCGCCACCAATGGCAGCGCAATCAATTGCGGCAGCGCCGCCAGCAGCATGATCGGTGCGGTCTGCAACGGACGATACCCCTGGACCTGCGCCAGGTAGCTGGACGGAATGATGATCACCGCCTGCAACACCACCAGCACGCCCGCCAAGGTCAGCAAGGCGAAAGACAGGTTACGGATGCCGAGCATCTGCATCTTGAAAAACGGCATCGGCTGCGACCACTCGCCGACCAAAAACAGCACCAGCAGCAACAGCCCGCCACCGAGTAATCCACAGATCAGGCTGGACTCGAACCAATCCAGACGATTGCCCTGCAGAATGCCGATCACCAGCATGCAGATGGCGGGAAAACCCAGCAGCACGCCGCGCCAGTTGAAGGACTTGAAGCGCTCCAGGCGCAGGGGGTCCCGGGGTAAGCCATACGCCACTGCGGCCATGGCAATCAGGCACGGCGCGATGACTTGCCAGAAGGCCCATTGCCAGCCGACGTACTCGGTCCACAACCCGGCCAACGGCGTGCCCAGGCCCGGGCCGAACGTCGCCGTCAGGGCATAACCGGCCAGGCCATATAACTTCACATTGGCCGGCAAAAACCGCAGGGCCACGGTCATCAGCATGGGTGGCAATGCACCGCCCGCGAGGCCTTGCAAGGTGCGCAGCAACAACAGGCTTTCGTAATTCGGGGCGAAGGGGCACAGCACACCCAGCAGGGTGAACAGGCTGATGGCCCACAAGGTGAAACGCCGCAACGAGAACGTCACCGCACACCACGGCGCGAACGCCATGGCCGCCACCGACGTCGCGGTGTAACAGGCCACCAGCCAGGTGCCTTCGTCGTAGCCGATGGCCAACGCACCACGGATGTCGGCCAGGGCGACTTTGGTCACCATCTCGTTCAGGCCCGACACCAGCACCGCGAGCAATACGCCCACCAGACCGATGATGATCCGCGGGCCGAAAACCTGTGGTGAAGCTGTCGGGCCGGTCGCGGCGACAGGCGCCGGGGCCGTGAGGGAAGTCATGTACTGCAAGCTCCGGCGTGGAAAGACCGAAGCATTCTAGGAAGTGTGATGCCTGACGAAAATCAACTTATTGGCAGGTTATAAGTGCGCTAGACACAACAATACAAAACCCCTGCCCCTTGTAGGAGCGAGCCTGCTCGCGATAAACCCGAGAACGCCGCGGGGAACCTGCCAACCAGCGTTATCGTTGGCGACCATCGCGAGCAGGCTCGCTCCCACAGGAGTTCAGCGGTGACTTTCAGGTTGTGCAGCCAGCCACGTCTCATCGCAACACGTCTTGAGCGTTTCACGCAGCCAGCGGTGGGCCGGATCCTTGTCGAAACGCGGATGCCAGGCCTGGGTCAACATCAACGTCGGCAACGGGATCGGCAGGTCGAACGAGCGCAGCTTCAGTCCGAGCCGTCGCACACTCAGCAAGGCTTCCTTGGGCACCGGCAGAATCAGGTCGGAATCGGGCAAGGCGAACATCGCCGCATGAAAGCTCGGCGCGATCACCGCCACCCGCCGCTCCAACCCCAAGGCATTGAGCGCGGTATCGATCGGCCCCCGGGCAATGCCACGCCGGGACATGCTGATATGCGAGAACCCTGCGTAACGCTCCGCCGTGATTTCATCGTCCAGCAGCGGGTGATCCTCACGCACCAGGCCGACAAAGTGTGTGGAAAACAGGTTCTGGACTTTCACTTCCGGCGTCAGCGGCCGGGTGTTACTGATGCTCAGATCGATCCGCCCTTCGCGCAACGCCTCATCATCACCATCGCCTTCCGGGACGAAACGCAATTCGCAGTGCGGCGCCTGACGATCAAGGGTGTCGAACAGCTTGCCGCCGTAGACGCCGACAAAGAAGTCGTTGGCCCGAATACTGAACCGCCGTCGCAGCGAACTCAGTTCCACCGCATCGGCCGAACGAAACAGCAGCCCGGCCTGCTCCACCACACTGCGCACCTGTTCGCGCAATTCCAGCGCCTTGGGGGTCGGCACCAGGCCACGGCCGGCGCGCACCAGGATCGGATCGCCAATGGCTTCGCGGATGCGCGTCAACGTCCGGCTCATGGCCGCCGGACTCAGGTTCATCCGCCGCGCGGCGCCCACCACACTGCCCTCATCGAGCAAGGCGTCGAGGGCGACCAACAGGTTCATGTCGGGGAATTGCATCGCATGCACTCATATCTGATCAAGATTGATTCAAGCGCAATGCTACCGCAGCATCCCCCACCTTTTCACCGTCACCCGCTCCAACGAATCAAACACCAGATTCTCCACCAGCAACCCAATCAAAATCACCACCGCCAACCCGGCAAACACCTTGTCGGTGTACAGCTCATTGCGATTCTGAAAAATGTACCACCCCAGCCCGCCCTTCCCGCTGGTCGCACCAAACACCAGCTCAGCCGCAATCAACGTCCGCCAGGCAAACGCCCAGCCGATTTTCAGCCCCGCGAGGATCGACGGCAGTGCTGCCGGGATCAGGATGAACAGCACAAAGCGCATGCCCTTGAGGCCATAGTTGCGCCCGGCCATGCGCAGGGTTTCCGAGACGCCGAGGAAGCCGGCGTAGGTGTTCAGTGCCAGTGCCCAGAGCACCGAATGCACCAGCACGAAAATCAGACTGTTCTGGCCCAGTCCAAACCACAGCAGCGCCAACGGCAGCAGGGCGATGGCCGGCAAGGGGTTGAACATCGAAGTCAGGGTGCTGAGCAGATCACGACCGAACTGCGTCGACACTGCCAGTGTGGTCAGGGCAAACGCCAGGACGATGCCAATCAGGTAACCCTTGAGCAACACCACCAAAGAAATCCATACCTTGCCCAGCAATTCACCACTGAGCAGACCGTCATAGAGCGCATGTGCGGTTTGCACAAAGCTCGGCAGCAGCAGGTCGTTGTTCTGATAGCGGGCAACGGCTTCCCACAGCACTGCGAGCAAAATCAGAATCAGGGTTTTGCGCAGCCAACCTTGCTGCCACAGTCGTTGGCCGAGGGGTAATCCCCGCTCCAGCGGCACACTGGTCAGCGGCTGCAAAACCGTTTCGAACTCTTCACGCGGGGATGATAAATGGCTCATCGGGCCCTCCTCTCTACTGGCTCAATAAGCGATGCGGATGTCGGCGAAGTCCAGTTCATGCTCGGTTTGCGGTGATTGACCTTCGTCGAACAACAGCCGGTGAATGCGTCGCGCCGATTCCTGAAACGCCACACCGCCGAGGCTGTGCAAATCGTATTGATGGCTGTGGACTTGCGCCCTCACCCGGCCCGGATGGGGCGACAGCAACAGAATGCGATTGCCCACCACCAGCGCCTCTTCGATGGAGTGCGTGACGAACAGCAGCGTGAAGCGAACCTCTTCCCAGAGCAGCAACAGTTCCTCCTGCATCTTGCGTCGGGTCAGGGCATCGAGCGCGGCAAAGGGTTCGTCCATCAACAGGATTTTCGGCTGCATCGCCAGCGCCCGAGCGATGGCGACCCGTGCCTTCATGCCACCGGACAAGGTGTGCGGATAAGCATCGGCAAACGCCACCAGGCCGACCTTGTCCAGATAGTGCAGTGCCCGCTCTTCGGCCTCCCTGCGCTTGAGGGTTTTCGAGGCCAGAAGCGGAAACATCACATTCTGCTTCACGGTTTTCCACGGCGGCAGTTGATCGAACTCCTGAAACACCACGATCCGGTCCGGCCCCGGCGCATCGACGCGCCGGCCCTGCAGACGGATCTCGCCTTCCACTGGCTGGATGAAGCCGGCGGCGGCCTTGAGCAACGTCGACTTGCCACAGCCGGACGGCCCGAGCAGGACAAAGCGGTCCGCCGGGTCGATTTCGAAACTGACTTGATGGGTCGCCCGCACCACCCGCTGCGGCGTGCGGTATTCGAGACTGACGTTATCGACCGACAGCAGCGCCTGGGCCGCCGCGATCGGTTTGCTGACCGTGTGGCCTTGCAAAGGGGCGTTCATGTCGGTCAGCTCCCCTGCAGCGGTTTGGCGTCCTGGAAGAAGTAGTCCTTCCATGAATCCGGTTTGTTTTTGATCGCTCCGACGCGGTAGAGGAACTCCGCCAGAGGGAAAGTGTTTTTCGGCGTGACGCTGAATTCGAATTGCGGGTTGTCGATGATTTTCAGCAACGCGGCGCGGTCGATTTTGGCCTTGGTAACACGGATGTAGGTGTCGGCTGCCGCGCCCTTGTCGTTCTGTGCGAATTGCGCCGCTTCGGTCAGCGCCTCAATGAATGCCTTGTAGGTTTTCGGGTTCTCATTGCGGAATTTCTCGGTGGCGAACAGCACCGTCGGCGAGTTCGGACCGAGCAGGTCAAAGGTGTTCAGCACCACGTGCACGTTGGGATTGGCCAGTTCCTGATCCTGGAACGGCGGGTTGGAAAAGTGCCCGCTCAGCTCGGTGCCGCCGGCCACCAGTGCAGCCGTGGCATCAGGATGCGGGACGGCAATGGTGTACTTGTCGAGGCGATTGAAGTCCTTGTCACCCCACTGTCTGGCCGCCGCGTATTGGAGGAAGCGCGACTGCACCGACACGCCCACCGCCGGCACCGCGATGCGGTCCTTCTCGGTGAAGTCGGCGATGGTTTTGACCTTGGGGTTATTGCTCACCAGGTAGTACGGAAAGTTACCCAGGGAAGCCACGGCCTTGACGTTCTGCTTGCCGCGGGTGCGATCCCAGATGGTCAGCAGCGGGCCGACACCGGCGCCAGCAATGTCGATCGAGCCCGACAGCAACGCATCGTTGACCGCCGCGCCGCCGGAGAGCTGGGTCCAGTCGACCTTGATGTCGATCCCTTCCTGCTTGCCGTACTTTTCGATCAGGTTCTGATCGCGCACCACATTGAGCAGCAAATAAACGATGCCGAACTGTTCGGCGATGCGGATTTCACCTTCGGCGTGAGCCACGGTCGGCGCCACCAGACTGCCGGCGATCAGGCTGAAACCCAGGCCGATGGCTGCGGCCAGCGGTGCGAATGGAAGACGTTTGGACATGATCAAATCTCCGACAGATCAGAAAGGCGCGTCGCCCTGGATGGTGGTGCGATACAGCTTGCGGCGCAGATGGCTGGGGCATCCGGCGGCGAGGTGGATCAGCGAACGGTTGTCCCAGAACACCAGGTCATGGGGCTGCCATTGATGGCGGTAGATGTTTTGCGGCAACACACTGTGGGCATACAGCTCGGTCAGTAGTTGCTGGCTCTCGTCTTCCGGCAGGCCAACGATGCGGGTGGTGAACCCTTCGCTGACGAACAACGCCTTGCGGCCGTTTTCCGGGTGGGTACGCACGACCGGGTGAACAACTTCGGCAACCTGGGCAAGCTGCTCAGGCGTCAGGGTCGGGCGCCAGTTGCCTTCGAATTTGGTCTCGCTGTAACGCGCCGTGTAGGAGTGCGCCGCCGAGCGGCCTTCCACCGCTTTGCGCAACGCGAGCGGCAGGCTGTCCCAGGCTTTGTGCAGGTCGGCGAACAAGGTGTCGCCGCCTTCTGACGGCAGCTCTTGGGCATGCAGCATCGAGCCCAGGCTCGGCAGCTCTTTATAGGAAAGATCGGAGTGCCAGAACTTCCCTGCATCGCCCAGGCCGATGTTCTGGCCATTTTCGACGATATTGGAAACGATCAGGATTTCCGGATGCCCTGCCAGCAGGAACTGCTTGAGCACATGGATCTGCAACACGCCAAAACGACGACTGAAGTCGATCTGTTGCTCAGGGGTGATGCGCTGGTCGCGGAACACCACCACGTGATGATCCAGGTGCGCGCGGTGAATGCGGGAAAAATCGTCATCATTGATCGGACGGGACAGATCGAGACCGATGATCTCGGCGCCCACCGCTGTGCTGAACGGGCGGATTTCAAAGAATTGTGGCGCGATGCTTGGCGAAGCTGAAGCTGCAGACATAAATCACTCCCACGCACGGCACGCTCAAAGGCGCGCGCGTCGATCAGAAACTCACGGAGATCCCGTGTTGGTTCGTGTCGTGCGGCGCGCCGATTGGTCGGCAGGTACGCAGGAGAATGACTTTATAGATATAAGAATTGAAATTTAAATACCGTTAATGAATAACGATATGGCCATTGATGAGGGACTGAGTGGGTGGCCAAGTGACATTATTTGTCACTTTCTGACAGGGTTTGGTGTTCCGGCGGACGCCATCGCGAGCAGGCTCGCTCCCACAGGGGTTCTCCGCAGGCACAAAATTGTGCTCCAGCAAAAAATCCAATGTGGAAGCTCGCTCCGGGCGGCGTTCCGACGATGAGGCCAGTAGCCCCGAAGGTGGATTACCGCTCGTGCAGCGCCTCGGCCCGCGCCCGGATGATCGGCTTGAGCAGATAGCTCAGTACGGTCTTCTTGCCAGTGATAATGTCCACCGAAGCCACCATCCCCGGAATGATCAGCAACGGTTTTTCATCGGTGCCCAAGTGACTGCGGTCGGTGCGCAGCTTGATGATGTAGTAAGTGGTTTTTTTGTCTTCGTCGGTGATGGTGTCGGCGCCGATCTGCTCCAGCTTGGCCTTCAACCCGCCGTAGATGGTGTAGTCATAGGCGGTGAATTTCACCGTCGCTTCCTGCCCCGGATGCAGGAACGCGATGTCTTGCGGGCGGATCTTCGCCTCGACCAGCAAGGTGTCGTCCAGCGGCACGATTTCCACCATGTCGCTGCCCGGCTGGATAACCCCGCCGATGGTATTGACCAGCAACTTGTTGACGATACCCCGCACTGGCGAAGTGACCAGCGTCCGGCTGACCCGGTCTTCCAGGGCCTTGCCGGTGGCCTGGGCCTTGTTCAGGTCGGTGCGTGCTTCGTTGAGTTGGGTCAGGGCTTCGCTACGGAACTTGCCGCGGGTTTCATCGACCTTGCGCTGCACTTCCTTGATTGCCGATTCGGCACGTGGAATGGCCAGGGTGGTGGCGTCGAGCTGACCACGGGTCTCGGCTTCGGCACGCCTGAGGCGCAGGACTTCCACCGGCGATACCGCGCCCTGGGCCACCAACGGCTCGGACATGCTGATTTCCTGACGCTGGAAGCCCAATTGCTGGCGATACTGCGCCTGCTTGGACGTGAATTCGCGCAGCTCTTGCTGGCGCTGGATCAGTTGCTCCTGCAAGCCGCCAATCTCATCGTGCAACTGTTGGCGACGGCTTATATAGAGCGACTCTTCGCTCTTGGCCTGACCCGGTACGGCCTTGAGCACATCCTCGGGGAAGTTCAGCGGGCGATCTTCGACCTCAGCGCTCAGGCGTTCGACCCGCAGCAGCATCGACAAGCGATCGGCCTCGGTTTCACCGACGTTCGAAGCAAATCGCGTGTCGTCCAGGCGAATCAGCGGTGCGCCGGCTTCGACGATCTGGCCTTCCTTGACGAACAGCTCGGCAACGATACCGCCTTCAAGGTTCTGGATTTTCTGGATCTTCGACGACGGAATCGCCTTGCCGTCGCCCTTGGTCACTTCGTCGATCACCGCGAAGTTGGCCCAGAGCATCAGAAACACAAAGAACGCGATGATCGCCCAGATCGTCAGCCGCACCACCCGTGGCGCATCCTCGATCAGCGCCTTGTTGACCTCTGGCAGCGGCTGCCCCTGAAGCGAAGCAGAGCCTTTGAAGTAGCGAAGGATCGAACCCTTACCCGACTTAAGCAACACTGATCTGCCCCTTCTTCAACGCTTCCATCACCGCGGCTTTCGGGCCGTCGGCGAGAATCTGCCCGCGGTCGATCACGATCAATCGGTCCACCAGCGACAATAGCGATGCCCGGTGCGTTACCAGCACCATGGTCTTGTTTTCGATCACCGCTGCCAGGCGCTGCTTGAGGCGCTCTTCGCCGGTGTTATCCATGGCACTGGTCGGCTCGTCGAGCAGCAGGATCGGCGGGTTGAGCAGCAATGCACGGGCCAGGGCGACGTTTTGCCGTTGACCACCGGAGAGGTTCTGCCCGCGTTCGCCGACTTGCAGCTCATAACCCTGCGGATGCAGGCGCGCATACTCGTGGACGCCGGCCAGTTCCGCGGCTTGCAGCACCAGTTCGTCCTCTACATACCGCGCCCCGGAAACCAGGTTGTCGCGCAAGGTGCCGGCGAGCAACTGAATGTCCTGGGGCACGTAGCCGATGTTGTATCGCAGTTCGCTGACGTCGATCTGGCGGATATCCACACCGTCGACCAACAGCGTGCCGTCATCCGGCTGGTACAACCCCACCAGCAATTTCGCCAGCGAGCTCTTGCCCGAGCCGCTTCGGCCAATGATGCCGACCTTCTCCCCGGGACTGATCGACAGGTTGATGTTCTTCAGCGCCAGGTTCTGCTGTTGCGGGTAGGTGAAGTTGAGCTGGCGGCACTCAATACCGCCCTGCAGCACCTTGCGGCTGAGCGGACGTTCTTCGAAATTGCGCTCCTGGGGCAGCTCCATCATCTGGTCGACCGAGGTCATGGTCACTCGCGCCTGCTGATAACGAGTCAGCAGCCCGGACAGTGACGCCAGCGGGCTGAGCGCACGGCCACTGAGCATGTAGCAGGCAATCAGGCCGCCCATGCTCAGGTGACCGTCGATGATCTGGTACACGCCGAAGACGATCATGATCACCCCGGCCAGTTGCTGGATCAGCAAGGTGATGTTCATCGCCAGGCCGGAGAGCATTTTCACTCGCAACTCAAGGCGACTGAGGGTGCCGATGGTCTGTTCCCACTGATACTGGCGTTCGCTTTCGGCGTTGTTGACTTTCACCGCATCGAGGCCGGCCAGGGTTTCGATCAGGCTCGACTGACGCTCGGCCCCCAATGCCATGGTCCGCTCCATGGTCGCCACCAGGGGTTTCTGCAAGGCATAGCCAATAGCCAGGGCGATCGGGAATGCCAGCACTGGTATCCACACCAGATGCCCACCAAGGATCGCGATGACGATGAAAATCAGAATCGTGAACGGCAGGTCGATCAGGCTGGTCAGCGTCAGCGAGGCGAGGAAGTCCCGCAGGCTCTGGAACTCATGGATGTTCTGGGCAAAGCTGCCGACCCGCGCCGGCCGGTACTTCATGGCCATGCCGACGATGCGTTCGAACAGTGTGGCCGAGATGATCAGGTCGGTTTTCTTGCCGGCCAGATCCAGGCACAGGCTACGCAGGCTTTTCAGGATCAGGTCGAACAGGTAGGCGCCGGTGATGCCGAGGGCAAGCACCCAGAGCGTCGCCTCGGCCTGGTTCGGCACGACGCGGTCGTAGACGTTCATCACGAACAACGGCGCGGCCATGGCAATGATGTTGATCAGAAAACTGGCGGCGATGGCGTCGGCGTACAACCAGCGCGAACGCTTGAGGGTGTCGCGGAACCACGAGCGCGCACGCGGAATCAGCGTGCCGTGGTTGACGTCGAATTTGTGCTGCGGCTGGGCGAAAAAGACCTTGCCGGTGTAGTCGTCGGCCAGCAGCTCACGGCTGACCAGGGTCTCACCGCCATCGCTTTCGCTGAGCAGTACCCGCACCTGGTCTTCGCCTTGCCAGCCGAGCAGGACGGCACTGCGACCGTCCTTGAGCAGCAACAATGCCGGCATGGCAATCGCTGGAATATCCTCCAGCTTGCGTTGCAGCACCCGACCTTGCAGCCCCGCGCGAGCGGCCGCGCGAGGCAGCAAGTCGACACTCAGGCGCTGCTCGGGCAGCGGCAGGCCGGTGGTGAGCATTGCCGCGCTGGCAGGTTTCTGATGCAGCATGCAAAGAGCGAGCAGACCATCCAGTAGCGGATCGTCATGCAACGCGCGCGGATCATGAATGAGTTGAACCCGACTGACTTCTGATTCCACGCTCGGCACTCTTGGCTAACAATTGAACAACGAAGGTCCTGCTCAATTCATACCGGGCAATTGGACCTTGGGCTTCACGTCGTTCTGCACAACGGATGCCAATGGTGCGACCACTCCCTGGCTCTTGAGCAACTCGCCCATGGTCGCCTTGATTCGGTACTGAGTAAATAACTGAATGTTCTTGATCTCCGCCAGACGACGAGAAGAGGTGAACAGTTCGTTCTCACTGTCGAGCAAATCGAGCAGGGTACGCTCGCCAAGGCTGAACTGACGCTGGTAAGCGATACGCACGGCGGTGCTGTGATCGACGTATTGCTGGGCGATCGGCACCTGCGCATTGGCATTGTTCAGGGCGTTCCAGGCCAGGCCCAGCTCTTCATTCAATTGGCGCAGGGCGTTGTTGCGGATATCCAGCGCCTGGTTCGACAGGTAGGACTTGGACTCCAGATCAGCCTTGTTGCTGCCGCCGGAATACAGGTTGAAACGCATGCGCAGCATGGCTTGCCATTCGTTATTGTGGCCGTTCTGACCATCAATATCGTTGTCCGCGGAGCGACCCAACTCAGCATCGAAGCGCGGGTAGAACGTCGACTTGGCCGTGTCGTACTGCTTCTCGGCAGCGGCGATATCGGATTCGGCCGAGCGCAGGATCGGGCTGTTTTCCAGCATCTGCGCACGGGCTTCATTCAGGTTGGCCGGCATCAACGCCAGGAAATTCGCCGGGCGCTCCAGTTGATCCGGCATCTGGCCGACGGCGGAGAGGAAGTTGGTTTCGGCGTCAGCCAGGTTGGTCTGTTCAGTGATCAGGTTGTTGCGCGCCTGGGCCATCCGCGCCTCGGCCTGATCAAGGTCGGCGCCACTGCCGACGCCGCGCTGGGTGCGCAGTTGAATCTGGTCGTAAATGCGTTGGTGGCTCTTGAGATTTTCCTCGGCCAGACGCACGAATTCGCGGCGGGTCAGCACGTCGAGATAGACCTGGGCTACAGTCAACCCGGTGCGCTCGGAGGTACTCAGCAGCGAGTAGGCGCGGGAGTTGACGGTGGCTTGTTGACGCCCGACTTCGCTGGACGTCGCAAAACCGTCAAAAACCATTTGGGTCAGTCGCAAACTTGATTCACTGCGATTCAGGGTTTCGAAGTGATTGTTGCCGTCGTCTCGCGTCGTCACGCTATCGGTGCCTTCACGACCATAACCGCCCAGCAGGTCGACCCGTGGCAAGTACCCACCCTTCGCAGCCTTCAACTGATAGTCCGCAGCCAACCGGCTGTTGACGCCCGCCTGGACTTCCGGATGGACATCCAGCGCTTGTTGCATGGCTTCTGGTAAGGACTGCGCCTGGACGAAGGACGCGGCGAGGGCGAAAGGTACAGCCATGAACAAAGGCGAACGCATTGTAGGAATTTCCCAGGACTTCTTGTCTTGAATCACAGCAAAAGAACGCGCTGCGTCGGAAGATGGCAAGCGGAATGACCGTATGTCGGAAAGTTCAAAAACGGAACTGGATCACATACCGAGGACAGGTCACAGCTCAAATATCAATGTGACATTACTGGGACGATTGTTTAGGATGGGACTCAGAAGGTCAATAGTTTGGCATAAAGTTAATAGCGAAAAAATATAGCCAAATTATTGACGATTTGATGCGTCAAACTTGTGCATCTATTTTGCAATGTACGTCCAGACTGGTCGGCGCAAACGCCATCAGGTCCATGGAAGCCAACTGAACGTGACACCCCGGAGAGTCTTCAATGAGCAGTGTTGTTGCCATCGTCAAAAGCATTGTCGGTCAGGTTTTCGTGGTGTCCCCAGAGGGCAACCGCCGCGTTCTCGTTGAAGGAGACAAATTGTTCGCCGGTGACCAGATCGACACCGGCCTTTCCGGTGCCGTGTCCCTGGAACTGGCCGATGGCCGCACTCTGGATCTGGGCCGTGACACCCAGTGGAGCGCTGACGCCCCCGACTCCGGCACCGACCTGGCAGCAGCCACCGCGCAGGCCGCTCCGTCCGTTGAAGAGTTGCAGCAAGCCATTGTCGCCGGTGCCGACCCGACCAAAGACCTTGAAGCCACCGCTGCAGGTCCGACGGCGTCGGGTTCTGGCGGTGCCGCCGGTGGTGGTCACAGTTTCGTGGTGCTCGACGCTACGGCTGGCCGCGTCGACCCGACCATTGGCTTCCCGACTGAGGGTATCAACTCGGCTGCGCAAACCACCCTGGAAATCCCGGGTAGCCAGACCACCAATGCCAACGCCATTACCCCGAGTGATTCAGTCCTCAGCCTCAGTGCCACGCCGACCATCACCGAGGCCGGTGGCGTGCTGGTCTACACCGCGACACTCACCCAGGCACCGCTGAGCGACCTGACTGTCACCTTGTCCAACGGCGCCGTGATCGTGATTCCCGCTGGCTCGACCACCGGCACCGTCAATGTGCCATTGGCGGCGAACGACACTGTCTATAACGACGCGACCCAGATCGAAGTAACTGTCACCAGCACCAGCGGCGGCACCGGCATCACAGTGACACCGCCGACAACCCCTGCCGTGACCCAGATCACCGATACCGTCGACACCACCACGGTCACTCTGACGGCCGGCAATACCGTCACCGAAGGTGGCCAGATTACCTATACCGCGATCCTGAGCAACCCGGCGCAGACACCGGTGACCGTCACCCTGTCCAACGGTTCGACCATTACCATTGCCACCGGCCAGACCAGCGGCAGCGTCAACGTGCCGACGGCGGCCAATGACGTTTATGTCAACGGCAGCACCGTCAGCACCACCATCACCGGTACCACCGGCGGCAACTTCGAAAACCTGGTGCCGAACACCACCCCGGCCGTGACCACCATCACCGATTCCGTGGACAATACCGGGCTGACCCTGACCGCCACCGGCAACATCAGCGAAGGCGGCCAGATCATCTACACCGCCACCCTGAGCAACCCGGCCGGCACGCCGATGACCGTGACCTTGAGCAATGGCTCGGTCATCACCATCGAGGCGGGCCAGACCACTGGCAACGTCGTGGTCGAAACCCCGGCCAACGACGTTTATGTCAACGGCAGCACCGTCAGCACCACCATCACCGCTACCACCGGCGGCAACTTCGAAAGCCTGGTGCCGAACACCACCCCGGCCGTGACCACCATCACCGACTCCGTGGACACCACCGGCCTGACCCTGACCGCCACCGGCAACATCAGCGAAGGCGGCCAGATCACCTACACCGCGACCCTGAGCAACCCGGCCGGCACGCCGATGACCGTGACCTTGAGCAATGGCTCGGTCATCACCATCGAGGCGGGCCAGACCAGCGGCAGCGTCAACGTGCCGACGGCGGCCAATGACGTTTATGTCAACGGCAGCACCGTCAGCACCACCATCACCGGTACCACCGG
>NZ_MRCS01000070.1 GCF_002303925.1 Pseudomonas sp. ACN8
ATTGCTTTCTCGGTGATCCTGCTGCTGACCCTGGAGTGGCTGCGTGGGCGGAGCGAGAAGCTGCGTACTGCGCAGGTTTAAAGCTTCACATCAATCCCCTGTAGGAGCGAGCTTGCTCGCGATGAACGTCAACGATAACGCGGGAAACCTGACACCCCGCGGCGCTCTCAGGTTCATCGCGAGCAGGCTCGCTCCTACAAGTGTTTTTGGTAGTTTTCGGGAGGTCCGGTCATTCACCTCCTGAATGGCAGACAAACCCCAATCCCCAGCTACTATTGTGCCCAGCTCCCCTACCTATAAGAGGCTGCGCATATGAGTCTTTCCTCTTTCAAAATCGCTCACAAACTGATCACCGGCGCAGGTGCCATCGAGCAGCTGTCTGCCGAGCTGAGGCGTCTGGACATCGACAACCCGCTGATCGTCACCGACGCCGCCCTGGTCAAGTCCGGCACGGTAGAACTGGCACTGGCGCAGTTGGGCGAACGCAGTTACGAGATTTTCGACCGGGTGCTCCCGGACCCCGAAATCGCCATCGTCGAAGATTGCATGCAGGCTTATCGCGACGGTGGGCATGACGGCTTGATCGGCCTTGGCGGCGGCAGTGCCATCGACATTGCCAAGAGCGTGGCGGCCTACGCCGGGTACCACGGTGCGCTGGAGGATCTGTTCGGTATCGATCAGGTCCCGCGCAAGGGCCCGCCGCTGATCGCCATCCCGACCACCGCCGGCACCGGCTCGGAAGTGACCAACGTCGCCATCCTTTCCGACAAGCTCGCGCAACTGAAGAAGGGCATTGTCAGCGACTACCTGTTGCCTGATGTGGCGCTGGTCAGTCCGCAAATGACCCTGACCTGTCCGCGCAGCGTCACGGCGGCCAGCGGCGTCGATGCGCTGGTGCATGCCATCGAGTCCTATCTGTCGGTCAACGCCTCGCCGATCACCGATGCCCTGGCCATCGGCGCCATCAAGTTGATCGCCAAGGCTTTGCCCAAGGCCTACGCCAACCCGTCGAACCTGCAAGCCCGGGAAGACATGGCCACTGCCAGCCTGATGGCCGGCATGGCGTTCGGCAATGCCGGGGTTGGCGCGGTGCATGCGCTGGCGTATCCGCTGGGCGGGCGCTTCAACATTGCCCATGGCGTCAGTAATGCCTTGCTACTGCCCCATGTCATGACCTGGAACAAGATGGCCTGCATCGAACGCATGCAGGATATTGCCGAGGCCATGGGCGTGAAGACCGCTCACTTGAGCATCAACGAAGCGGCCGACAAAGCCGTGCAAGCCATGTCCGAACTGTGTGCCGCCGTTGAAATTCCCCAAGGCCTGCGCAGTTTCGGTGTGCCCGAGGACGCCATCCTGTCCATGGCCGTGGAAGCGGCGGGGATCGAGCGCTTGATGCGCAACAATCCGCGCAAATTGAGTGCCGTCGATATCGAAAAAATCTATCGCGCGGCGTACTAGGGCAATTGCCGTCGATGGATGATGGCAAGGTCCAATCATCGCGCTCACGGTGCGCGCGTCAAAGCATGAGGTATACAATGCGCGCCATCGTGATTCTGCTCAGAAAAGGTGCGTCATGCAGCCCTTCGTAATTGCTCCGTCGATTCTCTCCGCCGACTTCGCCCGCCTGGGTGAAGAAGTGGACAACGTCCTGGCCGCCGGCGCCGACTTCGTGCACTTCGATGTCATGGACAACCATTACGTGCCGAACCTGACCATCGGCCCGATGGTCTGCTCGGCGCTGCGCAAGTACGGCGTGACCGCGCCGATCGACGCGCACCTGATGGTCAGCCCGGTGGACCGCATCGTCGGCGACTTCATTGAAGCCGGCGCGACCTACATCACCTTCCACCCGGAAGCTACCCAGCACGTCGACCGCTCCCTGCAGATGATCCGCGAAGGCGGCTGCAAGTCGGGCCTGGTGTTCAACCCGGCGACCCCGCTGGACGTGCTCAAGTACGTGATGGACAAGGTCGACATGATCCTGTTGATGAGCGTCAACCCGGGCTTCGGCGGGCAGAAGTTCATCCCAGGTACCCTCGACAAGCTGCGCGAAGCGCGGGCGTTGATCGATGCGTCGGGCCGTGACATTCGCCTGGAAATCGACGGTGGCGTGAACGTGAACAACATCCGCGAAATCGCGGCGGCCGGTGCCGACACTTTCGTCGCCGGCTCGGCCATCTTCAATGCGCCGAATTATCAGGAAGTCATCGACAAGATGCGCTCCGAACTGGCGCTGGCCCGCCCATGAGTGGTTTTGAGCAGTTGTTCCCGGGGCAACTGCCGCGGCTGGTGATGTTCGATCTGGACGGTACCTTGATCGACTCGGTCCCGGACCTGGCAGTGGCTGTGGACAAGATGCTGCTCAAACTCGGTCGCAAGCCCGCCGGTCTGGACGCGGTACGCGAATGGGTCGGCAACGGCGCGCCGGTGCTGGTGCGCCGTGCGCTGGCTGGTGCTATCGATCATTCGGCGGTCGATGACCATGAAGCCGAACGGGCGCTGGAGTATTTCATGCAGGCTTATGGCGAGAGCCATGAGTTGACCGTGGTTTACCCAGGCGTGCGTGACACCCTCAAATGGCTGAAAAAGCAGGGCGTCGAGATGGCGCTGATCACCAACAAGCCGGAGCGTTTCGTCGCGCCGCTGTTGGATCAGATGAAAATCGGCCGTTATTTCCGCTGGATCATCGGCGGCGACACTCTGCCACAGAAAAAGCCCGATCCGGCCGCGCTGTTTTTCGTGATGAAAATGGCCAACATTCCGGCTTCGCAGTCGTTGTTCGTCGGCGATTCGCGCAGCGATGTGCTGGCGGCGAAAGCGGCGGGGGTCAAGTGCGTGGCCCTGAGCTACGGCTATAACCACGGCCGGCCGATCGCGGAAGAATCGCCGGCACTGGTGATCGATGACCTGCGCAAACTAATTCCCGGTTGCCTGGATCCGGCCGCTGAGATAACGTTGGCCGACGCTGTCAAACCCCCTTCTGGAAACGCCATCGTGGTGGTCACTCGCAAACTCTGGATGAAAGTCATCAAGGCCCTGGCCCGCTGGCGTTGGCGCGCCTGACTTGATCCTGGCCGGTTCCCGGCGCGTTTGCATACCTGACTGTTCGACCCTCAAGCCACGAGGCACCTCATGATCCGCGAAGAATTCCTGCGTTTGGCCGCTGCCGGCTACAACCGCATCCCGCTTGCCTGCGAAACCCTGGCCGACTTCGACACGCCGCTGTCGATCTACCTGAAGCTGGCTGACGAGCCCAATTCCTACTTGCTGGAGTCCGTACAGGGCGGCGAGAAGTGGGGCCGTTACTCGATCATCGGCCTGCCGTGCCGTACCGTGCTGCGGGTTCATGATCATCACGTCAGCGTGACCGTCGATGGTGTCGAGACCGAAAGCCACGACGTGGAAGACCCGTTGGCCTTTGTCGAAGCGTTCAAGGCTCGCTACAACGTGCCGACCATTGCCGGCTTGCCGCGTTTCAACGGCGGCCTGGTGGGTTACTTCGGCTATGACTGCGTGCGTTATGTCGAGAAACGCCTGGGCAAATGCCCGAATCCGGACCCGTTGGGCGTCCCGGACATTCTGCTGATGGTGTCCGACGCGGTGGTGGTGTTCGACAACCTGGCCGGCAAGATGCACGCTATCGTCCTGGCCGACCCGGCGCAGGAAGACGCCTTCGAACAAGGTCGTGCGCGCCTGGAAGAGCTGCTGGAAAAACTCCGTCAGCCGATCACTCCACGCCGTGGCCTGGATTTCAGCAAGCAACAATCGGCTGACCCGGTGTTCCGCTCCAGCTTCACCCAGAGCGATTACGAAAAAGCCGTCGATACCATCAAGGAATATATCCTGGCCGGTGACTGCATGCAGGTCGTGCCGTCCCAGCGCATGTCGATCGACTTCAAGGCGGCGCCGATCGATCTGTATCGCGCGCTGCGCTGCTTCAACCCGACGCCTTACATGTACTTCTTCAACTTCGGCGACTTCCACGTCGTCGGCAGTTCGCCGGAAGTGCTGGTGCGGGTCGAAGACAACCTGATCACCGTCCGCCCGATTGCCGGTACCCGTCCGCGAGGCGCCAACGAAGAGGCTGACCTGGCGCTGGAAAAAGACCTGCTGTCGGACGACAAGGAAATCGCCGAACACTTGATGCTGATCGACCTCGGCCGCAACGACACCGGTCGCGTATCGGAAATCGGCTCGGTGAAGCTCACCGAGAAGATGGTCATCGAGCGTTACTCCAACGTGATGCACATCGTGTCCAACGTCACCGGGCAACTGAAAGCCGGGCTGACGGCCATGGACGCACTGCGGGCGATCCTGCCGGCGGGCACCTTGTCCGGCGCACCGAAGATTCGCGCGATGGAAATCATCGACGAACTGGAGCCGGTCAAGCGTGGCGTCTACGGCGGTGCAGTCGGTTACTTCGCCTGGAACGGCAACATGGACACCGCCATTGCGATCCGCACGGCAGTGATCAAGAACGGCGAACTGCATGTGCAGGCTGGTGGCGGCATCGTTGCCGACTCGGTGCCGGCACTGGAATGGGAAGAAACCCTGAACAAGCGTCGCGCGATGTTCCGCGCCGTTGCCCTGGCAGAACAGACCCCGAATACCTGATCCACGCAAAACCTACTGTAGGAGCTAGCAAGCTAGCTCCTACAGGGGATTTGCGGACACCAAAAAAACGCGGCGCCTGAGAGGGCGCCGCGTTTTTTATTGGCTGCACATCAGAAGTCCAGCGCAACACCTACGTTGATGCCCTGTTGGGTGAAGTCGTCGTCCTTGCGGATGTTGTAGCTGGCGCGCAGTGCCAGGTCCTTGGTGAGGTTGTGGCTCACCCCCAGGTTCACACGTTGCAAGTGACTTTGCGGGGTGTAGCCTTCCAGTGTGAACTGGTTGTTTGGCAGGCTGTTGAGGTTGATGTCCACGTCCTGGGTATCGTCGTTGTACTCACGTTCGATTGCCGCTTCGCCGAATACCTGGGTTTGCGGGGTGATCTGGTATTTGCCCTGCAGGCCAGCCCCCAGACGCCGGGAAATACGCTCCTGATCGGCGAAGGTCAGCGCCGTGGAATCGTTGCCATCCTCCGAGTAACCATCGACTTGCACCTTGGAGAAGTCGGCGCTGACAAACGGCGACAGGTGCCAGGGGCTGCTGGCTTGTTGCGCAATGTCGTAACCCACGCGTGCGCTGAAGGCTTCGACGTAGCCGCTGGTATCGCCTTTTTCGCCGCGTTCGTTGACGCCCAGCTGGAATTTACGCTTGAGGCTGTCGTAATCCAGATGCCCGGCCGTCAACGCCGCATCAGCCCACACACGGTTTTGCTGATACTGGGCGAATGCCGTGCCCAGGTAAGTGTTGAGCTTGTAGTCGGAGTCGTTGTTGCCGGCTTCGAGTTTCTGGTTATAGAAACCGGCCACCAGGCCAACACGCCAGGCATCGTCGAGACGATAGCTGCCGCCGATGTTCAAGTTGGCTCCGTTGCCGTCGGCGCTTGCCACGCTGTCCTGACCGTCAAAGTCCTGATGCTGTCCGCCGCCGGAAACAATGGCTCGCCATTGGCCGACGCCTTGCCAGTTTTCCCAGTCGGCCAGCCACTGATTGCGCAATTCGTCCTGATGCGCACGCACGGTGCCCTGGGCCATCTCCGGCAGCAAGGTCAGCTCCCACGGCGCCGCCAGCAGGGAATAGGCGTAATCGGCAATCAGACGCTGCCCGGCTTCGGTGGGGTGCACCGAGTCGTTGTAGATCAGCTTGGTCGGGTCCGGCGTGGCGCTGTTGATGCCGTAGCGGGCGTTCTCGGTGCAACCGTTGCCGCTGAAGCAGGTGGCGATGAGGTTCTGGTCGGTGGCCAGGCCAAACTGCGCCGGGTTGGCGAACGTCTCTTTGAGCAGTACCGGAATGTTGAGCGGAATGACTTCGGCGTTGATGTTTTGCAGTCGGCTTACCAGTTCAGTGTTGAACTGGGCGCTGAGTTGGGACGTGAACGCTTGCAGTGGGGTGCCGTTGAACGCCGGGGTAAAGCCGATATCCGGCAGCAGCCAGACCATGATGTATTTGGCGCCGGCGGTTTGCAGTGTCTGCACGCTGTCGGCCAGGCGGTCGGCGGCGGCACTGGCCTGGGGCAGGCTGGTGACGCGACCTTGCAGGAAGTCGTTACCGCCACCGGACAGGTAATACAGTGCATTCGGGTCGGCACGGAAGTTATTGGACGGAAGATAGCCGGCCCGGGTGCGTTCGCCGGTGGCGGAGATGCTGGTAATCGAATCAAGAATCTGGTCGGTACGATAGCCGCCTACAGCCCAGTTATTACCATCAGGCAGGCCTTCGTTGGCGCGAACGGCTGAAGCAGAGGATGCCGTCTGGTCCGGTGAATACCCCAGTTTTCCACCCAGGATCTGCGTGGCGTTGAGCGAGCGGACTTCGCCGCTGCCATCCAGGTAAACCGGCCCGGTCCGGTTGGTGTAACGCTGCGTCGCTCCGGCAGGCCCGCCCGTGTCGGTAAAGGTCCCTGCATCGTTGAGGCTGTCCCCGAAGACAATGAAACTTGTATAAGGATTAGGTGCGGCGTTCGCCTGGGCGCATGCCATCGCGAGCAAGCATCCTGCGAGCGGTACAAACAACGACTGTTTGATCATGTGCAAGTCCGTTTATTTATTGTTTTAGTGAACGAAACGACAGTACCAAAAACTTCCGGCCTTTTGCCATCTGTCGCGAAGCCTTTGATAGTTTCGCGGGCAGTACCCCCGGTGATATTGCACGCTCTGCCCAGCTAAGTTACTGTGCCGGGACGTACGAACGAGACCTTCCCCGTGTTGATCATCAGTAAACTCCTGGATCAAGTCATCAAGGCACACGCCCGCTGGCGTTGGCGCGCCTGAATTCTTTTGCCGGCCTCGCCGGACCTGTATCGCTTTGCCTTCTTTACCTGTTTGAAATGCCGCTTTGCTGGCGCTACACCGGCACCTGACAAAGCGCAGCGCCCTGCGGGTCAATCATTCGAAGGCCATCTTCAAAGTCAGTGAATTCAAGAGGTTCTATACGCCATGTTGCTGATGATCGATAACTACGACTCCTTTACCTACAACGTTGTGCAGTACCTGGGCGAGCTCGGCTCCCAGGTCAAAGTCGTGCGCAACGATGAATTGACCATCGCTGAAATCGAAGCCCTCAACCCTGAGCGCATCGTTGTGTCCCCCGGTCCTTGCACCCCGACCGAAGCCGGCATTTCGATTGAAGCGATCAAGCATTTCGCCGGCAAACTGCCGATTCTTGGCGTCTGCCTCGGCCATCAGTCCATCGGCCAGGCCTTTGGCGGTGATGTGGTGCGCGCCCGTCAAGTGATGCACGGTAAGACTAGCCCGGTATTCCACGAGGACAAGGGGGTATTCGCAGGCCTGAATCGTCCGCTGACGGTGACCCGCTATCATTCATTGATCGTCAAGCGCGAAACCTTGCCAGATTGCCTGGAACTGACCGCCTGGACCCAGCTCGAAGACGGCTCGGTCGACGAGATCATGGGCCTGCGTCACAAGACTCTGAACATCGAAGGCGTGCAGTTCCACCCTGAGTCGATCCTCACCGAACAGGGCCACGAACTGTTCGCCAACTTCCTCAAACAAACCGGCGGCACGCGCTAAGGACTTTTCATGAACATCAAGACAGCCCTGAGCCGTATCGTCGAGCACCTCGACCTCAGCACCGATGAAATGCGCGATGTCATGCGCGAAATCATGACCGGGCAATGCTCGGACGCGCAGATAGGCGCGTTCATGATGGCCATGCGCATGAAGAGCGAAAGCATCGACGAAATCGTCGGCGCAGTGTCGGTGATGCGCGAGCTGGCGGACAAAGTCGAGCTCAAGACCCTCGACGGAGTGGTCGATGTGGTGGGCACCGGAGGCGACGGTGCCAATATCTTCAACGTGTCGACCGCTGCTGCGTTCGTGGTTGCCGCTGCTGGCTGCACCGTGGCCAAGCACGGCAATCGTGCAGTCTCGGGCAAGAGCGGCAGCGCCGACCTGCTGGAGGCGGCCGGTATCTACCTGAACCTGACGCCGGTGCAGGTGGCGCGCTGCATTGACAACGTTGGTATTGGTTTCATGTTTGCCCAGACCCATCACTCTGCGATGAAATACGCCGCCGGTCCGCGCCGGGATCTGGGCTTGCGTACCTTGTTCAACATGCTCGGCCCGCTTACGAATCCGGCCGGTGTGAAGCATCAGGTGGTAGGCGTGTTCACCCAGGCCTTGTGCCGGCCGCTGGCGGAAGTCTTGCAGCGTATGGGCAGCAAGCATGTATTGGTGGTGCATTCGAAGGATGGCCTGGATGAATTCAGCCTGGCCGCGCCGACGTTTGTCGCTGAGCTGAAGGATGGCCAGGTCACCGAGTATTGGGTCGAGCCGGAAGACCTGGGCATGAAGAGCCAAAGCCTGCATGGCCTGGCGGTGGATAGCCCGGCGGCTTCTCTTGAACTGATTCGCGATGCCCTGGGCAAGCGCAAGACCGAGAACGGTCAGAAAGCGGCCGAGATGATCATGCTCAATGCCGGTGCCGCACTCTACGCGGCCGACCATGCCAGCAGCCTGAAAGAAGGCGTTGCCTTGGCGCACGATGCGCTGCACACCGGCCTCGCTCGAGAAAAGCTCGAGGAACTGGGTGCATTTACCGCGGTATTCAAAGTGGAGAATGAGGGATGAGTGTACCGACGGTTCTGGAAAAGATTCTGGCGCGCAAGGTCGAAGAAGTCGCCGAGCGTAGCGCTCGCGTAAGCCTCGCCGAGCTGGAAAACCTGGCCAAGGCGGCCGATGCACCCCGTGGTTTTGCCAAGGCCTTGCTGGCTCAGGCCAAGCTGAAGCAACCGGCCGTCATTGCCGAAATCAAGAAAGCCTCGCCGAGCAAAGGCGTGATCCGCGAGAACTTCGTTCCCGCCGACATCGCCAGGAGCTACGAGAAGGGCGGCGCGACCTGTCTGTCAGTACTCACCGATATCGATTATTTCCAGGGCGCTGACGCCTACCTGCAGCAGGCCCGCGCGGCTTGCCAGCTGCCGGTGATCCGCAAGGACTTCATGATTGATCCATACCAGATCGTCGAAGCCCGTGCCTTGGGTGCCGACTGCGTGCTGTTGATCGTTTCCGCGCTGGATGACGTGAAAATGGCCGAACTGGCAGCCGTGGCCAAAAGCGTCAACCTCGATGTGTTGGTGGAAGTCCACGACGGCGACGAACTGGAGCGGGCGTTGAAAACCCTCGACACTCCGCTGGTCGGCATCAACAACCGCAACCTGCACACCTTCGACGTCAGCCTGGAAACCACCCTCGACCTGTTGCCGCGTATTCCGCGCGATCGACTGGTCATCACCGAGAGCGGCATTCTCAACCGCGCCGATGTCGAACTGATGGAAATCAGCGACGTCTACGCGTTCCTGGTCGGCGAGGCGTTCATGCGCGCCGAAAGCCCGGGTGCCGAGTTGCAGCGTCTGTTCTTCCCTGAGCGCGGCATTCCCGTCAGCGGCTCGACCCTCGACTAAAAAGCATCGCGAGCAAGCTCGCTCCCACAGGGGTTGATGGCGGCCACAAAATCCATGGGCTGCCGGGATCAAATGTGTGAGCGAGATTGCTCGCGATAGCGGCATAAGAAGCACCACAGACTTTATGTCCTACGGAATACCTTATGACCTTACCTATTTCCCTGACCATCGAAGCCGGCCTGCAAGCTGAACAGGATTTGCTAGCGTCGGTCTGTGCCGGCGACGCGGAGTCCGGCCTGCTGTTCTGGCAGCCGAGCGATCGGGCGCTGGTCATGCCACGCCGTTTGAACCGCTTGCCCGGTTTTGAAGCCGCCAGCGAAGTGTCAGCGGCGGCGGGTTGGCCAGTGCTGTTGCGTGAAACCGGTGGCGAGCCGGTGCCGCAATCGGCCTCAACGATCAATATCGCATTGGTATATGCGCCACCACGCAGCGAAGGGGATCTGAATCGCATCGAGACCGGTTACCGGCGTCTATGCGATCCAATCTGTCAGTTGCTGGATGAGTTGGGTGGTACGTCGTCCCTGGGTGAAATCGAAGGCGCTTTCTGTGACGGTCGCTTCAACGTCAACCTCGATGGACGCAAGATGGTCGGTACCGCCCAGCGCTGGCGCCAAAGCCAGGGGGGGCAGCGTGCGGTAGGACTGGTGCACGGGGCGATGCTGATCGATAACGAGAGAGAGTCGATGGTCGCCGCGGTCAATCGTTTCAACGAGGCCTGCAGTCTGGAACAACGTGTACGTGCCGAAAGCCACATCGCGTTGCATGAGAAGTTCGCGGCGCACGATGCCCTGGCGCGCCTCGACGAACTCTACCGGTTGATGCTGGTGCAGATGTTCAGCGGCTAGGTTTTCGAGCTTATCGCGTACCGAAGACCACCATGGTTTTGCCTTTGACGTCCACCAGGTTGCGCTCTTCCAGATCCTTGAGCACGCGACCGACCATCTCCCGCGAACAACCGACAATTCGCCCGATTTCCTGACGGGTCACCTTGATTTGCATGCCGTCGGGGTGCGTCATGGCGTCTGGCTGTTTGCACAGCTCCAGCAGACAGCGGGCGACTCGACCGGTCACGTCAAAGAAGGCCAGGTCACCGACCTTGCGCGTGGTGTTACGCAGGCGCTGTGCGATTTGTCCGCTGAGGACGTAAAGAATGTCCGGATCCTGCAGGGACAATTCGCGGAATTTCGCGTAGCTGATTTCCGCGACTTCGCATTCAACCTTGGCCCGCACCCAGGCGCTGCGCTCCTGCTCCAGGCCGGCTTGCTCAAACAGGCCCAGCTCGCCGAAAAAGTCCCCGGCGTTCAGGTAGGAAATGATCATTTCCCGGCCATCGTCATCTTCGATCAGGATGGTGACGGAGCCTTTGATGATGAAGAACAGCGTTTCCGAGCGGTCGCCGGCACAAATGATGTTGCTCTTGGCCTGATAACGGCGGCGCTGGCAATGCATCAACAGCTTGTCGAGGTTCTTGATCTTGGAGTTGGGGGCAATAGCAACCATGGTTGTATCCCGAAAAAACTGCACGGTATGTTTGGTTTTTATAAATAGTGAACGCTGGAGTAAAGCTGGCTATGCGCCATAGAATTGGCGTCAGCTTAACAGACACGTCCTGCAATATTCGAGCATTTACCTACAAGGCAGTTGGATATGTCCCAGGACGCCGGGCGCTGTCAATCACGGGGCCTGTGCTAAGCTGGCGACCCTTTTTTATACAGTGGAGTCTTGGCGATGAAGGCACGCATCCAATGGGCTGGCGAAGCCATGTTCCTCGGCGAATCCGGTAGCGGTCATGTCGTGGTCATGGACGGTCCGCCCGATGCTGGCGGACGCAACCTGGGTGTCCGGCCGATGGAAATGCTGCTGCTGGGTGTCGGCGGTTGCAGCAATTTCGATGTGGTCAGCATTCTCAAGAAATCCCGCCAGGCGGTCGAAAGCTGTGAAGCCTTCCTCGAAGCCGAGCGTGCGACCGAAGATCCAAAGGTGTTCACCAGGATCCACATGCACTTTGTGGTCAAGGGCCGCGGCCTGAAAGAAGCACAGGTCAAACGCGCCATCGAGCTGTCTGCCGAGAAGTATTGCTCGGCCTCGATCATGCTCGGCGCGGCCGGCGTGGCAATTACCCACGACTACAAGATCATCGAGCTCGGTTGAATCGACATTCAACTATCATAAAAGCAGTGCAGACTCTGGCGAACACAAGCTGACGTCTGCATAATGCGCCACTTTTTTCAGGGTAGTGGCCCGTCAGCCGACAGGCCTCGCATCCGAACAGACAACCAAAATCGCCATCGCGAAGAGGTGTTAACCGTCCTACGCAGGTGCGTTGTTCGCATCTGACGGGCATGCTTGATCACGCGGCCGGGCCGCAAACACATAGAGAGTTTTTAACGGTGAAAAGCAAACTCAAGCTCCACGGGTTCAATAACCTGACAAAGACCTTGAGCTTCAACATCTATGACATCTGCTACGCGGAAACCCCGCAAGACCAGCAGGCTTACGTCGAGTACATCAATAAAGAGTACAACGCGAAACGCCTGACGCAGATCCTCACGGAAGTTGTCGATATCATTGGTGCCAACATCCTGAACATTGCCAGTCAGGACTATGAGCCGCAGGGCGCCAGCGTCACGATCCTGATCTCGGAAGAGCCGGTAACCCCGACCGACAGTCAGATCGAAGAGTCTCCGGGCCCACTGCCCGAAATCATTCTGGCCCACCTCGACAAGAGCCACATCACGGTGCACACCTACCCGGAAATCCATCCGGTCAGCGGTATTGCAACCTTCCGTGTGGACATCGACGTGTCGACTTGCGGGGTCATTTCACCGCTTAAAGCACTCAATTTCCTGATTCACCAGTTCGATTCGGACATCGTGACCGTGGATTACCGTGTGCGCGGCTTCACCCGTGACGTTGAAGGCAAAAAGCACTTCATCGACCACGAGATCAATTCGATCCAGAACTACCTCTCCGACGACACTTACGACGCGTACCAGATGACCGACGTGAACGTGTACCAGGAAAACCTGTTCCACACCAAGATGCTGCTGAAGAACTTCGAACTGGATAACTACCTGTTCGGCGACGCCACCAGCAATCTGTCCTCTGAGCAACGCGCCCAGGTGACCGAGCGGGTGAAACACGAAATGCTCGAAATCTTCTACGCGCGCAACATGGCGTAAGATTCTCGGGCACAAAAAAGGCGACTCCCTCACGGCAGTCGCCTTTTTTTATTCTGGCTCTTGTAGGAGCGAGCTTGCTCGCGATGGACCTGAGGGCGACACGTTTGTCCAGAAAACACGCGTTATCGTTGACGTCCTTCGTCGGAACGCCGCCCGGAGCAAGCTCGCTCCTACAAAAAACGGAGTCAGATCCGATAAGTACTCTTGGTCATTACCTTGGCCATCAGGCTCATCCCGAACTTCACCGGTGCCGGAAAGCGGAACCCGCCGGCATCCAGTGCACTTTCGGCATGCTGTTCTTCATCGATGCGCATCTGCTCAAGAATCGCCCGGGATTTTTCGTCCTCGGCCGGCAATTGCTCCAGATGTTCGTTCAGGTGTTTGCACACCTGGTCTTCCGTTGCCGCCACGAACCCCAGGCTGACTTTGTCGCTGATCAGGCCGGCCACTGCACCAATCCCGAACGACATGCCATAGAACAGCGGGTTGAGGATGCTGGTATGGCTACCCAGTTGATGGATGCGTTGTTCGCACCAGACCAGGTGATCGATTTCTTCTTCGGCGGCATGCTCCATCGCAGCACGCACTTGCGGCAGCTTGGCGGTCAGCGCCTGTCCCTGGTACAACGCCTGGGCGCAGACTTCGCCGGTATGGTTGATGCGCATCAGGCCGGCAACGTGGCGCGTGTCTTCGTCGCTCATTTTTGCATCCGGCTGCACGATGGCGGGCGACGGGCGGTACGGCTGGCCGCTGAAGGGCAGCAGGGTGCGCATCGCGGCATCGGCTTGCAGCAGCAGGCGGTCAATCGGCGAGTAGTGACGTTGGGTAGTCATGCTGACCTCCGGGGGGAATTTCGGCGGCCAGTTTAACCCAATCGGCCGGGGAAGGTTTGCGCTGGGTCATTGTGATGCAGAGGCTGTGACAGTGTTGTGATGCCAATTGTGGAGGCGGCTGTGAGCCGCTTCCACAGGGTTTGGCGCAATCAGCCCGGCGGCCAGTGCATCTGGCGCTGACCCAGCACGTGCATATGAATGTGGTAGACGGTTTGCCCGCCTTCTTCATTGCAGTTCATGACGACGCGGAAACCTTTTTCGCAGCCCAGTTCCAGTGCCAGGCGCTGGGCGGTGAACAGAATGTGTCCGGCCAGTGCCTTGTCGTCCTCTGTGAGGTCGTTGAGGGTGCGCACCGGCTTCTTCGGAACGACCAGAAAATGCACCGGTGCCTGCGGGGCGATATCGTGGAAGGCCAGTACCTGGTCGTCCTCGTAAATGATCTTCGCCGGGATTTCCCGGTTGATGATCTTGGTGAACAGAGTATCCACAGCTGTTTTCTCCGTTGTTTGGGCTGGCCTGAGTGTACTCATGGCGTATGCCAGCGCCCAGCCTTTTACCTTGGGTTGGATCAGCGCGGGCAGTAGGCCTTGTTGACCATGCCGGCGATTGTGCGAGTCAGCCAGCGCGAGCCGAGCCGCGGCAGGAAGGCGAACCAGCGGTTGCGCCGCCCGGGAATGATGATCGCTTTATTCTTTTCCAGTGCGCGCACGGTGTAGAGCGCCACTTCCTCGGGGCTCATCAGCAGTTTGCTGTTGGTCAGTTTTTCACTGTCGAGTTGCGCGGTACGGAAAAACGCCGTTCGAGTCGGCCCGGGGCAGAGCACCGAAACCTTGATCGCACACTTTTTCAGCTCGACGCGCAATCCTTCGGAAAAGTGCAGCACATACGCCTTGCTGGCGTAGTACGTGCTCATCCATGGCCCGGGTTGAAACGCCGCCACCGAGGCCACATTCAGAATTTGCCCGCCGCCTTGCAGGGCCATGCTGTTGCCGATGGCATGGCACAGGCGGGTGAGGGCGAGGATATTCACTTCGATCAGGTCTTGCTCGGTCATCCAGTCCTGGGCCAGAAACGGGCCGCATGTGCCGATACCGGCGCAGTTGACCAACAGATCGATCTGCCGGTCGCCTTCTTCCAGCTCCAGCAGGAACCCGGACAGGCGCAGCGGTTCGCCCAGGTCACAGGCACGGAACAGCACTTCCACGCCGAACCTTTGGGTCAGTTCAATCGCAATACTTTCCAGCTGATCACGTTGTCGGGCCACCAGAATCAGGCTGCGGCCGCGCCGGGCCAGCGCTTCGGCCATTGCCAGGCCGATACCGCTGGAGGCGCCGGTGATCAGAGCGTAACGGGTCATGCAGTTCTCCATCGCAACAGCTCCGCGCCGCGACGCAGGTGTCACGGGCCAGGAGCGCTGTTCATTCTTTCGCAGAGTCTACAGGGGGCTGGGCCTCTTCGGCTGCATCGTTGGTGGAATTTGGTAGCGGTTCGACCTCGACGTCGATTTCATCGGTGGTGACCGAACTGCTTTCGTAGCTGCTCTGGGCGGCGTTTTCGTATCCTTCCCGTATCGCCGTGAGACCGCCGGCCAGCGAGCCGAAAAGAACCAGCGCGATAACGATCAGCCACAGCGAAGACAATACCTTGACCGCGGTACTGTTCGGCGGAGGCGGCGGACCGTAGCGGTTGGCGGTGTCGTTGCCCGGCACGACCATGATCACGAGCGGAAAGAAACTGCCAACGAACGGCACCAGGTTCAGCAGCCACAACCAGCCGGACCAGCCGACATCGTGCAAGCGTTGAACAGTGATCTGGATGCTGACATAGATAAATCCGACGAAGAGGATCAAGGCCAGCAAGCTGGCCAATATCAGGCCGGCGGTCGAATCCGCGCCGATGAGAGCCAGGGCGACCAAGGCAAACACCCCGCAAACGGCCAGGAGCACAGTTGACAGCACCAGCGTCCAGGCGAGGTAACGCAAGCGGCCGATACGGCCATCGAAACTGAAGGGCTTGAGCGTGGCGAATTCCGCCACGGCCTCGCCGACCGGTGCGCGAGGCGGCGCGTAAGGGGACTGCGGATCTGCAAAAGACGCCTGGCTGCCGGCCGGAGCATGGTCATGCACGTCGGCGAGGTTCAGCTCGATCGGCGTTTCGGCTTCGATGCGGGCGTCGATACCGGTTTTGCTCAGCGCCTGGAGATAGGTCTGGGCATCGGCTTGCGACAGGTTGCGTTTGAGCGCTACCGGACGCCCGGCGAATAAACGCTCGATGGCTGCGACATCGCTTTTGAACAGCTCGGCGAGATTGAGCTTTGCCGTGGTGATGTCGACACCGGGTAGCAAGCCACCCTCGAATACGATCTTGAAATGATTTTCGCCCATTGCGAGGCATCCTTGTCGCGAGAGGTTGAAAGAAGAATGTAGTGCCCAGGTGAGTGTAAGACCAGCCGGGCAAGACTGGCCAAGATTTGCTGTCAGCGCGGCCAGCGTTTGGGCAACCGGGCGGCATGCTCCAGGGCTTGGCGGTACTCCGCGTCGAGGCGTGCAATCAACTGCTCGACACTCGGCAAGTCTTCGATTTCTCCCACGCCCTGGCCTGCAGACCAAACGGTCTTCCAGGCTTTGGCCTCATCGCTCACGGGTTTGAGCTTGGAACCGAAGTTGATCTCGCCCTTGCCTTGCAAGGCGGACAGGTCGAAACCGGCGGCCTCCAGGCTCTGGCGCATGAAACTCGCGGGGACACCTGACACCGCTGGAGTATGGATGATGTCTGCCGCTTTGGATGTCAGCAGCATTTCTTTGTAGGCGTCGGGCGCGTGACTTTCGGTCGTGCCGATAAATCGTGTACCGAAGTAGGCCAAATCCGCGCCGAGCAATTGAGCGGCAAGAATTTCGTGGCCGTGGTTCAGGCAACCGGCCAGCAACAGGGTTTTGTCGAAGAACTGGCGGATTTCGGCAATCAGCGAGAACGGGCTCCAGGTCCCTGCGTGCCCACCGGCGCCGGCAGCCACGGCGATCAAGCCATCCACGCCGGCTTCGGCCGCTTTCTCGGCATGACGACGAGTTGTCACATCATGGAACACCAGGCCGCCGTAGCTGTGCACCGCGTCGACCAGTTCTTTCACGGCACCGAGGCTGGTGATCACGATCGGCACTTTGTGTTCGACGCAGATCTCAAGATCCGCCTGTAAACGTGGATTGCTGTTATGGACGATCAGGTTCACGGCATAAGGCGCGGGGTTTTCCATTGTCGCCAGTCCGGCTTCGATTTCTTCCAGCCAGGCCTTGAAACCGCTACTTTCGCGCTGGTTCAGCGCCGGGAAGCTGCCGACCACGCCCTGGCGACAGCAGGCGAGTACCAATTGTGGATTGGAAATCAGGAACATCGGCGCCGCCACCACAGGCAGGCGCAAACGTTGTTCGAGCAGAGCGGGCAGCGACATTGGAAGTACCCCGGTGAGTGGTGCCTGTTGGATTTAGAACGGCCGAACGACGACCAGAATTACGATAGCCAGCAATATCAGAACCGGCACTTCATTGAACCAGCGATAAAAGACATGGCTGCGGGTGTTCTCGCCACGGGCAAAACGTTTTACCTGGGCGCCGCACATGTGGTGGTAGCCGATCAGCAGCACGACCAGGGTCAGTTTGGCGTGAATCCAGCCACCCTGGCTGAAGATGCCTGGATTGAGGTAGACGAGCCAGCCGCCGAAGATCAGCGTGGCGATCATCGCCGGGCCCATGATGCCCCGGTACAGCTTGCGCTCCATGACGCTGAAGCGTTCCTTGCTGATCGTGTCTTCACTTTGTGCGTGATAAACGAACAGTCGTGGCAGGTAGAACAGCCCGGCAAACCAGCACACGACGCTGACGATATGAAACGCTTTGAGCCACAGATAGAGCATTTTAGTCATTCCCCCAATTCACGGTAACCCGAATAGTAGAGGCTTGAGCGTCCGCACGTCACCTTGACGGTTGTCGCAGGGCCGCGCGGCCCCTATTATCGACGGCTTTCCAGTGGGTTCGTTGAGGGCAGGTTTATGGTCAAGGTCGGTATCGTCGGCGGCACGGGTTACACCGGTGTCGAACTGCTGCGTCTGTTGGCGCAACATCCGCAAGCTGAGGTGGTTGTCATCACTTCCCGATCCGAGGCTGGCCTTGCTGTGGCCGACATGTACCCGAACCTGCGAGGCCATTACGACGGCCTGGCGTTCAGCGTTCCGGACATCAAGACCCTGGGTGCCTGCGATGTGGTGTTCTTCGCCACACCGCACGGTGTTGCCCATGCCTTGGCTGGCGAGTTGCTGGCGGCCGGGACCAAGGTCATCGACCTGTCGGCCGACTTCCGTCTGCAAGACGCGGATGAATGGGCCAAGTGGTATGGCCAGCCGCACGGTGCACCGGAGTTGCTGGACGAGGCGGTCTATGGCTTGCCGGAAGTCAATCGCGAACAGATCAAGAAAGCGCGCCTGATTGCCGTGCCGGGCTGCTACCCGACTGCAACGCAATTGGGTTTCCTGCCATTGCTCGAAGCAGGCCTGGCCGATGCTGCGCATCTGATTGCTGACTGCAAGTCCGGCGTCAGCGGTGCCGGTCGAGGTGCTTCCGTAGGCTCGCTGTACTCCGAGACGTCGGAAAGCATGAAGGCCTATGCGGTGAAAGGTCACCGTCACCTGCCGGAGATTCGCCAGGGGCTGCGTCGTGCAGCAGGCAAGGACGTCGGCCTGACCTTCGTTCCGCACCTGACGCCGATGATTCGTGGCATTCACTCCACGCTCTACGCAACCGTTGTTGATCGCTCGGTGGATCTGCAGGCGTTGTTTGAAAAGCGTTACGCCAACGAGCCGTTCGTCGATGTGATGCCGGCCGGCAGCCATCCGGAGACTCGTAGTGTACGGGGCGCCAACGTCTGCCGTATTGCCGTGCATCGCCCTCAGGATGGCGATCTGGTGGTTGTACTGTCGGTGATCGACAACCTGGTCAAAGGCGCTTCGGGTCAGGCGGTACAGAACATGAACATTCTGTTCGGGCTGGATGAGCGTCTGGGCCTGTCCCACGCCGGCATGCTGCCGTAAGCGTTATCGCGCACAGCAAAAGGCCCGTCTGACGGGCCTTTTTGCATTCCGGGCCGGCGATTGGATTGGTTGATATACCATAACAATAGTTGACCGCTTTTCTAGGAGAAGCGGATAATGCGCGTCATCACGCAATATGACGGCGTAACGCCGGGAGATAGTCAGCATGAGCGTCGAATCCTTCACCCCCACGGCTTTGCAATTCACTCACGGTGCCGCGCACAAGGTGAAGAGCCTGGTCGATGAAGAGGGGAATGATCGCTTGAAGCTGCGCGTATTCGTTACGGGCGGCGGTTGTTCAGGTTTTCAGTACGGCTTCACCTTCGATGAAGAAGTGGCCGATGACGACACCATCGTCGAGCGCGAAGGGGTGAGTCTGGTTGTCGATCCGATGAGCTTCCAGTACCTGGCAGGTGCCGAGGTGGACTACCAGGAAGGTCTGGAAGGTTCGCGTTTCGTCATCAAGAACCCGAATGCGACCACTACCTGTGGCTGCGGTTCTTCGTTCTCGATCTGATCAGCACACCTGTTTCACAGAACGCCGCACGGCCTCAAGGCCTTGCGGCGTTTTGTTGTGTACAGGATTTATGCGGGGTAGATAGCGCCGAGTACACGCAAGCCGCGGGCACCGGTAACGCTCGGACGGTTGGCTGCGATGCCTTCGAGACAGCAATGAGCCAGCCACGCGAAGGCCATGGCTTCGACCCAGTCGGGGTCCACGCCGTAAGTGGCGGTACTGCTGACGCTGGCGTTTGGCAGCAGGCTGGCCAGGCGGTTCATCAAGGCAGTGTTGTGGGCGCCACCGCCGCAGACCAGCAGTTCCTGCGTGTCTGCCTGGGCGCTTTGCAGTGATTCGATGATGGTCAGCGCGGTCAGCTCAAGCAGCGTCGCCTGAACATCCTTGGCGGCGAAGGCTGGCAGTTGTGCCAGATGCCGTGTCAGCCATGGCAGGTTGAACACTTCCCGGCCGGTACTCTTCGGGCCTTTGGTCACAAAGAACGGATCACTGAGCAGGGCATTCAACAGCACCGGTTCTACCTTGCCGCTGGCAGCCCATTGGCCGTCACGGTCAAAGTGGTCGCCGCGTTGCTGGTGAATCCAGGCGTCCAGCAGCACATTGCCCGGGCCACAGTCGAAACCGGCGACCGGCTTGCCGGGCTCGATAAGGCTGAGGTTGCTGAAACCGCCAACGTTCAGCACTGCGCGATTACCGGCCCGCTCTTCAAACAAGGCTTCGTGAAAGGCGGGAACCAGTGGTGCGCCCTGTCCGCCGGCAGCGACGTCGCGGCTGCGGAAGTCGCTGACCACGGTGATGCCTGTCAGCTCCGTCAGTAGGGCCGGGTTGCCGATCTGCACTGTGAAACCGCGTGCCGGTTCGTGGCGGATGGTCTGGCCATGGCTGCCAATCGCACGAATGTCGTCAGGCTTCAGTTGCTGTTGAGCGAGTAGGGCATGAATCCCTTGGGCTGCCAGTTTCACCCAGTTCTGCTGGGCAATGGCGGAGCGGGCGATTTCGTCCGGACCGCTGGCGCACAAGCCGAGCAGCTCGGCGCGCAGGGAGTCGGGCATCGGGATGTAGTGGGAGGCGATCAGTCTGATCGCCGGGGCTTGCTCGATCAGTGCGATATCCAGGCCATCCAGGCTGGTTCCGGACATCACACCTATATAGAGCGCCATGACTTAGCGCTTGGCCGAAGCTAGCTGGGTGGACTTTTCCTGATCCATGCGCGCCATCAGCGGTTGGCTCTGCGCGAGGAAGCGCGCGCGTTCTGCTTTGGAGATCGGATCGGCCATCGCTACTTTCTGGCCCAGCGGATCAACGTGCACGCCATTGACCTGGAATTCATAGTGCAAGTGCGGGCCGGTGGAGAGACCGGTGGTGCCGATATAGCCAATCACCTGGCCCTGTTTCACTGTGCCGCCAGTCTTCACGCCCTTGGCGAAGCCTTGCATGTGGCCGTAGAGCGTAGTGTAGGTGTTGCCGTGCTGGAGGATTACGGTATTGCCGTAGCCTCCACGGCGGCCGGCCAGCAATACCTTGCCATCGCCGGCAGCCTTGATCGGCGTGCCGCGCGGCGCTGCGTAGTCGACGCCTTTATGGGCGCGGATCTTGTTCAGGATCGGGTGTTTGCGGCCCATGGAAAATTTCGAGCTGATGCGGGCGAAGTCCACCGGTGTGCGGATGAACGCCTTGCGCATGCTGTTGCCGTCAGCGGTGTAATAGCTGCTGTTGCCTTGTTTGTTGGTGTAGCGCACGGCGGTGTAGGTCTTGCCGCGGTTGGTGAAGCGCGCCGACAGGATCGGGCCAGTGCCGACGGCCTTGCCGTTGACCACCTTTTGCTCGTAGATCACGTCGAACTCGTCGCCCTGGCGAATATCCTGGGCGAAGTCCACGTCGTAGCCAAACACACTGGCCATGTCCATGGTCAGGCTGTGAGACAGGCCGGCCCGGGCTGCGGACTGCGACAGCGAGCTGTTGATCACGCCGTGTACATAGGCGGAGCGCACGGTCGGTTTCGCGGTAGTGCGGGTGAAGGTGTAGCCCTTGTCATTCTTGGTGAGGCTGATGCTTTCGAGGTCGTTGAGCTTGCTGTGCAGGTTGGTCAACTGACCGTCAGGACTCAGTTCGAATTCGAGTTTTTGCCCGTGCTTGAGCTGGCTGAACTGCTTGGCCTGCCTGTCGCTGGCCAGCACGTCATGCACTGAGGTGGCCGGGAGGCCGACCTTCTCGAACAGTGTCGAGAGGGTGTCACCCTTGGTGACGATCACTTCCCTGTGGCTTGCCGGCTTCTTTTCTTCGACGACCGGCGCAGGTGCTGGTACAGGTTCGGCCTGAGCGGTTTCCTGAGTGTCTTCGGCGCTGTTGTCGATCTGCGCGAAGGGGGAGGTTGCTGGTTCATTTGTGGCTTGAACGGCGTCAGCAGCGTCTTGATCTTGTGTCAGTTGTTCAGCAGGGCTTTCCAGTTCAAGACTCAGGGTTGTCTTTTTGGCTTCGACATCGCTGGAAGGGAATACCAGGAGCGCCAGACTGAGAAGGGCGGCGATGCCACTTGCGGCAAGCAAGTGGGTCTTCGGGTAAAGCGGCGGCGCTTTAGACGATTCTGTGGTCATAAGTGGTTTTGACTTTGAAAAAGATGAATTGGAAAAGATGAATGACATGATGAAGATGAAATAACTGTATAAAATATAACCAAATCATCTCTGAAGCAAGTCCGCAGGCGCTCTGTCTGTGGATTGGCGTCCGTGCGCCGGGCAAACCTTGTATTTGACGCGCGATCTTGTATGGTTGGTTCCCTTTGAATCTGAGCCTTGCGGGTCTGTTATGAAGTCGGTTGAAGAGCAGCTAGCGCTGATCAAACGTGGTGCGGAAGAACTGTTGGTCGAGTCCGAGCTGATTGAAAAGCTCAAGCGTGGCCAGCCGCTACGTATTAAGGCGGGCTTCGATCCAACCGCTCCAGATCTGCACTTGGGTCACACCGTGCTTATCAATAAGCTGCGCCAGTTCCAGGAGCTGGGGCATCAGGTGATCTTCCTGATTGGTGACTTCACCGGGATGATCGGCGATCCGAGCGGCAAGAGTGCCACGCGTCCGCCGCTCACTCGCGAGCAGGTCCTCGAGAATGCCGAGACCTACAAGACTCAGGTGTTCAAGATTCTCGATCCGGAAAAAACCGAAGTGGCATTCAACTCCACCTGGATGGATCAGATGGGGCCGGCCGACTTCATTCGCCTGACTTCGCAGTACACCGTGGCTCGCATGCTCGAGCGCGATGACTTCGACAAGCGTTACACCACCAATCAGCCAATCGCCATCCATGAGTTCCTTTATCCGCTGGTTCAGGGTTACGACTCGGTAGCTCTGCGTGCAGATGTCGAGCTCGGCGGCACCGATCAGAAGTTTAACTTGCTGATGGGGCGTGAGTTGCAGCGTGGTTATGGTCAGGAGGCCCAGTGCATTTTGACCATGCCGTTGCTTGAAGGTCTGGATGGCGTGAAGAAAATGTCCAAGTCCTTGGGCAACTACGTCGGTATCCAGGAAGCGCCGGGTGTGATGTACGGCAAGCTGGTCTCCATTCCGGATGCGCTGATGTGGCGTTACTTCGAGCTGCTCAGCTTCCGTTCAATGGATGAGATCAATGCGTTCCGTGCCGATGTAGAGGCGGGTGCCAATCCGCGTGACATCAAGATCAAGCTGGCTGAAGAGATCGTTGCGCGCTTCCATGGTGAGGAGGCTGCGGCCAATGCTCACCGTGCCGCCGGTAACCGCATGAAAGATGGCGAGCTGCCGGATGATCTGCCGGAAATCGAATTGACTGCTGCTGAGGATATGCCGATCGCTGCTGTCCTTAATAAAGCAGGACTGGTCAAGAACTCGGCGGTGGCTCGAGATCTCCTGGGTTCCGGTGGTGTGCGTATAGATGGTGAAGTTGTCGATCGCACCTTTATATATGCACTGGGCGCGACCCATGTTTGCCAGGCCGGGAAGAAGGCATTTGCGCGTATTACGCTCAAATCCGAATAAAGCTGAAATAAGGGGTTGACGGCGAATTCTAGAAGCCTATAATTCGCCCCACTTCCGGCGCAGTCGAAACGGAAAACTCCTTGGTAAACAACGAGTTACGCAGTTTTCGGCAGCAGGTTGCTTCAGTTCATCGAAGCCGAAAGGGAGTTGAAAAAGAGGTGTTGACAGCAGCGTGTAACGCTGTAGAATTCGCCTCCCGCTGATGAGAGATCTGAAGCG
>NZ_MRCS01000071.1 GCF_002303925.1 Pseudomonas sp. ACN8
ATCGGCGCTTGGGTGAAAGGAGGAGGGGCGAAATCTCCCACGGTCTGTACTGCGCTAACAGTCAGAATCGAGCCTTGTCCCTCCTCCTCCCTTCAAGTCCTACCATACAAGCGAGCCTGCTCGCGAAGGCGTAGTGAGATTCAATATCCATGTCGACTGACATGGCCTCTTCGCGAGCAAGCCCGCTCCCACAAAGTCCGTGGCTGTGCAACACCTTGCGCATGCCTCGCTCTGCTAGAATCGGCCCCATTGACCCAATGAGGTACCCCTATGAGCGAGCCGATTCGCCTGACCCAATACAGCCATGGCGCCGGTTGCGGTTGCAAGATTTCCCCTCAGGTGCTGGAAGTGATCCTGGCCGGCAGCGGGGCGCAGAACCTCGACCCGAAGCTTTGGGTCGGCAATGCCTCGCGCGATGATGCGGCGGTGTATGCCATTGACGAGGAACGCGGCGTGGTCTCGACCACCGACTTTTTCATGCCGATCGTCGACGATCCCTTCGATTTCGGCCGAATTGCCGCCACCAATGCCATCAGCGACATCTATGCGATGGGCGGCGATCCCTTGATGGCGATAGCGATTCTGGGCTGGCCGGTGAACGTGCTGGCGCCGGAAGTTGCCCGGGAAGTGATACGCGGCGGCCGCGCGGTGTGTGACGCGGCGGGTATCCCGCTGGCAGGCGGGCACTCCATCGACGCGCCGGAACCGATCTTTGGTCTTGCTGTGACCGGACTGGTGGAAAAGCGCCACATGAAACGCAACGACACCGCCACGGCCGGTTGCCTGCTATACCTGACCAAGCCCCTGGGGATCGGCATCCTTACGACCGCCGAGAAAAAGGGCAAATTGCGCAACGCCGACATCGGCCTGGCCCGGGACTGGATGTGCACGCTGAACAAACCCGGCAGCCGTTTCGGCAAGCTCGACGGCGTGACCGCGATGACCGATGTCACCGGTTTCGGCTTGCTCGGGCACCTGGTGGAAATGGCCGACGGCAGCCAGCTCACGGCGCGCATTGAATATGAACGCGTACCGCGCCTGCCGGGGGTGGAGTATTACCTGGAACAGGGCTGCGTACCGGGCGGGACTTTGCGCAATTTCGACAGCTACGCCAGCAAGCTCGGACGCCTTCAGGAACTGCACAAACGCGTGCTCTGCGATCCGCAGACCAGCGGTGGCCTGCTGATTGCCGTGACGCCGCAAGGCAACGAGCAATTCCTCTCAGTGGCCGCCGAACTGGGCCTGAGCCTGGAACCGATCGGTGAACTGGTCGAGCGACAGAGCAACGCGGTCGAGGTGTATTGATGTTCGCCGACTGCACTGATTACCGAGATATCTTCCTCAACGATCGGCCCATGATGGACGCCCGCGCGCCGGTCGAATTCAACAAGGGCGCGTTTCCCGGCGTGATCAACCTGCCGTTGATGAATGACCATGAACGCCAGCGGGTCGGCACCTGCTACAAGCAGCACGGCCAACAAGCGGCCATCGTGCTGGGGCATCAACTGGTGTCGGGGGCGGTCAAGGCCGAACGCATCCAGGCCTGGGCCGATTTTGCCCGGGCGCATCCGGATGGCTTGCTGTATTGCTTTCGCGGCGGCCTGCGCTCGCAGATAGTCCAGCAATGGCTCAAGGACGAGGCCGGTATCGACTATCCACGGGTGGGCGGCGGCTACAAGGCCATGCGCACCTTCCTGCTGGACACCCTCGATCAAGCCGTGACCCAGTGTGATTTCGTCCTGCTGGGCGGCATGACCGGCACCGGCAAGACCGAGGTGCTCACGCAACTGGGCAACGCCGTGGACCTTGAAGGCCATGCCAACCATCGCGGCTCCAGTTTCGGCAAGCGCGCAACGGGCCAACCCTCGAATATCGACTTCGAAAACCGCTTGGCCATCGACGTGCTGAAAAAACGCGCCCGGGGCATCGAGCAGTTCGTACTGGAAGACGAAAGCCGTGCGGTGGGCAGTTGTGCGCTGCCGTTGCCGCTGTACCAGGGCATGCAGCAGTTCCCGATGGTCTGGCTGGAAGACAGCCTGGAAGGTCGGGTCGAGCGGATCCTGCGCGATTACGTGGTGGATCTGTGCGCCGAATTCATCGACGTGCATGGCGAGGAGGGCTTTGCGTTGTTTTCCGAACGCTTGCTGGCGAGCCTGAACAATGTGCAGAAACGCCTGGGTGGCGAACGTCATCGTCGCATGCTGGTTTTGATGGAGGATGCGTTGGCGGAGCAGGCCCGCAGTGGCGCGGTGGATCTGCACCGGGGCTGGATCGAAGGGTTGCTGCGCGAGTATTACGACCCGATGTACGCGTTTCAGCGGGAGAAGAAAGACGCGCGGATCGAGTTTGCCGGGGAGCGGGGGGCGGTTCTCGAGTATCTGCGCGAGCGGGGCAGACAGAAAGGTTGAGGGTGTTTTTGCCGGCCCCATCGCGAGCAAGCTCGCTCCTACACTGGATCTGCGCCGTACACAAAAACCGTGTTCACAGAAGATTACTGTAGGAGCGAGCCTGCTCGCGATGAGGCCCAATCAGACAAAGCAAAACCTCAGGTCGGGCAAGTTTCAGCGCCATTATCCAGACCCTGTTTGTACACATGGCTCTGCAAACTGGCCTTGCCGTTATGCCAGGTCAGGGTCAACACATACAGCGAGTCATAGTCGCTGGACTCCCAGTCATCGGTGATGGTCGTTTTCTTGCCGGTAGCGTCGCCGGCCACCTTGTTGATCAGCTCCGGCAGGTAACCGTGGGACCAGGCGGTGTAGATGATCGAGTTGTGGTACTTGTCGTGCAGCAGCTCATCGGCCAGGTCACTGGTGTCATTGGCGGAAAAATTGATGTTCACCGGCAGGCCCAGCTTGATGGCGCTGGGGCTGATGGTCATCAGGGGGCGGATGTAGCTGTAGGAATTGTCGAGCTCGCCTTCCTCGACGTTACGGGTCGGGTTCGCCGCGAACACATAGTTGGCCTTGCCGAACTTTTCCGGCAGCAGCGTGGCCAGGTCGATGGCGCGGTTCAGTCCCTGGCAATTGAGCTGGCCCAGGCCACCGTCGGGTTTTTCCCCGTGGCGCAGGAAGACCAGCGTCTGGGTGCCATCCATCGGTTGGGCGCGACTCAGACCGGATTCCAGCGATAGGAACAACGCGCTGACCACCAGCAAGGCGGGCAACAGCAGGTAAGCTCGATGTCTGAAACGTTGGGCAAAATTGAACAGGTTCATGAGTAAAGGGTCTTCAGCGTAATTCAGTTAAGGCTGACAAACCTTTCCACCACGATTGTCCTGCGTCGGGTGTTTTCCATGTCATTGAAGCCGGTCCGTTATCAAAGGGGGTGGTGCTCAGAGTCCCCTGAACCCGTTTGGTTCGATTCCGGCCGAGTGGGCGGCAATGTACCGGTAACCTTCACGGGTTTGCAGCGAAGGTTATCGACAGGATGTTGCACAATTGTGGACACCCTACACTCAATGGCGTTGAAACGGTCGTGATCTCTTTTGATCTCCTCTATCAGCGAGATCGATGGTTTCAAGGGATCGCTGAGCGGATATCTACATTATGATCGTCACTCTCAATGTCTTCGTGGATCCCGCCCATGACCGATTTGTCCGCATTTCCCATCACCCGCAAATGGCCTGCCCAGTATCCGGAGTGGATTCAGCTGTACTCCTTGCCGACCCCCAACGGCGTCAAGGTCTCGATCATGCTCGAAGAGATCGGCCTGCCGTATGAGCCTCACCGGGTAGGCTTCGACACCAACGACCAGATGTCCCGGGAATTTCTTTCCCTCAATCCCAACAACAAGATCCCGGCGATCCTCGACCCCCACGGTCCGGATGACCAGCCGCTGGCGCTGTTCGAATCGGGAGCGATTCTGATCTACCTGGCCGACAAGAGCGGGCAACTGCTGGCCCAGGAATCGGCAGCGCGCTACGAAACGATCCAGTGGCTGATGTTCCAGATGGGTGGTATTGGTCCGATGTTCGGCCAGCTCGGGTTTTTCAACAAATTCGCCGGCAAGGACTACGAAGACAAGCGTCCCCGTGACCGCTACGTCGAGGAAAGCAGGCGCCTGCTCAAGGTACTCGACGGCCGGCTGCAAGGGCGTGACTGGATCATGGGCGAGCGCTACACCATCGCCGACATCGCCACCTTCCCGTGGGTGCGCAACCTGATCGGCTTTTATGAGGCTGGCGATCTGGTGGGCATCCAGAACTTCCCTAACGTCACGCGGGTGCTGGAACGCTTCCTGGCGCGGCCGGCGGTGGTGCGCGGGTTGCAGATTCCAAGTCCTGTCGCGAGCTGATACACCGCATAACCTGTGGGAGCGAGCCTGCTCGCGATGGCGTAGTGTCAGGCAGCATTTGTATCGACTGACCCACCGCTTTCGCGAGTAAGCCCGCTCCCACAAGGGGATATGGTGTTCTCAGGGCGCGCCAAAAAACGGCCGGATCCCGTGATCACGGAAATACCGTTCGATCACTTTCGGGTCCGAGCAGGTTTCGGCAATCGCCACATAGGTATCGGGCCGCAACAGATAAAACCCGTTGCGTCCCAGGCCCGCCGCTTCGAACGCCGGTCGCCAGTCGAATACGTGCAGCGGCAGGTGGTGCTCGTGGCACCAGGCGATCATCTCGTCGCTGGTGTCGCCATAGACATGCACCTGCCAGGTCAGGCACTTGAGCGACTCGAAATTATCCCCCTCGCCGTCATGGGCCCAGGGCAGGCGATCACCGCCATGCACATGCCCGGCAACGCCCGTGCTCAGCGGCATTCCACGATAATTCAGGGTGATCTGCGACACCGTGCGAAACAGGAACTGGCGGGAGGTTTCGAACGCGGTCATTTTCGGTAACAAGAACGGGGCCAGGCGCGTACGCAGCAAATCGGCAATCGGCCCGTCGGCAGTGACGAACGTGAAGACCCGATCGGTGGTCGCCACCAGTTTACGCGCAAAGGCAATGCGCTCGGTTTCATAGGTGTCGAGCAGCCTGGCCTCGGCACCGCCGCTCAACACGGCCGCCAGTTTCCAGGCCAGGTTGATGGCATCGCCAATCCCGGTGTTCATGCCCTGGCCGCCCGCCGGGCTGTGCACATGGGCGGCATCACCCAGCAAAAACGCCCGCTCTTTGCGGAAGTGATCCGCCACCCGATGGTGCACGCGGTAGGTCGAAAACCAGTTCAGTTGCTCGATCTGCACCTTCATGTGCTCGATGGCCCGGCTGCTGACATCCTCGAAGCGCAGGGTCTCGGCGTGTTCGGCGCGCTCGTCGCGCACCGTGCCGATCAAGCGCGCGCGACCCGTGTCTGCCAGCGGGAACACGGCGAGGAAGTCCGCCTCGTCGAGATCCACATGCAGTTCGCCATTGAATGTCGGGCCGCTGGCCTGCACGTCGGCGACGTAGAAAATCTGTTGGTAAGTCCCGCCGGGAAACCCGGTATCCAGGGTCTTGCGCACAATCGACCGGGCACCGTCGCATCCGGCCAGATAACAGGCCTGGCAGATTTCCTGCTGGCCGTCGGGCAGCTGCAGCGTGGCCGTGATGCCGTCTGCGGTTTGCTCGAAGCCTGCCAGTTCAGTGTTGCGTTCCACCGTAATGCCGAAGGCTTGCAGGCGCTCGATCAGCAGCCGTTCGTGTTCGTCCTGCGGGAATATCTCGAGAAACGAGTAAGGTGTCAGGCCCTCGCCGATCCGGGACAGAGGCAGGCGTGCCACGGGCTCACCCTTGACCCAGAAGTTGCCGGCCTTTACTTGATGGCCGTGTTGCACCACAGCCTCGTCCAGTCCGAGTTGGCGATACAACTCCAGCGTCCGTGCCTGGACGGCCAGCGCCCGGGACGTGGTGCCGGGGGCCGAGGTTTTGTCGACGATCCGCACGCGCACCCCCAGTTTGCTTAGCCACAACGCAAGAACCAGCCCGGTCGGGCCGGCGCCGATGATCAACACGTCGCTGCGGTGCATGACCTGTCCTCCTCGCTGTGTGAATCAAGTATGGTCCAGTCGGGGAGGGCGGCAACCGTCGGACTGCCACGGACGTAGCCGCTGACCTGCCATTGGTCGTATGGTTGGCCCGGACAAACGGATTAGATGGAACGACATGCAAATCAGATTGATCACAAGCGTTGCCGTATTGCTGATATTGGCCGGTTGCGGCAGCCAACGGACCCAGGAACCGGCGGCGCGCAGCCCGGCCGAAGTGAAGGCCGAGATTGTTCGTTTGCTGCCGGCCAAGGCCGCCGATCCCCAGGGTTGGGCCACGGATATCCAGGTGGCGTTTACCGCGCAAGACATCTCGCCGACCACGCAAAACCTGTGCTCGGTGCTGGCGGTGACTGAACAGGAGTCGACCTTTCAGGTCGATCCGAACGTACCGGGCCTTGGCAAGATCGCCCGTGACGAGATCGACCGCCGTGCCGCCAAGGCACATATTCCCCGCCTGCTGGTGAGCGGTGCGTTAATGCTCGATTCGCCCAATGGCAAAAGCTACAGCAACCGCCTGAATGCCGCGCGCAGTGAAAAGGAACTGAGCGCTGTTTTTGACGACTTCATCGGCATGGTGCCGATGGGCAAGAAGCTGTTCGGCAGCTTCAACCCGGTGCATACCGGCGGGCCGATGCAGGTCAGCATTGATTTTGCCGAACAGCAGGCCAAGGGCTATCCGTATCCGGTGAAAGGCTCGATTCGTCATGAAGTGTTCACCCGGCGCGGCGGCATGTATTTCGGCATCGCGCATCTGCTCGGGTATCCGGTCAGTTACCCACAGCCGTTGTACCGCTTTGCGGACTTCAACGCGGGTTGGTACGCCAGCCGTAACGCTGCATTCCAGAACGCGGTGAGCCGGGCTTCCGGTATCCCGTTGGCGCTGGATGGCGACCTGGTGCGCTACGGTTCGATCATGCCCGGCACCACGGAACTGGCCGTGCGTACCCTTGGCAAGCAACTGGACATGCGCAATCCGACGATCCGCGACCAACTGGAAGAGGGGAACACCCTGGCGTTCGAAGACAGTAAACTCTATCGGCGGGTTTTCGAACTGGCCGAACGGACCGAGGGCCGGCCGTTACCCCGTGAAGTGTTGCCGGGGATCGTGCTGCAAAGCCCGAAAATCACCCGCAAACTCACCACCGCCTGGTTCGCCAAGCGAGTCGATGAACGCTACCAGCGCTGCATGGCGCGGGCGGGGAAGTAATCGCGGCGCAAAAAAGCATAAAAAACCCGGCGGGTGAGGCCGGGTTTTCATTGAGTCCCGCGGTCAAGCACTGCATTCAGACAGCGCGGCTTTCGATCAGACGGTCCGAGCCACCTTCGGCAACGCGGTTTTGCAGCAGTTTGTCGGAACCGCCTTCAGCGACGCGGTTTTGCAGCAGTTTGTCGGAACCGCCTTCGGCAACGCGGTTTTGCAGGAGCTTGTCGGAACCGCCTTCGGCAACACGTTTTTCCAGCAGGCGATCCGAACCACCTTCGGCCACGCGATTCTCGATCAGGCGATCGGAGCCACCCTCGGCCACACGGCTTTCAATCAGACGATCCGAGCCGCCTTCAGCGACCACAGGTTGAACAGAGTTTGCGGCGAAAGCGTTAACGGCGAAAACCGAGAAAGCGATGCTGAGGAGGGTTTGGCGTTTCATGATGGTGTGCTCCGGGGTGCTTATGGGTTGGTATGGAGCAGATGTTACGCCGGGGATTTTTTAAGAGAACTTCATTGAGGTGATGGTGAACATCGACGGCAATGATAGGACCGACGCCACTCCTCTTGTGAGCGTGATGGTGCGGTCGTCGGATGACTACGGTGTGGTCGGCGGCGGCTTCTACACTGGATAGCTGGCGCGTTCCTCTGCCGCGACGGTCGATGTGGCCCGGCAGAGGTCGAGGTATGCAAGGAGACGTTTATGTACCAGCTCTACGGCCATCAGAACTCCGGGGCGGCGGCCATCGAGGCTGCTCTTGAACTCTGTGATGTTCCTTATCGCTTCATCGATGTCGAGACGTCCGCGGAGGCGGCCCAGACGCTGGAAAAACTCAACCCGCTCAAACAGATTCCGACCTTGCAGCTACCCGATGGCGCTGTCCTGACCGAGAGCGCGGCGATCCTGATCCACCTCGGGTTGACCTTTCCCGCATCGGGATTGTTGCCGCAGGATCCGGCCGAGCGAGGCCAGGCCATTCGCGGCATGGCCTACATCGTCAGCAATTGCTATGCGGCCATCGGCATCATCGATTACCCCGAACGCTGGCTGGCCGAGGCGGATGAGTCGTCCAGGCAGAACCTCATGGAGGGCGCCCGCCGGCGCCTGCACTGGAGTTGGGAGGTGTTTGCCGATCAGTTTTCGGGCGAGTTGTACCTGGGCAGTGAGAAGCCAGGGGCCCTGGATGTGCTGGCGGCGGTGATCTCGCGATGGGCGGGCAGCCGGGAACATTTGCGCAACGCCCGGCCTGGTTTTTTCGCCTGGCTGGAACGCATCGACCGCCACCCGGCACTGGCACCGGTGTTCGCCCGGCATTGGCCGGCCTGACCCCCCCCTGTAGGAGCGAGCCTGCTCGCGATGGCGGCTTATCATTCAACATCTAAGTGACTGACATACCGCCATCGCGAGCAGGCTCGCTCCTACAGGGGGGCGGCGTGTGCGGATTCACTCCCCGCGAATGTACTGCTCCAACTGCTTGATCAGCTCCGCCTGTTCGGCAATGGCTTCCTTGACCAGGTCACCGATCGACAGCAGGCCGATCAATTTGCCACCTTCGACCACCGGCAAGTGACGCAGGCGTTTATCGGACATGATGCCCAGGCAGGTATCCACGGTTTGATGGGTGTCGACGGTAATCACCGGTGACACCATGATGTCGCGCACCGGCGTGCCCACCGAAGAGCGGCCGTGCAGCACCAGTTTTCGCGCGTAGTCCCGTTCGCTGATAATGCCCAGCACTTCATCATTATCCACCACCAGCAAGGCCCCGACGTTTTTCTCGGCCATCTTCATCAGTGCTTCGAGCACCATGTGGTCGGGTTTGATCTGGTGCACTTCCTGATTCTTCTGATCTTTGAGCTTGAGCAGTTGGGCGACGGTTTTCATGGTGGTTACTCGGGTGTTGTCGTTGTTCTTGAAGAATCGTAGACGCGAGCGTTCTGGGCAAGGGCGAATGCGGCAGATAACACGCAAAAAACGTCATTCGGCGGTTTTTTTCGGCAAACCCCTCATTTAAGGCCAACGAACCACCTGTGTGCGGTGTCTGCCTGATAGACCGGCGACGAACGCGCTATCGCCACCGATGGCGGGTAGAATCACCCTCTGAATCAGTTTCGAGGTTTGCAGTGGTGGATCTACAGCAGGGCTTCGTCCTGACCCGGCATTGGCGCGACACCCCGGTCGGTACGGAAGTCGAGTTCTGGCTGGCGACCGACAGCGGTCCCCGGCGTCTGCGCTTGCCTCATCAACCATCGGTGGCGTTCATCCCCGCTGCGCAGCGTCAGCCCGCAGAAAGCGTTTTGCATGGCGAGAAGAACGTCGAGCTCAGGCCTCTGGCCCTGCAGGACTTCGAACATCGCCCGGTCCTCGGACTTTACTGTCAGCAACATGGCCAGTTGATGCGCCTGGAAACCGCGCTGCGCCGGGCCGGTGTCGAGGTGTTCGAAGCCGACGTGCGCCCGCCGGAACGCTACATGATGGAACGCTTCATCACCGCGCCGGTGCGTTTCAGTGGCACGCCGAATGCCGAGGGCCTGCTGCTCGACGCCCAGATGAAACCGGATGCCGATTACCGGCCGAGCCTGAAACTCGTATCCCTGGACATCGAGACCACCGCCCAGGGCGAGTTGTATTCCATCGCCCTGGAAGGCTGCGGCGAGCGTCAGGTGTACATGCTCGGTCCACCCAATGGCGACGCCAGCCAGGTGGATTTCCAGCTCGAATACTGCGATTCGAGAACCCTGCTGCTGAAAAAGCTCAACGACTGGTTTGCCCGGTTCGACCCGGACGCGATCATCGGCTGGAACGTCGTGCAGTTCGACTTGCGGGTGCTCCACGAACACGCCCGACGCCTGGCGGTGCCGTTGAAACTGGGGCGTGGCGGCGAGGAAATGCAGTGGCGTGAACACGGCAACGGCAACCACTACTTCGCTTCAGCCGCTGGTCGCTTGATCATCGACGGTATCGAGGCCCTGCGTTCGGCGACCTGGAGTTTCCCCTCGTTCAGCCTGGAAAACGTCGCACAAACCTTGCTCGGCGAGGGCAAGTCCATCGACAACCCGTACCAGCGCATGGACGAAATCAATCGCATGTTCGCCGAGGACAAACCGGCGCTGGCCAAATACAACCTCAAGGACTGCGAACTGGTTACGCGGATTTTTGCCAGGACCGAGTTGCTCACCTTCCTGCTGGAGCGGGCCAGCGTCACCGGTTTGCCGGCCGATCGCATGGGCGGTTCGGTGGCCGCGTTCACGCACCTGTACATGCCGCTGATGCACCGTCAGGGTTTCGTTGCGCCGAACCTCGGTGGCAAGCCACCCGAAGCCAGCCCCGGCGGTTTTGTCATGGATTCGCAGCCGGGGCTGTACGAGTCGGTGCTGGTGCTCGACTACAAAAGCCTCTATCCGTCGATCATCCGCACCTTCCTGATTGACCCCGTGGGGTTGATTGAAGGGCTCAAGCACCCGGACGACAGCGAGTCGGTGCCGGGTTTTCGTGGCGCGCGCTTTTCCCGCACCCGACATTGCCTGCCATCCATCGTCGCCCGGGTGGCCGAAGGCCGGGAAACCGCCAAGCGCGAACACAACGCGCCGCTGTCCCAGGCGCTGAAAATCATCATGAACGCCTTCTACGGCGTACTCGGCTCCAGCGGTTGTCGCTTCTTCGACACGCGCCTGGCGTCGTCCATCACCTTGCGCGGGCACGAAATCATGCTGCGCACCCGCCAGTTGATCGAGTCCCAGGGCCATGCGGTGATTTACGGCGACACCGACTCGACGTTCGTCTGGCTGCGTCGCGCCCATGGCCAGCAGGAGGCGGCGCAGATCGGCCACGCGCTGGTGGCGCACGTCAATCAGTGGTGGCGCGAGCACGTGCAGCAGGAATACGGCCTGCAGAGCGTTCTCGAATTGCAGTTCGAGACCCACTACAAGCGTTTTTTGATGCCGACCATTCGCGGCGCCGAGGAAGGCAGCAAGAAGCGCTACGCCGGGCTGGTCACCCGGGAGGATGGCAGCGACGAAATGGTCTACAAAGGCCTGGAAACCGTGCGCACCGACTGGTCGCTGCTGGCTCGGCAATTCCAGCAGGAGCTGTATTCGCGGATCTTCCTGCGCAAGCCCTACCAGGATTATGTGCGTGACTACGTGCGCAAGACCCTGGCCGGTGAATTCGATGACCGGCTGATCTACCGCAAACGCCTGCGCCGCACCCTCGATGACTATCAGCGTAACGTGCCGCCCCATGTGCGCGCGGCACGCCTGGCCGACGAGTACAACGACCGCCAGGGCCGCCCGCGCCAATACCAGAACGGCGGCTGGATCAGCTACGTGATCACCGTCGCCGGCCCTGAACCGCTGGAAGTGCGCAGCGCGCCCATCGATTACGACCACTACATCACTAAACAGCTGCAACCGGTGGCGGACGCCATACTGCCGTTTGTACACGACGACTTCTCAACCCTGGTTGGGGGGCAACTGGGCCTGTTTTGAGTCCATCAGCGACAAGGTCCAGTCATCCAGGATGCCATGGAAGTACTGATTCAAGGCTTGCTGGAAAAGGCTGTCGGCATCGGTGACCTGGGCAAACAGGGTCATCGAGGAATGAAACTTCAAGTCGTCGGGATGGCCGAAAATCCCGGCCACCGAACGCTCCCGGATGTTCAGTACTTCCTGGGTGCAGGTGCGTAGCCGGGCGCCCAGCAACGGATGCTCAAGGTAGGCCAGAGCTTCCTCCCGCGAGCGGATGGCAAAGCGGCGCGACATCTCGCTGCCGCCGAGCCCGGCAAACTGGGGGAAAATGAACCACATCCAGTGACTGCGCTTGTGCCCGTTGTTCAGCTCGGTTTGAACCCGGTCGAACACCGGGTCTTGAGCATCGAGAAAACGTTGCAGATTGAACGGGTCCTGGTGGTCGGTGCTTCTCATGGTGAAGCTCTCTGACTGACTGCGGTGGTTCAGACCATGGCCAGCCGCTGTTTGCGTTGTGGCGCGTGAAACGCTTGGTCCAGCGCCTCCAGATCCCCGGCTTCAAGCTGCAATCGGGCAGCTTGGGCATTGAGCCGCACATGCTCGGAGCGGACCGCTTTGGGGATGGCGATCACGCCGTCCTTACGCAGAATCCATGCCAGTGCCACTTGTGCAGGCGTCGCGTCGTGTCGGGCGGCCACCTGTTTGAGGGTGGCATTGGCGAGCAATTTTCCGCCCTGGTCGATCGGGCAGTAAGCAATGACCGGCAACCGCTGTTGCTGGCTCCAGGGCAGTAAATCAAATTCTATGCCCCGTTGTGCCAGGTTGTAGAGCACCTGATTGGTGGCGCAGGCCGGGGCGTCCAGTTCCAGCAAGTCGTCGAGGTCGAAATTGGACACGCCCCAACGCCCGATCTTGCCGTCTTCGCGCAGGCGTTCGAAGGCTTCAACGGTTTCTTCCAGCGGATACTGGCCGCGCCAATGCAGCAGATACAGATCGATGTAATCGGTGCCAAGCCTGCGCAGGCTTCGCTCGCAAGCCAGGGGAATGCCCTGGCGACTGGCGTTGTGCGGGTACACCTTGCTGACCAGAAAGACGCTGTCGCGCTGGCCGGCAATGGCATCGCGGACCACTTCCTCGGCACCGCCTTCGGCATACATTTCCGCGGTGTCGATCAGAGTCATGCCCTGTTCGATGCCCAGGCGCAGTGCAGCGACTTCTTGCGTGTGCCGTGAACGGTCTTCGCCCATCTGCCAGGTCCCCTGGCCGATGACCGGGACCCTGGTGCCAGCCAGTTCAAGCGTGCGCATGCAAACCTCCTTTATGAATGCCGATGACTATTTCTGTGGGCAGCAGAATAGTCCATCGGTTCCGCCGCGGGCTGTGATCTCTTGAGCTGCACCTTGCCGGTGATCGATTGCTCTGTGCCGATACTGCACTTTTTCGAAATGTCCGGCTCTATCCATGGCAGCCTGCGGCGATCCCCACCGCCGGCCCATGCCCAAGTCCAAGAACCCATGGCTCGAGTTTCACCCGCGATCACTACTAAAATCCGCCGTCATTGCCTGCTGCTGGCAGGTCTGTCGATATTCTTCGTCACCGGTTGCAGCCAGCAGCAGGGCGGCGACATCATCGACCAGATGCGCGAAGGCAAACCCCAGGAGTTCCTGCAGACCAGCGTCGACCGCATGGCCACCCTGACCATGCGCGACAACCTCGACAGCCTTTACCTGCTGATGAGCAAGCTCTACCTGCGTAACCCCGATGAACTGAAAAAATCCGGTTTCCTCGATGCCCGCACCGCCGGCAAGCAAGTGCGCATGGCCATCGAGTTGCAGCAGCCCTTACCGACCCTGGGCGGCAAAAAGGACCTCGCGGCCCTGCGTTTTGCCATGAGCCCGGAGTTTCTGGGCGATCGGGTCGGCGCGTTCATCTATGCCGTCGGCAGCATGCTGGTGACCGCCCATGGCAATCGCCTCGAGTTCTACATGACCGATACGATCAACCCGGTATTCGTCAGCAATGCCGCGCGCAACATCGAGATCGCCACCTGGATCCTCAGCCAGCGACAGAACAAAGAGGGCCAGCCCTTGCTGTTCTCCAATGAAATCTCGGAGGAGGGCAGCAACCTGAGCTTTGCCGTCGAGTTCGGCAAGATCGTCGCCCGGCTGGACCTGCTGACCCAGATGCTCGACGAACGCTACCGGCGCATCGGCCTGAACTATGCCCAGAGCCTGCTGTTCCTGAATTTCCTGCCGGTGCAGTGAACTCAGCACCGCTCCCACAGGGGGGATTGAGCTCAGGGTATAAAGATAGATCGCATCGATATAGCTGGTTATAAGAAATGCCGTTATGCTGCGGGCCGGATTTCCCCTGCGATCGTTGTGGACGTATTCATGGATTTACTGAACATCGGGTTGGTCGTTGCCGGGCTGGTCGTCGGCTTCATCGTCGGCATGACTGGCGTAGGTGGCGGGTCGCTCATGACCCCGATCCTGCTGTGGTTCGGGATCAACCCGGCGACGGCGGTCGGTACCGACCTGCTGTACGCCGCCATCACCAAGTCCAGCGGCGTACTGGTTCACCGCAAGAACAACAACATCGACTGGGCGATTACCGGCTGGCTGACCTTGGGCAGCGTGCCCGCGGTGGCGTTGACGCTGTGGTTCCTCAGTACACTGCACAGCGCCCCCGAGGCGATGAACGCGATCATCAAGCAGTCCCTCGGGTTTGTGTTGTTCGCCACGGCATTGGCGATCCTGTTCAAGAGGCGCCTGCTCGACTTCGCCCACAAACGTGCGGGCGGCAACTACAACCCCAGCGGATTGCGCTTGAACGTGATGACGGTCATCACCGGGCTGGTCCTTGGCGCCGTGGTCGCGCTGACGTCCATCGGTGCCGGTGCGCTGGGCACCGTGGCACTGTTCATTCTCTATCCGATGCTGCCGACCCGCCGCCTGGTGGGGACTGAAATCGCCCATGCCGTGCCGCTGACCCTGGTCGCGGGCCTTGGCCATGCCAGCATGGGCAACATGGATTGGCACGTCCTGGGTTACTTGCTGGTGGGCTCGTTGCCGGGGATTTACCTGGGCAGCCACCTGACCGGGCGTATCTCCGACGAAGTACTGCGCCCTTGCCTGGCGACCATGCTGTTGATGATCGGCTACAAACTGGCGTTCTGATTCAAGCCGTCACGTAAGCTTCATTCGCGGGTGAATATTTCCAGCAGATGCCCGTCCGGGTCATCGAAATACACCCGCCGTCCTCCCGTCTGATCATTGACCTCCCTCAATCATTGCTCACCGCGCCACGGATCGAGCGGGCTGTCATAAGCCCTCATGATTAGCCCAGTCTGTTGCGCAATGACCGCCCTGACCTAAGCTTGGGGCAAGGCGAGACATATTTGCGGTACGTCACCCGGAACGATCGCCGCAATGCGCAATCATTAGAGCGTGGATATCAAAAGGAGATGCGCATGCTCATCAGGTCACTGACCCTGGCTACTTTGCTGGCGATTGCCGGCACCTCGTTCGCCGCCGATGGCGACTCACCACTGGACATGGACAAGGGCAGGGCCCGGCCACTGATCGTCATCGCTCCGAGCACGGTTGATCCGGCCTGGGTCAGCCTGAAAAAGTCCCTGGATGAGCCGGCCAATCGCAAGGGTTTCACCGACCGCAACATGGTGCTCTACACCGTACTGAACCTGATGGGCCAGCGCGACGGCAAGGACCTGGGGCCGCAGGACACTGCGGCACTGATCCGCTCGCTCAAACTGGGTGCCGGCGCCAAGACCAAGGTGATTCTGGTCGGCAAGGACGGCGAAAAGAAACTTGAACAGTCGGACGCCATCAAGCTGGAGGAGATTTTCAGCGCTGTCGATCAGTTGCCGGCGGCCGAGAAAGAATTTACCGCGACCGTGGCCGCTCCCGTCACTGAAGCGGAACCGGCGGCCAAAGGCGCCAAAGGTACAAAATCCGGAAAACCGGCCAAGCCCGCCAAGCCGCCTGAAATGCCGGATGATTGAACCTCAATCTTGTGGCGATGGAAGGTTTTGCTGTGGGAGCGAGCTCCCACAGATGGATCAGCCACTATTGGGAAAGGGTACTCAGAATCTGATGGGCAATCTTGACCCGTTCTGCATTGGGATAATTCTTGTTGGCCAGCATCACAATGCCAATGTCCTTCGATGGCACGTACGCCACGTATGCCCCAAAGCCACCGGTTGAGCCTGTCTTGTTGATCAGCACGTTCAGCGGCAGCGCTTGTGACGGGTTCAGCCACCGGACTTCATGGGCCTGCATGGCCATCGGCGTGGAGTTGCCCTCCAGCAAACGATCCAGTGTGATCGGGTAGCGATACATCTCCCAACCGAGGCCCTGGGTCATATCGCCAACGGTGTAGTAACCGCTATGGGTCAGGGCGATGGCTTGCTGCAACGGCTTTTCCAGGGACGCCGGTTTCATGTTTGCACCGACATAGCCCAGCAAGTCCGCGGCGCTGGTTTTCACCCCATATGCCTCGGAATCCAGCGCACCCGGAGTGACACGTACCGGTTGGCCATCCTTGTTGTAGCCCTGGGCGTACAGCGCCATCTGATCCTGCGGCACGTGCACATAGGTGTGCTGGAGGCCCAGTTTCGGCAGCAGGGTTTTCTCCATCAGCTCATCAAACGGCTGGCCCATGCTTTGGGCGGCGAGGTAGCCGAACAGGCCGAGACTGGGGTTCGAATACAGTCGGTGGCTGCCGGGGGCGTAGAGCGGTTTCCATTGTTTGTAGTAGCCGAGCATTTTGTCGGCCGAATCAGATTCAGCAGGGAATTGCAGCGGTAGGCCACCGGCGCTGTAAGTGCCCAGTTGCAGCACGCTGATGTGGTCGAACGCACTGCCGCGCAAGGCCGGCAGGACATGACTGGCCTTGTCCGACAGCGACAGCTTGCCCGTGGCCTGGGCGTAGGCGGCGAGGGTGGCGGTGAAGGTTTTACTGACAGAGCCGATTTCGAACAGGGTGTCTTGCGTAACGGGGTTGCCGGTTTCTTTCGAGGCGACGCCATAGTTGAAGTAATGCGCCTGGCCGTTGACGGTGACTGCCACGGCCATTCCGTGAATACCCTCGGCCTGCATCACCGGTTGTACAGCGGCGTTCACCACGGTCTCGATTTGATCCTGTGCCACGCACTGGCCCGCGGCGAATATCGCTATCCAAGCGACGATGGTTTTCAGCCTGTCCATGTTGGTTTCGTCCGTCGTTGATTTAGTTGCGCGCCATTCTAGGGGAAGAAACCCTGTTTTTTAAAACCGACCGCCCACAGGCGGGTCGGGTTTATTGTTACAAGATGCGCATCCGTCGATTCAACGTACCAGGCACGGCCGCTTGTTATCGAACTTCCAGCCGGGAATCAGGAACTGCATCGCCATGCTGTCATCCCGCGCCCCCAGGCCCATGCCTTTGTAGAGTTCATGAGCTTTGGCGACCTGGTCCAAGTCCAGCTCCACCCCCAGCCCCGGTTTCTGTGGCACCTGCACGCAGCCGTCGACGATTTGCAGCGGGGCCTTGGTCAGGCGCTGGCCGTCCTGCCAGATCCAGTGGGTGTCGATGGCGGTGATCTCGCCCGGCGCGGCCGCCGCGACATGGGTGAACATCGCCAGGGAGATGTCGAAGTGGTTGTTGGAGTGCGAGCCCCAGGTCAGGCCCCACTCGTGGCACATCTGCGCCACGCGTACCGAGCCCTGCAGGGTCCAGAAGTGCGGGTCGGCCAGGGGAATGTCGACTGACTGCAACTGGATCGCGTGGCCCATCTCCCGCCAGTCGGTGGCGATCATGTTGGTTGCGGTTTTCAGGCCTGTGGCCCGGCGGAATTCAGCCATGACTTCGCGTCCCGAGTAACCGTTTTCCGCCCCGCACGGGTCTTCGGCATAGGCCAGGACGTGATGCTGATCGCGGCACAGGCGGATGGCTTCTTTCAATGACCAGGCGCCATTCGGGTCGAGGGTGATGCGCGCATCGGGGAAGCGTTCAGCCAGGGCCGTGACGGCTTCGATTTCGGCGTTGCCGCTGAGCACGCCACCCTTGAGTTTGAAGTCCTTGAAGCCATAACGCGCGTGGGCCGCCTCGGCCAGGCGCACCACCGCATCGGCGGTCATGGCTTTCTCGTGCCGCACGCGGAACCAGTCGTTGTCGGCGTCCGGTTCGCTGCGGTAGGCGAGGTCGGTTTCGTTGCGATCACCGACATAGAACAGATAGCCGAGCATCTTCACTTCATCGCGCTGCTGACCTTCGCCGAGCAGGGCGGCCACCGGCACGTCCAGGTGCTGGCCGAGCAAGTCGAGCAATGCGGCTTCCAGGCCGGTAACCGCGTGGATGGTGATGCGCAGGTCGAAGGTCTGCAAACCGCGGCCGCCGGCATCGCGATCGGCGAAGGTCTGGCGTACCTGATTGAGAATCTTCTGATAAGTGCCAATCGGGCTGCCGACCACCAGGCTGCGGGCGTCTTCGAGGGTCTGGCGAATGCGCTCGCCTCCCGGCACTTCGCCAACGCCGGTATGGCCGGCGTTGTCCTTGAGGATCACGATGTTGCGGGTGAAAAACGGGCCGTGGGCGCCGCTCAGGTTGAGTAGCATGCCATCGTGGCCGGCCACCGGAACAATCTGCATGCTGGTGATGATCGGGGCCTTGGCGATTTCTTGTGCAGTCATTTTTTTATCCTTTCAGGCGTGACGTGGCGCAGCTTTGGCCGATTCGACGGCAGGCGCGGATTTGGGTTTGTTGCGGGCGGCAAACACGATGATGGCGGCGATGATCGAGGTCGCGGCCAGGCCGTACAGCCCGCCCTGAATGGAACCGGTGCGTTCTTCCAGCAGGCCGAACGTGGTCGGCGCAACGAAGCCGCCGAGGTTGCCCACCGAGTTGATCAGCGCGATGACACCGGCGGCAATGCGCGCATCCAGATAGGCCTGGGGAATCGGCCAGAACAGCGACGAGGCCGATTTGAAGCCCAGTGCAGCAAAGCAGATGGCGACAAAGGCGAAGACCGGCCCGCCGGTGGTGGACATGAACATCCCGGCCGCGGCGATCAGCAGGGCAGTGGCAACCCAGGCTTGCTGGTGTTTCCACTTGGCCGACAGGGACGCGAAGGCGTACATGCCGACAATCGACAGCAACCACGGGATCGAGTTGAACAGCCCGACCTGGACATCGCTCAGCTCGCCCATCTTCTTGATGATGCTCGGCAGCCAGAAGGTCGCGGCGTAGATGGTCAGCTGGATAAAGAAGTAGATCAGGCAGAACAGGATAATCTGGCGATCCTTGAGCAACTTGCCCAGTGACGGCTTGATCGGCGTGGCCGCTTCCCGGGCCAGTTGTTCGTCGTCGATGGCCTTGACCAGCGCGTCTTGTTCTTCGCGGCTCAGCCATTTGGCGTCGTGGGGTTTGGAGTCCAGCCAGAACCAGACAAAGGCGCACAACCCGACCGAGAACATGCCCTCGATGAAGTACATCCATTGCCAGCCGTGCATGCCCAGGCCGCTGATTTGCAGGAGTAGCCCGGACAGCGGGCCGGAGATCAGCGAGGCAATCGCCGAGCCACTCAGGAAAATCGCAATCGCCTTGCCGCGCTCTACGCCGGGCAACCAGCGGGTGAAGTAGTAGATCACCCCGGGAAAGAACCCGGCTTCGGCCACGCCCAGCAGAAAACGCAGGATGTAGAAGTGGGTTTCGTTCTGAATGAACGCCATGCCCGCGGCGACCAGGCCCCAGGTCAGCATGATCCGGGTCAGCCAGATACGCGCACCGACTTTCTGCAGAAGAATGTTGGAGGGCACCTCGAACAGTGCATAACCGATGAAAAACAGACCGGCACCCAGGCCATAGGCGGCCGCGCCAATGCCCAGGTCGTGTTCCATGTGGGCACGGACAAAACCAATGTTCACGCGATCAATGTAATTGACGATGAACATGATGACGAACAGCGGCAAGACGTGACGTTTGACTTTGGCGATGGCGGACTTCAGCGCTGAATTGGCGTCGTCGTGCATCCCGGAGATGGATGTATTCACTGCGTTTTCTCCCACTCGTTATTTTTATGCGGGGTGAAGCTGGGTGTTGCGTTGTTGATAGACATCATACAACTAGGTTTTTTGACTTTGCAACCACGTTTGTCCAATGAAATGGCGCATATCCAGAGATTTTTTATTCTATTGATGGTGCTTTATGGTCATTGAAGTGACTCGATATGGGCTGTTTGTTGAGTGTTGTCATACAAGTTTAGCGAGATTTTTCAGGATTCCCGCCCGGCGCGGTGCTACGATTCGATAGCCCTGATCTCCGGACACGCCCATGCAAGAAGACCTCGAAGTACCCGCCCGCAAGCGCAGCCACAACCTGGCCCATGACCTGGTGGAGAAACTGACCCAGCGCATCCTGCTCGGCCAGATGTTGCCCGGCGACAAGTTGCCGTCGGAAAACACCATCGTTCAGGAACACGGGGTCAGTCGCACGGTGGTGCGCGAGGCGATCTCGAAGCTGCAAGCCTCGGGGCTGGTGGAAACCCGGCACGGCATTGGCACGTTCGTGATCGAGCGCGCGCCGGAGCAGGGGCTGCGGCTGAATGTCGATACCGCGTTGGGGGTGCGCAGCATTCTGGAGTTGCGTATGGGCCTGGAAACCCAGGCGGCGGCGCTGGCGGCAACGCGCCGCACCGACCTGCAGCTGGCGCAGATGCGTAAAGCGCTGGATGACTATCAGAGCCTGCTGGCCAACAACGACAGCTGTGTCGAAGCGGACCGGCGCTTTCATCTGCTGATCGCCGAAGCCACCGGCAACGTTTGCTTCACCGAAATCATGCAGCACCTGGGCAGTGCCATGATCCCGCGCACCCGGGTCAATGCCGCCGAGCGTGGCGCGGTGGATTTGAGCAAGCTCGGTCAGTTGGCCAACCTGGAGCACGAGGCGATTCTCAACGCCATCAAACGCCAGGATCCGGACGCGGCGAGGGCGGCGATGTGGCTGCACCTGACCAACAGTCGCGACCGGTTTTCGGCCAGTTGATGGTCAGTGATACCGCGTCATCGTTCTTCGCGAGCAGGCTCGCTTCCACATTGGAATGCGTACCCCTGTGGAAGCGAGCCTGCTCGCGATGACGCCAGACGAGTCAGCGCAGAAATCAGATTAAATTCTGGCAACCCGAGCAACGACCGGCTGCCGCTCCAGATTCAACGCCAGCACACTCGCCAACACCACCAACCCGCCGACCACGATCATCGACGTCGGCCGCTCGCCAAGCGCATAAGACGCAATGACCATCGCCGTCGGCGGCGTCAAATACAGGGTCATCGTCGCCCGGCTCAAATCGACATGCGCCAGCACATAGGCCCAGGCCAGGTACGCCAGGGCACTGGGAAATATCCCCAGGGCAATCACTGCAAACTGTACGCGCAGCGGCGCCTGGGCGACTTGATCCGCCAGGCCGGGCAAAAAAACCAGCAACAGCGCTGTCCCGGACCACACCGTGTAACACACCAGCGTCAGCCCGTCGTAACGCCCGGTGTGATGCTTTTGCAGGGCAAAGTAGAGGCTCCAGGACACCGCTGCCAGCAGGATCAACAAGCCGTGGGCGTCGATGCTGCCCAGGCCGTGATCGCCGGCTACGACAACCAGCACGCCAAACAATCCGAGCAGCACACACCCCCAGCGCCACAGGCTCACCTGATCCTTGAACACGAAGCGTGCAATCAATGTGCTGAACAGCGGCGTGGTCTGCGCCAACACGCTCGAAGCACCTGCGCTGACACCCTGCTGTCCGAAGTTGATCGCCACGTGGTGCAGGCTTACCGCGAAGAAACCCAGGCCGAACATCAGCGGCAGATCGCGCAGACTCGGCAGGCGAATGCCCTTGAACATCGCGACCACGGCCATGAATACGGAAGCCAGCAGGAAGCGCAGCAGTGCCAGATGCACGGGGTCGTAGGCCTGTAAGCCGATATGGATGCCGGTCGGGGAATAGCCCCAGCACGCCACGACAAACGCCATGGCCAGGATGATTTTCCAGGGTGAAACGGGGGAGGGTGTGAGCGGCGTCATGGTCGTGCACCTGTGGTGGATGCACCGAGTATCGGAAAGCGGATCGTTCGCCACAACTGACTTATAATGCTCGAACCGTTCACTGTGGGTGATGTATGGAACTGGCACAGATTCGCATGTTCAAGACCGTGGCCGATGTCGGCAGCATCGCCCGCGCGGCCGAATTACTGCATTGCGTGCCGTCGAACATCACGGCACGGATCAAGGCCCTGGAGGCCGAACTGGGTGTCGCGCTGTTTCTGCGTGAGGGGCGAGGGCTGCGCATCAGCCCGTCGGGGCAGACTTTTCTGGCCTACGCCTCGAAAATTCTTGCCCTCACCGCCGAGGCCAAGCGTGCGGTCGACCCTTCGGCCGAACCGTCGGGGCCATTGCGCATCGGGGCCATCGAGTCGTCGGCCACCGGGCGATTGCCGCGTTTGCTGGCGAAATTCCACAAGCGTTTCCCACAGGTAGCGCTGGAGTTGAGCACCGGCTCCTGGGGGCAGTTGCTCGATGACACGCTCAATCACAAGCTCGACGGTGCCATCGTGGCGGTGGACGTCGAGCGTGCGCACCTCAAGCGCACGCCGATGTACCGCGAAGAGCTGCTGCTGATCGCCTCGACCTCCCTGGGGCCGCTGCGGGACGTCAGCGATTTGCAGGACCAGACCGTGTTCATGTGGCCCCAGGGCTGTCCGTACCGGGCGGCGCTGGAGCATTGGCTGTTGCGACAGGGGCAGGCGCTGCCGATTGTCAGCCTGGCCAGCTATGGCGCAATTGTCGGTTGCGTCAGCGCCGGGGCCGGCGTGGCGCTGGTGCCCAAAGGCGTGTTCGATCAATACGCCAAAGGCGCCGGGTGCGCGGGGTTTGAGTTCCCCGAACTGACCGCCGTCGACAACCTGTTCTATTGGCATGAAAACGCCGGGGTG
>NZ_MRCS01000072.1 GCF_002303925.1 Pseudomonas sp. ACN8
CGACGTCCAGCGCCAGTTCGCTGCCTTTTTCCTGGAAGCCCGACAGGTTGATGTGGCTGATCCGCACGCCGAGGCTCGGCTCGAGGGTCACGCCGTTCACCGGCACACGGTAACCGAGCGCCAGGGTCGCGCCGGTGAGGTTGCCATGGCTGTCACCCTTGGCCGTGCCCAGACCGCCGCCGAGTTCGCGCTTGCTCTCGTAATCGAGGTAGCCGGCGCTGGCATCGGCATCCACAAACAGGCCGCGCTCCAGGCCGTTCGGCGCGAAGCGTGCGCCGACGCTGAAGAAGGTCAGGTCGGTATCGGCCTCGCCACCTGCGCCACCGACATTGCCGCTGCTGTAGCCGAACCCGGCATGGGCGCTGAATTGTTCGGAAAAGCGCTGGGTCAGGCCGATCATCATGCCCTGGCTATGCTCGTTGCTGCTGGAAGCCTGGGACGAACCGTCGGTGCCCAGATACCCCGCCAGCCCGGTGCTCCACAGGCGATATTGCCCGGTCTTGAGGTCGATGCCGCTGGTGAACGGCGCGCTAGCCTGTTCGATCATCGCACCCTGGCGCAGCAGGTAGCTGGCGGCGTCGGCATGCACCTGACCGCCAACGGTGGACTCCACGCCCCCGAGGCTGCGGGCATCGATGGCCGACTGCAGGTAGTAGTTGTAGGCGCTGTAGGTGCTCGACAGGTTGCTGTTCTGCAGTTGCTGCAACAACTGCGCGCCCGCCGCGGCGTTGCCGGCCAGGTCCGCCGCGCCCGGCAGGCTGTTGTAGAACACCATCTTGCCGCGCAGCACGTAGATGGTTTCCTGGGACAGGCCGAGGCCTTCCTTGAGGTAGTTATCCATGGTGCCGTATTGCGCGGTCACCTCGTCCAGGCCGGCTTGCAGGTAACTGGCCTCCACACCGATCAGCGGCCCATAGATGGTCGCCAGGCTCGGTGGCAACGCCGCCAGGGTCGCCTTGATGCGCGCGGCGGTGTAGTCGTTGGTCGCCAGGTAGTTGCTCATGATGGTGGCATCGTCGACCCCGGCGATGCTTTGCAGCACAGCGGCGGTCCAGCCCGTGCGGTCCTTGCCGGCGGTGCAGTGGAACAACGCAGCGCCATCGACCGTGGCCAGCTCGTTGAACAGCTCGTTGAACTCGCTGCGCATCCCTGGGTTGCGGACGAAATCACGGTTGGTGTCCTGCATCATGGCAGTGGCTTCGGCGGCGCTGTGGAACGCGATGTTGGTGATGTTCGCGCCCGACGTGGAGCCGCCGATGATGTCGATGTTGGTGTACGTCGCCCCCGTGGGCATCGTGTCGGGCGTGGCGGCGATCTCGCTGGGCGTGCGCAGGTCGTAGACCGCCTTGATGCCCAGGCCGTTGAGGGTCGCCAGATCCGCCGCCGACGGCGTCAGCGCGTTGGAGCGGTAAAACACCCCGCCACGCATCGTGCCGTCATTGGCCATGGAGTACGCGGTGGTGAGACCGGCGACATCGCGCAAGTTATCGATGCTCTTCAGGCGTGGGGTGTTGAGGGGGACAGTCTCGGCCGCCTGGGCGGCAGCGATGGACAGGCTCAAAACAGACAGCGAACACACAAGTCGTTGGAACACAGTGCAGCCTCATTGAAATCGCGTTGGGCTGACTAATATCTAGATTGAAATGGCGCTGAACATGACAAATCGCCTGCACACGCAAATCACTGCGCGATGTGTCCAGGTGGCTCGTTTTCTGTCCGTGTAATGCCTGTTGTGCGGTCAACCTGGGAGGCAGGTTATTGGGGATGTGCTGGTCGGGAACGAAATACGCGGTGGTCGCCGATCAAATGCCTGTCGCAATGATGGGTGATCCGACCTGCGCAGACCGCTCATCGGTAATCACGCCTACCTGTAATTTCTGACAGTAGATACACGGCGCGTCCGTCATTAGCATCGTGTTGTACGGGTATGAACTGACCTGCAACTGATGCCGTCTGACATTGAAAGGAGATCGATCGTGGCGACCAACAACAAGAGTATTGTGTACCGGTGTGAACCCTTGTTGCCTTATGCATATATCAAGCAGGCCTTCGCAATGAAGGTTGATCAAGGGTTTATGAGTAACGGCTGTACCGTTGTCATCCCGGGCTCTGACTACCTGAAGCCGGGGGATGAACTTATCGCTAATTTATATATTGAAAATACAGGAGATTTTTTCAGGTCTTTTACTTTGGACGAGACTAACGTCCTGAATGGAATAACCTGGAACGTTATGAAGTTTACAGGGATTGTTTATTTGGACTCCAGGGTTGAACTGTATTACACACTACCCACGCTTGAGTTGTGTTCTCGGACCCAACCCTATGTCGTCGCGAAATTGTCATAGGCACAGAGCGCCCCGCCAGTTGTTGTTTTAAGTAAATGAGGGCATTTGTCTTGAAGTTGAGTGGGGGCAGGAAAAGCTTTTCGGCAGTCGATCAATGCTGGGCGACCAGCAGGTAGTGAGCCCGCTCATTAGGTTGCCAGACGTTTGAACAATTGCGTCCAAAAACGGATGACTGATCATCTTTTGGCCCGCATCGGTGACAGGCAGACAGTTGGCGGAGTTGAGTAAACGTGTTGGTGGGTTGTTTCTGGATCACCGCCCAAGGCCGTCAAGGCCAAGGACGGTGAACATTTCAAAGACCCGAATTCCAGCAGACCGTAAGGCTGCTCCCCTTAAGTGAACAGCATTACGCCTCTCAGCGAGTTTTTTGCTTCTCTGAAACTGATCTCTACGGCTGCGAACTCAGTGGGTTTTTTTCGAAGTCGACAGCCCGGCCTTACTCAAGCCTTTGGTGTTGTGCTCACCCGGCGTCGAGGCCGAAATAGCCGTGGCCTTGGCAACACCACGGGTATCGGAGTGGGCGAGGCCTGAGGTCGTGGTGCCATGACCGTTGTCATCGTTGCGTTCATTACCGTAGTGGTTCCCGCTCAGGCCACGGTCGCGCACGGATTTGCCGGCATGGTCGCTGTCCAGCCCGTTAGCGCGGCCGTTACTGCCAGAGTGGCCGGTGCTGGCGTGTCCGCCGCCCATACCGCCGCCGTGGCCTCCACCGTTTCCGCCACCATTGCCTCCGCCGTTTCCACCGCCGCCACCGCCGCCGCCACCGCCGCCGTTTCCGCCGCCACCACCGCCGCCGCCGTCCTTCGCGTATGCCGACCCCATGATCGACAGGCCATCAGGGAGTAACGGGGCGGCTGCAAGCATCATGGCGCATGACATTACAGCAACGAGACTCTTGTTTTTAAAAAGCATGATTGCTTCCATAGGAGGTTGATATCGCGTGATGTATGACGCGATATCTCCCCAACAGTTCAAGAACCACGACAAACGGCTGCAAATCCCTCAACTCGCTGTAGCCCTCGGCCAGAGCGGCACTGAGGCCACGAAGGCCGCCATTGCCCTGTCAATCAAACGCACCGTCAAGAATTTCATAGACAAGCCCGGTGGCCAGCGCAACCAGGATCAGGTCCGTGCCGACCTGCTGCCATTCGTAGCCGTCATAGTGGGGCAGCCTGCCGACCAGTCGGCCATCGAGTTTTTTGGCGATGCCGGGTGGAAGCGGTTTGCCCCGGGCAAGGTTCTTTTGAATACCCGGTGGCAAATCGGGCCCTGGGCTCCAGTAGCCTGTGTTCACGCCAATGATCTCGAGCACGCTGCCACGGTTGATGCTCGGGCCGTTGCTCCAGTCCCCACCGCCACCGCCGCCGGAACTCTTGCTCTTGTTGCCATGGCCGCCCTGGTTGCCCTGGCCCTGGCTTCCCTGACCCTTGTTGCCTTGGTTGCCATGGGTGACCTTCCCGCTACCCTGGCCATTACCGGGATCAGCCAGCGCCGTCACCGAGCCACAGACCAGCGTCAAACAAGTAACCGCCGCAATCAATGATCGAGTCCTGAACATGATTCATTCCTTCGTGGTGGGGAATATTCCCTGAAATTTAGACGTTATAGACGAAGATGGTTCCATCGAGTCACCCACCGTCAAACCGTCTACGCTGATCCGTTCGAAGCCTCGCAGGTGTTTGCCGAAATCCGCCCCGCTGACTCAGCCCCTGATACAACCCCGATACCCGCTTGTAACACCAAGACACTTAGCCGCCCTGCCCCTCGCCCCTAGAGTGAAGCCGTCAATGGACTGCAGCGCCAAGCGCCGGCAGCCCATTGTTTGCCCAACACACCACCAAGGAAGAGGGAAACCATGAGCAAATCAATCGCTGTCAGCCAACAGAGCCAGCAGCTTCACAATGATGTGCAAGAAGCCGTCAAGTCGATCATGGGTGCAACGCAACTCAAGGCGTCGGATTACGGCCGGGTACTGAGGTCGGCCCTGGCGGCTTCGCAAAAAACCGTCACCATCGAAATCGCCGCCGGCGACCTGTCGCTGCTGAAGAAGTCCGGCTACAAGCTGTGCTTTGCCAAGAAGGTGGGTAACGCCGACTACAACGTGGTCTGGCAGTCCTATGACGCTTACCTGAGTAACAACGAGTTCAGCTGGACGCCGCAGTATCAACTGTTCGCCTCCAACGTGTTCAAGGAAAACGTGCAAGTCAAAGTCTCGACCAACATCGTCAACATTGGCCTGGGGCAAACATCGACACTCGATGAGCACGGTCTGTTGAGTTCGGCGGTTACCGGTGGCCCGGACATGTCCCTGACTTTCGTGAACAACTACGCGCCGATTCATCCGGGGGTCAACCAGTTGTCCACCGGCATCGATGGCAATCAGGTCAGTACGCCAATCTACGTGGCCGTAAACCAGGTCGTCACCGGCAATACCGTACTGACGCCGGTGGAAACCATCCTCGTGTGGTTCGAACAGAACGTACAGACCAGCACCATGTTCAGTACCTCACGCTCCAAGGCGATCGAAATCGACCTGACGTTCGATAACACCGCAGCTCGCCTTTACGAAGGCGGTCAGTGGAAAACCGTGTAACCGTCATGCCGGGGCAACCTTGCGGTTGCCCCTTCACTCCTCTTTGCCCGCCGTGGCGAAGTAGCCCGTCAGCGAGCGACAGATCGACTGCGCGAGGTCCTCCTGGGTGGCGATGCCATAGGGTCGATCACGATCGAACTGCGCCGACCAGCGAATCCGCCCCTGCGCCACATCCACCAGGCGCAATGACGCTCGCACCCGCGCAGGCTCGACCCGCACACTGCCCTCCAGGCAATAGCTGTAACGCCCGCCACGCTTGAAGTTCAGTACCGGCTCGACGTTGCGTGCCACCCGCATCAACACATGATTGGTCCCGGTCTGCGCCTGCTCGAACGACTCGAACAGCCGGCAGCTCAACTCCTCGCACAAGCCCCGGGTAAAGTCATCGCCATCGCGGGTGAGGCAGGTAAATGGCTGGATCTGGACCACAGGATGGCGAGTGCCGGCGCCCTTGGGCCGCAGCCGCTGATAGGACAAGCGATAACACCCGGGTGGAATGCACAAACGCACCGGGTCTTGCTGGCCGTTGCCGGCGTAATGCGCTGCGAGTTTGCGTCGCAAGCGCCCCACCTGCACTCGCACCACCGGATCGTCGCCCGTGCAATAAACGGCCGGGTCACGACGAAACACCGCGATGCCAATGGCGTGTTCGGTCAGCGGCGTTTTGCAAGCCTGAAGGTCGTGCTCGACCAGAAAGCGCAACAGACTGCCCATGCGCCTGGACTTGGCAAACAACGGGCTGACCAGCAACAGCGCCAGCACTCGCTCGATTTCTTCCCGATCGGGCGGCTCGGGAACCCCCGCCGCAGCTGGATCGGCCATGCTTTTGATCACCATCGCCTGCCTCCGTGCAGGTTGCCGACAGGAATGGATGTCGCGCTCCGTGATAACCCTTGCAGCGTGAGCGGGAATAAGGCTCGGACACTGCAACGACCAAGCGTAGCAGCCGTGTTGATATCGGCAGGCAATTGCGGTGATAGCAACCCGCCATCCGACGAACGTTCAATCTTGACGTCTGAAAAATGTGTAGGACTTGTTCCTTTGTGGCGAGGGAGCTTGCTCCCGCTTGGCCGCGAAGCGGCCCTCATCCCTTGCAACTCATTTCCTCAGACACACCGCAGTACCCGGCTTTACGGCGGCAGGGCCGCCGAGCGGGAGCAAGCTCCCTCGCCACAGAGGCTTTTGGCGTCCTACAGGCCGGTTGCAGCCGTCGAAATCGATGCCTAATGTGCACCGGTCGCTGACTTGAGTTGGCGATTGGGTTTCGCAGCCCTGTAGAAGATGGAACACAGCTAAATGACAACTGTGGCAAAATTTGCCGCCGTTCCGTTTTATGGCGGCTGTGTGTGGGAGACCTTCGGGTCTGCCGGCTTGACTCTTCTCCGGTCTGCGAACCCGCACATAGCTGCCACCCATTTGTTTCGCAGCAAAAGGTGGCACTTCATGAACCTTTGAAGAGTTCTACCTTATGACAATGCAAAATCCGCCTCGCCGCTTCACCCCCATGAAACAAATCGCCACCAGCTACCCCGTCCTCCTCATCGACAGCGACGCCCCGCTGCGCGAACTCCACAATTGCGCCGCCGAACGCCTCAACGCCGTCCTGCAATACCTCAACCTCATGGCCTGCACCAGCCTCCCCGACTACGCCGAAAACGACATCAACACCGTCACTAACATTTCGCGGATTCTGCTGCAGGATGTGCGGGATGTGTTTGGCGTGATAGAGCAGCGGGGGTTTGAGGTGTCCAAAGGGTAGTAAGGACTCTCAACCATGAAAACCGCTTCGGCGGTTTTTTCCTACTCAGGCTCGTATTTTCGAAGCGGCTACCGAAGATTTACTGAAGAGACCTAAGCTCGAAAACTAAAATAAAACACACTTCGACCCGGGATCCCGAAAAGTTAATCGTGGCTGGCCAATTTCGGTTAGGAGCGGACATTCCAATTTGTCTATAGAATCAGGGGCCATTGAGCGGAACACGTTATGAAAACTGATTTCATGCACCTGACCTCAACGTTTTCTGGGCGGGGATACAGTGACTGAGGAAAGCTGAGGATTGGCGATGAAAATTGAATACCTCGAGATCAAAGGCTTCAAGAGCGCGGCAAACGTTATCCTGAGGGATGTGCCAGCCTTTACCGCTCTAGCCGGCTCCAATGGTGCAGGTAAAAGCAATATCACTGATGCGCTCGCTTTTCTGGGCGCGGTAGTAAAACGTGGGGCTGCACAAGCGATCCGCGACTTTGGAGGTTTCCAGCAGATTCACTGCTTCAAGCATCGAAAAGAAAATCGCACGACAATCTCGTTTGCCATCAGAATCAATCTCAATGGAGAAGTATTCGACTACAACCTGAAAATATCCGGAATAGACCGGGTACCTCAGGTACTTGAAAGTCTAAAAATCAATGGCAATCAGATCATAGATCGCAAGAGCAGTGATGAGACACGAATTACCTTAAGTGATACGCATGGCTTGCAGCTCTTACCTGAGTATGCGCAAGACATGACCGCGCTAATGCTGCTCAGCCATTCGCCACTGTATCGAATGCTTACCAATATCCAGGTATTTCGAATCGACCCGCTAGAAGCTAAGGAGCCTGACAGCTCAACAGCAGACGCTACGACGCTAGATAGTCATGGCAGGAACGTGGCAACGATGTTGTCAATTCTGGAGAGAAATGAGCGATTTCGTGACCAGGTTCTGGAATGGATAGAACTGATCGTACCTGGCATGGAAAGCGTGTTCACCGAAAAACAGAGACTGGATGGCTCTACGGTGATCACATTCAAGGAAGAAGGAACAAAAGCTCGTTTCCCAGCACGTTTGATTTCCGATGGGACAATTTATGCGCTCTGCATTATGACTGCGGTGTTCAGTCGGGCAGGGAAATCAGGCATGACAATCATAGAGGAACCAGAGCGCGGAATTCATCCGAAGGCGATCGGCGAACTGGTACAGCTGATGCGCGAAAATGCTTCGGTAGAGCACCCCATTTTCATAACTACCCATAGCGAATCTGTCGTACGTAACCTCGACCTTGAAGAACTTTGGTTGGTAAATAAAGAGGATGGCAAAACCAAGGTCAAGTGTGCTTTAGAATCAGCAGTTAATAAAAATGAAATCCCGCTGGATACCGCGTGGCTGACCAATCTTTTTGATGGGGGTCTGCCATGGTAAAAGTTGGATTTATCGTTGAGGGTGATAGCGAAAAAATCGTTATCGAGTCTTCCGACTTCAACGCTTTTTTGCAGGAAAACGATTTTGAGTTGGTCAATCCCGTAGTCAATGCCAAAGGTGGCGGTAACCTATTGCCGCAAAATATCGATGCCTATCTGGGACGTCTAGATCAGCAAGCGGTAGACATCATCGTTGTGTTGACTGATCTTGAGGACGAAGTCTCAGTTGACTTTGTCAGAGAACGCATCGAAAACGCACGAATAAGTAGCATTTTCGTCGCTGTAAAAGCATTAGAGGGGTGGTTCCTGGCTGATTCGGTTGCCATGAACAAATGGCTCGGAATTGACGATTTCAATGAGCAACAGCCCGAGCAGACCCAGAACAAACCATGGGATCGTTTAAAAGAAATATCCAATTTATTGGGTAAACAGGGGCCGGGCAACAAAACTGCATTTGCAAAGAAGATGACGAAACACTTTGGTTTCAGCATTCGCCAAGCAGCCTTGCACCCACAGTGTCCAAGTGCGCTAGAGCTTGTTCGCTATTTTGCTGAGCAGAACCGACCTGATAATGGTTGATGGAGGAGCTGATCAGGGTTGCCTCTCGTTGTGACTGAGCAATTGTTTAGAAAAAGGCCCTGATCATTCAGGGTCTTGTTGTTTCTGGCATATTCAACCTCCCTTTTTTCTTTAGAAATTCACGATGTATTCGCGCTGATAATCTCCGCCTCATCCGCCCCAATATTGCGAAACCGTTGCGGCAAGGTCGTCGGGAAGTAACAGACAGCCATCCACGGCGTTCAGCGCACTCGCCTGGCCATTGCAGCGACCGGGAGTAGCTCTTCTTGTTGGCCACAGCAACCATCAGCAAGTCTCTGGCGAGACCGAAGCTCATTGCCCACGCCCTGCATTCGGCGCAGGCCCTGGACTGATCAGCGACTGAGACGCACAAAAGCGCTTTTTTTGAAAAACATCTAAAAAATTCATCTCCCCCGCCGATTCATTTAGACTCAGCTGTTGGCTCATGGGGCCAGGCCAAGCCCTGTAACGGATATCCAAGACAGTTCTTCATGAAAAAAATAATCAATTATTTGCGAAACAGTTACTGGAAAAGATGGATTCGCAAACACAAATGCAAAGTGGCGGGCGGTGTATTGTCACTGCACAAAAGAACGGCACTGACCATAGAAGAAGGCGTGACGCTTGGGCATGTGGTCATAGAGTCGAAAAAGCTGGAAATCGGTGCGCATACCTATATCCGCAGTGACTGCTTCCTTTCGGCGGTCTCCTCCATTGGCAGGTTTTGCTCCATCAGCAGCAGCTGTTTTATCGGCCAGCAAAAGAGCTCACATCCGCTGGACTGGCTCAGTTCACATCCCTTTCAATATACCGATACGGCGCTGGTTTACGACCCGGAGGTTGCGGACATCACGATTGGGCATGACGTCTGGATCGGCCATAGCGCGATGATCCTGGAAGGCGTGACCATAGGCACCGGCGCTGTCATCGCAACCCGCGCCCTGGTTGCCCATGACGTGCCACCGTACGCCATTGTTGCCGGCACCCCGGCAAAAGTCGTCAAGTATCGGCACACACCCGAGTTGATCGAGGCGCTGATCAACAGCAAGTGGTGGGATGTCGATGTCGAGGTACTCAAGACATTACCGCTCAATGATCCGCAAGCCACTTTGTCTCTATTGGCCACCCTGCAGAAAGAAAACCGCGCCGACTACCAACAGATAGAGATAACCCGCAAAGGGTGCAGTGTTTTGTCCTGAGCAGCAGGAATGACCGATTCGAATGATAAAAAAACCCGCATCAGCTGCGGGTTTTGACGACGGGTTCCTGATGAACCCCGCCTGCAAAGCGCTTATCAGAAGTTCGCCGGTGTGTTGGCGCTGATGATTTCCGCTTCATCCGCCCCGATATTGCGAAACCGGTGCGGCAAGGTCGTCGGGAAATAATAGCCATCCCCGGCGTTGAGTACACTCACCTGGCCATCCACAGTCAATTCCACGGTACCCCGTGTCACCAACCCACACTCCTCGCCTTCGGAATGCACGATCGGCTCTTCGCCGGAGCTGGCGCCCGGTGCGTATTGCTCGCGCAGCAAGCGCATCTGCCGGCTTGGCACGGATGCACCGATCAGCAGCAGGCGCAGGCCGTGGCGGCCGAGGTCGGGCTGTTCGTTGGCACGGAAGACGTACTGGTGTTCGCGCGGTGGCTGATCGAAGGTGAAGAAGTCGGCCAGGGACATGGGGATGCCCTCCAGCAATTTCTTCAGGGAGCTGACGGAAGGACTGACCCGATTCTGTTCGATCAGGGAGATGGTTGCATTGGTGACGCCGCTACGCCGGGCCAGCTCGCGCTGGGACATTTTGTAGCTTTCGCGTACTAATTTGAGTCGTGAGCCCGTGTCCATGACAGCCTTATGTGCCAACCCGTAGGAGCGAGCTTGCTCGCGATTGCGATCCGACCTTCAACATTGATGTCGACTGAACCAACGCTTTCGCGAGCAAGCTCGCTCCTACAGGGATAATGGATGGGTGGAGTGCAGGCGCGGATCACGCCGTTTTCCGGTCCCGGAAACGTGAAAGGCGGCTATTAAATCACGTTTGTTCGTAATGCTCAGCAGGTTCGATAAACGGTGCCGGAAAAGAACCTGTGGGAGCGAGCTTGCTCGCGATGGCGGTGTGTCAGGCAGCATCCATATTGACTGATATGACCTCATCGCCAGCAGGCTGGCTCCCACAGGAGACAGCGGTGTTGCTGATGTAAAAAGCCGGCGGCACCCTTTGGGGAGATGCCGCCGGCGAGGTAAAGCTTAGATGCCGAAACGGTCACGCAACGAGTAGTACACGGCGCCGAGGGCGGTCAATGGCGCCGAGAAGGTGCGCCCGCCGATCATCGGCATGTGCGGCAAGGATGCAAACGCGTCGAAGCGCTCGGCGTCGCCACGGATCATTTCCGAGATCAGCTTGCCGGCCAGGTGCGAGCAAGTGACGCCGTGGCCACTGTAGCCCTGCATGTAGTAGGCGTTCTTCTCGATACGGCCGAATTGCGGCATGCGCGACATGGTCAGCAGGAAGTTGCCGGTCCAGCGGTAGTCGATCTTCACGTCCTTCAATTGCGGGAAGGTCTTGAGGATCTTCGGGCGGATCAGTTGTTCGATGTCGTCCGGCTCGCGTGCACCGTAGACCACGCCACCGCCGTACAGCAGGCGGTTGTCGGCGGTCAGGCGGTAGTAGTCGAGCAGGTAGTTGCAGTCTTCGACGCAGTAGTTGTTCTTGATCAGGCTGCGGGCCTGCTGCTCCGACAACGGCTCGGTGACGACGATCTGCGAACCGCACGGCATGCTCTTGCTGGTCACGCGGTTGTCCAGGCCCTGCGGCAGGTAGGCGTTACCGGCGATCAACAGGTACTTGGCCTTGACCACACCTTTGGCGGTGCGCACGGTGATGGGCTCGCCGTAGGTGATGTCCACCGCCGCCGATTGCTCGTAGATCTTGCCGCCCAGGCCAATGATGGCCGAAGCCTCGCCGAGTGCCAGGTTCAGCGGGTGAATGTGGCCGCCCTGCATGTCCAGCAGGCCGCCGACGTAGGCATCGGAACCGACTTCGCGCTTGATGTCGGCCGCGTCGAGCATTTTCAGGTTCTTGTTGCCGTAGCGTTCCCAGCTCTTCTTCTGTTCGGCCAGACCCTTGAGTTGCTTCTTGTTCATCGCCGCGAAGATACCGCCGGGACGGTAGTCGCACTGGATGTCGTAGTGCTGTATGCGCTGACGGATGATGTCGGCGCCTTCGAAGATCATGCTGCCGAGGACTTCGGCAGTCTTGTCGCCGTAGCGCTCTTCGATGACATCGACGTCGCGGCTATAGGAGTTGACCAGTTGGCCGCCGTTGCGACCGCTGGCGCCGAAGCCGACTTTGGCCGCTTCGAGCACGGTCACGCTGTAGCCCGCTTCGGCGAGGAACAGGGCCGAGGACAGGCCGGTGTAGCCGGCGCCGATCACGCAGACGTCGCAGTCCACCGCGCCTTCCAGCACCGGGAAATCGCCGGTGAAGTTGCGGGTGGCGGCGTAGTAGCTGTTTACATGCTGTTGTGTTGAAGAGTTCTGTTTCATACGTTTCTCCGATGGCCGCCGACAGAGCCGGCGACCGTCGCTTTATTGTTATCAGAGCTTGATCCAGGTCGCCTTGAGTTCGGTGTACTTGTCGAACGCGTGCAGCGATTTGTCCCGACCATTACCCGACTGCTTGAACCCGCCGAACGGCGCGGTCATGTCGCCGCCGTCGTACTGGTTGACCCAGACGCTGCCGGCACGCAGGCCACGGGCGAAGGTGTGGGCCTTGCTCAGGTTGCTGGTCCATACGCCGGCGGCCAGGCCGAAGATGCTGTCGTTGGCAATCGCCAAAGCTTCTTCAGCGGTGTCGAAGGTGATGACCGACAGCACCGGGCCGAAGATTTCTTCCCGAGCGATGGTCATGGCGTTGGTCACGCCGTCGAAAATCGTCGGTTCCACGTACTGGCCACCGGTGTCTTCGAGGGTGCGGCTGCCGCCGGCGATCAGTTGGGCGCCCTGCTCTTTGCCGATGCCGATGTAGCGCAGTACGTTGTCCAGTTGACGCTGGTCGACGACCGCACCGACGGTGGTTGCAGGATCGAGGGCGTGGCCTGGTTTCCAGGCTTGCAGGGCTTCCACCAACAGCGCAATGAACTGCTCGCGGATCGAACGCTCCACCAGCAAGCGAGAACCGGCGGTACAGACTTCGCCCTGATTGAAGGCGATGCCACTGGCCGCTGCCTGTGCTGCCGCGCGCAAGTCCGGCGCGTCGGCGAATACTACGTTCGGGCTCTTGCCCCCGGCTTCAGCCCAAACGCGTTTCATGTTGCTCTGCCCGGCATAGATCATCAGCTGCTTGGCAATCGCCGTGGAACCGGTGAAGGCCAGCACGTCGACGTCCATGTGCAATGCCAGCGCCTTGCCGACGGTGTGGCCGTAGCCCGGCAGGACGTTGAACACACCTTTCGGGATGCCGGCATCCAGTGCCAACTGCGCGATGCGTATCGCGGTCAGCGGGGATTTTTCCGAAGGTTTGAGGATGAACGAGTTGCCCATGGCCAGGGCCGGGGCGAATTTCCAGCTGGCCATGATCAGCGGGAAGTTCCACGGCACGATGGCCGCGACCACACCGACGGCTTCGCGGGTCACCAGGCCAAGCTGATCCCGGGGGGTGGCGGCGACTTCGTCGTAGATCTTGTCGATGGCTTCGGCGGTCCAGCGGATCGCGTTGGCGGTCGCCGGAATATCGATGCTCATGGAGTCGCTGATCGGCTTGCCCATGTCGAGGGTTTCGAGCAGAGCCAGTTCTTCCTGGTTGGCCAGGATCAGGTCGGCGAAACGGATCAGGATGCGCTTGCGCTCGGCCGGGGCCAGGTTGGCCCACACGCCGGATTCGAAGGTACGGCGCGCCACGGCGACCGCTGCATTGGCATCGGCTTCGTCGGTGCTGGCGACATTCGCCAGGAAACGACCGTCCACGGGGCTGATGCATTCGAACGTCGCACCGCTGGCGGCTGCGCAGTATTGGCCGTCAATGAATGCGCGACCTTCGATGGTTAGGGACTGGAAGCGCTGCTCCCAATCGCTGCGAGTGTTTGTCATGGTTGTGACTCGACGCAGGGGATTGGATGACGGACGAGCGAACGCCCATCCATCAAAACTTGGTAATCCGACCCCTGTAGGAGTGAGCCTGCTCGCGATAGCGGTGGATCAATCAACATCACTATTCTGAATGTGATGACGCTATCGCGAGCAGGCTCACTCCTACAGGGATTTGAGTGGTTCTTTAGACCGTGTGCAAGTACCAGTTGTACTCAAGGTCCGAGATGGAGTTCTCGAACTCGGCCAGCTCGCTTTCCTTGCACGCCACGAACACGTCGATGTACAGCGGGTCGATGTACCTGGCCATGACTTCGCTGTCGTCCAGCTCGCGCAGTGCATCGCGCAGGTTGTTCGGCAGGCTCTGCTCGTTTTGCTCGTAGCTGTTGCCTTCCACCGGTGCGCCCGGTTCGATCTGGTTGGTCAGGCCGTGATGTACGCCCGCCAATACCGAAGCCATCAGCAGGTACGGGTTGGCATCGGCGCCCGCCACGCGGTGTTCGATGCGCACCGAATCTGGCGAGCCGGTCGGCACACGCACCGCCACGGTGCGGTTGTCGATGCCCCAGCTCGGCGAGTTCGGTACATAGAACTGCGCGCCGAAACGACGGTAGGAGTTGACGTTCGGGCAGAGGAACGCCATCTGCGCCGGCAGGGTCTCGAGCACACCGCCGATCGCGTGACGCAGCGCGGCGTTCTGCTCGGGATCCTCGCTGGCAAAGATGTTGTTGCCTTCTTTGTCGAGAATCGAAATGTGCACGTGCAGACCGTTGCCCGCCTGGCCCGGATACGGCTTGGCCATGAAGGTGGTGTCCATCTCGTGGTCGTAGGCGATGTTCTTCACCAGACGCTTGAGCAGGACGGCGTAGTCGCACGCCTTGATCGGGTCAGCCACGTGATGCAGGTTGACTTCGAACTGCGCCGGGGCGCTTTCCTTGACGATGGCGTCAGCCGGGATGCCCTGCTCTTTTGCGCCTTCGAGGATGTCTTGCAGGCAGTCGACGTATTCGTCGAGGTCGTCGATCAGGTACACCTGGGTCGACATCGGACGCTTGCCGGATACCGGCGAACGTGGCGATTGCGGACGACCGTTCACGTTGTCCTGGTCGATCAGGTAGAACTCCAGCTCGAACGCGGCGCAGATGGTCAGGCCCATGTCGTCGAACTTGCGCACTACATTGGCCAGCACTTCACGCGGGTCGGCGAAGAATGGCTCGCCTTCGAGCTCGTGCATGGTCATCAGCAGTTGCGCGGTCGGGCGCTTCTGCCACGGCTCGATACTGAGAGTGCCGGGGATCGGGAAACAGATTCGGTCTGAATCGCCGATGTCCAGACCCAGGCCGGTGCTTTCCACCGTAGAACCGTTGATGTCCAGCGCAAACAGTGACGCCGGCAGGTTGATGCCTTTTTCGTAAACCTTATGAAGACTGGTGCGTTCGATGCGCTTACCGCGCACCACACCGTTCATATCCGCAATCAGAAGGTCGACGTACAAAACCTCAGGATATTTCTTAAGGAATGCGTTTGCTTCGTTGAGTTGAACGGCACGCAGAGGGACCGACATGATGCACCTATTTTTTAGCTGTTAATTATTATGTTCACTACCCTTTCACGAGCCCAGTCAACCCGAACGGCAAAGTGAAGTCAATAGCGAACACCTGGCCTTTCAACGTTTATTTTAGGGCCTCTCAGACGGACGAGAGTGCCATATACGCCCTCAAACACGCGTAAAGCCTGAAGATCGGACGCACGGCGTTTAGAATTTTTTACATGAGAGTTGTTAATTAAAATCAACAAGGCTAAGCTCCAGAAAAGCTCGTTCAAGTGTGAAACTTCGAGGTGATAAAAATGGCACTCAAGCCATTGATCGGCGTTACTGCGTGCGTCAAACAGATTGGCCTGCACCCCTACCACATCAGCGGTGACAAGTACTTGCGTGCTGTCAGCGTTGCGGCGCTGGGGCTGCCTGTCGTTATTCCTTCCTTAGGCGACCTGACCGAAATCGATGACCTGCTGCCGCAGCTCGACGGTCTGTTGCTGACCGGCTCGCCATCGAACGTGGAACCCTTCCACTATCAAGGCCCCGACAGCGCCCCCGGCACGGATCATGATCCGGCGCGGGATGCCACCACCCTTCCCCTGATCCGCGCCGCGATTGCAGCGGGCGTGCCGGTGCTCGGCATCTGCCGTGGCTTCCAGGAAATGAACGTGGCGTTCGGTGGCAGCCTGCATCAGAAGGTCCATGAACTGCCTGGCTTGCTCGACCATCGCGAGGCCGACCATCCGGACCTGGCCGTGCAATACGCTCCCGCTCACGGGGTGAATGTGCAGCCCGGTGGTGTGTTCGAAGCGCTGGACCTGCCTGCGGTGTTCCAGGTGAACTCGATTCACAGCCAGGGCATCGACCGACTCGCGCCCGGCCTGCGCGCCGAAGCCGTCGCACCCGATGGCCTGATCGAGGCGATCTCGGTCGAACACAGCAAAGCGTTTGCCCTCGGCGTGCAATGGCACCCGGAATGGCAGGTGCTGGATAACCCTCCTTACTTGAGTATTTTCCAGGCGTTCGGCGAAGCCTGCCGGCAACGGGCGGCACTGCGTCACTCGAGCTGACGACCTGATACCCGCATTCAACGATTGACTGCCCAACGCGAGCGGGCAGGCGCTTGTGCGTGCCCCGCTCGCGAAAACAACACACTGCAATAACAACAAGTACGACCAGGCAGCCAGGATGGCGGCGCCGAATAAACCCAGGGCGGGAAACGCAATTCCCTGTAGGAGCGAGCCTGCTCGCGATGGATGTCCGGACACCGCGGGCACTCAGACTGCCAGCGTCATCGTCGGCGACCATCGCGAGCAGGCTCGCTCCTACAAGGGATCAGCGCGGACCGGCTTCACGGGTTTGCAATCCACTATTAAGCCGGGCCGTGTTGGCCGGGCGACTGAAACCTGTTGGGAGTTTCACATGGCAAACGCCTCCAGCATCTACAGGAAGGCTCTTGAGGGTCACCAGGCACCGAAAAAGGTGTTGGTGAAAATCGATCGCGTCACCAAGAAGTTCGACGAAACCACCGCTGTGGACGATGTGTCCCTGGAAATCCACCAGGGTGAAATCTTCGCCCTGCTCGGTGGTTCCGGCTCCGGTAAATCGACCCTGCTGCGCATGCTCGCCGGTTTCGAGCGCCCGACCGAAGGCCGGATTCTGCTCGACGGTGTCGACATCACCGACATGCCGCCGTACGAACGACCGATCAACATGATGTTCCAGTCCTACGCGCTGTTCCCGCACATGACGGTGGCGCAGAACATCGCCTTCGGCCTCAAGCAGGACCGTTTGCCAGCGGCCGAAATCGAAGCCCGGGTGCAGGAGATGCTGCGCCTGGTGCACATGACCCAGTACGCCAAGCGCAAACCGCACCAACTGTCCGGTGGCCAGCGTCAGCGCGTGGCCCTGGCCCGTTCCCTGGCCAAGCGTCCGAAGCTGCTGCTGCTCGACGAGCCAATGGGCGCACTGGATAAAAAGCTGCGCTCGCAAATGCAGCTTGAGCTTGTCGAGATCATCGAGCGCGTCGGCGTGACCTGCGTGATGGTGACCCACGACCAGGAAGAGGCCATGACCATGGCCGAGCGCATCGCGATCATGCACCTGGGCTGGATTGCCCAGATCGGCAGCCCGGTCGACATCTATGAAGCACCGGTCAGCCGCATGGTCTGCGAATTCATCGGCAACGTGAACGCCTTCGACGGCACCGTGGTCGAGGACCTGGAAGGTCACGCGATCATCCACAGCCCGGATCTGGAGCAGAAGATCTACGTCGGTCACGGCGTCAGCACGTCGGTGCAGGACAAGTCGATCACCTACGCCATTCGCCCGGAAAAACTGCTGGTCAGCACCGTAAAGCCCGAGCACCGCTACAACTGGTCCAGCGGCAAGGTGCATGACATCGCCTACCTCGGCGGCCACTCGGTGTTCTACGTCGAGCTGCCTGGGGGCAAGATCGTCCAGTCGTTCATGGCCAACGCCGAACGCCGTGGCGCGCGTCCGACCTGGGACGATCAGGTCTACGTGTGGTGGGAAGACGACAGCGGCGTGGTACTGCGCGCATGAAAACCTTCAATCAGCAATTTCTGAGACTGGTCCCCAGCGGGCGCAAGCTCGTCATCGGGATTCCATTCATCTGGCTGTTCCTGTTCTTCATGTTGCCGTTCTTCCTGGTGATGAAGATCAGTTTTTCGGAAGCAGCCCTGGCCATTCCGCCGTACTCGGAGATCTACACCTTCGCTGAGCAAAAATTTCAGCTGCTGTTGAACCTCGGTAACTACAGCCTGCTGACCCAGGACGAACTGTACATCTCGGCGTACCTCGGCTCGTTGAAAGTAGCGTTGCTCAGCACGATGATGTGCCTGGTGATCGGTTTCCCGATGGCCTACGCGATCACCAAGGCCAGCAAGGAAGCGCAAAACGTCCTGCTGCTGTTGATCATGATGCCGACCTGGACCGCGATCCTGATCCGCGTTTACGCGTGGATGGGCATCCTCAGCAACAACGGTTTGCTCAACGCATTCTTGATGTGGACCGGGCTGACCTCGGCGCCGATCGAGATCCTCAACACCAACACCGCCGTCTACATCGGGGTCGTTTACGCCTACCTGCCGTTCATGGTGTTGCCGCTGTACGCCAACCTGGTCAAGCACGATGGCAGCCTGCTGGAAGCCGCGTCGGACCTGGGTTCGAGCAACTTCAACAACTTCTGGAAAATCACCGTGCCGTTGGCCAAGAACGGCATCATCGCAGGCTGCATGCTGGTGTTCATTCCGGTGGTCGGCGAGTTCGTGATTCCGGAACTGCTGGGCGGCCCGGAAACCCTGATGATCGGCCGTGTGTTGTGGCAAGAGTTCTTCAACAACCGCGACTGGCCGGTGGCGTCTGCCCTGGCGGTGGTGATGCTGTTGATCCTGATTGTGCCGATTCTGCTGTTCAACCGCAGCCAGGCCAAAGAGATGGAGGCACGGGGATGAAACGCTTCGGATTTTCAAAGTTCATGCTGATTTTCGGCTTGTCGTTTATCTACCTGCCGATGCTGATTCTGGTGATCTACTCGTTCAACGCATCCAAGCTGGTGACGGTGTGGGGTGGCTGGTCGATCAAGTGGTACGCCGGTCTGCTGGACAACTCGCAATTGATGGGTTCGGTGGTGCGCTCGCTGGAAATCGCCTGCTACACCGCCATCGCGGCAGTCGCACTGGGCACCCTGGCAGCGTTCGTCCTGACCCGCGTTACGCGTTTCAAGGGCCGCACGCTGTTCGGTGGCCTGGTCACCGCACCGCTGGTGATGCCTGAGGTGATCACCGGTCTGTCACTGTTGCTGCTGTTCGTGGCCATGGCGCAGTTGATCGGCTGGCCGATGGAGCGTGGCATCGTCACGATCTGGATCGCCCACACCACCTTTTGTGCCGCCTATGTGGCGGTGGTAGTCTCCGCCCGCCTTCGCGAGCTGGACCTGTCCATCGAAGAAGCGGCCATGGATCTGGGGGCGAAGCCGTTCAAGGTATTTTTCCTGATCACCATTCCGATGATCGCGCCGTCGCTGGCGGCCGGCGGCATGATGTCGTTTGCCCTGTCGCTGGATGACCTGGTGCTGGCGAGCTTCGTGTCTGGCCCGGGTTCCACGACCCTGCCGATGGAAGTGTTCTCGGCGGTGCGTCTTGGGGTCAAGCCCGAGATCAACGCCGTGGCCAGCCTCATCCTGCTGGCGGTATCCATCGTGACCTTCATGGTCTGGTACTTCAGCCGCCGCGCCGAAGCCACCCGCAAGCGCGCGATCCAGGAAGCCATGGACCAGACTGCCAGCGAATCCTGGCAGCAGCCTGAAAAGAAAATGGCGGGAGCGACGGCCTAATGCCGCCCCTTGTAGGAGCGAGCTCGCTCGCGATGGACGTTAACGATAACGCGTGTTGTCTGGATGAACACATCGCTCTGAGGTCCATCGCGAGCAAGCTCGCTCCTACAATGGAGCGCTCTCGCCACAAATGTTTGCTATGTGATTTTGAATAAAAAAGAAATGGAGTTGTACCGATGAAAATGTTTGGCAGGACTCTGCTGACACTGTCCTTATTGGGCGCAATCGCCACTGGCGCCCAGGCCAATGACAAGGTTCTGCGCGTCTACAACTGGTCGGATTACATTGGCCCGGACACCGTCAAGAAGTTCGAGGACGAGACTGGCATCCAGGTGACCTACGATGTCTTCGACAGCAACGAAACCCTTGAGGCACGCCTGCTGGCGGGCAAATCCGGCTACGACATCGTGGTGCCGTCCAACAGCTTCCTGGCCAAGCAGATCAAGGCCGGTGTCTATCAGGAATTGGACAAATCGAAGCTGTCGAACTGGAAAAACCTCAACCCGGTGCTGCTGAAAAACGCCTCCGCCAGCGATCCCGACAACGCCCATGCCATTCCGTACATGTGGGGCTCGATCGGTATCGGCTTCAACCCGCAGAAGGTCAAGGAAGTGCTCGGCGCCAACGCCCCGACCAACTCCTGGGACCTGCTGTTCAAACCGGAAAACGCCGAGAAGCTCAAAGCCTGCGGCATCAGTTTCCTCGATTCACCGACTGAAATGATCCCGACCGCCCTGCACTACCTGGGCTACCCGGTGAACGATCAGGACAAACAGCACATCGCCCAAGCCCAGGCGCTGTTCATGAAGATTCGCCCGAACGTGGCGTACTTCCATTCCTCGAAATACATCTCGGACCTGGCCAACGGCAACATCTGCGTGGCCGTCGGTTACTCCGGCGACGTGCTGCAGGCCAAGGCCCGCGCCCAGGAAGCCGGGGACAAGGTGAAGATCGACTACAGCATCCCGAAAGAAGGCGCCGCCAGTTTCTACGACATGCTCGCCATCCCCCGCGATGCCGCCAACGTCGAGAACGCGTACCTGTTCATGAACTTCCTGATGCGCCCCGAGGTGATTGCCGACATCACCAACAACATCGGCTACAGCAACGCGAACGCGGCGGCCACGCCACTGGTCGATGAAGCGATCCGCAACGATCCGGGTTCCTACCCGCCAGAAGCGGTGATGGCCACGCTCTACGCCGTGCCGGACCAGCCGATTGCCGTCCAGCGGGTCATGACCCGGGGCTGGACCAAGGTGAAACTCGGGCAGTAATTCACTCGAAAATGCCTTCGCGAGCAGGCTCGCTCCCACATTGGTCCGTGTTGAACCGGTGATATGTGAACGACGCTCCCCCCTGTGGGAGCGAGCCTGCTCGCGATGAGGCCAGAACATCCAGCACACATTTCAGCTTTACCAATTTCCGTTCACGCAGCGCCTTACCACCGCTGCCTCTCCTGCAAGTAGAACGGCCTCACCTGGCTCCCTCGGTTCAGGTGAATGTTGGCGCCCTCGGGCGCCTTTTTTTATGAGCGGTCAACAACAAGCAGCGGCCATTCGGCCAGCGCCCGATAGCGTCCCTTGTGGGATTCGAACAAGGTGAACCGGTCGGCACGCAGGAAGAACTCCGGCGCCGTTGCGGACTCCGGCACCGGCGCCCGATAGTCCCGCGCCAGGGTCAGATGCGGACGGTATTCCCTTGGCGCTTGCTCCAGCCCAAACGGCAACATCGCCTGTTCCAGGGCATACACCAGGCGCAGCAATGCCGGGGGCGCCTGCTGCGGCGCGAGCACCAGCGCTCCTGCCCTGCGCCACACGTCCAGCCGGTCCAGCACCACCGTCAAGCGCTCGCCCGGTGTGCGGATCGACGCCGCAGCCGTGCAGATCTCGGCGATCTGCGCCACGCCCACCGCCCCCAGAAACTTCAGCGTCAGGTGAAAGTTTTCCGCCGGCACCGGCCGTCCGTTGCGCAGTTGCAGCGCACTGCGCCACTGCGCTATCTCCCGGCGCTGGGCCGGGGCGCAGTTCAGCGCAAAGAACAGACGCTTGAACGGCTCGCGGGATTCGTCGTTCATGCAGGGCACCTCGTGGGAAGACTGCATGAGTGTACCCAACACCCGCTTATCGACCAGCGCATTTCTGGCATCGTGGGACATGCGCGTTATAGTTCTAGGGGGCGTTCTCAATTAGTTTTCCCGCCGCGTTGTCGCCTTAAAGCGGGCCAGGCAAGGCGCAGGCCGCTGGGAATGGTTGTTCCCTTTCCAAGGCCTGCAACGCAGCCTGGCCCGCTTTAAGGCACAACCCGAAGGGCCGGGCCTGCTGTTGTGCAGGGCAAGGCGCGAGAAGCGTGGTTTGGTCATTCCAAATAAGCTTCGAGCAACGCAGCCCTGCACAACAGCAGGCCCGGCCCTTCGGGTTGTGCCTTAAAGCGGGCCAGGCTGCG
>NZ_MRCS01000073.1 GCF_002303925.1 Pseudomonas sp. ACN8
CGGCGGCGCGGATGTTGCGGCAGAACTGGATGCCAAGCGGGCGATCAATCAGGGTTCGCGGTTGGCGGCGCAGTTGTAATAGCAGGCTCAGCATACCAATGGCTATCGCGAGCAGGCTCGCTCCCACCTTCGATCTGCTGAACGACACAGATTCAGTGTGGGAGCGAGCCTGCTCGCGATGGCTGTCTTTGAGCGACTAGAATGTAAATTCTTTTTTAGCTCAATCAGGCGCCAATGCTTCTCCCTCTCTCCACCTGGCTACCCCAGGCTCCCCTCCAACGCCTTGATCTCGACTGGCTCACTCAAGCCGGCATCGAAGTAGCGGTACTGCGTCTGGACCAGATCGACCCGCTGATCAGCGGCAACAAATGGTTCAAGCTCATCGAGCACCTGAAGACCGCCGAACGCCAGGGTGGCGAAGGCATCATCAGTCTCGGTGGCGCGCACTCCAATCACCTCCACGCATTGGCGGCGGCGGGCAAGCGCCTGGGCTTTGCCACTGTCGGCCTGTTGCGCGGGCATCCGCAGCAAACCCCGACGGTCAAGGACTTGCAGGCGTTCGGCATGGAGTTGCACTGGCTCGGTTACGCAGGCTATCGAGCCAGGCATGAAGAGGGTTTCTGGCGACCCTGGCAAACCCGCTACCCGACGTTGCATCCGGTGCCTGAAGGGGGAGGCGGTTTGCCTGGCGCCCAGGGCTGCATGCAACTGCGGGCCAGCGTTTGCGCGCAACTGGAGGGCTTGGGTTGGCGTGACTATGACGGTTGGTGGCTGGCCTGCGGAACCGGCACAACTCTGGCCGGCCTGGTGCTGGCCGAAGCGGGGGATCATCCGGTGTACGGTGCCCTGGCGGTGCCTGACGACCACGGTGTGGCGCAGCAGGTCGAGAGGATCGTGCAGGAAGCGGGGCTGATCAATGCAGTGTATGAGCTGTTCGAGGCCAGTCGCGGCGGGTTTGCCAAGGTTGATCCGCTGCTGCTCGACTTTATCGAACAGACAGAGCAGGCGGGAAGTATTCCATTGGAGCCGCTGTATACCGGCAAGGCACTCATGGCCCTCAAGCAACAAGTCGAGGCGGGGAAGTTCGCCCGGGGCACTCGGCTGATGTTCGTCCACACGGGCGGCTTGCAAGGGCGGCGGGGGTTCAACTCACAAGTCTGAAAGTCACCGAAAACCAATGTGGGAGCGAGCCTGCTCGCGATGGCGGTGTATCAGTCGACAAATGCGCCGAATGCAACACCCTCATCGCGAGCAAGCTCCCACATTGGAGTTCATTGGTCTCAGGCGTCGCGGTTCACCCGCTTGGGCATCATCCGCAGCAAGGTGTTATCGCCCACCACATAGTGGTGATACAGCCCGGCCGCGGCATGCAGGCCGATCAGCCAATAGCCGATAGTGCCGCCGAGCTCATGCCAGCCCTGGAGTTGTTTGGCCAGGTCCTTGTCTTCCGCTACCAGCATCGGCAGGTCGAAACCGTAGAACATCACCTGATTGCCTTTGGCGCTGGTGACCAGCCAGCCGAGAATCGGCGTGACGATCATGAAAATGTACAGCGCCCAGTGCATCAGCCTGGCCAGCGTCGTTTGCCAGTGCGGCGAGGCCGGGAAGATCTGCGGCGCCGGGCCGAGGCTGCGCGCGAACAGTCGCAGCCAGACCAGTACGAATACGGTCAGGCCGAGCATGAAGTGTGATTCGACGATCAGCGTGCGCCCACCACTGCCCTTGGGAAAGAGCCCGCGAAACTCGATACAGGCGTAAACCAGCACCAGCAGGACCAGCATCAACCAATGCAGCGCGATCGATACGGTGCTGTAGCGCGACTCGGAGTTTTTCCACGGCATACGGTGTTCCTCAGAGGTCCGGTTTAAAGCCACCGTTCTTGTCCGACGGTGTGCTCTAACTGTAATCCTGTTTCACCGGGTTTGCCTGAGACGATTGGTCGCTGGATGCTCTTGCTCTGGTAGCAGGGAGAAAAAATCTGCCGATTCACAGCGACGAAAAAGGGGACTTGCGTCCCCTTGCGGTGTTGCCTTGTACAGCCCTAAACCGTCAGTAGATGTCCTTCGACAACAAGGTGAACGGCGTCTTCACCAGAATCTTCAGGTCCAGCCACAACGACCAGTTGTTGATGTACTTGAGGTCGATCTCGACACGCTTCTGCATCTTGTCGATGGTGTCGGTCTCGCCACGGCAACCGTTGATCTGCGCCAGGCCAGTGATGCCCGGTTTGATTCGGTGGCGCGCCATGTAGGCGAGAATTTTCCCGGAATAGTAGTTGTTGTGCGCGATGGCATGAGGGCGCGGGCCGACCAGTGCCATTTGTCCTTGCAGCACATTGAACAGTTGCGGCAACTCGTCCAGCGAAGTGCGACGGATGAAGCGTCCGACGGCGGTGATACGCGAGTCGTTACGGCTGGCCTGCTTGACCTCATGGTCATCGTGCACGCGCATGGAGCGGAACTTCCAGACCTGAATCACCTTGCCGTTCCAGCCATGGCGGTCCTGCTTGAAGAACACCGGGCCGGGGGAGTTGAGCTTTACGGCCAGGGCAATGACCAGCAACACCGGGCTCAACAGGATAATGGCCAGCAGGGCCACGCTCTTTTCCACCAGGCTTTTACTGAGCGCGGCAGTGGGCCGGCTGGTCAGCGGACTTTCGTTCAAGTAGATCGCCGGCAGGCCGTCCACGACTTTCACCGAGTGATTGAGCAGCGTCAGGCTGTTCAAGTCCGGCACCCAGACCACGTCAACGTTGGCATCCAGCAAATCGACGTACAGGGCTTCGATTTTTGCCGCTTCCGACAGGGGCAGCGTGATGTACAAACGACGGATGTCATGGGTCTTGATCAGTTCCAGCAAGTCCTCCTGGGCACCGACGATGCGCGGTGCGCCCGGCTCCAGGGCAGGAAGGGCACCGTTGCTGACCAGGCCCACCAACGGCAGGTTTTCGAGGTCGCTCAGCTTGTTCGCCAATCCCAGCGCCAGTTCACCGGTGCCGACGATCAGGGTTTTATGCTCGCTTTTACGTGACCGCTGGTAGAACTTCGAGAACGCATGCAGCGGCGCATACAGCAACGCCTGGCCGAGGAAGCCGTACACCGCCCAACCCAGGATGACTTGTCGGGAAAACAGCTCATCGGCCTTGCAGATAAACGCGATGCAGGCCAGCGCGGCCATCGTCATGGACCAGCCCATGAACAGGCGTCCCAGCCCTGACAGATAATTGTCTCTTTTGCGGTACACACCACTGAACGTATAAGCCGGAACCGAGGCCAGTACGGCGAGCGTCGCGCACATTCTGTAATAGAATTCGACCGTTCCAGTGTGCCGCTCGGCAAGTATGAACAACAGGGAAACTACAAAGCCCTGTGCCAGCGCCCATTGCCCCCAAAAGGTAAGTCCCTTGAGGCCGGTGTTTCGATTGATACTAAGAGTAAGATCCATACAATATCCCCAAAAGACGTCTATTCAGGTTTCGACAGTGGAAATCCGAGTTGTTAAACAGACTTATTATTGTTGTTAGAGCGAGTGTCCTGAGGCAACAACGTCGATATGCCGAACTGTCGTCAGTCAATAGACTAAGTTATTGGCGGAGATGCTGTCTGACGAGTTCTAACAAGATGGCAAAGTGCCAACTATCAGGATTTTAGAAAAGGCCGAGCGTTAGAAAAGGTCGAATGGAAGGAGGTGAATAATTAGAGTGGTCTTTGGTATTGTAGGAGGGGTGGGGATGAGGGCGGTCTGATTGGCGCGGAGGTTGAAACCAAACAGAGTGCTTTTTTATTGTTGTAATCGCACTGTTTCTGTTTGTCTTATTCGCTAAAGGTGGAGGTGTTTACGCCACGACTTCTTGGATCAGGCAATAGCCGCGATTTCTTACTGCACGAAACAGCCGTTCACCATTGCTGGCACTTTTGAATTTGTCTTGCAGTCGACTCAGGCACATTTCCAGGCCGCGATATTGTTCCGGCTCCCTGCCGATGCTGAGGATCAGTTCGTCTCGACTGACGACACGCTCTTCATGGTGCAGCATTTTCTTTACCAGTGCGGCTTCCAATCCGGTCAGGCTGATCTCGACGCCCTCTTTTACCAATACGCTTTGATCCTTGTCGAGTTGCCAGGCTTCGCTGTATGGCGTGTCGCCCTCGATTGTTTGCGCAATATCGTTGGCTGCACCGGCTGTTGCCGGCATGCTGTGGAATGGATTCGTCGATTGCGCTGCCAGCCATTCGGACTCCAGGGTGGCCAATAGTCGCTGTGTATCATGCTCGATACTGCGCGCAACGTTTTTCCTTGAAACGCTTGGGTAGCGGAACTCCATCAGCACGGGAGCGGAAGAGGGCGACGCAGCACCTTCAATAAACATTTGTGCCTGGGAGGTGCCAAACGAGTTGAAGCGCTCACTGGACAAGAGGGTCTCAAGTTCACGCTGCGACGTAGTGCTGTGGGTCACGACGACAAAGTATTTCCTTGGGAGGGTTGTACTAGTTTCCATGTCTCTCTCCTGAAGTACACACCAAATTTGGCGAAAAGATGATCGGCAGGGGAGCAATGACTCCCTGGGAAGTGGTCGAAAGGCAGGGTCTGGGCCCAAATTTGGCCCTCGATAGGTTCCACTCGATCTGCTGCTATAGAATAAACTTTTATTGTTATGGTTCGATGTTGCCACGGTCATGGAATCGATAAATGCCTTTGGTATGAAATACAAAAAAAACGATGAAGTCTAGACTTTTGTCGTTAAGGAAATCGCCTGATTAATTGATACTAAAGCGCCATCTCTTCTGTGTATCAGGGGGTTGAGATCAGCCCCCTCATCAACCGGTAACCATGCCCCCGGATGCTCTGGATGGCGTTTGTGCCATACATGTCCTTGATTTTTCCACGAAGGCGGCTGATCGACTTTTCCAACGCCCTGGGGTCATAAAAGTTGGTGTTGAGCCCCATGATGTTGGCGATTTCATCGTGACTTAGTATGTGGTTACTGGTTTGCGCGAAGGCTTCGAGGATCTTCATTTCTGCAAAGGAGATGTCCAGCTTCTTGCTGGTGCCCAGTAGACAAATACGGGTCGGGTCCAATATCAAATTGATATCTCTTTGCCATTCTTCACTGTTGAAGAACTCGGCAAGCAACTCAGAGCTTTCATCGGAAAGGGTATTGAGCTTGATGCAGTAGTCGGCCCCCGCAAGATAGTACTTGATCTTGTTGTAGGTGCCTCGGCCCGTGATGACCGCGCAAATGATGGGTTTCAAGTTGCCGGTGCGCAGGTTTTCCACTAGCGCGAGGCTTTCCTCGAGGGCTTGGGGGCTGTCGATGATGATGAAGATGGCGCGATACGAACCAGGGCGTTCATTCTTCTTGAATGAACTAGTGTAAGAGTTGGCCTCTAGTGCCATATCGGTCCGCACATGCCTTGCGACTAGCGCTCTAAAATGTTCAGCCACGCCACGGGTACGACCTAGAGTGAGAACTCCGGGTTCATCGTTTGTCTGGCGCTGGCTTCTAGTCGCTAAGTTCCCTGTAAGCATCATGCATTGACTCGAATAGGTGCTGACATCGGGATGTTAAAGCACCGGTTCTCATCTGTGACTGACAATTGGTAACATTTGCGCGAATTTTAGACGTGGCTCCCGAGTTTTTTAACAATATTTAAGCTTTTCAAGCTTTTAGTTGATTTTCTCGGCGAGCTGAACTAGTGAAATATCATCGTTAGATGGTGGCAATATGAAATTGTGCCACTATTTTGAAACGATGGCGATTTGTTTTTTGTGTCCTTTTGCCACTGTTTGGCCCACTGCGTGCCACCATTCATGCCAGGGTGCTGAATCCAGTAAGACACATAATTAGTGTGAGAGCGATCACACTTTATTGAGTGGCGAGGCTTTTTTCTACTAAATAGCTAAATATATTTCCTAGCTGTTCGTACCCGGACGATTATTAACATGGCTTGAGTGTGTCTTTTGATAAGACATATTCTCCCTTGCTACATCAGGTAATGGGTGTGGATGTCTCGAATGTTTTGCTTGAGCTACTCAATATCTGAGTGCAGTTGACGGATCGTTCCCGCAGAACGGTCTGACGGAGGATTGATGGATTTCTGGACCCTTTTCAAAGTGTTGATCCTGGGCGCGGTAGAGGGCCTGACTGAGTTTTTGCCGATCTCCAGTACGGGCCACCAGATTATTGTTGCGGACTTGCTGGAATTTGGCGGTGAACGCGCCATGGCGTTCAATATCATTATTCAGCTGGGCGCAATCCTTGCTGTTGTCTGGGAGTTTCGCCGCAAGATTACAGAGATCGTCAAAGGACTGCCGACCCAACGCAATGCACAACGATTCACGCTGAACTTGCTGATCGGTTTTCTTCCGGCCGTGGTTCTGGGTGTCTTGTTCGCCGACCAGATTCATCACTACCTGTTCAACCCGATCACCGTGGCAGTCGCATTGGTCGTGGGCGGTATTGTCATGTTGTGGGCGGAGCAGAGGGACCACGTGGTGCACGTGGACCATGTCGACGACATGCGCTGGTCGGATGCACTGAAGGTAGGTTTCGCGCAATGCCTGGCGATGATACCGGGCACTTCCCGCTCCGGATCGACCATTATCGGCGGCTTGCTGTTTGGCCTGTCGCGCAAGGCAGCCACCGAGTACTCGTTCTTCCTGGCGATGCCCACCATGGTCGGTGCGGCGGTGTATTCAGGCTACAAGTACCGAGAGCTGTTCCAGGCTGGCGACCTGCCGGTTTTCGCCCTGGGCTTCGTCACGGCGTTCTTTTTCGCCATGATCGCCGTACGCGGCCTGCTCAAGTTCATTGCGAACCATAGTTATGCCGCCTTCGCGTGGTACCGGATCGTTTTCGGATTGTTGATCCTGGCAACCTGGGCATTCGGATGGGTGAACTGGACGGCGGCGACCGCCGGCTGACAGGCGAGCCAGGCGGATCAAACCGCCTGGCTGAAGTGACGAGAACAACCGGGCATTAGCGCCCTTCAAGCAGCTCCGCAGCTTGATCCAGCAAGGCCAGGGGCTCCTTGGCCTTGTGGATATCCACCGACAACAACTGCCGAAACTTGCGCGCCCCCGGGAACCCGGTGCCCAGCCCCAGCACATGGCGAGTGATGTGGTGCATCGAACCGCCAGCGTCGATGTGTGCAGCGATATAAGGCCGCAGCTGCGCCAGTGCTTCGGCACGGGTGATCACCGGCACCGTGCTGCCGAACAGCTGCTGATCCACCTCGGCCATCACATAAGGGTTGTGATACGCCTCGCGGCCCAACATCACACCGTCGAACGTCTGCAAATGTTCGTGACAGGCCTCCAGCGTCTTGATCCCGCCGTTGAGAATGATCTCCAGCTCGGGAAAATCCACCTTCAGCCGCGCCGCCACGTCATAACGCAGGGGCGGGATGTCGCGGTTTTCCTTCGGCGACAACCCCTCCAGAATCGCAATCCGCGCGTGCACGGTAAAACTGGTGCACCCGGCATCGCGCACCGTGCCGACGAAATCACACAGCTGCTCGTAACTGTCCCGCCCGTTGATCCCGATACGGTGCTTGACCGTCACCGGAATCGACACCGCATCCCGCATCGCCTTCACACAATCGGCCACCAGTTGCGGATGCCCCATCAGGCACGCGCCGATCATATTGTTCTGCACCCGATCACTCGGGCAGCCGACATTCAGGTTCACCTCGTCGTAACCATGCTCCTGCGCCATGCGCGCACACGCGGCCAGGTCCAGCGGGACACTGCCGCCGAGTTGCAGGGCGAGCGGGTGCTCGGCTTCGTTATGGCGAAGGAAGCGCTCGTGATCGCCGTTGAGCAGGGCACCAGTGGTGACCATTTCGGTGTAGAGCAGGGCGTTTTTCGACAGCAGGCGCAGGAAGAAGCGGCAGTGGCGGTCGGTCCAATCCATCATGGGCGCGACGGAGAAACGGCGGGAGAGCGGGGCGGGTGTGGCGGTGGTTACGGACATGGGGGATCTGGAATCGGTGAGGCTGGGAGGTGGGGAGTTTATCAGGAATGGGGCGGTGGGACCGAGGTGAGTCTTATAGCGATATTCGAGACATCGGACCGAGGGTGCGTGCGTGGACCCACTGGAAAATAGATCTGTCCCCTTTTTTCGCAAGGCCGGGAGCGTGCGCCACCTGCGTGAGGCAGACATCAACCAGGAAATCTATGGTTTACCCGAGTGGATGGCAGCCTCGCAGAGCGCGTTGCTCAATGAAAGTGCCACACTTTTCCACCGCAAATACTACCAGAACGGTAGTCATGCCGGCTTCATCAGGTACATGACCGACGCCGCTCAGAACGAGGATTTCGGGAACGACCTGCGATCGGCGATGAAGAGCAGCAAAGACCCGGGCAACTTCCGCAACTTGCTCATGTATGCATCTTGTGGCAAGAAGGATGGTCTGCAACTGATCCCCATCAGCGAGGTCGCGGCGAAGGATGACTTTGGGGCGATCAAGAACATTAGTCGCGACGATTTGCTCGCGGCACTGCGCATTCCGCCTCAATTGATGGGTATCGTGCCGCAGAACGCCGGGGGGGGATTCGGGAGGCAGCAGATATTTGGGCCCTCAATGAACTGGAGCCCATCCAGACCAGGCTTACCCAGGTTAATGACTGGATGGAGGAAGAAGTTGTTAAGTTCAAGCCTTTTGAAAATGGTTCACGTTGATTCTAAAAATGGGTTGGTTCTCCCCAATCGCCAAGGTTCGGGGAGCGCGTCAACGGGTTGCCATGAGTTGCATAAATTTCGTCCTGGGCGAAATTTAACATTCGAGATTCGATGTATTTATGGATCGCCGGCTTTAATGACTCATACCATTCAGGAGAAAGCGCAACGTTTTCACTGAGATCTAGTGCTGCATGTATTACGGCTATTGTGGGTGAGCCGGAATGTGCCAATGACTCAAAAAGTCTCAGTGGAGCGTCATTAGCAGTATCGAGCCAAGAAAAAATTGCAGCGCTACCGGTTTTTAGAGGGATGATCGAAACCATTACATGAGATATTTCGACAGTCCTGTCTGACAGGTTTTGAAGCCGATTTCCGTTAAAGTCGACGGTTGGCTCGACAGCGAAAGACGCTACTACCGACGGCGGCTCAGGGAAGATCAAAGCCCGAGACACAAGTCTCTCCCAATCTTTAGCTATCAGTATTTCATCCAGTCTGCTCTTCAGCGCTTCAATGTCTGATGCGCTTTCGAGAATCTCTGAAAGATATTTTTCAAACTCTTCTGAATACTGTACTTCTTCTTTGATGCTATGCATCGCAGCGTACTGTTCGGGGGACGGGGTGGACTCAAACTGTTTTCGCTTTAAATAGCTTTCGCGAGCTACGGCTCGGTATGCAAGCATGAACAGTTGCTCGGAGCTAAATTCGAATGGCCGAGTTTCAATGCACGCGAATAGATCACGATCATGTGTGCGGCAGAATCCATTGAAAACCGAAACATCTCTCAAACCTTGCAGCTCAAGGTTCAGTGGAAATTTTGAGCCATCTCCACTCAGGGTTCCACGCATAGCATAAACGCGACCGTCTCTTGATATCGGTCTTAAAAATGCTTCGAGGGACAGAGTGTGCGCAGATACGATTGGTCCTTCATGATCTTGGTGTGGTGCAAGGCACACCTTGCTCTGATAAAGCTTGATGAACCTGGCTCTATGCTGGCCTATGGCTCGTCGACGCTCGGCAGCTGCGCGCTCGGCTTCCTTCTGGCGATCTAACGCTTCCTGCACGCGTTCTTCTTTAGTGCCTCGTGATTTCGCCTGTCCCATTGCTTTTCCCCCAAACTCCCAAAAAGTTAGCAAATCATACAGCTACCGCCCAGAAACTTGCTGCATCTGACATGGCGCGCGGACTCATCCCCCGCCACGCCCGCGGTCCATACGTGTCGGAGTTTCGGCGCCGCCTCAGAGTTGTCCTGTGACCACAGTCACAGGGTTCTGCGAGAGCTGTCATTACAGACTAAAGTTGACGAAGACGTCATATGCACCATTGAGGGGCTTAGATTACAAAGCTGCGAGGATTGAAGAGGTTATGGTGCTGATACTGGCGAGGTGGGGCAGTGCAGACAACAGGGCCGAGACGACAGTCTTGCTGGGCTTCTGCGAAGCGAGGTTAGCTGCTACTGCGTCCACTATTTCAGAGGCATCCTTTCGCTGAGCGTCACCAAGCGTGGAGATCACCTGTCGGAGCGCGTCCACGTAGTCTTGCAGGTCATTCCCAATTGTGACGGTATTCGTTGAGTTGTCGACTGAGTCATGGTTCACCCGGGCATTGTGCCCGCTGATGTTGTACGTGATGCTTTGAACCCGTGCCTTAGCTTCAGGCACGCCAAGCTTCCTGACGCGTAGCTTGTAATGAGGGGGGAAACCATGGAACGCCTCATAGAAATCCGGATCGAGTACCTCGTAGGTTTCGATCGCACCATTGGACATACGCCGCTCAATTAGATCCCCGATCTCTACAACGACAGCAGGATTGTCCAAGTGAATCAGCGGCGATTGAACTGACGCTTTAAGCCCTTCTACTTTGTCACCGTTTTGCTTCTGGATGGCGATCGTGTCGTTCATAAACTCTTCGAACATCTCTTGCTCCTTGCATGTGGTGAAAGCCTAATTGGTTTCACTCGATATCAGACTGACACTACCGCTTTTCATCGGTTCAAACCAGCCAACTGCTGGCTTGAGTAAAGTAACTTCGGGGGGATTTAGAGTGTCGGATACTCAAACACCCCGCTTCTGGTGGTCTTGCCGGCAATAGGGCATTTCGGCCTGGCGCGCGCAGCCGTCCCCCCGCCACGCCTGCGGGCTAAATGTGTCGTTTTTTCTGCACTCCTGCAGGTGCTGCGGCGCGGGCCTGACTGGGCTTGCTCTGACGTTTCTGGGAGGGGAAAAGCCTGCGCATCCCTGCGAGGGAGCAAGTCCGGGGATCGAAGACGGCGAACTTGATGTCCAGCTCGACTAGGGTAGCTAGGCCATCGATGGACTTTCGGAAGTCGACTGGCTTGGGGTACAGATACACTTTTTCGACTTTTGCGTCGGGACGCATCATGGCGAATGGGCTCCAGAAAGAAATCGGGAGCACAGCATCCGGGATCACGCGGCGGCTTTGAATATGGGGTTCATGGTGGGCACAGGCAATGGTCCATCAGATGATGTGTACGTACGTTGCTGCACAAACACTACCAGGGACAGTAACTGTCATCAGCTGTGCACCGCGTTGACTAGGAGCCGCTTGAAGCCGTGAAATAGTGGAGCGGGTGAGGGGACTCGGGCACTCGTTATCAGCTTGGAATGCTCGTAACGAATGCCCAGATACGACTAATTGGCGGGCAGGATGTTTTTTAAGATGGGGGGAGATGTAATAGATAGTATGCGTAATTTCCCGCGACCCCAAGAGCTATTGCTGATGCAACTGAAATGAGTCTTCTTGCCAGCTTGAATCTTTCCTTTTTCTCTTCGCATTCTTTGTCTGAGGTATCTTTTTTTGTTAAAAGAATGTGCGATTTTTTCGTGGTATCAAATCCAAATAAAACTACAGCTGAAATTGCCATGCTGCAAATAAGGCTTAGCAGTTTGTATCCTGTTCCGATGGTGTGAAGTTGGTTGCTAGGTTGGAGAATTGTCAGAGCTAGGTTTAATTTTTCATCAATGTTCAATGATGTGAATGAAATACCGTTAGGCAAGGCTTTCATGAAAATGTCTGCTACTTCTTTTTGGCGAACCAGTTCCTCGATGTAGCCGGGCAAGAAGATTCCTGCCATTAAGAAAGTTGCTGCTAGGATGGATGTGATTGTATTTTGGTGTTTGTCAAGGAATGTTTCGGGTTTAAAACATGCCTCAACCTCACGCAAAAGTAGCGCAGTAACATCATCACCCCATGTTCTCTCTGTATGAGCTACGGTAAATGATGCTAGACCACCAGTAAACTCTGGAATTCGACCGAATATCGCACCTTGACGTGTAATCAAAATAGAGGGGTCTGATACAAAGCGAACTGAAATTTCTTGTTTTTCAGGGGATGGTTTCCCTGGAAAAATAACTAAATAGGTCCAGGTTAAGGCGATGCTGTTGGTAGTGGTGATTCTGGTTTCGTTAAAGTGAGCGAAACCTTTAACGGTAGTAATCGTTCTGTCGGGTGCATTGTGATAGCTAATTGTTGCTGAGAAGTCGACTAAGGATGACTTGGCTTGAAGTTTTATACGTTGATCTATTAAGTGGTGTAGGTTCATCAACCATGCATGATCAATTATGAATGAGCCAGCTTTTTGACCGTTTATAGTCTCTCGCTGACCAAGGAGGCTTGTAATAAAGTCTCCAAAATCTTTCTTCTTAATTGGTACTTGTATGAACTGATCGTCGGAATCATCATCAGATATTATTAGGTTTATATCACCGCCTGCCATGATTATTGTCCCTGTTTTAAGAGTTTTTTCGTTAAAAATAACTATTTAGGAACAGGACATTAATGACCTGTTGAAGGCATTTTGCCATGAACATTTAGGGGTGAATAGCAAAGGATGAAGCTCAGGACAGAGCACTGGTACAAAATTGGTACGTAGAAATTCTATGCTCCATATCATCCAGTGTTTTATGGGGTGCTAGCGTAGGTTCGTCCAATCCATCATCGGCACGTTTACACCCCAGCAGCAACCATGAATGCAAAGGGACGCCCCCGTAAGGCGCCCCATTTTTTTGCGTCAGGACGACTCAGCATCCATCCGCCGCGCAATCACATCCAACACATCACAACCATCGCGCAACGGCACGCAGCACAACAACGCAAAGTCGCTGAGAACCACCGTATCGCTGGTGATGTCACCACGCATAGCCAGATTTTCAAGAATCTGCGTTACCGCTCGGATTCTGTAACTGGCCGTGCTGAGCAGTGAGTGCAGAGGTTGTGTGGTGTTGACGAACAGCGAGGGGAGGTCATCGGCATTGCTGGTTAAAGCCATGTACTCATTCATAAGTGAAGCTCCATTAGTTCATGAGAGCTATCACTCAATCGTCGCCAAACGAGTGGGTGGTAGCCGTACGCGGGTTGGCGAACCGGGCAATGGAGAAACCGGCAGACCCTGAGGTCTCCCGCGCACAGCCACCATAAAACAGGCAGCCAAGTGCGTTCCGAAGCGCTCCGAATTGGTCGAAGGCTTCGGTTCAATTGCAATCGAGTCGCCAAACCCGAGACGCCGTAAGGGCGTGGGCCGGACTATAGGACTCGTGGCAAAGGCGCAGCAATGGCGGAGTGTACGGACAATTCCTGATGTCGTGTAGGACGCTGCTCTTTTTGAACACTGGCGCCGATTTTGAGACATCGCAATCCCTGAACCAACGCTGACTTGCCGAAAAGTTTCATGATGTTTCGTTTGGGTGAGGCATAGCATGTCCACCAAAGATCATGCCCCTCGCGCCTCAACCCACAGGAATCAAAAAATGATCGCAAACCTCGTCAAAGTCTCGCTGATGGCCGGAGCTTTGTTGTTGAGCGCCTGTTCGGGTATGAGCTCCCACAACGATTATTCGGCCGACTCCGTGCAGCCTGCCGGCTTCGGCCCGGGACCGACCAGCCGTACTCCCGACAAGATGAATTTCCACGGCAGCGCACTCGGCAACAGCTTTGGTGAATACGGTTCAGGTTTGCTGCACGACGACTGATACATGGTCCGCAATGAAGAAGGGCGCTCCTTTGGGGGCGCCCTTTTTTGTGCGAAAAGAATGATCCGTTACTTGGCGTCAGGCACCGCCAGCCACTGGCGCAGGATCTTCTGGTAGGTGCCTGTCGCCTTGGCCAAGTGCAACCACTGATCGATGTACAGCTTCCAGGTGATGTCGTCGCGGGGCAGCAGGTAGGCTTTTTCGCCGTACTGCATGTAGTGCGTGGGGTTGACCGCGCACAGGCCCGGCCTGAGCTTCTGCTGGTACAGCGCTTCCGAGGCATCGGTGATCATCACGTCGGCTTTTTTATCCAGCAGTTCCTGAAAGATGCTCACGTTGTCGTGCAGTCGCAAGTGCGCCTTGGGCAGGTAGGCGTGGACGAAGGCTTCGTTGGTGCCGCCGGCGGGTTCGACCAGGCGAACCGTTGGCTGGTTGATCTGTTCGACGGTCTGGTACCGCGCCTGGTCTTCGCAGCGCACCAGTGGGATTTTGCCGTCGACGTCGAGGATGCTGCTGAAGAAGGCTTTTTTCTGCCGTTCGAGGGTAACCGAGATGCCGCCCATGGCGATGTCGCACTTGCCGGCGAGCATGTCGGGCATCAGGGTTTTCCAGGTGGTGGGCACCCACTCGACCTTGACGCCAAGGCTGTCGGCCAGTGCGCGGGCCATGGCGATGTCGATGCCGGAATATTCGCCGTCCGCGGCCTTGAGGGTGTAGGGCTTGTAGTCGCCGGTGGTGCAGACCCGCAGTTGTCCCTGTTGCATGACGCTGTCCAGATGCGAAGGTTCTGCCTGAGCGCCAAGGGAAAGTGCGAGCAAGCCGCCGAGCATCATTGCTCTTTTGATTTTCGTCATTGTTATCGGGCTTTTGTGCTGGAGTGGTTTTGAAGGGAGAGTGTAGTGAAACTTTCACCGGTGGGAAAAATCAACGCCCCCTGAAGATGCCTCATTCCACTTCCGGACTCAACGTCCCCAACCACGCCACTAGCCCCACAATCAATACCGCCGCGGCCATTTCCACCACCACACTGCGCCGAAGTGCATGGGCTGCCGCGCGATATTGGCCGTCGCGCAACGACTGCTCCAGCAAGGGGCCAAGATGGAAGCGGTTCAACGCCGCCAACGCCAGCATCCCGGCAAACAGCAGCACTTTGATCGCCAGCAGAATTCCGTAGTGGCTGAGTAAAACCTCATCGAGCTTCGGCCCGACGATGTACAGGTAGTTCACCAAGCCCGTCACGGTGATGATCACAACGATCAGCGCACCGACAAGTTCGAATCGCTTGACCGCGTCGGCCAGCAAGCGAATGTGTGCTTCGGTTTGCAGGGCCCGGGGTTGAGCCATCAGGGCAAACGCGAGCAACGCGCCGAACCAGACGCCGGCCACCAACAGGTGCAGGATGTCTGCCGTAAAGTGCCAGTAGCGGTGACTGCCTTCGTCCATGGCGCCATGCCCGCTCCAGGCCAGGCTGGCGAGGGCGATGCCGCCGGCCGTGGCAGCGATCACCAGGCTGATACCGGGGGCGCGTGGGTTCAGTATCAACGCCAGCCCCACGACCGCTAACGCAATCATCCGCACAGCCCAGGCCAACCCGACGTCTGTCTCGAACAGCATCATCTCGATGTGAGGACGCAACTCGGCAACGTCTGATTCGCCGCTCATGGTACTCGCCATCAGCACCATGCCGGCGCTCGACAACAATGCCCCGAGCCCGGCAAAGCCCGCCAACAATCCGCAAAAGGGCAGCACGGTCCCCGAACGTCGGTCCCGTCCTTTGAGGCTATACAGCCCGAACAGTGCCACACCAAACAACAGCATCAGATCCGCATACAACACAAACCGCAGCACGACGTTGGCCGAGTCGCTCATCGATCATTTCACTTTGAAGGTGACGTTGCCGGTGATCGGGTGGGTGTCCGACGACACCGCGCGCCATTCGACCTTGTAAGTGCCGGCAGTCAGGGGTGCTGCCGGGATGATGAACATGGTCTTCGGGTCACTGCCGCCACTGACTTTGGCCTTGACCGGCATCGGGGCGTGGGCCATGCCGGCCATTTCGGTCATCAGCAGTTTGGCGCCGGAAAACTGGGTGACGAGGTTTTCGGAAAAGTGCAGTTCGATCTTGTCCGGCGATGCACCTTCTACGCCTTGCGCCGGGGTGGAAGAGAGTAGTTTGGGGTGCGCTTGAGCGAGGGTGCTGACAAGCAGGCCGCTGAGCAACGCGACTGCGATAGCGGTGGGTTTGATGAGGCGCATGCAAGGTCCTTTACCGCTTGAAGCGGTTGTTGTTGGTTTTGGGTGAGTCTGTTCAGAACCACAGCCGAACACCGAGCACCAGGCGTGCTTCGCTGCGGTCCTCGCCTTCGTCGTTGGCAAAGTCGGCGGTGTTGCCGTAGGTGCGGTTCCAGGTTACGCCGAGGTAGGGCGCGAATTCCCGGCGGATTTCGTAGCGCAGGCGCAGGCCGGCTTCGGTGTTGGACAGGCCCGCGCCGATACCCCGTTGCGGATCGTTTTTACCGTAGGCGTTGAGCTCGACGGTCGGCTGCAGGATCAGCCGGTTGGTCAGCAGGATGTCGTAGTCGCCTTCCAGCCGCACGGCGCTCTGGCCGCCTTCGCCGATGAAGGCCGTGGCTTCGGCCTCGAAGTTGTACAGCGCCATACCCTGCACGCCGAACGCGGCCCAGGTTTGCGGGGCGCCGGGTTTGAAGTCCTGGCGCACGCCGCTGACGACGTCCCACCACGGGGAAATGGCGTGGCCCCACAGGGCCTGGATTTCCGCGTCTTCGGTCACGCCGTTGGTGCGTTCACCTTCGGAGCGCAGCCACAGGCGATCGATGTCACCGCCGACCCAACCGGACAAATCCCAGGCCAGGGTGCTGCCGTCGTCGGCGTCCTGCCACTCCAGTTTGTCGGCGAGGAAAAAGGAATTGAGCGTGCTGTCGTGTACGTGGTGGCCGGCGGGATCGGCATACACCGCAGCGCGATCGGCATCGGTCAGCACCGGGATCGGCGTACGGCTTTCGCTGGGCGCGGCGGGCTGCATCTGGCCGTCGTCCATGCCTTGCATCTGGGTGTGGTCCATCTGACTGTGGTCCATGCCTTGCATCTGACCATGGTCCATCTGGCTGTGATCCATGCCTTGCATGTCATCGCTGGCGGCCATCGCCGTCGAGGTCGCGAGTGCCAAAAAAAACGGGGTGAATCGAATCATGGGGTGCACCTCATTCTTCCACGCGAACTTCACGGAACATGCCCATTTCCATGTGGTACAGGAGATGGCAGTGATAGGCCCAGCGGCCGAGCGCATCGGCGGTGACCCGATAGCTGCGCCGGGAGCCCGGCGGCATGTCGATGGTGTGTTTGCGCACCATGAACTGGCCATTCTCGTCTTCGAGGTCGCTCCACATTCCGTGCAGGTGGATGGGGTGCATCATCATCGTGTCGTTGACCAGCACGATCCGCAGCCGCTCGCCGTACTTGAGGCGCAGGGGCTCTGCATCAGAGAACTTCACGCCGTTGAACGACCAGGCGAATTTTTCCATGTGGCCGGTCAGGTGCAACTCGATGCTGCGGCCAGGCTCGCGGCCGTCCGGGTCTTCGAAGGTGCTGCGCAGGTCGGAATAGGTGAGCACGCGGCGACCGTTGTTGCGCAGGCCCATGCCCGGATCGTCGAGTTTCGGTGAGGTGGACATGGCTTGCATGTCCACCAGTGGGTTGTCGGTTTCCGAGGCCGGGTGGGACTGCATGCCGGGCATGTCGCCCATGTCCATGTTGCTGTGATCCATGCCCGCCATGCTGCCGTGGTCCATGCCGCCCATGCCCATGTCTTCCATGGTCACCAGCGGGCGCGGGTCCAGTGGCGGCAGTGGTGCAACCTGTCCCGCCTTCACCGCCAGGGTGCCCCGTGCGTAGCCGGTGCGATCCATCGCCTGGGCGAACAGGGTGTAGGCCGCTTCGGTCGGCTCGACGATAACGTCGAAGGTCTCCGCCACGGCAATGCGAAATTCGTCGACGCTCACCGGTTTGACGTGCAGGCCATCGGCAGCGACCACGGTCATTTTCAGGCCGGGGATGCGCACGTCGAAGTAGGTCATGGACGAGCCGTTGATGAAGCGCAGCCGCAGCTTTTCCCCCGGGCGGAACACCCCGGTCCAGTTCGAATCGGGCGCCTGGCCGTTCAACAGGTAGGTGTAGGTGGCGCCGCCGACGTCCGCCAGGTCGGTGGGGTTCATCTTCATCTCGGCCCACATCTTGCGATCGGCGACGGCCGGCCCCCAGCCTTTTTCGCTGACGTCGTGGATGAAGTCGCCCACGGTGCGTTTGTTGAAGTTGTAGTAATCGGACTGCTTTTTCAGGGCCTTCATCAGGCCGACCGGGTCTTCGTCGGTCCAGTCGCTGAGCATCACCACGTAATCGCGGTCGTACTGGAACGGCTCCGGGTCTTTGGCGTCGATCACCAGCGGGCCGTAGACGCCGGATTGTTCCTGGAACCCTGAGTGGCTGTGATACCAGTAGGTGCCGTTCTGCCGCACGGTGAACTGATAGACGTACAGGCCGCCGGGCTCGATGCCCTTGAAGCTCAGCCCCGGCACGCCGTCCATGTTGGCTGGCAGCAAGATGCCGTGCCAGTGAATGGAGGTGCTGTCCTTGAGTCTGTTGCGCACCCGCAGCGTCACCGTATCGCCTTCACGCCAGCGCAGCAGCGGGCCGGGAATGCCGCCGTTGATGGTCATGGCGGTGCGCGGGTTGCCGCTGAAGTTGACCGGGGATTCGCCGACGAACAGGTCGAAGTCGCTACCCGCCAACACCTGCGGTTCGCCGGGGCTGCTGATCGCCCAGACCGGCGTGCGCCATAACCCGAGGCCGCCGAAGAGCCCGCCGATGGCCAGGCCTTTGACGAAGGTGCGTCTTGAAGTGTGGGAGTGCATGCCGTGTGTTCCGCCCGTCAGCCTGTTGAACTTGCCGATGAGTCTAGCGGGCGGTGCTTTCAGCAGGCTGAGGCGAAGATTACATTTTTGACAGGTTGGGCGTCGTTTTCTGGCTTGAAGTGGACTTTTCCCTCGAGGCCACGGTGTCGCCGCCGCAGTTGATGTAGGAAGACGACTTCAGCCAGCGTTGGTCCGGGTAGTAGGAAAACAACAATTGCCCGTCCTTCATCGAATCAATCAGCCGATGGGCAATCGCCGGTCTGACGGCCGGGCAACCGAGGCTGCGGCCGATTCGGCCATTGGCGCGAGCCAGCACCGGGCTGACATAGGGCGCGCCGTGAATGACGATGGCCCGGTCAAAGGCGTTATCGTTGAAGCCGGGCTCCAGGCCTTCCATGCGCAACGAGTAACCGTTCTGGCCGAGGTAGCTTTGCTGGGTGCGGAACAGGCCGAGGCTGGTGGCGTGGCTTTCATTGCGGTTGGAGAACAGCGTGGCCATGTTTTCACCGCTGTTGCGGCCATGGGCGACCAGCTCGTGAAACAGCAACTTGCGCCGCTTGAGATCAAAGACCCACAGGCGTTGTTCGGTCGAGGGCAGGGAGTAATCGATCACCGCCAGTCTTTGGGCGGGGGCAACGCCTTGGGCGCGGATGCATTGGGTGGCCCGAACGGCCAGGGCAATCACTTTGGCGTCGGCGCCGGGGGCTGCTTTGACCAGCGCGTTTTCAAGCGAATCGGCGTAGGCTGACGTTACTGAAAGGCACGTCAGTAAAATGGCAAATAAAAGGCCAAAGCGGTTTAGCGCCATAGTCGGGTCTCATCATGATAATTTCGAGTCTAGCTGGCGGCGAGTGGAAAGCTAGCCGTTTGAAACGGGGGATTAAGGATTATCCATGGTGCAATTAACAAGGTCATTCGTCATAAGCCGCATGTTTTTTATGGGCTTTCTGATCAGCGGTGCGGCGGTTGGGCAAATTTCGCCGATTGAGCCGGTATCGGTGGCGAGCAGCACAATCGATGCCGCCGTGCCCGGCGATGCGGTCGGCCATGCGATTCAGGCGGCGCTGGAACCGCTGCGGTCGGCTTTTCCGCCGTTGCTCACCTCCAGGCGCCATCAGCGGGTGGATGTCAGCCGGGTGGTGCTCGATTTCTATATGCATCGCAACTATCGCGCCGCGTGGACGGATGATCGTGACGTGGCGCAATTACTCAAGAGCCTCGAAGACACCCGGATCGACGGCCTGAACCCGGCGGATTTTCGCATCACCGAACTGGCCCGGGCCCATGAGTCGCTGGCGGCGGCCATGCCTTCCACGGCGCAACGGGCAATGTTCGACATGGCGGCGACCCGCACCTTCATCACCGCGCTGCTGCAATTGCGGCGGGGCAAAGTCGATCCGTCGCGGCTGGACATTCACTGGAATTTCGAACCTGCCGGCGGCAATGCCCGCGAGGACATGAACAATCTGTTCGCCGCCCTCGATGACCATGACGTGGCGCGTGCCTTTGCCGAGGCACCTCCTCAGGAAGAGATTTACCGCAACTTGCGTGAGGGCCTGGCCCGGTTGCGCCAGGTCCGTGATGCGGGCGGCTGGCCGAAAGTCGCCGAAGGTCAATCGCTCAAGCCGGGCATGGACGGGGTGGCGGTCGCACAATTGCGTGCGCGTCTGGTGGCGGGCGGTTACCTGGACCCGCACTTGTCGAAAAAAGCCGGTTATGACGACAAGGTCATTGCCGCGGTGAAGAAATATCAGGCCGAGCAATACCTGGGGGCCGATGGTGTGGCGGGGGCGGCGACGCTGGCGGCCCTGAACGTGCCTGTCGAGGCGCGGATCGATCAGGTGCGGGTCAACATGGAGCGTGCCCGCTGGCTGTTGTACAAGCTTCAGGGCACGTTTGTGATCGTCGATATCGCCGGCTACAAGGTGGCGATGTATCGCGACGGTCTGCCGATCTGGCATTCGCGGGTGCAAGTCGGTAAACCGGTGCGCAGTACGCCGGTGTTCCAGGCCGAAATCACCTACATCACCTTCAACCCGACCTGGACCGTGCCGCCGACCATCCTCAAGCAGGACGTGATTCCGAAAGTCCAGAACGATCCGGGCTACCTGGCGGCGAACCGGATTCGTGTGCTTGATCGCGAAGGCAATGTGCTCGACCCGTCGGACGTTGACTGGAGCAATCCGCGAGGCATCCATCTGCGTCAGGATGCCGGCCCCGACAGTTCGCTGGGGCAGGTGGTGATCCGTTTCCCCAACGACTATGCGATTTACCTGCACGACACACCGCACCGCGAGCTGTTCGCCAAAACGGTCCGGGCCACCAGCTCAGGCTGCATCCGTGTGGAAAACCCGCTGCAACTGGTCGAACTGTTGTTCAACGACCCGGTGCGCTGGAACAGCGCCGGCATCCAGAAGCAGTTGGCCAATGGCCGGACCGAGAACGTCCTGCTACCGGTGAAAGTGCCGGTGTTGTTGGCTTACTGGACCGTGGACCTGAGCAAGGACGGGCGGGTGACGTTCAAGCCTGACATTTATGATTACGATGCCAGGGTGTTGCAGGGCTTGAGTCAGCCTGTGAAATTACCCGCCCTGGACTTGCGTCTTGCAGAGGTGCCGCTGGTGGTGACGGGGCAGAGCAAACAGTAATGAATCACACCCCGGACCTTGTGGGAGCGAGCCTGCTCGCGATGGACTCAAGAACGCCGCGTTTAGCCAGTAAGTACGCGTTATCGTTAACGACCATCGCGAGCAGGCTCGCTCCTACAGGGTTTGTGGCATTCAACAAACTGGTATTCAGCCAATCCCCTAAAGCGCCAACCCTTGTTGCACCACCACAAGCAGATCGGTTTCCGTCAGCGCCACCGCA
>NZ_MRCS01000074.1 GCF_002303925.1 Pseudomonas sp. ACN8
GCTGAAGCTGCCGGGGGTGAGCGACATCCGCAGCAACTTTGCGATCCATACGGTGAAGGCGCCGGGGGCGTTGCCTTTGGAGCATTTGCCGCTTTAAACCGCATGCACCGCTATCGCGAGCAGGCTCGCTCCCACAAGGTTTGCGCTGTACCTGTGTGGAGCCTGCTCGCGATGGCGATCGATCTGTCAGCCAAGACCTCCGGGTCTTACATCTGCGTCGCCATCCCCTCCACATCCATCGCCGCTTGGCGCAACGCCTCGGAGCGGGTCGGGTGCGGGTGGCAGGTCAGGGCGATGTCTTCGGCCGAGGCGCTGAATTCCATGGCCACGCAGTACTCGCCAATCATTTCACTGACGCTCGGGCCGACCAGATGCACGCCGAGGACCTCGTCCGTACGCTCATCGGCCAGCACTTTGGCGAAGCCTTCGGTTTCGTGGTTGATCTTCGCCCGGCTGTTGGCGGTGAAGGGAAACTTGCCGACCTTGTACGCCCGGCCTTCAGCCTTGAGCTGCTCTTCGGTCTTGCCGACGCTGGCCAGTTCCGGTTTGGTGTAGACCACACTGGGGATCAGGTCGTAGTTGACCTCGCCCGCCTTGCCGACGATCTGCTCGACGCAGGCCATGGCTTCGTCCTCGGCCTTGTGGGCGAGCATGGGGCCCGAGGTCACGTCACCAATCACCCAGACCCCGGCGGCTTCGGTGCGATGCCCCTTGTTGGCGAGCATGCCGCGCTTGTCCGTGGCGAGGCCGACGTTCTCCAGGCCAAGGCCCTGTGTATAAGGCCGGCGCCCGATGGCCACCAATACGTAATCCGCTTCCAGCAGTTCGGCGGCGCCCCCTGCGGCAGGCTCGACGCTGAGCTGAACGCCATTGGCGGAGCTGGTGGCGCTGGTCACTTTTGAACTCAATTTGAAACTCAAGCCTTGCTTGCTCAGGGAACGCTGAAGGGTTTTGCCTGCCTCGATGTCCACGCCGGGACAAATCCGGTCGAGGAATTCGACCACCGTTACCTGCGCTCCAAGGCGGCGCCAGACCGAACCCAGCTCCAGGCCGATCACGCCGGCGCCGATCACCACCAGATGCTTGGGCACCTCAGTCAGTGCCAGCGCGCCTGTGGAATCGAGGATGCGTTTGTTATCGATGTCTACGCCGGGCAGGGGCGTGGGCTCGGAACCGGTGGCGATGATGATGTCCTTGGCACTCAGTTCGGTCTTGCCACCGGCGCTATCGGTCACCGTGACTTTACCCGGTCCGTCGATGTGGCCCCAGCCTCTGATCCAGTCGACCTTGTTCTTGCGGAAAAGAAATTCGATGCCCTTGGTCAGCCCGGTAACGCTTTCATTCTTTTGTTTCATCATCTGGGCGAGGTTGAGGCTGGGTTTGACGTCGATCCCCAGGTTGGCGAATTCCGCACCCATGGCTGCATCGTACAGTTCGGAGGCATGCAGCAACGCCTTGGAGGGCATGCAGCCGACATTCAGGCAAGTGCCGCCGAGTGTGGCACGTCCTTCGACGCAGGCGGCCTTCAGACCCAGTTGTCCGGCGCGGATCGCCGCGTTGTAACCACCGGGGCCACCGCCAAGTATCACGACGTCATAAGTGCTCATGGATGTACTCCTGGATCGAAAGGGGTCGGGATGGGTAAACGTAGTTCCTGGATAAAATTACGATCGTAATATGTGCGTTCTGCCGCATTTCGGTCAAGGCTTCAGGTAAGCGACAGGTTGGACATTTTTAGATAGCGCGCTTGAATACGGAAATTTCACCATTTCCGTTATATCGTAACGAATTGTCCTGTCAGCGAAGACACTCTGGGGTGGTATGCAAGTCGATCTCGATGTTGATGAAGCGCCGTTAGCAGGGCTGCCGCGCTTTCAGCAGGCCTTCATTCAAGGGCGGCGTTTGCGCCAGTTCGCCATCGGTGCGGGCGTGCTCGCGACGGTGGGCGTGCTGCTGGCGCTGTTTGCCGGGCTGTTTGCAGCACAAACTTTGTGGTCTGCGTTACTGCTGAATCTGAGCGCAGCGTTTGTGCTGTTGATGGCGGGTATGCAATCGGCCTTGTGGATTGCCCGGTGGCGTGCCCGCGCCATGAATCCCGTCGTGCCCGAGGTCGTTGTCGACGAATCTGCGGAGCCTTTGGGCTGGTATGAACGCTTGCTGGACCGGATCAGTCGACAATCGCTAAACCTGCTCGGGCAAATCGGCGCGCCGACGCTGTGGCTTGGCGGTTGGGCGTTGTTGGCGATATTGGGCGTGGAACAAGCCTGGAACCTCACGTTGCCCCCGGCAGCGCTGGGCCTGTCGGCCACTGTCGGGGCTGCGTGCTTTTTGCTGTTGGCGTTCGGCCTGTTGGTGATGGAGCGCCATCTGGCCCAGGAAAACACTGCGCAATGGCCTGAAGCCGCTACGTTGGCGCAATTGATCCGTGTGGCGATCATCAGCCTGGTGCTCGGTGCTTTTTGTCTGTTGTTTGCCGATGAAACCTCGGTATGGCCTGTACGTCTGGCGGTGTTGATCGGTCTGCTGCCGGGGTTGGTGGCGGCAGAACTGTTGCTGCGCGCGGTGTTGTCATTGTTCAGCCCGCGCCGCGACCGCTTTGAGCCGGAGCTGTTGGCGCGCAGTTTTGTCGCTGACATGCTGCGCTGGCCACCACAGCCATTGCTGGCGTTGCAGCACGAATTGCATAACCGCTTCGGCATCGATCTGCGGCAAATCTGGGCTTTCACTTATATGCGTCGGGCGTTCCTGCCGGTGTTGGCTGTGGTTTCGCTCGTTGGCTGGTCGCTGACTGGCATTCACGAAATTGCCCTGCATGGGCGTGGCATCTACGAGCGATTCGGCAAGCCGGTTGAGGTGTTCGGCCCAGGATTGCATATGGGCTTACCTTGGCCATTGGGTCGGGTGTTGAGCGTCGAGAATGGCGTGGTTCACGAGTTGGCCACCAGTGTTGGAGAAACCACGGCCCCCACTCAGGCAGACCCCGCCGAAGGCCCGGCCCCGGCGATTGCCAACCGCTTGTGGGACGCCAGTCACGTGAACGACAAATCCCAGGTGATCGCCAGCAGCCGTGCCGACAAGCAGAGCTTTCAGATCGTCAACATGGACGTGCGTTTTGTCTATCGCATCGGCCTGAGCGATGAGGCTGCGCTGGCCGCGACCTATAACAGCGCCGATGTGCCGATGTTGATTCGCAGCACCGCCAGCCGAATCCTGGTTCACGACTTCGCCTCGCGCACCCTCGACGGTTTGCTGGGCGAGGACAGGGTAGGGCTGGCCGAAGAGATCGGCCGCGCGGTTCAGGCTGACCTGCAAAAACTCGACAGCGGCGTGGAAATTCTCGCCACGGTGGTCGAGGCGATTCACCCGCCGGCCGGTGCAGCCAATGCCTATCACGGCGTGCAGGCGGCGCAGATTGGCGCGCAAGCCTTGATCGCCCGAGAACGTGGCGCCGCTGCCGAGGCCACCCATCAGGCGCAGTTGCAGGCCAGCATCGCCCGCGATCAGGCGATAGCCAGTGCCCGCGAAATCAATGCTGGCGCCGAGGCCGCGGACCTGAAATTCAATGCCGAACAGAAAGCCTATGCCAGCGCTGGCCAGGCCTTTGTGCTGGAGCAGTATTTCAGTCAGTTGTCCCAGGGTTTGGCCAACGCCAGATTGCTGATTCTCGATCATCGACTGGGCGGCAGCAGCAATGCGCCGACCATTGACCTCCGTACGTTCACGCTGCCGGTTGACCCTGCGCCGTCGCGTAAAACCGCTCAGCCAGGAGCTGCCAATTGAGCCAGTCCCATACCCACGATCACCACGGCCACGATCACGATCACGATCACGATCACGGCCATGGCGGGCACCACCACGGCCACCATCATCACGGCGATCCGCAGGAGGCTGGGCCATTCCCGTGGCGTCGGATGGGTTGGGCGGCATTGCTGGTAGCGTTTGCGGTCGCTGCTGCAAGCCTGGTGCAAGTACGCTCGGGTGAAGCCACGGTAATCACGCGCTTCGGCAATCCATCGCGAGTCTTGCTGGAGCCGGGACTGGATTGGCGCTGGCCGGCACCGTTCGAAGCAGCGATCCCGGTGGATCTGCGACTGCGCACCACCTCCAGTGGTTTGCAGGATGTCGGCACACGGGACGGTTTGCGCATCATCGTTCAGGCCTATGTCGCGTGGCAGGTGCAGGGCGATCCGGACAATGTGCAACGTTTCATGCGCGCAGTGCAGAACCAGCCCGATGAAGCCGCGCGGCAGATTCGTACTTTTGTCGGCTCCGCACTGGAAACCACCGCCAGTAGTTTTGATTTGGCGAACCTGGTCAATACCGATGCCAGCCAGGTGCGTATTGCCGATTTCGAAGCACAACTGCGCAAGCAAATCGATCAGCAGTTGCTCACCACTTATGGTGTGCGTGTATTGCAGGTCGGCGTCGAACGATTGACGCTGCCTTCGGTGACGCTCACAGCGACGGTCGACCGGATGCGCGCCGAGCGTGAAACCATCGCTACTGAACGCACGGCAATCGGCAAGCGTGAAGCTGCGCAAATTCGTTCCGCCGCCGAGCGTGATGCGCGAATTGTGCAGGCCGATGCCACAGTGAAAGCAGCGAATATCGAAGCGCAATCGCGGGTTGAAGCGGCGCAGATTTACGGCCGCGCCTACGCGGGATCGCCGCAGCTCTACAACTTGCTGCGCTCACTCGACACCCTGGGCACGGTGGTAACGCCAGGGACCAAGCTGATTCTGCGCACCGACGCCGCACCGTTCCGAGTGTTGGTTGACGGTCCGCCGAGCCTCGACAACAAGTCCGGATCGCAGCCATGAGTTTGGTTCCACGTGGAACAAATGAGTTGAACAGCCCCTGGATTCAGGCCGGGCGGTTGGCGTTTCTCGCCTTGTATGCAGTGACGGTATTGGCGGCATTGGCATGGGCGTTTTCCAATGTGCGGCAGATCGATCCGCAAAATCGTGCGGTGGTTTTGCATTTCGGAGCGCTGGATCGCATTCAGAATGCAGGGCTGTTATTGGCTTGGCCGCAACCGTTCGAGCAGGTGATTTTGTTGCCAGCGGCGGATCGAGTGATCGAGCGTCGAGTGGAAGGTTTGTTGCGCAGTGGTGCCGCGATGCAGGCAGATCGCGTGGCCAGTTTTGCCACGCCCATCAGCGATGCCCTCGCAGGCTCCGGCTATCTGTTAACGGGTGATGCCGGTGTGGTGCAACTGGATGTGCGGGTTTTCTACAAAGTCACCGAGCCCTATGCGTTCGTGCTTCAGGGCGAACACGTGTTGCCGGCGTTGGATCGACTGGTGACCCGCAGTGCGGTAGCGCTCACGGCGGCGCGGGATCTGGACACCATTCTGGTCGCTCGCCCGGAATTGATCGGCGCTGACAGCCAGGCGGCGGAACGACGCGAGCGCTTGCGAGGCGATCTGGTGCAGGGCATCAACCAACGCCTTGCCGAGCTTACCGCGACGGGGCAGGGACTGGGGATAGAAGTGGCACGGGTCGATGTGCAATCGAGCCTGCCAGGCCCGGCGGTCAATGCCTTCAATGCGGTCCTGACAGCCAGTCAGCAGGCCGATAAAGCCGTGGCCAATGCGCGTACCGAAGCCGAAAAGCTGACGCAAACCGCCAACGAGCAAGCCGACAGAACACTGCAAGTGGCCCATGCCCAGGCCAGTGAACGACTGGCCAAAGCATCCACCGATACGGCCACGGTGTTGAGCCTGGCCAAAGCGCAACAACAGGGCATTGAGCCGCAAATGCTGCTGCGCATTTATCGTGAGCGTATGCCGAAGATTCTCGGTCAGGCCGGATCGGTCACGACGGTCGATCCCAAAGACGATTCCCGCCTGATCATTCAGGGAGCTGCACAATGACCGCTCAAACCGCCGCCGCACCGAGCCTGTTGTCTTCGGCCGAACAGCGCCGCGCCGCGCGCCAGTTGACCCTGGCCATGCTCGCATTGGGCTTGCTTGCCTTGGGATTGGTCTGGCGCTGGTTGTCGCCGGAGCAAACCGGCGTCAGTCAGTTGCTGCTGGGTTTTGCCTCGTTGCTGGTCGCCGTACCGGTCATGCGCTCGGCCTGGTACAGCCTGCGTTATCCAAGCCTGCACGGCATCACCGATCAATTGATTGCCCTGGCCATGCTGGGTGCCTGGGCCACAGGCGATCTGCTGACGGCGGCCCTGTTGCCGATCATCATGATCTTCGGTCACGTACTGGAGGAGCGCAGCGTGATCGGTTCCCAGGAGGCGATTCACGCCCTCGGCAAACTGACCCGCAGCCACGCACGCAAGGTGCAGGCGGACGGCTCCATCATCGAAGTCGACAACGGTACGCTCAAGGCGGGCGACCTGGTCGAAGTGCGAGCGGGGGACCGGGTGCCGGCGGATGGTCGAGTGTTGTCCGGCCAGGCCAGCCTGGACACCGCCTCCATTACCGGCGAATCGGTGCCGATGGAGGCGGGCGTCGGCATGTCGGTGTTCGGTGGCGCAATTAACCTCGACGGTTTGCTGCGAATCGAAGTGACCCGTACCGGCCATGAGTCGACCCTCGGAAAAGTCATCGCCCTGATGCAAAACGCCGAGCGCTCGAAGCCGCCGATCACTCGTCTGCTGGAGCGTTACGCCGGCAGCTATATGGTGCTGGTGTTGCTGCTGGCGGCGGTGACCTGGTTCATCACCAACAACGCTCAAGCGATGCTCGCGGTGTTGGTGGCGGCCTGTCCTTGTGCGCTGGTGTTGTCGGCGCCGGCCACGGCGATTGCCGGGGTGGCGGTAGCGGCACGTCACGGGATTCTGATCCGCAGTTCTGCGTTCCTCGAAGAGTTGGCCGACCTGACTTCGCTGGTGGTCGACAAGACCGGGACGCTGACCTTCGGCACCCTGCGCCTGCAATCCATCGACAGTCCGCTGGAGGATCGCAGCCATGTCCTGGCGCTCGCCGCCAGCCTGGGCTCGGCCAGCAGTCACCCGGTCAGCCGTGCGCTCGCGGGGTTGGTGGCCCAGGAGCATTTCCTGTTGCTCTCTGACATCCATGAGCGCCAGGGTCTGGGCGTGGTGGCGATGACCGAGCAGGGCGAAGCGGCGCTCGGCCGGCCGGAGTTGTTTGCGCAACTGGGCATCAGCACAACGGCGGTTCCCGATCATGACGGTCCGATTGCCGGGCTGGCGCTCAACGGCGAATTCCTTGCCTGGCTGTTGTTGGCCGACAGCGTCAAACCCGAGGCGCAGTTTGCCCTGGGTGAGTTGCGCGACCTTGGACTGGGTCGCCAGTTGTTGCTCACCGGTGACCGGCATAGCGTCGCGCAAACGCTCGCTCGGGATGTCGGGATCAGTGACGTCGAAGCGCAAGCCCTGCCCGAAGACAAACTGAACCGCGTGCTCAAGGAAATCGACAGCGGCTTCCGGCCGATGGTGGTCGGCGATGGGATCAACGACTCCCTGGCGCTCAAGGCCGGCGTGGTGGGTGTAGCCATGGGCGCGGGCGGTGCGGACATCGCCCTGGCATCGGCTGACATCGTGCTGATCGGCAGTGACCTGCGCCGCCTCGGCACTTGCGTGCGCCTGAGTCGTCAGTGCCGCCAAACGTTACAGGTGAATGTGATCATCGGGTTGGGCTGGACCCTGGCGATAGTGGCCTTCGCCGCGTTCGGCTGGCTCGGCGCTGCCGGGGCGATGATTGCGGCGTTGCTGCATAACCTCAGCACCCTGTTGGTGTTGGGCAATGCCGGTCGTTTGCTGCGGTTCCAGGAGCCGTTGCTCAAGCTCAAGGATGAAGCCTGAAGGCGAATGCTCTAAACCGGGTCATCACAGGGCTTCAACTTTTTAGAACTGTGCGCCCGGTTCGTAGTCACTGAAGATGAGGGCACATCATTTTTTGCGTTCGCCGCGGTAGGTGTAGGCGTCGCGAATCATTGACAACGGCTATTAATTCGATAGCCAGCTATTTTTCAAAGATGGTCTACCCTCTGTTTAGACGTCTGAAACAAGGGGGATTCTCCATGCTCGCGCATCTTCCACCGGCCTTACAGAATCTGCAATTACCGCTTCGCCTGAGACTCTGGGATGGCCATGAATTCAATCTGGGGCCGACGCCCAGTGTCACGATTGTGGTCAAGGACCCACAAATGGTCAGCCAGTTTACCCATCCAAGCCTGGACGCCCTTGGCGCTGCATATGTCGAAGGCAAACTGGAACTCGAAGGCTCCATCAGCGATGTGATCCGTGTCTGCGATGAATGGAGCCAGGCGTTGCTGGATGAAAACGACGACAATCAGCCGGTTCGTAGCGCCCACGATAAAGAGATGGACGCCAAGGCGATCTCCTACCACTACGACCTTTCCAACGCGTTCTATCAGCTGTGGCTCGACAGCGACATGGCGTATTCCTGCGCTTATTTCGAGACCGGCAGCGAAACCCTCGAGCAGGCCCAGCAAGCCAAGTTCCGTCATTTGTGCCGCAAGCTGCGTCTGCAGCCCGGCGAATATTTGCTGGATGTGGGTTGCGGGTGGGGTGGGTTGGCGCGTTTTGCGGCGCGGGAGTTTGGCGCGAAAGTGTTCGGTATCACCCTCAGCAAGGAACAGTTGGCCCTGGCCCGGGAGCGCGTAAAAGCGGAGGGCCTGGAGGACCTGGTCGAACTGCAACTGCTCGACTATCGCGATCTGCCGCAGGATGGCCGTTTCGACAAAGTGGTCAGCGTCGGTATGTTCGAACACGTGGGCCACGCCAATCTGGCGGAGTACTGCAAGAATCTGTTCGGTGCGGTGAAAGAGGGCGGCCTGGTGATGAACCACGGGATTACCGCCAAGTACACCGATGGCCGTCCGGTGGGACGCGGTGCCGGTGAATTCATCGAGAAATACGTGTTCCCCAACGGCGAGCTACCGCACCTGTCGATGATCTCTGCCGAGATCAGTGAAGCCGGACTGGAAATCGTCGACGTCGAGAGCTTGCGCTTGCACTACGCGCGCACTCTGGATCACTGGAGCGAGCGCCTGGAAGATAACCTCGAAGCGGCCTCCAAACTCGTACCGGAGCAAGTCCTGCGCATCTGGCGGCTGTACCTGGCCGGTTGCGCTTACGCGTTTGCCCGGGGCTGGATCAACCTGCACCAGATTCTCGCGGTGAAGGCCCACGCCGATGGCAGTCATGAACTGCCATGGACCCGTGACGATATCTACCTCTAGAGAATCGGTGAAATAAGCCGGGCGACCCGCATGCCGACCTGCTGCAGGCGGTGGGTCTCCCGGCCTTCTCCCTTGGCGATTTCGTGGGCGTTGGCGAAGTCATCGTTGAGCATCTGTTCCACCTCGGCGGCAAAGGCGCGGTCGACGGTCAGCAACATCACTTCGAAATTCAGCCGGAACGAACGGTTGTCCAGGTTGGCGCTGCCGATGGCGCTGATTTCGCTGTCGATCAACACCACTTTCTGGTGCAGGAATCCGGGCTCGTAACGGAACACCCGCACACCGGCGCGCACAGCCTCGAAAGCGTAGAGGCTGGAGGCGGCGTAGACGATTCGATGGTCGGGCCGAGACGGCAACAGCAGTCGCACATCCACACCGCGCAGGACCGCCAGGCGCAACGCTGCGAACACGGCTTCATCGGGGATGAAGTACGGGCTGGTAATCCAGACCCGCTCTGTCGCCGCATGGATCGCTTCGACAAAGAACAATGAACAGGTTTCACAGGCGTCTGCCGGCCCGCTGGCGAGCAACTGGCACAGCACGCCATCTTCCGGATAGACCTCCGGCAGGATCAGCGGCGGTAGTGCACGAGCCACCCAGAACCAGTCTTCAGCGAAAGACTCCTGCATGCACGCCACCACCGGCCCGCGCACTTGCACGTGGGTATCGCGCCAAGGGGCCAGGGGTGGTTTCTCGCCCATGTATTCGTCACCGACGTTGTGCCCGCCGACGAAGCCGAGAATGCCGTCCACCACCACGATCTTACGGTGGTTGCGGAAGTTCACCTGAAAGCGATTGAGCCAGCCACTGCGGGTGGCGAAGGCTTTGACCTCGACGCCGCCATCACGCAAGGCCTGCACGTAGCCATGGGGCAGGGAGTGGCTGCCGATTCGGTCATACAACAGATAGATCGCCACGCCTTCGGCGGCTTTCTTCAACAGCAAAGTCTGCAGGCGTTGTCCGAGGCGGTCGTCGTGGACGATGAAAAACTGGATCAGCACGGCTTCTTTTGCCTGGCTGATGGCATCGAAAATGGCCTCGAACGTCGACTGACCGTTGATCAACAGCCGCGTCTGGTTATTGGCCAGGCAGGGCATGTGTCCGAGCTTTGGCATCGCTCTGAGTGAGGCGTAGGCAGAAGAAGCGCGGGCAGTCAGGGCTTCTTCTACCCAGGGTCGCCAGTTGAGTTCGGAAACAGCCTTGCGCATCTCCTCGTTGGCCTGCCGCCGGGCCTTGATGTAGCCATCAAAGGTGCTGCGGCCGAACATCAGGTACGGGATCAACGTCAGGTAAGGGATGAAAAACAGCGACAGGGCCCAGGCGATCGAGCCTTGGGCGGTACGGACGGTCAACACGGCGTGTATGGCCGCGATCATGCCCAGCGAGTGCAACAGGGCGATGGTATAACCGAAAATATGCGGTCCGAAATAATCCATGGGGGCTGCCTTGCTCCTGAAGATTCAGTGCTTAACAGACCATGTTCCGTGCAGAATGTCGCTAATTAATTGGCCCATGAACCGAAGCCCGCGGCTGACGTCTAACGGCCACTACTGATCAGGAGTTTCTCGATGAACGTTCGTCTGCTGGGTTTGGCCATGGCACTGGGTTTGGCACTTCCTGTGGCGGCTCACGCGCAAATGCTGCAACCAGGATTGTGGGAGCTGACCACGAGCAACATGAAGGTCGACGAGCAGAATATGCCGGACCTGCAATTGATCCTCGGCCAGCTCCAGAACCAGATGACCCCCGAGCAGCGTGCCCAGCTGGAAAAGCAGGGCATCACCATGGGCGGCAAAGGGATCCGGGCGTGCCTGACCCCTGAGCAGGTCAAGACCGACAACATCCCGCTGACCGATCCGCAATCGGGCTGCAAACAGGAAATCACCGACCGCTCCGGCAATCAGTGGAAATTCCGTTTCAGCTGCCCGAGAGCCCAGGGTGCCGGTGTGGCGACATTCGTCAGTGATCGCGAGTTCACCACCAAGGTCAACGGGACGTTCAACGCCACTGGCATTCAGCAGAAGGGCAGCCTCGAATCCCGCGCCGTCTGGTTGGGACAGGATTGCGGCACTGTGAAGCCAAGAGCTTAAAAGCTTCGCGAGCAGGCTCGCTCCCACATTTGATCTGTGGTGTTCACAAAACCAATGTGGGAGCGAGCCTGCTCGCGAAGGCGTCCATTCAGCCGCCCTGAATTCCCGGCCGACTCAACCACTCACACGCCGCCTCGACAGCCATCCGGCCAAAATCCTCCCCCGTGCGACTGCGCACACTGACGAACCCCCCAACCTGTTCCTTTTCGCCCACCACCACCAGATACGGCACGCTCTGACTGTGCTGGCGAATCTTGTAGTGAACCTTTTCGTTACGTAGGTCGGCTCTGGCGCGTACGCCCCGTTGGCGCAAGGATTCGGTCACCGCTTGTGCATAAGTCGCCTGGCGATCATCCATGCTCACAACGACCACGTGGGGTGGAACACGCCACTGTTGCAGTTCCTGATGGCTGGACCAGCAGGTGCCGTAGATACGCTGTTGTAAAGTGCCGTTGATATGGTCGAGGGTAAACGCCTGCAAGACTTTGGTGGTGGGGACATGCGGTCCATGGCTCTGGTACTCGGTGTCCCCCAGCCGGTACAGCGAGACTGCTTCGCGCACCGGCCGACGACGGATCGAGTGATTGGTCGCTGCCAGTGATTGCATACGCGCTTCGATGAGGGGCAGGTCTGCCGCGGTCAGCGGTGGCTCGACGGCAAACTCGTAAAAGAACCCGTCGCCCAATTCTTTTCCCGCACGCATTTGCGCATGAGGGTGGAGTTGCTTGACCGCCATCGCCAGCATCAAGGCACAGGAGCGGCGCAAGATCTCCAGACCGTCCGGCTCCCGGGGGGTGACAATGCTGACCCGGGCGTCCGCTTCGATCAGGTATTCACAGTCCACCAGTACCCCGTTGACCCTTCCTGCTACGGCCGCGCTGGCCAGTTCGGGGCCGATGCTGGCGGCCACCTCATGCACGGACAGTGGCTGGTCGTATTCACGCAATGAACCATCGGGCAGGGTGATCTGGATCATGGTCGGCGTACTCAGGTGCTTCTAACGAGCGTTATCGCATAAACCGTAGGGGCAAACATTAAGACGTTTGTCGTGGCAGGCGTTCAGCGGTAAATCTCCGGAAGGGTTCTTGCGGATCATGGCTTGCTCAACGCGTTGTACAGGGTGTTGAGGTTGTACTCGAACAGCCCGGTGAAGGTGCTGGCCGGGCCACTCGCCGCCAGGGCATCGGAGTACAGCGTGCCGCCGATCTGCGCGCCGCTTTCATCCGCGATCTGCTTGAGCAGACGCGCGTCCTTGATGTTTTCCATGAACACCGCTTTGACCTTGGCCTGACGAATCTGGGTGATCAGTGTGGCCACTTCCGCGGCTGAAGGTTCGCGCTCGGTGGACAGGCCTTGAGGCGCCATGAACTCGATACCGTAGGCCTGGCCGAGATAACCGAAGGCGTCATGGGACGTCACGATCTTGCGGTTGCCCGGTGGCAGTGAACCGAGTTTGGTCTTGGCTTCGGCGAGCAGGGCGTAGACCTGTTTCAGGTACGCCTGGCTGTTGCGCTCATAGTCGGCGGTGTTCGTCGGGTCGGCGGCGATCAGCGCCTTGGTGATGTTGGCGATGTACAGCTCGGTGTTCGCCAGGTTATGCCAGGCATGCGGGTCGGGAACGGTTTCGCCGTCTTCATCCAGGCTGCGCGGGATGACGCCGTGGCTCGCGCTGATGACCGGCGCCTTGGTCTCGGTACTCGTCACCAGGCGATCCAGCCAGGGCTCGAAACCCAGGCCGTTCTTGATGATGAGCCTGGCTTTGAGCAGCGCCTTGGCATCGTCCGGTGTCGGCTCGTAGGTATGGGCATCCGCGTCCGGGCCGACCATATTGGTGATCTGGATATGCTCCTTGCCGACCTGCCGGGTCATGTCGGCAAGGATGCTGAAGCTGGTGACCACCTGGAGTTTTTCGGCGGCAGACAGCGACATCGACACCATCAAGCTGAACAGCACGAGTAAAGCGCGCATCGGGTAACACCTCATTGGGATGTGAGCAAAGGCGGGCGGCGCAGCAAGCCATGCACCGGCCCGAGCACCACGGACAACAGATACCCTCCGCCGGCCACCAGCACGATTGCCGGGCCACTGGGCAGCGAGTAATAGAACGAAATCAATAAACCCAGCCACACCGAGAGGCTGCCGAGCGAGGCGGCGACGACGATCAGCACCGGCAAGCGGCGACTCCAGAATCGCGCTGCGGCGGCAGGCAACATCATCAGCCCGACCACCATCAACGCGCCGATTGCCTGGAAACCGATGACCAGATTCAACACCACCAACGTCAGGAATACACCGTGGGCCAGTGGGCCGAGTCGGCTGACAGTTTGCAGAAAAAGCGGGTCCAGGGTGTCGAGCAGCAGTGGTTTGTAGATCAATGCCATGGCAATCAGGCTCAGTCCCGAGACCCAAAGCATGCCGGTCAAGGTCGGGCCGTCGACCGCCAGCGCCGAGCCAAACAACAGGTGCAACAGGTCCAGGCGTTTGCCGGCGATGCCGAGAATCAGCACGCCACCGGCCAGGGAAATCGGGTAGATCGCCGCGAGGCTGGCGTCCTCTCGCAGGCCGGTGCGTCGCGTAATCCAGGCCGCGAGGCCAGCCATGCTCAGGCCTGCGCCGAGGCCGCCGATGGTCAACGCCGGGAGGCTCAAACCGGCAAACCAGAATCCCAGAGCCGCGCCGGGAAGGATGCCGTGGGCGACGGCATCGCCGATCAAACTCATGCGCCTGAGGATCAGAAACACCCCAAGGGGCGCCGTGCTGCACGCCAGGAGCAAACCGCCGAGCAGCGCCCGACGCATGAAGACGAACTCCTGGAACGGTTGCCAAAGATGCGCGGCAGCGATCATCAGGCCACCTGCGCTTGAGATGATTGGCGGATCAGTTCGGTACTCGGGCCGAATACGCAGCCACTGCTTTTGATCAGCAACGTGTGCGGGATGTGCTCGCGGACAGCGTCCAGGTCATGGCATACGATCACCAGTGTCCGGCCCTCGAGGTTCCAATCGTGTATGTGCTTCCAGAGCAATGCCTGGCCGAGCTCATCGAGGGCCGCGTGGGGTTCATCGAGCAACAGCAAGGGTGCATCGGTCAGGCTCAACCGTGCGAGCAGGGCGCGTTGCAATTCGCCGCCAGAGAGAGCCATCAACGGTCGATCTTCCAGGCCGTTCAGGTGCCAGTTCGCGAGGGCGTTTTTCAGTCGTTGGCTACGGAGCTCCGATGACTGTTTGTTGCCCCAGAAACCGGCGGTGACTAATGCCTGAAGGCTGATCGGAAATTGCCTGTCCAAGTGTTGTTGCTGGGGCAGGAACGCCACACCGCCTTTAAGTGGAACGCTCAGTCGCACCTTTCCGGCCAACGGTTTTTGCAGACCGGCGATGACCTTCAGCAGGCTGCTTTTCCCGGAGCCGTTCGCACCAATGATGGCGATCAGGCTGCCCTGCGACAGTTCGAAGTCCAGCGCTGGCGTAAGTGGCTGCCCCGGTGCGCCCCAGCGCAGGGCGTGGCAGCCAATCATGCGACCTCCCAGTTGAAACGGCTTTCGGCGACGGCGTCATGGGCGTGCAGGCTTTCGGCGTGGATGACACGAATATGGAAGGCATTGATGCCCGTGGAGCGTTTCAGGGCCAGATTCAAACGGCGTGCGGCGTCCTCGCAGAACATCAGGTTCTGACCATTGGCCAGAGCGAAGGCCTGTTCGTCGGCGCGTTTTACCGCTGTTTGAACGGCTGTGCCGAGTGCGGCTTCGGCGTCGTTGATGACGGCGATCAGAGGCAAGTCGTCCAAAAAATCAGCCAGCCGTACGCGCAACTTTGCGCTGCTGCGTTGGCTGTGGGGTGTGGCAACGATGCCGTTCGTGGAGCCTAGCCACGCTAAAACGTCGGCGTGTTGCAGTGCCTTGTTGGCGAAATCATCGACGAACTGCCGCTGAATCAACTGTCGAGAAAGGGCTGCGGAACACGGGCAAGTTGAGGAATAAGGCACGTCGATTTTTAGTTCCACGTGGAACATTGCGTTTTTCAAACGTGCTTCGATGCTGATCGGATAGTTTTTCCAGCCATCCAGTGGGCTGATCAGCGCCGGCCTTTTCAGCAACAAATCGGCATGAATGGTTAGGTAAGCGCTGCTGGATAGCCCCTCATGACTCTCAAGAAAACGCTGCAATACCCGCCGCAATAAAGCCGGTGAAAGGTTTTCCTGTTCCAGTAATTCAAGCGCCAGATAGAGCCGTGACATGTGAATGCCACGCGCATTGCCATCGTCGAGGCTTACGCCGGCATCGGCCTTTGCATTCAGTCGTTGGCCATCAAACAAAACGGGAAGAGCAATGCCGCACATGCCCACCCACTCCAGTGGCAGGGCTTGGCGTGAGGCCTGCGCGGCGATATCCGGCAGAGTCAGCGCATTCATGAGCAGGTCCATCGTGGGAGTTGATCTGGCATGTTATATTATAACAATGCAATCGACGATGCCTTTTTCATGAACAAGCTTTCATCATGCGCAACCGCCACATGCTCAGCCTGATTTCACGCCATCAACAGAAAAAAGAAGTTTAACAACCGGCGATCCGGCTGCAGGTGAACCTGGCGCTGCTGCCGCCAGAGCTGGAAAACCGGTTGATCGTGGTCCAGCCGACGCGCCGGTTATAGCCAACCCAGGCCTCGCCATCGGAAGCGATGCCAGTGAAAAACGTAAGCTGGCCGTAGCGGCTGTTGGTTTGGGCCCAATAGCGTTTGCCGGCTGTTTCGAAGCCCCGCAGATAGATCGTGTTTCCGGCGGTATTGACGCTGTAGGCGTTGCCATCGGCATCCACGCAGGCCAACAGGTTGGCGCTGCGGGTGCACTTGGCCAGGCTCGGGACCTGGGCCGTCGCGTCGGCAGCCACCAGCAGGGAAAGCATGATCAATGCAGGTTTCAGGACGTTGCGCATGGGGCTTCTCACGAAAGGAACGCGTTCAGCATCCTGTCCTTTGCACCGCCGGGCAAGAGGGGATGGTTTATTTGTACTGTTACAGTATAACATCGTGTAAGCCCGACACAGCGACCGGGCATCCCTGTGAGGAATATGCAGATGTCCAATCGACTCCCCGTGACCGTTCTCTCCGGCTTTCTTGGTGCCGGAAAAAGTACACTTCTTAATTACATACTACGTAATCGCGATGGTTTGCGAGTTGCAGTCATCGTCAACGATATGAGCGAAATCAACGTCGATGGCACCGAAGTTCAGCGCGATGTCAGCCTGAATCGCGCCGAAGAACGGTTGGTGGAGATGAGTAACGGGTGTATTTGCTGTACGTTACGTGAAGACTTGCTGGAGGAGGTGAGTCAACTCGCCAGGGAAGGTCGCTTCGACTATCTGCTGATCGAGTCCACCGGTATTTCCGAACCGCTGCCAGTGGCGGAAACCTTTACCTTTCGCGATGAAAACGGCCAGAGCCTCAACGACATTGCACGGCTGGACACCATGGTCACAGTGGTCGATGGCATGAACTTCCTGCTCGATTACCAGGCTGCCGAAAGCCTGGCTTCCCGAGGAGAAACACTAGGGGAAGAAGACGAACGTTCGATTACCGATCTGTTGATTGAGCAGGTCGAGTTCGCTGATGTGATTTTGCTCAGCAAGATCGACTTGATCAGCAGCCACCAGCGCGAAGAACTGATCGCGATACTTGAACGGCTCAACGCCCGGGCGGAAATCATCCCGATGACGATGGGCGAAATCCCTTTGGATAAGATCCTCAACACCGGCCGTTTTGACTTCGAAAAGGCTGCCCAGGCACCGGGATGGTTGCAGGAACTGCGCGGCGAACACGTGCCGGAGACCGAAGAGTACGGCATCGCTTCCAGTGCTTACCGGGCTCGCCGGCCGTTCCATCCGCAGCGTTTCTTCAACTTCATCGACGGTCCCTGGGACAACGGAAAGCTGCTGCGCTCCAAGGGCTTTTTCTGGCTGGCGAGCAAGCACATGGATGCTGGCAGTTGGTCTCAGGCCGGTGGCTTGATGCGCTATGGCTTTGCCGGGCGCTGGTGGCGTTTCGTACCGAAAAACCAGTGGCCGCAAGATGAAGAAAGTACCACCGGGATCATGAAAAACTGGACCGCCGACAGCGGGGACTGTCGCCAGGAGCTGGTGTTCATCGGCCAGAACATCGACTTCACGCAACTCACTGCAGAACTGGACGCATGCCTGCTGACCGATGAGGAGATGGCGCTGGGCACAGAGGGCTGGCGTTTGCTGCCTGATCCATTCGGCCCTTGGAACGAAGAGGTTGCCTGATCCTCTACTGGCGCTTCAGGGCTTGAGCCAGGTGCCCTGGCTCTGGGCCTCGCAGTACGGCTGCAAATATGCCGCGTCGGTGGCAACGCCGTAATAGTGAATATCCTGGCGGTAGGGCATATTGGCGACTTGGGCGTTGCTGCAAATACCAAATGCGCCGCCGGGGCATTGATCGACATACTGCACCTCGACTTTCTGCCCCGCCAGGTTCGGCTGGCAGAAACCATCGGCGAAGAGTTTTGGCGGGATGTTGCGGTTCTGCTGGCAAACCTGGACATCAAGCCGCTCGGTCTGGCTGTGAACCACACAAGCCTGGGCCAGCGCCTCGCCTGAAACGAGTGCCAGGAGCAACGACAAGCCAATCAACCGCATCCATCACCTCCTCAGAAATCATCGACCATGCTGCAGAATATCCCCACTCATGTCATTGCCGGCCCGTTGGGCGCCGGCAAGACCAGCCTGATCAAGCACCTGCTGGCTCAGCGCCCGGCTGGCGAGCGCTGGGCGGTGTTGATCAACGAGTTTGGCCAGATCGGTCTCGACGCTGCGCTACTGACCCAGGATGGCGATGGTATCGCACTGGGGGAAGTGGCTGGGGGCTGCCTTTGTTGCGTCAACGGTGCGCCGTTTCAGATTGGTCTTGGGCGCTTGTTGCGCAAGGCACAACCGGATCGGCTGTTCATCGAGCCCTCGGGGCTGGGGCATCCGGCGCAGTTGCTCAGGCAATTGAGCGAAGCGCCGTGGCAAGGCGTGTTGGCTGTTCAGCCTTGTGTGCTGGTGCTGGATGCCCAGGCGCTCGCCGCTGGCAAACCGCTGCCGGATGTTCAACAGCAAGCGCTGGGCCATGCGGGATTGCTGCTGTTGAACAAGTCTGAAGGTCTCGACGAAGACAGTCGCCAGCGAATTGCCGGGCAATTGCCGCCTCTCCCCCTGTGCTGGACACAACAGGCGGCTTTACCCTTGAGCGAGTTGCCGGGGCTGAATGCCAAAGCGCGGGCAGGTGTGGATAACTTCGTCGTGCCCATGGGCCTGGCGCAGCTGCCGGCGGTCTGGAGCGACCCCGCGTTGCCCATTTGCCTGAGTCAGGAACAGGACGGAGGCTGGAGCATCGGATGGCGTTGGCACCCAAGCCAGGTGTTTGATGCCGCTCTGGTTGGCCGGTGGCTTGAAAGCCTTGGCTGGAGGCGGGCGAAACTGGTTATCCACAGTGCTCAGGGCTGGATTTCGGCGAACGCGGTGGATAGCTCGGTGCTGGACTGGCAGCCCAGTGAATGGCGGCAGGATTCGCGTATCGAGCTGATTTTCAGTGAAGCGCAGAATGCAGAGCGGTTGCAGCGTGAGCTGGCAGCGTGCCGATCCGGATCGGGTTAACGGCTCACGGCCGCCACTTGGTATGGTCCTGACGCCACTGGCTCAGCTCGATCACTTCAGCGCGGGGTTTCGCTACTTCGACCACCGGTTCGGTTTCATCGAAGGGGACCGGGTAGGGCGCCAGCTCGATCTGTGCACTGTGTGCGCCGAACTGAGTGATGGTGCCGTTGTGGCGGGTTTCGCCCGTCACGGTGAATTCGAAGTTATACACACGGGCCAGGCGTCGGCGACCACTGGCATCCTTGATGAAAGCGATTTTTTTCAAGGCCACGTTGCCGTCGAGCAATTCGATCCCGAGTTTGCCGCAATGCTGCTTGACCCGCTCCAGCGCGCGCTCGCGCAAGCCGTGGTTGTGCCATAGCCATGCGCCGGCAGTGGCGAACAGCATCAGCACGAATATATTTCCAAGGGTCAGCATCACAGGGTGCTCCAACAAGATAGTGTCAGCTTAACTGCGTCGCTGGTCTGTCGTACAGGCTGCGTTTAGTCGCATACTGCGCGGCTAGAATTTCAATCGTTTTACGGAAATCCACCGCATGAAACGTACACCGCATTTGCTCGCTATCCAGTCTCACGTGGTATTCGGTCACGCCGGCAACAGTGCCGCGGTTTTCCCGATGCAACGGGTCGGGGTGAATGTCTGGCCGCTCAACACTGTGCAGTTCTCCAATCACACCCAGTACGGCCAGTGGGCCGGTGAGGTGCTGGCGCCGCACCAGATCCCCGACCTGGTCGAAGGTATCGCGGCGATTGGCGAACTGGGCAACTGTGATGCGGTGCTCTCCGGTTACCTCGGCAGTGCGGCCCAGGGCCGGGCGATTCTGACAGGGGTGGCGCGGATCAAGTCGATGAATCCCAAGGCGCTGTACCTGTGTGACCCGGTCATGGGGCATCCGGAGAAGGGCTGCAGTGTTCCGGCGGAGGTCAGTGATTTCCTGTTGGAAGAGGCCGCCGCCGTGGCGGACTTCATGTGCCCGAACCAGTTGGAGCTGGACAGCTTCTCCGGGCGCAAGCCGCAATCGCTGTTCGATTGCCTGGCCATGGCGCGTGCATTGCTGGTGCGCGGCCCGAAAGCGGTGTTGGTCAAGCATCTGGACTATCCAGGCAAATCGGCAGAGGTCTTCGAGATGCTGCTGGTGACGGCTGAAGGCAGCTGGCATTTGCAGCGCCCGTTACTGGCGTTCCCGCGTCAGCCGGTGGGCGTGGGCGATCTGACGTCCGGTCTGTTCCTGGCGCGTGTGCTGTTGGGCGACAGCCTGGTGGCCGCGTTCGAGTTCACAGCGTCGGCGGTGCATGAAGTGCTGCTCGAAACCCAGACCTGTGCCAGCTACGAGCTGGAACTGGTACGGGCTCAGGACCGGATTGCCCATCCGCGGGTGCGGTTCGAGGCTACACCCATCAGTCTCTGATTCAGCGCTGCCCCCATCGCGAGCAGGCTCGCTCCCACAGTTGATTTCAGTGGACACAGATTTTGTGTACGACAAAGATCCAATGTGGGAGCGAGCCTGCTCGCGATGGGGGCAGCGCTGAATCAGAGACTGATGG
>NZ_MRCS01000075.1 GCF_002303925.1 Pseudomonas sp. ACN8
GGCTTATCAGTTTGCATTGATGGCGACTGACACGCCGTCATCGCGAGCAGGCTCGCTCCCACAGGTTTTTGTGCTGCCCACAAAACTGTGAAGGCATAAAAAAGCCCCTGGATTCAGGGGCTGTTTTTAATGCGGATTGGCCACCGTCAACATCTGGCCAGGCTTCAGTGCCTGGCCGACACGCGGGTTCCAGCGCTTGAGGTGCTGCATCTCAACGTTGAAGCGCTTGGCCACGATGTACAGCGAGTCGCCTTGCTGGACCTTGTACTTGGTCTGCTGCTTCTTCGCATTGGCTGCGATTACGGTGTTGACGCGCCCGGAACTGCGTTTGCCGGTGTCCTGCATGACCAGGGTCTGACCGGCCTTGAGATTCTTGCCGCTCAGTTTGTTCCAGCGTTGCAGGTCCTTCACGTCGACGTTGTTGGCCTTGGCGATGGAACCGAGGTTGTCGCCCCGCTTGACCCGGTAGGCGCGCTTGACGCTGGCGACCTGGGTGTCGTCGGCACCTTCGAAGACCGGCTTGAGCGATTTCTTGCTGATCAGTTCTTCAGGACGCATGGTCTGCAGGCTGCTGGTCAGCAGTTGCGCCTTGGAGGTCGGGACCAGCAGGTGCTGCGGGCCATCAAGGGTGGTGGTGCGCTGCTTGAAAGCCGGGTTGAGCTGGAACAGTTCGTCTTCGTCGATGTTGGCGACTTCAGCAACCTTGGACAGGTCCATGCGCTGATTGATTTCGACGACCTGGAAATACGGTTCGTTGGCGATCGGGTTGAGGTTCACGCCGTAGGCTTCCGGCGCCATTACCACCTGCGACAGTGCCAGCAACTTTGGCACGTAGGCCTGGGTTTCTGAGGGCAGTGGCAGGTTCCAGTAATCGGTCGGCAGGCCGAGGCGTTCGTTGCGCTCGATGGCCCGGCTGACGGTGCCTTCGCCGGCGTTGTAGGCCGCCAGGGCCAGCATCCAGTCGCCGTTGAACATGTCGTGCAGGCGGGTCAGGTAATCCAGCGCGGCGGTGGTCGACGCGGTGATGTCGCGGCGGCCATCATAGAAACGGGTTTGACGCAGGTTGAAGTAACGCCCGGTGGACGGGATGAACTGCCAAAGACCCACCGCGTTGGCCCGGGAATAGGCCATCGGGTTGTAGGCACTTTCAATCACTGGCAGCAGGGCCAGTTCCAGCGGCATGTTGCGTTCTTCAAGGCGCTCGACGATGTAGTGAATGTAGAGGCTGCCACGTTCGCCGGCGTTTTCGAGGAAAGATGGATTGCTGGCGAACCACAGGCGCTGTTGCTCGATGCGCGGGTTGACGCCCAGCCCGTCCTGCAGCTGGAAGCCCTGGCGCATGCGCTCCCAGACGTCCTGGGGGATTTGCGGGCTGGGTTTTTCGCTGAGCCAGATCGGCTTCTGCTTGGCGCGCGCGGCGATGTTCTGCGCGTGCGCCGCATCGGTCTGCGGCGCATGGCTGGAACAGCCCGCCAGGGTGGCGGACACAGCCACCGCTATGGCTTGAGCCAAGCGGGTCAATGCGTCTGAACTGATGGCTTTGCGAATAGGTGACGACATTGGCTGGAAGTAAGTTCCGGGCAAAAATGTCGGGCGATTCTAGAAAGCGCACCCTGCGCGGTCAACCTTTCAGAATTGTTGCAATCTTGAGAGACCCCTTTAGAACCTGTCTTTCCACGCTCGAAGCGCAGCAAAAACCATATCGGGCGCCGAGTTATCGGTGCCGGTCCGTTCGTCCGCTTTTTCTTTAACGGATGTTTCACCGGAGCGCAAAAACGGGTTTGTGAGCTTTTCCAGCGCCAGTGTCGAGGGCAGCGTCATGATCCCGGAATCCCGTTGGCGGGTGACTTTGGCCAAGCGTTCGGCGGTGTCCGGGTTGTTCGGTTCGACGGCCGCGGCGAACTTCAGGTTGCTGAGGGTGTACTCGTGGGTGCAGTACACCAGCGTGTCATCCGGCAAGCCGGCCAGGCGTGTCAGCGAGCTGTACATTTGCTGTGGGGTGCCTTCGAACAAGCGTCCGCAGCCGGCGGCAAACAGTGTGTCACCGCAGAACAGCAAGCCGTGATGGTAGTAGGCGATGTGCCCCAAGGTGTGACCCGGGACCGCGATGACGTCGAAATCCCAGCCGAGCACGCTGACCTTGTCGTTGTCCTTGAGCGCAACGTCCCGCCCCGGGATCGTTTCGCTGGCCGGACCATAGACTTTCGCGTCCGTCGCTTTTTTCAGCTGTTCGACGCCGCCGACGTGGTCATGATGGTGATGAGTGATCAAAATATCACTCAGTACCCAGCCCGGATTGGCACCGAGCCAGGCTTGCACGGGGGCGGCATCACCCGGGTCGACGACCGCGCAGCGCTTGCTGCCGTGATCTTGTAATAACCAGATGTAGTTGTCGGTGAAGGCGGGCAGGGCAGTGATCTGTATCATCGTCGGATTCGCCAAGCGGAAAACATTGGCGCATCTTAGAACTTCCTGGCGCGTTGGAGAATGCAATGACTGATAAAGCGTTCGCACAAGCCGATCCTGACTGGCTGGCGTTGATCAGCGCCGCCCGCGAGTGGCTGGCCGGTCCCATCGGGCAATTTTTGCTGGACGAAGAGCGGCGCATGCTCGAAGACGAGCTCGGACGGTTCTTTGGTGGCTATCTGGTGCATTACGGCCCCTCGGCCCAGACCCCGCCGTCGGCTCCCCAGGTGCAGCGCAATGTGCGCCTTGGCGCGCCGTTGCCGGGGGTCGAGATCGTTTGCGAGGAACAGGCCTGGCCGCTGAGCGAACATGCCGCCGATGTGGTGGTGCTGCAGCATGGCCTGGATTTCTGTCTGTCACCCCACGGTCTGCTTCGCGAGGCGGCCAGCAGCGTACGTCCTGGCGGGCATTTGCTGATCATCGGCATCAACCCCTGGAGCAGTTGGGGCCTGCGGCATGTGTTTGCCCAGGATGCACTGCGCAAGGCGCGCTGTATTTCGCCGTCACGGGTCGCGGACTGGCTTAACCTGCTGGGCTTCGCGCTGGAGAAACGCCGCTTCGGGTGCTATCGTCCGCCGCTTGCGTCACCGGCGTGGCAGACCCGCCTGGCCGGTTGGGAGCGCAAGGCCGGAGACTGGCAATTGTCGGGCGGCGGCTTCTATTTATTGGTGGCGCGCAAGATCGTGGTGGGCTTGCGTCCGCTTCGCCAGGAGCGGCGCGAACCGATGGGCAAGCTGATCCCGTTGCCGATGGCCAAGGTCAACCGGCGCAACATCGAACCGTAATACACACTTTTCATTTGCGGCCGGGCCTGTCCCGGCTTCGGGCGTCGTCGGTCAGCGATCGGCGGGCCAACGCATTTTCTGGATAGATTGGCATGAGCGATAGCGTAGAACTGTTCACCGACGGCGCCTGCAAAGGCAACCCTGGCCCTGGCGGCTGGGGCGCACTGCTGGTGTGCAAGGGCGTCGAAAAGGAACTGTGGGGCGGCGAGGCCAATACCACCAACAACCGCATGGAACTGATGGGCGCGATCCGTGGCCTGGAAGAGCTCAAGCGTCCCTGCGAGGTGCTGCTGGTGACCGACTCCCAGTACGTGATGAAAGGCATCAACGAGTGGATGGACAACTGGAAGAAGCGCGGCTGGAAAACCGCGGCGAAGGAGCCGGTGAAAAACGCTGACCTGTGGAAGCTGCTCGACGAGCAGGTCAACCGCCACAAGGTCACCTGGAAATGGGTGCGCGGACACATTGGCCATCACGGCAACGAACGGGCCGACCAGTTGGCCAACCGTGGCGTCGATGAAGTGCGCGGGTACAAGCAGGGCTGATTCCGTTCAACCGATACACCGAGTCGCGGCCCATCGCGAGCAGGCTCGCTCCCACAAGGGATCTTCGGCATATGGAGATCAACTGTTGGAGCGAGCCTGCTCGCGATGGACGTCACACGGTCTGACTGAAAGACCCCGGCGAGCGTGTTAACATCGCCGCTTTTGCACGATTGACCGATTGAGAGCTGAGCACTGATGGCCACCAGATCCGTTGTACTCGACACCGAAACCACCGGCATGCCGGTGACCGACGGCCACCGGATTATCGAAATCGGTTGTGTCGAGTTGATCGGCCGACGCCTGACGGGCCGGCACTTTCACGTGTACCTGCAACCCGATCGCGAAAGTGACGAGGGCGCCATCGGCGTCCACGGCATCACCAACGAATTCCTCGTGGGCAAGCCGCGTTTTGCCGAGGTGGCCGAAGAGTTCTTCGAGTTCATCAAGGGCGCGCAGCTGATCATCCATAACGCGGCGTTCGACGTTGGCTTCATCAACAACGAATTCGCCCTGATGGGCCAGCAGGACCGCGCGGACATCACGCAGCACTGCTCGATCCTCGACACCCTGATGATGGCCCGGGAACGTCACCCGGGGCAGCGCAACAGCCTCGATGCCCTGTGCAAACGCTATGGCGTCGACAACTCCGGCCGTGAGCTGCACGGCGCCTTGCTCGACTCCGAGATTCTCGCCGACGTTTACCTGACCATGACCGGCGGCCAGACCAGCCTGTCCCTGGCCGGCAACGCCTCCGATGGTAATGGCTCCGGTGAAGGGGCGGACAACTCGGCCACCGAGATTCGCCGTTTGCCGGCGGGCCGCCAGCCGACGCGCATCATCCGCGCCAGCGAAGACGACCTGGCCCGCCACGCGGCGCGCCTGGAAATCATCGGCAAATCCGCGGGTGCTCCGGCGTTGTGGGTGCAGTTGGCCGAGGCTGAAGCGCAGGCTTGACCCTTTCAAAAAAAGGGACACATTGTGACCCATTTCAGGGCATCCCGCTCGCCACATCCGCTGCAACACTCTACCCTGAGGTGATTGGCAGGCTCTGGTCTGCCGCCTCGGGACACTGAGCCTCATGTACAAAGACTTGAAATTCCCGGTCCTGATTGTCCATCGCGACATCAAGGCCGACAGCGTCGCCGGCGACCGTGTGCGGGGAATTGCCCGGGAGCTGGAGCAGGAAGGGTTCAGCGTGGTCTCGGCGGTGGACTACACCGAAGGACGTCTGGTGGCGTCGACTTACCATGGCTTGTCCTGCATGTTGATTGCCTCTGAAGACGCCAGCTCCCATTCCCATCTTTTACAAAACATGGCCGAGCTGATCGGTCTGGCGCGGGTGCGTGCGCCGGATCTGCCGATCTTCGCCCTGGGCGAAAAAGTGACCCTGGAAAACGCGCCCGCCGACGCCATGGCCGAGCTCAATCAGTTGCGCGGCATTCTTTACCTGTTCGAGGACACCGTGCCTTTTCTCGCCCGGCAGGTGGCCCGTGCCGCGCGCAAATACCTCGATGGCCTGCTGCCGCCGTTTTTCAAGGCGCTGGTGCAGCACACGGCGGACTCCAACTACTCCTGGCACACCCCCGGTCACGGTGGTGGCGTGGCGTATCACAAAAGTCCGGTCGGGCAGGCGTTTCACCAGTTTTTCGGGGAAAACACCCTGCGCTCGGATCTTTCGGTGTCGGTGCCCGAGCTCGGCTCCTTGCTCGATCACACCGGCCCCCTGGCTGAAGCGGAGGCCCGCGCGGCACGCAATTTCGGCGCCGATCACACCTTTTTCGTGATCAATGGCACCTCCACGGCCAACAAGATTGTCTGGCACTCGGTGGTTGCCCGCGATGACCTGGTGCTGGTGGATCGCAATTGCCATAAGTCGGTGCTGCACTCGATCATCATGACCGGCGCGATCCCGTTGTACCTGTGTCCGGAGCGTAATGAGCTGGGGATCATCGGCCCGATTCCCCTGAGTGAGTTCAGCCGCGAATCGATCCAGGCCAAGATCGACGCCAGTCCGCTGACCAAGGGCCGTTCACCGAAGGTCAAGCTCGCGGTGGTGACCAATTCGACCTATGACGGCCTCTGCTACAACGCCGAGCTGATCAGGCAGCAACTGGGCAATAGCGTTGAGGTATTGCACTTCGACGAGGCCTGGTACGCCTATGCGGCGTTTCATGAGTTCTTTGCCGGGCGCTACGGCATGGGCACGTCCCGTGATGAAGACAGCCCGTTGGTGTTCACCACCCATTCGACCCACAAGTTGCTGGCGGCCTTCAGCCAGGCATCGATGATTCACGTGCGCGATGGCGGTGCGCGGCAACTGGACCGGGATCGCTTCAACGAAGCGTTCATGATGCACATCTCGACCTCGCCGCAGTACGGCATCATCGCCTCGCTGGATGTGGCTTCGGCGATGATGGAAGGGCCAGCCGGGCGTTCGCTGTTGCAGGAAATGTTCGACGAGGCCCTGAGTTTTCGCCGGGCGCTGGCCAATTTGCGCCAACACATTGCCGCCGATGACTGGTGGTTTTCGATCTGGCAGCCACCGTCGGCAGAAGGCATCGAGCGGGTCGTCACCGAGGACTGGTTGCTGCAACCCGATGCCGACTGGCACGGCTTTGGCGGCGTGACCGACGATTATGTGCTGCTCGACCCGATCAAGGTCACGCTGGTGATGCCGGGATTGACGGCCGGTGGCGCCCTCAGCGAGCGCGGGATCCCGGCGGCGGTGGTCAGCAAGTTCCTTTGGGAGCGCGGCCTGGTGGTCGAGAAGACCGGGCTGTATTCGTTCCTGGTGCTGTTCTCCATGGGCATCACCAAGGGCAAGTGGAGCACGCTGCTCACCGAGTTGCTGGAGTTCAAGCGCAGTTACGACGCCAACGTCGGTCTGGCCAGTTGCCTGCCCTGCGTGGCCCAAGAGAATGTCGCGCGCTATCAGGGCATGGGTCTGCGTGATCTGTGCGATCAGTTGCATGCCTGTTATCGCAGCAATGCCACCGCCAGGCACCTCAAACGCATGTACACCGTACTGCCGGAAGTCGCGATGAAGCCGGCGGACGCCTATGATCAATTGGTGCGAGGTGAAGTCGAGGCCGTGTCGATCGATGCGCTGGACGGGCGGATCGCCGCGGTGATGCTGGTGCCGTATCCACCCGGCATTCCGCTGATCATGCCGGGCGAGCGTTTTACCGAGTCGACTCGCTCGATCATTGATTACCTGGCATTTGCCCGCACGTTCGATAGCAGTTTTCCGGGGTTCGTTGCTGATGTGCACGGATTGCAACATGAAGATCAGGGCAGTGGGCGGTGCTACACCGTCGATTGCATCAAGGAATGAGGACCTTTCCCAGTATGCAGCCGGTTATAAATCCGAATTTCCCAGGGTTGTCGGTACGGGTTGCCGACGAGGGTTTTGCCGCCTACATCTGGGGCAGTGATTTCAGTTTCGAGGTCGCGGCCTACGGAGCGGCGGAAATAGGCAAGCCAGTGGCACAATGGCCGGTCACTCCGATCACGCCCTATCGCAAGTGCTACGGCATCGATCCCGAAGAGTTCAGCAGCTTTCGCGATGCCGCCGACAGTGCGATTTTCATGGCGTATCTGGATGACCAGCCTGTGGGACACCTGGTAGTCAGTACCAACTGGAACGGCTTTGCCCATATCGACGAGCTGGCGGTGCACGCACCTGGCCGGCGACATGGCGTGGCCAAGTCCCTGCTGGATGTGGCACATTTCTGGAGCCGCAAGAAAAAGCTTCCGGGCATCATGCTCGAAACCCAGAACAACAACCTGGGGGCCTGCCGGCTCTATGAACGCTGCGGTTACGTGCTTGGCGGGATCGACCACCTGCGCTATCGCGGCATCGATCCGAACACCGCCGAAGTGGCGCTGTTCTGGTATCGACTGTTTGAAAACCCGCTGGAAAACCCGTTCAGTTCGTCAGCATCGCCGCGGCTTGTTCCGTGACGATGGCCAACAGTGCCTGAACCGCCGCAGAGGGTTCGGCGTTTTTCAGGGTCAGGGCGTAAAGGCTGATCGGGACCGCTGGTGCCAGTGGGCAGGCGTCCAGGCCCGAGGCTTTGGCGCCGAGGGCGGTGAAGGGGTCGACGATGGCCAGCCCTTCGCCGGCCTCGACCATGCTGCGCATCATCTGATGCGTCTGGACCCGGGTTTGAATCACCGGGGCAGGGTGCAAGCCGTGCAATTTGTTTTCCAGCGCCGGGCTCAACGGATCGTGCCCCTCCAGGCCGATCATCGATTGGCCGGCCAGATCCTGCAGTGAAATGTATTTCTGTTTCGGTTGCAGCCAGCCATGGGGCGCGAGCAACTGGAGTTTGCCCTGGGCAATCACCTGGCAGTCGAGGTCGGCGTGATCGGGGTCATGCAGGCTCAGGCCCAGATCGCTTTCACGCAGCAGCAGGCTTCTGACGATGTCGCGGGTGGGCTGGCTCAGCAGTGTGCAAGGCGCATCGGGCAGGCGCCGGCGCAGGGCCGCGATGCTGTGTGGCAACAATTGGTTGGCCAGAGGCGGGGTGCAGATGATGCGCAGCGGCGGCGCCAGGTATTGCCTGAGGCTGTTGGCCAGACGCTGCACCGGTTCGAGCGCATCGTAGACCCGGGCAATTTCCACCTGCAAGTCCCGCGCTTCGCGGGTAGCCTGCAATCGTCCGCGCACGCTGGCGAACAGCATGAAACCCAACTGATCCTCGGCGTCGCGCAGCAAGTGCTCGACTTCGGCCACCGGCAACTGCAGCCATTCGGCGGCGGTGCCCAGGTGACCGGTCTGCAAGAGCGCCTGGATCACTTCGATATGGCGTAAGCGCATGCGTGAAGTCCATGTTCAGCAGGTGGAGGAGTCAGTGGCTGAATCCTACCCCAAGTCCGCGCATATGACTTCTGCTCATAACGACGGGTTATGAAACGCTGGCGGTTTGCGGTTCGCGGGTAATGGTCACGCCGGTTTGCACCAGCATGAATTCATTGTCGTCGACCTTGTTGACACGGTCGCCAATGGCCAGCTTGTAGGTGGTGACAGGGCCTGAGCCGTCTACCGCCGGTGTGGAGTCCTGGAACTCGTGCACCGAATAAATACGGCCTTGCGCATCTCTTGCATGGAACTGACCGACGAGTACTGCTGCCATCTGTTTAGAACCTCTGGAGATAAATCACTCAATTTGCGGCACTGTAGACCGTGCATGGGCGAGGTAAGTTTTCCTACGGGAAAAAAATAGTCAGGGACGGTGTTTTCGGTCGCCCGCTGCTTGAATCGTCATCTATAACTACAAGCTCTTCCTATCGGACAGTCGAGAAACTCTTATGAGCAACGTCTATACGATCGCCGTCGTGGTCGGCAGCTTGAGAAAGGAATCGATCAACCGCAAGGTCGCACGGGCCCTGATAGAACTGGCGCCGGCCAATCTCAAGCTCGACATCGTCGAAATTGGCGATCTGCCGCTCTATAACGAAGACATCGATGGCGCTTCACCGCCGGCAGCCTACAGCACTTTCCGACAACAGGTGAGCTCATCCGACGCGGTGTTGTTCGTGACCCCGGAATACAACCGATCGGTGCCGGCACCGTTGAAAAATGCGATTGACGTCGGTTCTCGCCCTTATGGCAAGAGTTCGTGGAATGGCAAGCCTGGCGCCGTTATCAGTGTTTCGCCGGGGGCCGTCGGCGGGTTCGGTGCCAATCACAACCTGCGTCAATCCATGGTGTTTCTGAATGTGCCGATGATGCAGCAGCCGGAGGCCTATCTGGGGAACGCCGGTTCGGCATTCGACGAGGCGGGCAAGCTTTCTGAGTCGGTCAAGCCGTTCCTGCAAAATTTCATCAATGCCTATGGGCAATGGGTTGAGCAGCACAAGAAGGTTTGATGGTCATTGATCAGCGTATTGTCCTGCCAGGCGCTGGGCGGTTATCTCTTTAGGCCGGGCTGGCCCCTTCGCGAGCAGGCTCGCTCCCACAGGGATCTTCAGTGGATACAAGATTTGTGTTCGGCTGGGACCCATTGTGGGAGCGAGCCGGCTCGCGATGAGGCCGGCTCAGACACAGCAGAACTCAGGCATTACCCGGCACATTGGGCCAAAGGTCCGACACCAGAAACAATCGCTCGGCCTCTTCCCAGTCGCCATTGGCATTTTCCGTCAGGCGCACCAGCAGTTGTGCCGGCGCCAATGGGTCCAGGTCATCCAGCCATGCCTGCATCTGTCCGGGGTTCCAGGTGTGCTCGGCCGAATAATGCGCCGGCGCCAGCCAGGCGTGGCGGGGCAGGGGTTGCCAGCGGCCGGGCGGGCTCTGGGCCAACAACGCCGGCCAATCCTTTTGATGCAACCAGCGACCGCGCAAATGTTGCGGATGGGCACCCGATGGTGGGGCGGCTTGTCCGGGCCATGGGTACAGCAAGTATCCCCCCAGCCATAAATGGGCGCTGAACGCCTGGATATCCAGCGCCGCCAGCACTTCACGGCTCTCGGCGCGAGCTGAAATCGGCAATTGATGCTGGCTCAGATGCGCCAGTTTGCGGTCGAGTCGGTCGTGGCAGCCGGGGCCCAGCCACTGGGCGGTGTCGTGTCCGTCGCCGGATTGCGGGCCGAGGTAGAGCTTGATCGCCAGTTCCAGGTGATGCACGCCGTCGCGGTCGCGCAGCAGCATGTCCAGTTCACCCAGGGTGTGCCCCTCGCGGCGAATCGGCATGTTGGCGGCAATCAGCTCAATGCCCGGCGCATGCTGCACGGCGAATTGCCAGAGGCGTTCGTAGTACAAACCCAGGCGCCGGGTCCGGGCCTGGGCCAGCCAGTGCAGCAGACCATAACTGTCCCGATCCAGTTGCCGCAACCAGTGCTCCAGGCGATCCGGTGCCTGCACCCAGTCGCTGCCGGCCAGCGGGTGGCGCTGCGGCCACGGGGTATCGTCCAGCATGGGCGGCGCGAGGATGACCCACGCCAGGTCACGCACTTCGGGATGGCGTAACTGATGGGGCAGGTGGAGCAAATCGGGAAATAGCATCATCTTGCGAGCATAGCCCGAAACCCGGGCACACCCTTGAAGCTGAAAGGATTTTGTCTACGGGCGGCTTTCGCCCATAATCGTGGTTTTCGCCGCCACGCAGATCCCCGCAGGAGCCCCATGGAGCAATTTCGCAATATCGGCATCATCGGTCGCCTGGGCAGTTCCCAGGTGCTGGATACCGTCCGCCGACTGAAACGGTTTCTGCTCGATCGTCACCTGCACGTGATCCTCGAAGACACCATCGCCGAAGTGCTGCCAGGGCACGGCTTGCAAACCTCGTCGCGCAAGATGCTTGGCGAAGTGTGCGACATGGTCATCGTGGTCGGTGGTGACGGCAGCCTGCTCGGTGCCGCCCGGGCATTGGCCAGGCACAATATTCCGGTGCTCGGCATCAACCGCGGCAGCCTGGGTTTCCTCACCGACATCCGTCCCGATGAGCTGGAAACCAAGGTCGCCGAAGTGCTGGACGGCCACTATCTGGTGGAAAACCGCTTCCTGTTGCAGGCCGAAGTCCGTCGCCACGGCGAGGCCATCGGCCAGGGCGACGCACTGAACGATGTGGTGCTGCACCCCGGCAAATCCACGCGAATGATCGAGTTCGAGCTGTACATCGACGGCCAGTTCGTCTGCAGCCAAAAGGCCGACGGCCTGATCGTCGCGACGCCGACCGGTTCCACCGCCTACGCGCTGTCCGCTGGCGGACCGATCATGCATCCAAAGCTCGACGCTATTGTGATTGTGCCGATGTACCCCCATACCTTGTCGGGTAGACCCATCGTGGTCGATGGCAACAGTGAGCTGAAAATCGTCGTGTCCAAGGATATGCAGATTTACCCGCAAGTCTCGTGCGACGGGCAGAACCACTTTACCTGCGCGCCGGGGGACACCATTACCGTCAGCAAGAAAGCCCAGAAACTGCGGCTGATCCATCCGCTTGACCACAACTACTATGAAGTCTGCCGGACCAAACTCGGCTGGGGCAGCAAGTTGGGGGGTGGAGGCGACTGATGCTCGATCCCGCGCGTAGCTACGACCTGATCGGTGACGTGCACGGTTGCGCCTTGACCCTGGAGCACTTGCTCGACCGACTCGGTTATCACAAGCAGGGAGGTGTCTGGCGGCATGCCTCGCGCATGGCGGTGTTCGTCGGCGATATCATCGACCGCGGCCCGCGGATTCGCGAGGCACTGCATATCGTCCACGACATGGTCGAGGCCGGTCAGGCGCTGTGCATCATGGGCAACCATGAATTCAACGCACTGGGCTGGAGCACGCCGGCGCTGCCCGGCAGCGGCAAGCAGTTCGTGCGCGAGCACACGCCGCGCCATGCCCGCCTGCTGCACGAAACCCTGACCCAGTTCGAACACCATCCGGGTGACTGGCACGACTTCCAGCAATGGTTCTACGAGCTGCCGTTGTTCGTCGATGCCGGGCGTTTTCGCGTGGTCCACGCCTGCTGGGACGCCGGCCTGATCGAGCCGCTGCGGGCGTTGTTCCCCAACGGCTGCGTCGACGAGCATTTTGTCCAGGCGTCGGCGCAGGCGGGCTCCTTTGCCTGCACCGTATTCGACCGGCTGCTGCGTGGCACGGACATGCGCTTGCCCCATGGCCTGACCATGACCAGCGGCGATGGCCTGGTGCGTTCGTTCTTCCGGACCAAGTTCTGGGAAGACGATCCGAAAACCTACGGCGATATCGTGTTCCAGCCGGATGCACTGCCCGAACCCGTGGCCCGGACGCCGCTGACGTCCACCGAAAAGAACAGTTTGCTGCGCTACGGCATCGATGAGCCGCTGTTGTTCGTCGGCCATTACTGGCGCAGCGGCAAGCCGGCGCCGATCCGGCCGAACCTGGCCTGTCTGGATTACAGCGCGGTGCTCTACGGCAAACTGGTTGCCTACCGACTGGATCAGGAAACCCGCCTGGATCCGCAAAAATTCGTCTGGGTCGATGTCGAGCGGCCGGAGGTGCTGCAATGAGTGCTGTAGCGGTATTGCGTCTGCCCCTGGCGGTGGACTTGAGCGGGTTCGTCACTTTGCTCAAGCGCATGCAAGTGCCCCATCGGGTCAGCGAAGAAGCTGGCGAGCAGGTGCTGTGGGTGCCGGACAACATCAGCGAAGACGTGCGTGCGCTGTACGAACGTTTTCCGGCGGGTGACCCCGACCGGCAACTGGACATTCCGCTGGCGCAAACCATCAAGCGTCCGGGGTTCGTCGAGCAGTTGAAATACGCCAGGGCTACCGCGCTGGTATTGCTGCTGAGCATGATCGTCGGCGCGGTCACCTTGCTGGGCGACAACCTTGAAACGATGCGCTGGCTGACCTTCCTCGAATTCCGCGTGGTCGGCGAATACATCCACTTCACGCCACTGGCCGACAGCCTGGCGGCGGGGCAGTGGTGGCGCCTGGTCACGCCGATGCTGATCCACTTCGGCATCCTGCACCTGGCGATGAACGGCATGTGGTACTGGGAACTGGGGCGGCGCATCGAGTCGCGCCAGGGCAGTATCAACCTGATCGGCCTGACCTTGCTGTTCAGCCTGGTGTCCAACTTCGCCCAGTATCTGTTCAGCGGGCCGACCCTGTTCGGCGGTTTGTCCGGCGTGCTGTACGGCCTGCTCGGGCATTGCTGGATCTTCCAGCTGCTGGCGCCGAACCCGGCTTATCGCCTGCCGCGCGGCGTGCTGGTGATGATGCTGGTGTGGTTGCTGCTGTGCCTGTCCGGGCTGGTCTCGATGATCGGCTTCGGCGAGATCGCCAACGCGGCCCACGTCAGCGGGTTACTCATCGGATGCTTCACCGGTTTGTTGGGCGGTTTGTATAACCGCCGTAAACTGGCCGCCTAATTTAAGAACATGCAATAAAGAGACGGAGACCCAATGTCCTCTTTTAACGAAATGATCAACAACATCACCCCCGATATCTACGAGAGCCTGAAACTGGCCGTGGAAATCGGCAAATGGTCCGACGGTGGCAAGCTCACCGCCGAACAACGCGAGCTGTCGCTGCAGGCGATGATCGCCTGGGAAATCCAGAACCTGCCCGAGGACCAGCGCACCGGTTACATGGGCCCGCAGGAATGCAGCTCGAAGTCGATTCAAGTGCCCAATATCCTGTTCAAGTCGGATGCCATCCATTGATCGAGATTGGCCGCGGTGCAATCAGCAAAATGTCGGCGCGCCTGGACGGGCCGAATGTGCAATACGCATTTCGTCTGGGCGAAACCGAGGTCCCGGTCAATCCGTTGATCGGTACCACGGTGCGCCTGGAATACCTGGGGGCGATCCACTGCACCCATTGCGGGCGCAAGACCAAGACCAGTTTCAGCCAGGGTTACTGCTACCCGTGCATGACCAGACTGGCCCAGTGCGACGTGTGCATCATGAGCCCGGAGCGCTGCCACTTCGAGGCCGGAACCTGCCGGGAACCCGAGTGGGGCGAGAAGTTCTGCATGACCGATCACGTGGTGTACCTGGCCAACTCGTCGGGGGTGAAAGTCGGGATTACCCGCGCCACCCAGTTACCGACCCGCTGGCTCGACCAGGGTGCGAGCCAGGCGTTGCCGATCATGCGCGTCTCGACCCGCCAGCAGTCCGGTTTCGTTGAAGACCTGTTCCGCAGTCAGGTGGCCGACAAGACCAACTGGCGTGCTTTACTCAAGGGCGATGCAGCGGCGGTGAACCTGACCGAAGTCCGCGATCGACTGTTCGACAGCTGCGCCGAAGGCTTGCTCGGGTTGCAGCAGCGATTTGGCTTGCAGGCGATCCAGCCGGTGACCGACGTCGAACCGCTGGAAATCCGCTACCCGGTCGAGCAGTACCCGGCGAAGATCGTCAGCTTCAACCTGGACAAGAACCCGATTGCCGAAGGCACGCTGATGGGGGTCAAGGGCCAATACCTGATCTTCGATACCGGCGTGATCAACATTCGTAAATACACGGCTTACCAGCTCGCCGTGCATCAGTAAGGACTCCAGCATGCGCACCGAACAACCGAAGATGATCTACCTCAAGGACTATCAGGCACCCGAGTACCTGATCGACGAAACACACCTGACCTTCGAGTTGTACGAGGACCACAGCCTGGTCCATGCGCAACTGGTGATGCGCCGCAACCCCGAGCGTGGCCCGGGCCTGCCGCCGCTGGTGCTGGACGGCCAGCAGCTGGAACTGCTGTCGGTCACTTTGGCCGACCGTGAGCTGAGCGCCGCCGACTATCAGTTGAGCGAGAATCACCTGACCCTGCATCCGGCCAGCACCACCTTCACGGTCGATACCAGTGTCCGGATCCACCCGGAAACCAACACCGCGCTGGAAGGCCTGTACAAGTCCGGCACGATGTTCTGCACCCAGTGCGAGGCCGAAGGCTTTCGCAAGATCACCTATTACCTCGACCGCCCGGACGTGATGAGCACCTTCACCACCACGGTCGTCGCCGAACAACACAGTTATCCGGTGCTGCTGTCCAATGGCAACCCGATCGCCTCCGGTCCCGGTGAAGAGGGCCGGCACTGGGCGACCTGGGAAGACCCGTTCAAGAAACCGGCGTACCTGTTCGCGCTGGTGGCCGGGGACCTGTGGTGCGTCGAAGACAGCTTCACCACCATGAGCGAGCGCAACGTGGCGCTGCGCATTTACGTCGAGCCGGAAAACATCGACAAGTGCCAGCACGCCATGAACAGCCTGAAGAAGTCCATGCGCTGGGACGAAGAGGTCTACGGTCGCGAGTACGATCTGGACATCTTCATGATCGTCGCCGTGAATGACTTCAACATGGGTGCCATGGAGAACAAGGGCCTTAACATCTTCAACTCCAGCGCCGTGCTCGCCAAGGCGGAAACCGCCACCGACGCCGCGCACCAGCGTGTCGAGGCGATCGTCGCCCACGAATACTTCCACAACTGGTCGGGCAACCGCGTGACCTGCCGCGACTGGTTCCAGCTGTCGCTCAAGGAAGGCTTCACCGTGTTCCGCGATGCCGGTTTCTCCTCGGACATGAACTCGGCCACGGTCAAGCGCATCCAGGACGTGGCCTACCTGCGCACCCACCAGTTCGCCGAGGACGCCGGCCCCATGGCCCACGCCGTGCGCCCGGACAGCTTCATCGAGATTTCCAACTTCTACACCCTGACCGTGTATGAAAAGGGCTCGGAAGTGGTCGGCATGATCCACACTTTGCTCGGCGCCGACGGCTTCCGCAAAGGCAGCGACCTGTACTTCGAACGCCACGACGGCCAGGCCGTGACCTGCGATGACTTCATCAAGGCCATGGAAGATGCCAACGGTGTCGACCTGACCCAGTTCAAGCGCTGGTACAGCCAGGCCGGTACACCGCGTCTGGCGGTAAGCGAGTCCTACGATGCAGCCTCGAAAACCTACAGCCTGACCTTCCGCCAGAGCTGCCCGCAAACCCCGGACAAGGTTGAAAAACTGCCGTTCGTGATCCCGGTCGAGCTAGGCCTGCTGGACAGCAAGGGCGGCGAGATTGCCCTGCGTCTTGCGGGTGAAGCCGCCGCCCAAGGCACGACCCGCGTGATCTCGGTAACCGAGGCCGAGCAGACCTTCACCTTCGTCGACATTGCCGAACGACCGTTGCCGTCGTTGCTGCGTGGCTTCTCGGCACCGGTGAAGCTGAGCTTCCCGTACAACCGTGATCAGTTGATGTTCCTGATGCAGCACGACAGTGACGGCTTCAACCGCTGGGATGCCGGCCAGCAACTGTCGGTTCAGGTGCTGCAGGAGTTGATCGAGCAGCAGCAGAAGGGTGAAGCGCTGGTACTCGATCAGCGTCTGGTGTCGGCGCTGCGCACGGTGCTCTCGGATGAGTCGCTGGATCAGGCCATGGTCGCCGAAATGCTCTCGCTGCCGAGCGAGGCGTACCTGACCGAGATCAGCGAAGTGGCGGACGTCGAGGCGATCCATGTCGCCCGCGAGTTTGCCCGCAAGCAACTGGCGGACGCATTGTTCGAAGGCCTGTGGCTGCGTTATCAGGCTAACCGCGATTTGTCGAAGCAGACGCCGTACGTGGCCGAAGCCGAGCACTTTGCCCGTCGTGCCTTGCAGAACATCGCGCTGTCCTACCTGATGCTCAGCGGCAAGCCGGAAGTATTGGCGGCGACCCTGGAGCAGTTCGACGCGTGCGACAACATGACCGAGCGCCTGACTGCACTCGCCGTTTTGGTCAATTCGCCCTTCGAAGCCGAGAAGGCCAAGGCGCTGGCCAGCTTCGCCGAGCACTTCAAGGACAACCCGCTGGTCATGGACCAGTGGTTCAGTGTCCAGGCCGGCAGCGTGTTGCCCGGTGGCCTGGCACGGACCAAGGCGTTGATGCAGCACCCGGCGTTCAACATCAAGAACCCGAACAAGGTGCGGGCGCTGGTCGGTGCGTTCGCCGGGCAGAACCTGATCAACTTCCATGCCGCCGACGGTTCCGGGTATCGCTTCCTGGCGGATCTGGTGATCGAGTTGAATGGCTTTAACCCGCAGATTGCTTCTCGGCAGTTGGCGCCTTTGACTCGCTGGCGCAAGTACGACAGCGCTCGTCAGGCTTTGATGAAGGGGGAGCTGGAGCGGATTCGGGCTTCGGGGCAGTTGTCCAGCGATGTGTTTGAAGTGGTCAGCAAGAGTTTGGCTTGATCTTGGCTTTTGAACTTGGCGGCCTTCGGGCCGACCAGGTTCGTGGGTTGATTGAGTACATATCCGTTGCTGCGGTAACGGCGGCTTATGGTTTCGCCCTTACGGCGACTCACTTTTCCAAACGCCGAAAAGTAAGCAAAAGGCTTTGCCCCGACGTACGGCACCTCGCCAAGGCTCGGTGT
>NZ_MRCS01000076.1 GCF_002303925.1 Pseudomonas sp. ACN8
ACCCTCTCCGACGGCACCAAGATCACCGTCCCGGCCAACACCGCGACTGGCACGGCGACCATCGCCGCTGCCGACGACGTCTTCACCGGCGGTCAGGCACCGATCGTCAACAAACTGGAATCGGTCACTGGCGCAGACAACTTCGAAAAACTGACCCTGAGCCAAACCGACGTCAAAACTACTGTCACCGATGAACCATCGGGTCAGGGCGACCAAGTCACCGTCAGCATCGAAGGCAATGGCGGTGTGCAGGAAAACCTCGCGCCGACCTTCACCGTCAAGCTTGACCAGAAGCTCGATCATGACCTCAAGGTCACCCTGAGCAACGGCGGCACCGTCACCATTGAAGCGGGCAAATTGTCGGCCATCTACACCGCACCGGTGCAGGGCGACGACGTCTACAAGGACGGCCAGACCCTGACGGTGGGTGTCAGCGGCGCCAGCGTCGACGGCAAAACCTTCGAAAACCTGGTGATCGACGGCACGGCGGCCAACGTGGCCATCACCGACACCGTCAGCGAAGTCATCGCCACTTTGACTGCGGATAAATCCACCGTGGCCGAAGGCGGCTCGGTGACCTACACCGTGACCCTGACCAACGCGGCCGGTCTGCCGATCAATAACCATGGTCCGTTGGAGTTCACCCTGTCCGACGGCACCAAGATCACCGTCCCGGCCAATACCGCGACTGGTACGGCGACCATCGCTGCTGCCGACGACGTGTTCACCGGCGGCCAGGCAGCGATCGTCAACAAACTGGAATCGGTCAGCGGCGCTGACAGTTTCGAGAAGTTGACCCTTGGCAAGGACCAACTCACCACCACTGTCACCGATGAACCATCGGGTCAGGGCGACCAGGTCACCGTCAGCATCGAAGGCAATGGCGGTGTGCAGGAAAACCTTGCGCCGACCTTCACCGTCAAGCTTGACCAGAAGCTCGATCATGACCTCAAGGTCACCCTGAGCAATGGCGGCACCGTCACCATTGAAGCGGGCAAGCTGTCGGCCATTTACACCGCACCGGTGCAGGGCGACGACGTCTACAAGGACGGCCAGACCCTGACGGTGGGTGTCAGCGGCGCCAGCGTCGACGGCAAAACCTTCGAGAACCTGGTGATCGACGGCACCGCGGCCAACGTGGCCATCACCGACACCGTCAGCGAAGTCATCGCCACTTTGACCGCGGACAAATCCACCGTGGCCGAAGGCGGTTCGGTGACCTACACCGTGACCCTGACCAACGCGGCCGGCCTGCCGATCAATAACCATGGTCCGCTGGAGTTCACCCTCTCCGACGGCACCAAGATCACCGTCCCGGCCAATACCGCGACTGGCACGGCGACCATCGCCGCTGCCGACGACGTGTTCACCGGCGGCCAGGCAGCGATCGTCAACAAACTCGAGAGCGTCAGCGGCGCGGACACTTTCGAGAAGTTGACCCTTGGCAAGGACCAACTCACCACCACTGTCACCGATGAACCATCGGGTCAGGGCGACCAGGTCACGGTGAGCATCGAAGGCAACGGCGGTGTGCAGGAAAACCTTGCGCCGACCTTCACCGTCAAGGTTGACCAGAAACTCGATCACGACCTCAAGGTCACCCTGAGCAACGGCGGCACCGTCACCATTGAAGCGGGCAAGCTGTCGGCCATCTACACCGCGCCAGTGCAGGGCGACGACGTCTACAAGGACGGTCAGACCCTCTCGATTGGCGTCAGCGATGCAACGGTTGACGGCAAAACCTTCGAGAACCTGGTGATCGACGGCACCGCGGCCAACGTGGCCATCACCGACACCGTCAGCGAAGTCATCGCGACCCTGACTGCGGACAAATCCACCGTGGCCGAAGGCGGCCAGGTCACCTACACCGTGACCCTGACCAACGCGGCCGGCCTGCCGATCAATAACCATGGTCCGTTAGAGTTCACCCTCTCCGACGGCACCAAGATCACCGTCCCGGCCAACACCGCGACCGGCACAGCAACCATCGCCGCGGCCGACGACGTGTTCACCGGCGGCCAGGCAGCGATCGTCAACAAACTGGAATCGGTCACTGGCGCAGACAACTTCGAAAAACTGACCCTGAGCCAAACCGACGTCAAAACTACTGTCACCGATGAACCATCGGGTCAGGGCGACCAAGTCACCGTCAGCATCGAAGGCAATGGCGGCGTACAGGAAAACCTCGCGCCGACCTTCACCGTCAAGGTTGACCAGAAGCTCGATCACGACCTCAAGGTCACCCTGAGCAACGGCGGCACCGTCACCATTGAAGCGGGCAAGCTGTCGGCCATCTACACCGCGCCAGTGCAGGGCGACGACGTCTACAAAGACCCAAGCAACCTGAGCCTGACCGTCGGTTCGGCCAGCGTCGACGGCAAAGCGTTCGAAAACCTGGTGATCGACGGCACGGCGGCCAACGTGGCCATCACCGACACCGTCAGCGAAGTGATCGCGACCCTGACTGCGGACAAATCCACCGTGGCCGAAGGCGGCTCGGTGACCTACACCGTGACCCTGACCAACGCGGCGGGTCTGCCGATCAATAACCACGGTCCGCTGGAGTTCACCCTCTCCGATGGCACCAAAGTCACCGTTCCAGCCAATACCGCAACCGCTTCCGCCACCATCATCGCCAAGGATGACGTCTACACCGGCGGCCAGCCGTCCATCGTCAACAAGCTGGAATCGGTCAGCGGCGCTGACAGTTTCGAGAAACTGACCCTGGGCAAAGACCAGTTCACCACCGCCGTCACCGATGAAGCAGGTTCAGGTACGCCGAATACGCCGGCCAACACCGGTGACATCACCACTATCAGCATCACGGGTGATACATCTGTCGTCGAGGGTCAGGCAGCGCATTACACCCTCGCGCTGACCAACCCGGCTCACGGTGAAGTGACCGTAACCCTGACCTACTCTGGCACCGCAGCCAATGGTGTGGACTTCACCGGTGTGACGACGGTCAAGATCCCGGCGAATGCCAGCAGCGTGCCGTTCGACATTTCGACCATCGATGACCGGATCACCGAAAACACCGAAAACTTCGTGGTCAAGATCGACTCGGCCACCGGCGGCAACTTCGAGAATCTGGCGATCAGCGCGTCCAATGGCAGCGTCAACACTTCGATCATCGACAACGATGCACCACCAGCACTGGACCTCGACGCCAACAACTCCAGCGGTGCCACCGGGGCCGATTACAAGGTGACCTTCACCGAGAACACCCCGGGGGCGGGTGTGTCGATCGGCGACACCGACCTGAGCATCACCGACCCGGACAGCACGATGCTGACCGGCGCGACCATCGTGCTGACCAACCGTCAGGACGGCGATGCGCTGAACCTGGGCAACAGCGTCAACGGCATCACCATCAATGCCAACAGCACCAATGGCACCGTCACCCTGACCCTGTCGGGTAACGCGACGCTGGCCGACTACATGCAGCAGATCAAGAACATCACCTTCACCAACAACAGTGAAAACCCGAGCACCGTGCCACGTACCATCACCGTGACGGTGACCGATGGCAGCAACTACTCCAACACCGCGACCACTACGGTCAACGTGGTGGCGGTCAATGATGCACCGGTCGCAGCACCGGTCAACGTCACCGGCACCGAAGACACGCCGCTGGTCCTCGGCTGGTCGACCTTCGGCGTCAGCGACGTCGACAGCCCGGCCACCAGTCTGGGCGTGAAAATCACCCAACTGCCGGTCGAGGGCAAACTGCAGTACCTGGACGGTTCGACCTGGAAAGATGTCGCCGCCAACCAGACCTTCAGCAAAGCCGACGTCGACGCTGGCAAACTGCGCTTCATGCCGGATGCCAACGAATCGGGCGTGGACGGATACAGCGGTACCAACCTTGGCAACAATCAGTCCGACTACGCACAAATCAAGTTCCAGCCAACCGACGGCCAGGCACTGGGCAACACCGGCACGATCAAGATCGACATCACTCCGGTGGCGGATGCCCCGACCCTGAGCGTTGCCGACAACAGCGTAAGGTCCACCGGGCTGATCAAGGAAGTCTGGACCGGCCTGTCGGGCCTGGGCACCAGCGGCAGCGGCGCGGACTCCACCACGCTGAAAAACGTGATCGACGCCGCGGGCACACCGAACTCCACAGGCACCGTGACCAACGTGCAGTCCGACGGTAGCGTGACCGCCGGTACGGCGTCGAAAACCTCCGGCCTGATCTACCTCGAAGCCGGCAAGACCTACACCTTCAGCGGTGTTGGCGATGACAGCCTGCTGGTGACCATCGGCGGCAAGAACGTCGCCGCGATCACCTGGGGCGCGGGCGGCAACCTCAATGGTTCGTACACCCCGACCACCAGCGGCTACTACACCCTGGACATCTACCACCACAACCAGAGTGGCCCGGGCAGCTATGACGTCAATCTGTCGGTCAATGGCGGCACACCAACCGACCTGAGCAGTGCCGGCGTACCGATTTACACCGGCGTGTCGGATCTGGTGAATGCCGGCGTGACCGTGTCCGACTTGCACGGCACCAATGGCGAGGGCTACTACGACGGTTACAAACTCAATACCGGCGCCGAAGGCACCAGTGTGAAATTGTCCGCCATCACCACTGCGCTGACCGACACCGACGGCTCGGAAAGCCTGAGCCTGAAGATCAGCGGTATGCCGGTCGGCTCGGTGCTCACCGACAGCGCGGGACATACCTTCACGGTCACCGCGTCCAGTGGCGAAGCCAACGTGACCGGCTGGAGCCTCGGCTCTCTGACCGTCACTCCACCACCGTACTACAACGGCCAGTTCAACCTGACCGTGACCTCGACCTCCACCGAGGCCCTGGGTGGTTCGGCCAGCAGCACTTCGCAGATTCCCGTGACCGTGTACCCGGCGGTCTACAACGCCGCGACCGCCACTGCGGGCGATGACACCGTCAACGGCACCGACGGCAACGACATCATCATCGCCGACATTGGCGGCCTGACCGTGGTGCCAGGCGCCAACTACAACATCGCGTTCATGGTCGACAGCTCCGGCAGCATGAGTAGCACGTCGATCAACTCGGCCAAGGACTCGCTGACGTCGGTGTTCAACACCCTCAAGCAAAGCCTGGGCAGCAATTCGGGTACGGTGAACATCTTCCTGGTGGACTTCGATGCCCAGGTCAACAAGTCGGTGTCGGTGAACCTCAATGACTCCAATGCACTGACTCAGTTGAAGCAGACTCTGGACTCGATGTCGTCCGGCGGCGGCACCAACTACGAGGACGTGTTCAAAACCACGGCCAACTGGTTCCAGAGTGCGGACGCCGTGGCCAACAGCGGGGCGAAGAACCTCACGTATTTCATTACTGACGGTAAGCCGACTTACTATCAGAGCGGCGAGTCGACCAACCCGATCCTGTATGGCAGCACAACACTCGATAGTCTGATCACCACCAAAAGCTATCAGCTGGGTACTGCGGTCAGTCTGTTCCCGGACAGCACGCACCAGATCGACATTTCCGCCTCGGGCCAAGTGACGGTCTGGACCAAGACCACCAGCAGCAACGGCAACAACGGCAACGGCAACGGCAATGGCAATAGCAGCGAAAGCTGGTCATCCAAGAACTTCGGCTCTCTGCATGCCCAGGGTGACGGCACCTACGAGTTCTCGTCGCGTGACGGCGACGGCAGCAGCACCGATTCGGACACCATCAGCAACTCCACCGGCAGCTTTGCACTGCTGAGCAACCTGTCGAATGTCGAAGCCATTGGCCTCAACAGCGGAGTGGGCCTCAACGACCTGAAGCCGTACGACTCGAATCAATCGCCACAAACCAACATCGATCCGAAGGATCTGGCCAACTCGATCATCGGCCACACCGAAGCGACAACGCCGGGTCACGACACCGTCAGCGGTGGCGACGGCAACGACCTTCTGTTCGGCGACCTGGTGAGCTTCAACGGCATTGCCGGCGAGGGTTACCAGGCGATGCAAGCCTTCGTGGCGCAGCAATCCGGTGTGGAAGTCAGCAAAGTCACCACCAGCAATGTGCACCAGTACATCACCGAGCATTACACCGCGTTCGATGTATCCGGTGCCCATGACGGCAACGACACCCTGTTGGGCGGTGCGGGCAATGACATCCTGTTCGGCTCGGGTGGTAACGACAACCTCGACGGTGGCAAGGGCAATGACATCCTGCTCGGCGGCACCGGCAGCGACACGTTGATGGGCGGACAGGGCAACGACATCCTGATCGGTGGTTCCGGCGGTGATACCTTCGTCTGGAAAGCGGGCGACACCGGCAACGACGTGATCAAGGACTTCAAGGCCAGCGAAGGCGACCGGATCGACCTGCGCGATCTGTTGCAGGGCGAAACCGGCAGCACCATCGACAACTTCCTGAAGATCAGCACGGTCGATGGCGTGTCGTCGCTGCAAGTCAGCTCGGCCGGTCAGTTCAACTCGGGCAATGCCGCAGCCGCCACGCCGGACGTGACGATCAAACTGGAGGGCAATAACTGGTCTAGCGCCAACCTGCAAAGCCTGATTGCCGGTAGCGACCCGACCATCAAAGTCGATCACAACAACAGCTGATGCACGAAAACGGCCGCTCCCTATGGGGCGGCTGTCACGTTTGCATCCACTGCCCGGTGACGATTTCGTCGCTGCGCCACATACTGGCGTGCCGTTGACCTATGCTGCCGACAGCACGACGCTGGTTCAATTCCGAGGGATGCTCAATGTTTTACGTGCAACGCGATACGCAGGGCCTGTTGGTACGCGTGGAACCCGCCGCCTATGCCGAGGCTACGGAAACGCTGTCGGCCGACAATCATGAGATCCAGGCCTGGTTTGCCAACGCGGCTGTGGAAAACAGCCTCAAACAGCTCAAGCAAAGTGACCTGGAAATGATCCGGGTACTCGATGACTTGATTCAGGTGCTGACCCAGAAAGGCGTGATCCGCGTCACTGACCTGCCGACGGCGGCCCAGGCCAAGCTCATGGACCGAAACCAGGCGCGTGAGGCGTTGGGTGGGTTGAGTCAATTGATCGATGATGAAGAGACCGGATTGATCTGACGCGCGCCCCTGCGGTCATTCCCACGCGCTGCGTGGGAGCGATCACATCAGCTCCAGGGCTTGGGCTCGCCGAACAACTGGCCCTGCACACCGTATAGCCCCATCTCACGAATCACCGACAACTCGCCTTGCGTCTCGACCCGCTCGGCAATCAGCGGCAAATCGATGCTGTGCGCCGCTCGCTGGATCGCCTCGATGAACAGGCGTTTGTCACTCTCCAGATCGATCGACCGAATGTAGCTGCCATCGATTTTCAGGTACGCCAGACCCAGACGAGCCAGGTTGCCGATCATGCTGAAGCGGCCGCCAAAACGTTGCAGGCTCAGGGAAAACCCGAGTTCGCGCAGGTGGCGGGTCAGTTGCTCCAGCACTGCCTGGTCAGGCAGTTGCTCTTCGCCAATTTCCAGGGTCAGACGCGGGCCGAGGTTGGAGTGCGCGCGCAGTATCTCGAAGATTTTGTTTTGCGCCTGGGGGTCGGCCAGGGTAGCCGACGATAGATTCAGCGCCAGCGACTCCTCATGCCCGCTCATTTGCTCCAACACCCGCTCGAGCATCAGCCGATCCAGACGCGCAGTCCAGCCGAAGCGCTCCAGCCAAGGCAGAAAACGTCCGGCGGGGATGGTCTGGCCGTGTTCGTCGAGCAGCCGCGACAGCACTTTGTAGTGCAGCACCAGTTGCGTGTCCTGTGCAGCCACTACCGGTTGGAAATACAGCTCGAAACGTCGCTGTGTCAGCGCCTGGTCGAGCATCAGATGCCAGGCGTGGTGATCGTCGCCGACACTGGCCGAGAGGCTGTGCTCGATACAGGCCCAGTTCTGCTCGCCCTGGCCTTCGGCCTGCGCCAGCGCCTGGTCGCCGAGGCTGAGCACGGCTTGCGGCGAGTCGCCGTGAGCGAAAGGCGCCAGACCGATAGACGCCACGGCAGCCACATCGGTGGCGCCGGTAGCGTGAAGACTGGCCAAGGCGCTGTCGAGGTTCTGTGCCAATTGCAGTGCTTCCGCGCGCACCAGCCCCGGTGCCAGTACGGCAAATTCACCACCACGGATTCGGGTGACCAGGTTTTGGGTTTCCGGGTATCTGGCGCACTCGCGAGACAGTTGCTCGCCGACGGCCTTGAGCACTTCATCGGTACGCTGGCCACCGAGACGCTGATTCAGACCGGCCAGATCCTTGACCCGCAACAGCAGCAGGTAACCGGAACTGGCCTGCTCCGGGTTACTTACCCGCGCATTCAATTGCATCTCGAAATAACGCCGGTTGGCCAACCCGGTCAACGAGTCCTGATAGGACTCGACCCGTAGTTTTTCACTGCGCTCGGCCTGCTCCTGGAACAGCGCCTTGAGCTTCTCGACCATCTGGTTCATAGCCTGCACCACCCGGCGAAGTTCGGGGGTGCGCGGCAGTTCCGGCAGGCTGAGAAATTCCCGTCGGGCGATGGCGTGGGATTGCTGGACCATGTAATCGAGCGGTCTCAATTGCTGACGCAGCAACAGTGCGCCGAGTACCGCACTGACCGCGCCACAAAGCAGCAACCAGCCCAGGCTGCCCAAAGCGCTTTGCCACAACTTGGCCAGCGCGAACATCGGGTGGCTGACCACCTCGACCCGGGCAGCCTGCTCCCAGCCACGGCTGACGATCGCATCACCACCTGCCGGCTCCAGGCCGATCAGTTTGACGAACCAGTCCGGAACGCTGTTGACCGTCGGAATGCCCGTGCGCTCGACCAGGGCCTGGTCGGTCTTCAGATCGACCACGCGGATGCTCGCGTAGTAACCGCTGTCGAAAATCGAGCTGACCAGCAACTCGACCATCGCCGGGTCGTCGATGTTCGGTGTCAGGGAAAGCGCCAGCGCCGTCGCGGCGTCCTGGGCATGGGAGCGCAACTGGTTGACGTACTGAGTGCGCGAGCTCTCCAGACTGACCATGAAACTGCCGGTGAAGGCGACCACCAGGAACAGACAGATAGCAATCAACAGCTGTTTGAACAAAGACATCTGAGCACGTGCTCCTAGTTAGTCGTCTCGACCGGGAATCCTTCGGCCTGCATTTTTTTCAACACATCCTGCCAACGCGAAAGGCGCTTGGAATCGCCGACCTTTTTATTGCCCTTGGCACCCGGCAACCACATCCCTTCCGCATTGAAAGAGTAGACCGGCAGCAAATCCTTTCTTTGGCTGGCCGGCTTTATTGCATCAATCAGGCTGTCGAGCACCAGGGGCTCGACTTCCGGGCTTGAATAGTAAGTCAGCACCATGTGCGCGCGGTTCTGGGTCAGTGCCTTGACATAGGTGATACGCAGCTTTTCACTGGCTACACCGAGGTGTCGCAGGCTGAAGTACTTGGCAATAGCGTAGTCTTCACAGTCGCCGGCGCCTTTCCAGAGGGCTTCGATCGGGGTTTCCCAGTAGTCGACTTCATGCCACAGATCGATGTCTTCGACGTATCGCAACTGCTTGTTGAAGAAACGATTGACCACATTGAGTTGTTCCAGCTCGCCGATCTGCTTCTGGCTAGTCAATAAGTATTGCCAATCATTAATGCGTTGCTGACCTTCTCCCAAAGGTCCGTACAATGCCTGCGCCCGCCGGCTGATCAAGGAAAAATCCCAATCGGCGCTCAAACTGCCCAGCATCACGCCAGTCAGCAGCAATGCGCTGCACAGCCAGCGTAAAACCTGGGGAATCGTTAAACTTGCCACCAATGCAAGGCATCCTGGATAGGCAGGAGGGAGTCGTTCGAATGGTGAAGGTTAGCCCGGAAAAAGACAATGGCACGGTGAGATCACTGGCGGCGCGCTAAACTGCAAGAAAGGCACTCGAGAGCTTGTTTGACAAGCAGTCAGTCAGTTACTAGTGTCACTTGGATCCAAAAATATTCCATCAATCAGGGTGCGTTTAGTGACACAAAAGCCCAACCCTCTCGGCAGCATCAAGGTCAACGGGCCGATTCCCGCACACATGGCACGCTCGGTGATCGAAGAAACCCTGCGCGCGGCCATACTCGACGGGCGCATTCCCTGCGGTGCGGCCCTGCGTCAGCAAGACCTCGCCGACCTGTTCGGCGTCAGCCGCATGCCCGTACGCGAAGCCTTGCGCCAACTCGAAGCGCAATCGTTGCTCAACGTGATTGCCCACAAGGGCGCCGTGGTCGCGCCGCTGGTCCAGGGCGATGCCGTGGAAACCTATGCGCTGCGCATCCTGCTGGAAGCCGAAGCTCTGCGTCTGTCGGTGCCACTGCTTCGGGACGAAGATCTCGAAGAGGCTGCCCGCTACATCGACGAACTGGAAACGGAAAGCGACTACACCGAAATCGGTCGACTGAATCGCCTGTTCCACATGGCGCTTTACACCCGGGCGCCGAATCGCCGGCTGTTGAAACTGGTCGAGGACGGCCTGAACGAAGAAGAGCGCTTCCTGCGTTTCAACCTGGAAGCCATGGGCCTGGGCAAACTTTCCCAGGATGACCACAAGGCACTGTTGCAGGCAGCCGAAGCCCGGGACGTCGAACGTTCCGTGCAACTGCTCGAGCATCACCTGAACCGGGGGGTCGAGGTCATTACGCGCTACCTCAACAGCCCTGAAGTACAGGCCAGGAACAAGTCGAAGTAGCCTGCGGCGGCAAGCCCGGGGAATGTACCGAAGGGTTTTCCTCGCTTGCCGCGCATTCCCTCCAAATGCTCCGCGAATAATTTGATTACAAATCCCCTGCCCCCATACCAAACCGCCCTTGCGGCGCCATACCGCGCCCCAACGTCCCGCCGCCTTAAAACCGACCATTGCAACGATTGCATGATGCCTCAGTAATGGCGGCCACCTCGATTTACGCCCACTCTGGATAACCAGGACAAAAAACGGGTGACGCTCCGTGCGAATGGAGCAGTCCCTGCCCCGAGAAGCGAAGGAAGGAGCCTCATCACGGGAACGGAAGGATCGGCATCACTCGCGACCCACTTCCACCCCCTTAGACACCCCCAAACGACGCCCGTAAAAAAGTTACTTCGAGTGAGGCATTCACTCTTTATTCAATTCTGACTTATATAAGCCGGAAGGAGTAACTACGCCAAAATAAAACCAACATAAAAAGTTTTATTGGAACTTGTCATCTTCGAAAAAGTTGAATACTCAAATAACAACAAAACAACTTGATCAACACTTTATATGTGTATTAATTTTTCTTCGCCGCCAGCCACAAGCGGCAGTAGCGCCTCAGTTACTCGGCGTCCATAGCACTGAAAAAGATCAATACGTTTGAGGTACCCGTTCGCCAGGAGAAAACTTCCAGCGAACTTCAGTGCTCGATGACTTTTTATCCAAGATCATTTACAGGCTCATCCATGAAACCAACTAAAGAACGACTGCTTCAAAAAAAGACCGAACTTGGCGAACACCCGATCTTCTCTGAAATACATTCGCTGCCGGTCCTGCGACGCTTCATGGAAACCCACGTGTTTGCCGTATGGGACTTCATGTCGCTGACCAAGCGCCTGCAACAGGAGCTGACCTGCGTGCGACTGCCCTGGCTACCGCCGCAGGATCCCCAGGCCGCGCGGTTGATTAACGAGATCGTACTGGGTGAGGAGTCGGATGATCGTCCGGCCCAGGGTCATTACAGCCACTTCGAGTTGTACCTGGATGCAATGCGCGAAGTCGGGGCATGCACCCTTGCCATCGAACGCTTCGTGGCCCTGCAGCAAGAAGGCGTGAGCTACGATGTGGCCTTGCAGAGCATCAACGTCGAACCGGCGGCCGCCAATTTCGTTCGCCATACGCTACACACCGCACTGCATGCGCCAGGTCACAGTGTGGCGGCGGCGTTTCTGCACGGTCGCGAGAGCGTTATCCCTCAGATGTTCCAGCGCATCCTCGACGATTGGGGCATCGGCATCGAACAGGCGCCGACTTTCCGGTACTACCTCGAACGGCACATTGAGGTCGATTCCGAGGACCACGGCCCGGCAGCGGAAAAGCTCCTGTCGCGACTGGTCGATAGCGACCCGCAACGGCAGGAAGACGTGTACGCCAGCGCCATCGCTGCCGTGGAAAGTCGTATCGCCCTGTGGGACGGGTTGCGCCTGAGCATGAACAAATCCGTCGTGGAGGTGAGCGCATGAACGCCGCCGACTACCAATCCTTCGCCGACGCCTGGGAAAACCGCGCGACCATCCGTACGCGCCCGCGCCGCGTGCTGGAAAACGACGACAAACTGATCTATCCCTTGAGCCGGCAACCGCTGGTGCTGAGCGAAACCTTTCTGCGCGAATGCCCGGAACAGCGCGACTTCGCCCTGGTGCAGACCCTCTACAAGTTCATCAACGATGTGGTGATCTTCGAAACCGAGATCGTCGACAAAACCGCCCGCAGCATCGCCAAGAATCACTTCGCGATCGAGTTTCCGTTCGCCTGCCGCTACGACGCCATGACTGTAGTGGTGGATGAGGATTACCACGCGTTGGTGGCGATGGATTTCATGCAACAGACCATCGCCATGACCGGTATCGCCCCCATTGAATTACCGGATGAGATCGAGCTGAGCCTGGCGATACCGGCGGCCGTGGCGCTCGCACCGGAGCACCTGCGTAGCGCTGTAGAGCTGATCTGCGTGGCCATCGCCGAAAACACGGTGACCGGTGATGTCGCCGCGTTCGCCAAGGACAACACAGTCAAGCAATCGATCAAGGGCCTGATGGCCGATCACTTGCTGGACGAGGGGCGCCATTCCGGTTTTTGGGCGCAGCTGGTACGCATCTACTGGCATACCGCAAGTGCAGGCGACCGCCAGAGCATCGCGCAGATCCTGCCGGTGTTCATTGCCCATTACCTGACCAATGACATCCAGAAATCCTTCGACTTCCGCTTGATCAACGCACTGCAGATCAACGACGTAGCGCGCCACGCCCTCAGGAACGAAGTGTCGGCATTGGCCTTTCCGATCAATCGTCATCACCCACTGGTGGCCAACATTGTGCGGTTTTTCCACAGCAGCTCGCTGCTCGATTCGCCGTGCGTACAAACCGCCCTCAACAACTATCTGGTTTGACGAGGAGCCCATTATGAGACGTCTCGACATCTTGCTCTATGGACAAAGCCAGGCCATGGCCGACCTGGCGCTGGAACTCGAACAACACGGTCACTCACTGACCCGGATATCCGCACTCGACGAAATGCCGGGGACTGCGGATCTACTGATCGACGATGGCACCTCGCTTCAATTCACCGGTCAGGCGCCACGACTGACATTGCAGTTGGGCCTTGGCCTGCCACGAGCGTCCGGCCTGCCATCGCTGGACGTGTTGTGCTGGCATGGTTCAACGCTGCTGAGCCGTGTACCCATCGCCGATGAACAGTCGGGTAACGGCCAGGCGTTGCGTATGCAGGCCATGACAGCACTGGTTGACCACGTGGCGTTGCTGGTCAGCCGCTACTCGCGCGATGCCGATTATTTTCAACACGCCGAACCCGCCGTACCTGCCCGCTTTGAGCGCATCGAAAGCCTGCGGTTTCTGGACAGCCTTGCGTTCGTGCATCGCCTCAATGCCACCGCCGACCCACGACTGCAGCAACTCGCGCAAACGCCGATGATCGAGAGGCTGGAGCAACAGTGCATCCAGAGTGCCGACCATCCGGCCTTGAGCATCGACGGCAACACCCTCGACTATCGCCAGTTGCACACCCACAGCCGCGCCATCGAGCAACGTCTGCAGACGCTTCTGGATCAGCATCAAGGCCCGGTAGTCATCGGGATCTGCCTGCCAAAATGCAGTGCGCTGTATGCGGGAATCCTGGCGATCCTGGGCAGTGGTGCGGTGTACTTGCCGCTGGAACCGAGCCATCCGTTACAACGTCAGCAGTACATCCTGTCGAGCGCCGGTGCGGTGTTGTTGCTGCATGACGGCGAGCATCCCCTGGCGAGCGGGATGCCAGGGCTGGACATCAGCAGCATCGACGCCCTCGACGCGGACCTCACTCAACCTTTGATGCGCCAACGCCCCGACCTCGATGCGCCATGCATGGCGCTCTATACCTCGGGCACCACCGGCCATCCGAAGGGCGTGCTGCTCAGTCAGGCCAACCTCGCGCACTTCACCCACTGGTACGCCGACTATGTTCAGCTGACCCGCCAGAGCCGGGTGTTGCAGTTTTCTTCGTTGAGTTTCGACTCATCACTGATCGACATCTTCCCCACTCTGTTGCAGGGCGCCGAACTGATCGTGCCCGGCGATGACCAGCGCCGCGATCCGCTGCAACTGGTGGACCTGATTCGTCATCGGCAACTGAGCCACGCCTTTTTACCGCCGGCCTTGTTGAGCATCCTGCCGCTGGAGCAATTGCAGTGCCTGGACCATGTGATGACCGGTGGCGATGTCTGCGAGCCGTGGGTCATCGAGCAACTGAGCCGCCAAGGCAAGCTCTACAACCTCTACGGGCCCACCGAAGCCACGGTGCTGATTACCGCGCGCAAACTCCAGCCAGGCGACAACAATCGCTCTCTGGGCGCTCCAATTGCCAACAGCCAGGTGTTGATTCTCGATGACGACTTTCAACCGGTGGCCGAACAAACCGTCGGCGAGTTGTACATCGCCGGTCCGGGTGTGTGCCTGGGTTATCTGAACAACCCCCAGCAAACCGCTGAGCGCTATCTGGACCTGAACTTGCCTGATGGCCGGACCCTGCGCGCCTATCGCACTGGGGACATGGCGAAGTGGACGAGCGAAGGGATTGAGTTGTGTGGTCGGCGTGATAATCAGGTGAAGATTCGCGGTTTCCGGGTCGAGCCGGAAGAGATTGAGCGCTGCCTGCGCGACAGCCGGTTGTACCGCCAGGTTGCCGTGGTCATCGATAGCCAGCGGCGGATTCTGGCTTTCCTTGCCCAACCCCGGGAAGACCTTCCCGGCAGCGCTCGCCAAGCGTTAAAGGCCCACGCGACACAACACTTGCCGGACTACATGCTCCCCGTTGCATGGACCGAGCTGACAGCCATGCCCTACGCCAGTAATGGCAAGGTCGACCGTAAGGCGCTTCTGGAGTTGCCGCTCAACGTCACCGAGCACCCTCCACGACGTCTGCCCGCCAGTGCCGATGAGGCCTTGCTGCTGGAGATATGGGCGGAGTTGCTGGAGCTGCCGGCGAGCGACATTTCCACCGACGAAAGTTTCTTCAATCTTGGCGGGCACTCGATCCTGCTGTCGCGCATGCTCCTGCGACTGCGCGAGGAGTTCGGGCGCAGCATCTCGATCAATCGCTTCATCGAACTGCCCACTATCGCGAAACTGGCGACACTGGTCCGCGGCTCCGACGGCGAAGAAGTGCTGAGCGAACAGGCCATGCGCGATGCCTTCCGCGAACTGGATGTTCAGCCGCTGCCCGTCAGCCGCATGGGCGATGTGCACAAGGTGATCGTCACCGGTGCCAACAGTTTTGTCGGTGTACACATCGTCGAGGCGTTGCTGGCCTGGGGTGCCAGCGAAATCGCCTGCCTGGTTCGCGACGGCAGCGGGCAGTCGGCGGACGAGCGCTTTGCCCAAGCCTTGCGGGAGAACCGTCTGGAGCATCTGGATATGAGCCGGGTGCGGGTTTACACGGCAGACATCACGCGGCCGGAACTCGGTTTGGCGCCCGAGGTTTACCAGCGACTGGATCAGGAGTTTGGCGCCCTGGTGCACAACGCGGCCAACGTCAATCACGTCCTCGATTACGAGTCGCTCGCCCGGGACAACGTCGAGCCGATTTTCGAGTGTTTGCGCCTGTGCGAAGGACGCAGCAAAAAAATCTTCAATTTCGTCTCGACGCTCTCGGCCTCCAGCACGATATCCGCCGACGGCCGAGTGCTTGAGTTGCCGGCCGCCCCGACTCCACCGATCTACATCAAGAACGGCTACAACCTGTCCAAATGGGTCGGCGAGCGAATCCTCGAACGGGCGCGGGAGCTTGGGGTGCGGGTCAATCTCTACCGCCCCGGCAACATCAGCTTCAACAGCCTCACGGGCGTGTGCCAGCCGCACAAGAATCGCCTGATGCTGATGCTCAAGGGCTCGATCCAGCTGGGACAAGTGCCGGAGTTCGCCTTGAACTTCGACTTGATGCCGGTGGACTTTCTCGCCCGATTCATCGCCTTCCACGCCAGTCGTTATCAACCGGAACAAGCGGTATTCAACCTGCACAACCCCGAGCCCTTGAGCTGGGACAACTACGTGGCGTCCTTCCGCGAGGCAGGGCGCGAATTCGCGATGGTCAGCGTCGCCGACTGGCAACAACAACTGGGTCGGGTCGACAGCGACAACGCGTTGTTCGGCGTGCTGGGGTTCTACCTCAACGGCTTCGAGGAGGACATCGGCGATATCTCGATGATCGGTCACGACAACGCCCAGGCCGGCGTACGGCTTATGGGCGCGCACTACCCGCAAAAGTCCCCGGCGCTGCTGCGTCGCGGCTGCGACTACCTCAAAGAAATCAATTTCATCTGACTCGACCCAATGGAGCAAGACCATGAGTACTCTGCAACCCGATACCCTGATCAAAAACCCTCAAGGCTGCCAGGTGGTGTCCTCGGTGGACGTGCCCGCCGATGCCACGCAGGTATGGGCCGTAGTCGGCAACTTTGCCGGCTTCGATCGCTTCATCCCGGCGCTGTCGCACATCGAAATGACGGGTGAAGGCGTGTCATCGCTACGCAAAAAGTTTTTCAGCGACGGCAACCTGGTGGTCGAGCAACTCAACTCCCGGGACGACCAGGCACGGCACATGACCTGGACCACTATCTACAACACCCTGGGTGTGGCCAATCTGTGGGCAGCAATGAGCGTTGAACCACTGGGTGCGGGCAAGTCCCGAGCTACCTGGACCATCGTTGCCGAACCGGCTCAGGGTGGCGCCGAGGCGCTGCCGGGCTTCAAGGTTTTCGTACAGGGTTTTGCCGATGATGCGATGAACAATGTGCTGAAGCTGTTTGCGTAAGACTGAAACGACAAAACCCCTGTCTGCGTGAGCAGACAGGGGTTTTGGAATTTAATCTTGACGATGACCTACTCTCACATGGGGAAACCCCACACTACCATCGGCGATGCATCGTTTCACTGCTGAGTTCGGGATGGGATCAGGTGGTTCCAACGCTCTATGGTCGTCAAGAAATTCTGTGACCAGCCCGTTAGAATTTTAACGTGCCGGTGAAAACTGGTGACTTCTACTAAAACAAAACCCCTACCTGCATACGCAGATAGGGGTTTCGGAATTTAATCTTGACGATGACCTACTCTCACATGGGGAAACCCCACACTACCATCGGCGATGCATCGTTTCACTGCTGAGTTCGGGATGGGATCAGGTGGTTCCAACGCTCTATGGTCGTCAAGAA
>NZ_MRCS01000077.1 GCF_002303925.1 Pseudomonas sp. ACN8
ACGGATCTTCCGCCAACAGGCGGGCAGCCACCAGAGGCCAGCGACGCTGGATAACGTCGGCATTCGATTGAAAAAACTCGCTCATGGCGCCTCGTGAAAATTCGGGCAAAAAAATAGCGCTCAAGGTTACACCTTGAGCGCTATTTTGTGCCGCGATTTACCGATAAGGAGCTTGCTCAGGGACGGTAGATGATCGCCGAACCCCAGGACAAACCTACGCCAAAACCGCTGATCGCGATGCGCTTCCAGTCAGAATCGAGCACGTGTTTTTCCAGCAGCAGCGGAACACTCGACGACACGGTATTACCCGTCTCGACCATGTCCTTGATGAACTTCTCCGGCTCGCCTTCGAAGCGCCGCGCCACGGCATCGACTATCGCCGCACTGCCCTGGTGAATGCAGAACGCATCGATGTCATCGGCCTTGAGGCCTGAGTCGTTGAGCAATTCGTGCAAGTGTGCCGGTACTTTGAGCAGCGCGAAGTTGAACACCTGACGGCCGTTCATGAAGAACACGCCATCGGTGACTTTCAGGTGCGGTGCTCCAGAACCGTCGGTGCCGAACTTGGCCTTGCCCAGCGCCCAGGACGGATCTTCGCCCATCCAGGTCGCGGTAGCGGCATCGCCGAAGAGCATGGTGGTGTTGCGATCTTCCGGGTCGACGATCTTCGAATAGGGGTCAGCGGTAATCAGCAGGCCGTTTTTCAGGCCAGCGGCTTCCATGAAGCCCTTGATCGCGTAGATGCCGTAAACGTAACCGGAGCAGCCCAGGGAAATATCGAACGCAGCGACATTGGTCGGCAGACCGAGTTTGTCCTGCACGATCGCCGCGGTGTGCGGCAGGCCTTCTTCGTCACCGTTCTGGGTGACGACGATCAGTGCGTCGATCGATTCACGCTTCAGCTCAGGGTTGTTGGCAAACAGCGCATTGGCCGCTTCCACGCACAGATCGGAGGTTTCCTGTTCAGCATCTTTGCGCGGCAGGAATGCCGAACCGATCTTGCCGAGGATGAATTCTTCATCCTTCTCGAATTTTGCACCTTGTGCGTAATTGTCCACGCCGGCTACAGGAACGTAGCTCGCAATGCTTTTTATGCCAATCATTACGGCTTCCCAATAAAAAACAGCCCAAGACCACCGCTCGCAAGGATTCGAGGGGCGCCGACAAACAGAAAACGGCCGCCACAACGGACAGCCATGGGGAGCGCAAAGGGCTATCACTGGATCCAATAAAGGACCAGGCGCCATCTCCCCGATCAATACAATACAGTGAAGATGCGCGTTATGACTCGCAGGTCACGCTATTTTGCCGAATCGGTTGCATATCGGGTCATTCAACCAATGACCAGTCCAGCGGCGTGCCGCGCTTGATCGGGGCCCGAGCGCGGCGCCCGAGCAGCGCGTCGGTATGCTTGGGCGGCAAACCGAGACCCGGACGAATGGCGCGCAGATTGTCCTCGGTAAACAGCTCACCGGCGGCCATGTCAGCGGTGACGTACAACGAACGGCGAAACACCAGCGACTTGCGCTCGGCCTCGGTGGGGCCGTATTGCACCTGCCCCATGGCCTGCCAGGCGCGTTCGGTCTCGAGCACCAGACTGGCCATTTCCTCAGGTTCCAGCGAGAAACCGGCATCCACCCCGCCGGCCGCGCGGTCGAGGGTGAAGTGTTTTTCCACCACGGTCGCGCCGAGCGCGACAGCGGCGACGGACACGCCAACGCCCATGGAGTGGTCGGACAGTCCCACTTCACAACCGAACAATTCGCGCAGATGCGGGATCGTGCGCACGTTGCTGTTGAGTGGGGTCGCCGGATAAGTACTGGTGCATTTGAGCAGCACCAGATCCTTGCAACCGGCCTCGCGGGCCGCGCGCACGGTTTCATCAAGCTCGGCGATGCTGGCCATGCCGGTGGAGATGATCAGCGGTTTGCCGGTGGCGGCCACACGGCGGATCAACGGCAAATCCGTATTTTCGAAACTGGCGATCTTGTAGGCCGGCACATCGAGGCTTTCGAGGAAATCCACCGCCGTGTCATCGAACGGCGTCGAGAAGGCCAGCATCCCCAGCTCTTTGGCCCGGGCGAAAATCGGCGCATGCCATTCCCACGGCGTATAGGCCTTTTCATACAAATCGTAGAGCGAGCTGCCCGCCCACAGACTGCCCGGATCCTTGATGAAGAACTCACCTTCAGCAATATCCAGAGTCATGGTCTCGGCTGTATAGGTTTGCAGTTTCAAGGCATGCGCGCCGGCTCTGGCCGCCGCTTCGACGATTTGCAGGGCAACGTCCAGCGACTGGTTATGGTTGCCGCTCATCTCGGCAATGATGAACGGCGGCGCGTCGGCACCGATCAGGCGGTTGCCAATCTTGAAACTAGGCATGCGGATGTTCCTTCAAAACACGGGTGAACGCGCAGGCACCTTGAGTGAACCCGGCGTCTCGAAAAACATTCAATGAGGGGTGATTGGCGGGCAGCACCTGGGCCGTAATGGTCGTCAGTTGCGGCCAGTATTCGCTGACGAACGACTCGCCGCGCGCCAGCAACGCCCTGCCCCAGCCAAGCCCGAAACGCCCCTCAAGCAGATAAATCGACACTTCGGCTTCGAGCCCGCGCAGGTCATAACGCAAGACCCCCACCGGACCGTCATCGGCCTCGGCAATCAACAGCAGACGCTGCGGGTTGCGCAAACTTGCGTTCAACCAGTTCAGGTGTTGCGCCCAGTCGATCAAGCCTTGATCCTTCGACCAGCGCCGCACGGCCTTGGCATTGCGCCCCTCGAACAACAGCTGAGCATCTTGCGTAGTCGCCACGCGCAGGTTGAGCACCGCACCGGCCAGCGCTACCGCGACGCGAAGCGCCCCGCCACCATCGACCAGTCGCCGCGAACGATCGGCGAGGCTCTGACGCAAATAAAAATTCTCGGCGACAAAGCCGATGGCCTGGCGCAATTGCTCGACGCTGACCTGCTCGCGAGCGCCCATGAACACATGCGCCCCCGCTGCCGCCATCACTTCGCCGTTGGCCTGCTGGTTGTTCGACACGGCGATACAAATCGTCGGCAGGCCCATGGCCGCGCGCTCCCAACTGGTACCGCCACCCGCGCCGATAAACAGATCGGCCGCGCTCATGCGCTGATAAAAATCGCTGACAAAACTGTGCAGATGCCAGTTCGGCCGAGTCTCGGCCAGTGCCTGCATCTGCGCCCATGCCGGGTTATCGGCACCGGCGACAAAGTCCACCTCCAGCGCTGCAAAATCGGCCAGCGCCAACATGGCGTGATGGGTCTGCATCGCCGCGTCGAAACCACCGAAGTTCACCAGCACCCGCTGCGCCCTGGGTTTGATCGCGATGGCCGGGCAACTGAACTCTTCACGCAACATGGCGTAGCGCGGGCCGAGCAGCGTGCGGCAACCTTCAGGCAGCAGTGGTGGGTAATTCTCGGTCAGGCCCGACAAGTTCTGATTGAGCAGCAGATCGACGCTGTAGCGCCGGGTCCCCAGATCATCCACCGCGGCAATCCGTGGTGCCCAGCGCCGGGCCGCCGTTTGCCAGTGATGATCGAGGCCATAGTGGTCGACGATGATCCAGTCGAACCCCGCGTGCTCCTCAAGCAATTGGGCTAGCGCTGCGATGTCGGCCTGCCAAGGCAGCATCGCTTCGATAGTCTGCTGTGGGTCTTCATCGACATAGCGCTCGGGCAGCGCGAACGTCTCAAAACCTTCGGCCTGCAAGGCGTCGAGCCGATGTCCCGGCAAGCGCCGACAGGCAAACGCCACATGACTGCCCTGCTTGCGCAACACCCGCGCCAACGTAAGGCAACGAGCGATGTGGCCGCTGCCGATGGTCGGCGAGGCGTCGGCACGAATCAGCACTCTCATGAAAGTTCTCCGCCCGCCTTGAGTGCGGCGTACAGATACTCGGCGCGCGTCCAGTCTTCTGGCGTGTCGATATCCTGTACCAGATGCCGCGGCACGATCACCGGCAGACTGGCCGGTGAGAACAACACCTCGCCGCGCAACCAGGCCTCGCTGCGCCCCCAGTAGAACTGACCGGCATCCTGAAATGCTTCAGGCAGATCCTGCGAGCGGGTATTACGAAATTCCGGGTACAACGCCGTCAGCGCGCCCTGCCCGTCGAGGGTCAGCGCACGCTGGACCGGGAAACCGAAACTGCTGACGGAGAAGGCAAAGGATTTGTCCGCACGCTGCTCCAGCAAATCAAAACCCTGACGCAAATACCGCGCCTGCAACAGCGGCGCGGTGGCGTACACGCAACAGGCGTAATCGAAGCCCGGCAACTGCTGCAAGGCGTGGACGATCACAGCAGCGGTACCGGTGAAATCGTCGGCAAGTTCAGCCGGCCGCAGGAACGGCACATCGGCGCCATGCGCTCGTGCGACCCGGGCAATCTCTTCGTCGTCGGTGCTGACCACCACGCGCTCGAACAATCCCGATTCCAGCGCCGTGCGAATCGAACGGACGATTATCGGTACGCCGTCGAACGGCTTCAGGTTCTTGCGCGCAATGCGCTTGCTGCCACCACGGGCGGGGATGATCGCAACGCAGCTCACCTTGTCCTACTCCTCAAGAACCAAGCGTCGCAATTGCTCGACCACGTAGTCCTGTTGCTCATCGGTCAGCAGTGGAAACAGCGGCAGGCTGATCGCTTCTGCGTAATAACGTTCGGCCTCGGGAAAGTCTCCCTCGGCAAAACCCAGGTCCTGATAGTAAGGCTGCAAGTGCACCGGAATATAGTGCAGATTCACCCCGACCCCGGCCGCGCGCAAGCCTTCGAACACCTGACGATGGCTGAGGTTGATGCGCTCGCTCTGCAAACGCACCACGTACAAATGCCAGGCGGATTCGGCTTCGGACTGTGCGCTCGGCAATGTCACTGGCAGGCAGGCCAGCAAGCGCGCATAGCGTGCCGCCAGCTCACGTCGACGGGCGACAAACTCATCCAGCTTGCCAAGCTGCGACAGCCCGAGCGCGGCTTGCAAATCGGTGATCCGGTAATTGAAGCCCAACTCCACCTGCTGGTAATACCAGGGGCCGTGGCTGGGCTCGCTCATCTGTTGCGGATCGCGGGTCATGCCGTGGCTGCGCAAGCGCTGCAAGCGCTCGGCCAGCTCCGCGCGATTGGTCAGCACCATGCCGCCCTCGGCACTGGTGATGATCTTCACCGGATGAAAACTGAACACGGTCATCGCCGCGAATTCACCACAGCCCACAGGACGACCGGCGTATGAGGCACCGACCGCATGCGAAGCATCTTCGATGACGGTGAAGTCGTAGCGCTCGGCCAGTTCGCCGATCCGGCGCATGTCACAGCTTTGCCCGGAGAACGCCACCGCCACTAAAACCTTCGGTAACGTACCGTCGCGCTCGGCCCGTTCCAGCTTCGCGGCCAGCGCGAACGCATCGAGGTTCCAGGTCAGCGGATCGATATCGACAAAATCAACCTCGGCGCCGCAATAACGACCGCAGTTGGCCGAGGCCAGAAAAGTGTTCGGCGTCGTCCACAAGCGATCACCCACGCCGAGACCGGCCGCCAGACAGGCAATGTGCAGCGCCGCCGTGGCGTTGCACACCGCTACCGCGTAATCCGCCTGGCAACGTTCGGCCATCGCCCGTTCGAAACGCTCGATGGTCGGCCCTTGGGTCAGCCAGTCGGATTTCAGCACGTCGACCACGGCTTCGATATCGGCCTGATCGAGATTCTGCCGACCGTAAGGGATCATTTCGACAGCTTCGCGTGCAGTGCGGCGATCTGCCCGACCGAGAGGAAGTGCGGGTTGGTGTCGGACCGGTATTCGAACTCTTCACCCACCGGCTGACCGCGCTCGCCCAGTTTGTCGACAGCGAAATCGACATCGACGCTGGTGAAGCGGATCGACGGCTGGATGGTGTAGTGATCGGCAAACTCCAGGGTCATCCGCGCATCGTCCAGCGGCACCATCAGCTCGTGCAGTTTCTCGCCCGGACGAATCCCGACGTGCTTGTGCGGCAGGTGCTCGGCCATGCCGCGCGCCAAGTCGACGATGCGGATCGACGGGATCTTCGGCACGAATACTTCACCACCGTGCATGCGTGCAAAGCTGTCGAGAACAAACTGCACACCATGGTCGAGGGTGATCCAGAAGCGTGTCATGCGCTCATCGGTGATCGGTAATTCTTCGGCACCATCGGCAATCAATTTGCTGAAGAACGGCACCACCGACCCCCGCGAACCGGCCACGTTGCCATAGCGCACCACGGCAAAACGGGTCTGCTGTTCGCCGGCAATGTTGTTGGCGGCCACGAACAGTTTGTCCGACAGCAGCTTGGTTGCGCCGTACAGGTTGATCGGGCTGGCCGCCTTGTCGGTCGACAGCGCCACAACTTTCTTAACGCCATTGTCGATGGCGGCGGCAATGATGTTTTCCGCGCCATTGACGTTGGTGCGAATGCACTCGGTCGGGTTGTATTCCGCCGCCGGCACTTGCTTCAGCGCGGCCGCGTGCACCACGTAATCGATGCCGCGCATCGCCTGACGCAAACGGTCGGCATCGCGTACGTCACCGAGGAAGTAACGCATGCACGGCGCGTTGAACGTCTGCTGCATTTCGTATTGCTTGAGTTCATCGCGCGAGAACACCACCACGCGCTTGGGCTGGTATTGCTCCAGCAAGCGACGAATGAAGTTGCGACCGAACGAGCCGGTGCCGCCGGAGATGAAAATCGATTGACCGTTGAACATGTCTTGAGTCCTGTTTCCTGATCGTCAGGCTTAGGCGAGCAACTGCGCCCAGTCGATACTGGAGGCCTGGCCGAGGGTGAAGCCCTTGCCGGTCAGGGAAAGGTTCTGGTTGTAGGCAACGTCTTGGGCAAAGTGCGCTTGCCACTTGTCTTGCAGCGCGGCAATGGCCTGCGCATCGTTCGCCAACGTGCCGGTGTGGACGATCTGCACCTGCGGCGTCCATACGGTCAACAGCCCCGCATCCGCGGCTTTCAGGCACAGGTCGACATCGGCGAACGCCTCATCGAAATGCTCCTGATCCAGTCCACCCAAGGCCTCGAAAATCTCCTTGCGCAGCATCAGGCATACGCGGGAGACCGCCGAACAATTCTGCTCGACCAGCAACCGGTGCATGTAACCCGTTGCGTCCTTTTTCTCGCCGAGGAACGGTGAAGCCAAACCATCACCAAGGCCCAGGATGAATCCGGCGCCAGTGACAGAGCCTTCGCGATCCACCAGTTTGGCGCCGACCACGCCGACTTCCGGGCGCTGTGCCTGGTTCAGCAGGGCTTCGATCCAATTGGCGTTGAGCACTTCGGCGTCCGCTGCCAGGAGCACCAGATATTCGCCTTGAGCCTGAGCGGCAGCTTGATTGACCAATGCCGAAGCGCTCAGGCGCTGCTCATTCCTGATCAGACGAATACGCCCACGCCCGTTTTGCTCGAGGCTTTCCAGCCAGGCCAAAAGCTCACTCGACTGGCTGTGGTTGTCGGCAATGATGATCTCGTTGTTCTGATAACGCGTGCGTTGCAACACACTCACCAGGCAACGCTGCAGGTGTTCCTGATTGTCATCGCTGCAGACGATGATCGACACTTTCGGTCGCTCGGCGTGGCGGTAATCGACGCGCAAGCCACCGAATGCCTCGGCACTCACTTGCGCCTGATAACCGCGGGTTGCCAGATGCCGCGCGAGGGCCTGACGTTGATGCTCGCTCGGCGCCGGCGCCACGGCCGGGGTGATCAGCAACGGCTCGGCCAGATGCGCCAGACCGGCCAGGCCTCCGGCTTCGATCAGGCGCAACAGCAGGTCGAATTCCAGCGCATCGCTGTACTCGCGGGCAAAGCCTCCGGCCTCGACCATGAATTCGCGGCGAATCAGCCAATGCCGGGCCGTCAGCGACGGCATGCTTTGCAGCAGATCGAGGTTGAAGGCCGAGCGGAACATTTCAGTCAACTGACCATCAGGACGACGATGGATCTCATCCATGGCCACTGCACGGCAACCTTCGGCGTTCTGCAGTTCAAGGCTGGCACGCAGGAAACCGCTGCGGGTGAACTCGTCACCGGCCTCGGCCAGCAGCAGCCAATCGGCATTCGAGCGCCGGGCGATCTGGTTCAGCTTGTCGACGTAGTTAGCGGTGCTGACTTTGACGAAATGCACGGTGCTCTGTTCGGTCGTGACAGCCGGCAGGTCCCCTGTCGTGAAGACCACCACCTTGAACGCGCGGAAAGCGCTTTCCATCAGGCTGTCGAAGGTGACCTGAAGCTTGTCCATATCAGCTTCAAGATCCAGTAACAGAATGCCGAACCGCGGCCCGCCCTCGACAGTCGCCAGCTGTTGATTGATCTTGCGGATGGCGGTCTCGTTCGGCTGACGTGCCTGCAACCAGTTCATCAATTGGCCGGAACGCGTGCTGTCGAGCAGTTGACGGCTATCGTAGGTCGGCACGCTGTCCAGCCGCGCCATCCAGTCTGCGAGTACCTGCGCATCACCGTTCTGGCCCATGTCCAGCAACTGCCGATGCATTTTCTGCACGACGCGACGGTTGAACGGCCCCAACTGCACGGCTTCCAGCAAGCGGTTCTGGATAGTCTCGGTCGTGTCATTGGAATAGGTGCCCAGCAGCGTGTGCTGCTTGAGCAATGCACCTTCCATTTCTTCAAGTTGCAAGCGCCCCGCAGGCATCGCATGCAGGAGGAATTCAAACTCGGTCAACCGATCGAAAAACGCCTGATTGTAGAACGGCATTTCGACGTATTGCCTGGGTCCGAATACTCGTTTCGGCCCGGTAGTCGGGTCTTTCCACCAGGACTCGAAGATCGGTTCGATCGTCAGTGCATTGCGTGTGGCGAGGCTGTTCGCCAGCGCCTGGAAACTCTGCAGGGCAAAGGCTGCGGTTTGCTCCGCGTTCGGCTCATCGATGTCGGTTGGCAACGTGGCGAGGAAACCGGCAAAGCGTTCACGCTCGGCGACGGAACGGGCATCCTTGAAACTGAGGACGTGAATGATCTCGGTGTTGTGATCCGAGCGGCCATAGTTGACCTCCCGCACCACATACGGAATCGGCAGAATCCGCGCCTTGGCCCGCGCCAGCACGTAATACACATGGCCGATTTCCTGCCATTCGAAAATCGTGCCTTGCGGCATCGCCGCATACCAGTCCTGCAACAACGCGGTGCGATGCACTGCATAGAACGGCGGTATGTACTGCCCCATGTAGTCGAGAATACGATCCTGCGCACGCTCGGCGTTGTAGTCCTCTTGCACCTTCTTGTCACGGCGATAGTACTGCACGAAGTTGGCGTGCGTGAGGTACATCAGGCAATAGCCATGGCACATGCCGTAATCGGGGTTGGCTTCCAGAAAATTGACTGAGTCGGTCAATGCACCGTGCAGCATGAAGTCGTCGTCAGCGGCCAGCACCATGTAGGGCGTAGTAACCTGGCTGACCCCATAGGCCAGCTTTTGCTGAAACCCCAGATAGGTGTAATCAGGTAAATGGCGATAATCGACCGAAGGAAAATCGACTGCGATGCTGTCATCGCCCTGCACCGATGAATCCAGCACCATCACCTTGGCGGAGTAACTGCTGTAGTACTGCAACGCGCGTCGCAGGAACGCCTTGCGGTTGTGGGTGATCAGCACCACCGTGAACAGCTCGCTCAGCGGTGTCACGTTGGTTTGCGTACTGCTTTGAACCTGCATTTTCCTATCCCCGCAACCGGCCAGTCGCCTGACGCCTGAAACTGTTTTTGATTAACGAACGCGACGCAGATAGCCGTCCGGCGCCACGGTGATCAGCAGCTTGTTTTGCAACTGCTGGTCGATCTCGAAATCCTTGTTCTCTTCCAGGTATTTCCATACCGCGGTTTTCGGGTTGTCGCCCGGTCCCCATGGGCGATCCGGGAAAAAGTCGGCCGGCATGTCTTCCACCACGGTGTCCATCACCACGCAGTAGCTGTCGACCGAAACCAGCGGCGCGTACAGGCGCAACTCTTCGAGTACGTGGTCGTGGGTGTGATTGGAGTCGAGGACCAGAATGACTTTTTTGCCTTTGGCCGCAGCGTGAACTTGAGCCGCGATGGCCGGGTCGATGCTGGAACCTTCGATCATCTTGATGCGCCTGGCCATCGGATGGCTTTCGATCGCCTCGCGGTTGTGCGGGCGAATGTCGAGGTCGATGCCCAGTACTTCACCGTGGCCTTGCAGCTCCAGCAACGAGGCGTAGTAGATGATCGAACCACCGTGGGCGATGCCGCACTCGATGACCAGGTCCGGTTTGACCTGCCAGATGATCTCCTGCATCGCCATCATGTCTTGTGGCAACTGGATGATCGGACGGCCCATCCACGAGAAGTGGTAGCTGTACTTGTGCCTGGCCGATTCGTTGAAGAAATCTCGGGCCAGGCCAGTGAGTTTCTGGTCGTCGCCCTGCTGGGCAATCTGTTCCCGGCACTCGGCTTCGAAGGCTTTATTGATGCTGTTGTCGGTCATTGTCAAAATCTCAAGGGTCACTGGAACGAAGCGCTGTCAACGGCGTGATAGACGTAGCGTCCACCGGTCATCCGCTTGATTTCTTCGAGGTAATTGGAGTTCATCACAAACAGGTTGGCGCCTTCGGGCAACGCGTCCAGGGCCTCTTGCGGCGAAGACACGCGGGCACCGCTCAGCGGCAGATAACGTCCCTGCTTGGCCGGGTTGATATCCACCACTCGATCAACCGCCACACCCGCGCGTTGCAGGAACAGCGAATAGATCACGCCTTTGGACGAGGCGCCCCAGATCGCCGAACCCTGCTCGGGCGCGGCTTGAACGATCTGCACCGCGCGGTCGAGGCTGGCGGTGAAATTCTGCGGCAGCGTCAGGCGCGGTACCGGTTGCTCCGGGATCAGGCGCAACGTGGAAAGATCGGCGACGATGTACAGGTATTGGCCACCGAACAGGTGACCAGCCTCGTGCACAGTGCCGAACATCCGGCGCAAGTCATCGAGGCGGAAATAATTGACGTGTTCGTAGAACAGATCGAACCAGGCTTTATGCTCAAGGATCCAGTCGAAGCACGGCACTTCGATGTAGACCTGCCCGCCCTGGTTGGCGTTGGCAATTTCAGCGAGGAAGCTCACCGGATCCTGAATGTGCTCCAGAACATGCCGCAGGACGATGGCGTGCGCAGCCAGACCGAGACCGCGAGTGAACGGCGCTATGATCACGTCGGCGTTATCGCCTTCGTAAGCCGGATCGATGCCCGTGATCGAATAGCCCAGGCCCTTGAGCAGTTCAAGAAAGTAGCCCTTGCCGCAGCCGACTTCGATCAGCTCCTGGCCCTTGAAGTGCCTGGCGATGATGCCTTCGACGTCGCTCAGGTGCTTCTGGAACTGCCCTGAATGTGCCTGCTCGTTTTGATAGTCAGCGTCGTAGCTGAGCTTGTCGGCGTCGAAGGCGGCATTGAAGACCAGGCCGCTGCGCTCGTCCTGCACCAGCAGCATGTCGGCACTGGCAGAGGCTCGCGCCGACCCGGCATCGGCAAAAGTGCGATTCTGCAACACCGGCAGGTCGGTGACCCGATACAACTCGTGCCTCATTGCGGCTCTCCCAATAACTGTTGCAAACGCTCGGTCACGGACCAGAACGCCATCGGTTCGTGGCTCGGGTATGGGTAGTGGCCAAGGTTCAGATTCAGCGTCGCGCCGCGTTCGCGCAGGCGTTGTTCGACCAGCGTCCGTACCGACACCGGTTGACCACTGGCGCAATTGATAACGCCGTCGAAATCGCGCTGATGCACGATTGCGGCGAGGTAACCGGCCGCGGTTTCAATCGGTAGAAAATCGCGTAGCTGTTCACCGGCGGACATGTCGAACGATTGCTCACCGGCATCGATCGCACTGTCCAGGGCCGCCAGCAGACTGTTGGGGTTCTGTCCCTCGCCGTGCAGATAGAACAGTCGCGCCCACTGCAAGGTGAACGGATGTTCCTGCTGCAGGTTCTGCAAAAACAGGTGCAACGTGTGTTTGGCCAGACCGTACGGATTGCTCGGGCGCGGCTCGGTACTTTCGCTGAGCGGTCCGCCTTGCATGCCGTACTCGAAGCAAGTACCGGTGACCAGAACCTGCTTCACGCCCGCCTCGACCGCGCCTTTGATAAAGCGGTAATCGGCCATCAGGTTGTGTTCAAAATGAAACAGTGCCCGATAGTTCGGCAACCCCGGCCAGGCCAGATGCGCCAGCGCGTCGATGCCATCGGTCAGCGCGCTGACATCGAGATCGGCGGCGTGAATATCCGCGCTCACGAACTCGACATCGTTTATCCACGGCATGCCCTGCGCCGTGTCTGCATTGCGCGCCACGGCGCGAACGGCACAGCCGCGCGTCAGCAACGCAGCGACCAGATGCCGACCGACGAAGCCCGTGGCTCCCGTAACCAGAATTCTCACAGTACGCTCAACTCAGGCACGGCGATCACGAAGCGCCCATCCCATTGACGCACTTGCGCCAGTTGCTGACTGACTTCGTGCAGCAGGTTCCAGGGCAGCACCAGCACGTAATCGGGTTTTTCCAGGTCGATTTGCGCCGGCGCCACGATCGGGATGCGACTGCCCGGCAGAAACTTGCCCTGCTTGTGCGGATTGGCGTCGGCCACCCAGGCGAGCAGGTCGGGTTTGACCCCGGCGTAATTGAGCAGCGTGTTGCCCTTGGCCGCTGCGCCGTAGCCGACTACGCGCTTGCCGTCGGCCTTGGCCTGCAACAGGAAGCGCAGCAGTTCATGTTTGATGCGCTCAGCGGCGGGCGCGAGGCTCGTGTAGTACTCGGCGGTTTTCACCCCGGCATCGAGCTCGGCCTGCAACTGCTGCTGCACGCTCGCTTGTACCGCGCGACGTTCGCCGTCCTTGCGCTGCACAAACACCCGCAGCGATCCGCCATGAGTGCTCAGTGGGCTGACGTCGAACACTTCCAGGCCATTGCGTTCGCACAGGGTCTGCACGGCAGTCAAAGACAGGTAGGAATAGTGCTCGTGATACAGCGTGTCGAACTGCGCGCCGGCCATCAGCGTCAGTAGTTGCGGGAATTCGAAAGTGGCCACGCCGGTCGGCTTGAGCAGCGTTGCGAAACCACCGAGGAAATCATTGATGTCCGGCACATGCGCGAGCACGTTATTGGCGGCCATCAAGTCGGCGCCCCAGCCTTCGCTGTTCAACTGCGCGGCAGTTTCACGACCGAAGAACAGCTCACGAATTTCCAGGCCTTTCTCCCGCGCGGCTTGCGCAGTGCTGCGAGTGGGCTCGACACCCAGGCAAGGGATGCCGCGACCCGCCACGAATTGCAGCAGATAACCATCGTTGGCAGCGACTTCGACCACGCGGCTGTCGGCAGTCAGGCCGAAACGCTCGACCATTTCGGCGACATAGCGCTCGGCATGGGCCAGCCAGGTGCTGGAGAACGAACTGAAATAAGCGTACTCGGCGTCGAACAGGCTGTCGGCGCGGGTGTAATCCTCGGTCTGCACCAGCCAGCATTGCTGGCACACGGCGACCTTCAGCGGTACCCATTGCTCGGCCTGCTCCAGGCGATCGGCATGCACGTAGGCGTTGGACGGTGGCGAGGTGCCAAGGTCGATCAGCGGCAGGCTCAGCGGTGCGGCGCACCCACGGCAGTTCATAGACGCACTCCAGCAAAGTGTTGATCGAGCGCGGGATGGCTGGAATCACGCGCTGACAAATTATTGACAGGCAACGGCCAGGCAATCGCCAGCCGTGGATCGTTCACCGACAGACCGCCCTCATGCTCCGGCGCGTAATCGGCGCTGTGCAGGTAAAGCAATTCGGCGTCTTCAGTCAGTGTCTGGAAACCGTGGGCGAACCCCGCCGGAATCAGCAGACCGCGACCGTCACCCGCCTTCAGATGCTCGGCGTGCCAATGCAAAAAGGTCTCGGATTCGGGGCGCAGGTCTACCGCCACATCCCACACTTCACCGCGCAGGCAGGTGATCAGTTTGGCTTCCGGCGCATTGGCATTCTGATAATGCAGACCGCGCACACTGCCCTTCTCACGGGTGCGGGAATGGTTGATCTGACGAATGTGAAATTCGCTGCCAAACGCACTCAGGCTGCCCTCGCAGAACAGTCGGGCGAAGTGCCCGCGCTGATCTTCGAAGCGCTTGTGCTGGACGCTGAACAGTCCGGCCAGCGGTAGCGCGCGCAAGGAAAACTCGCTCACAGTGCGCCTCGGTACAGGTTCAATTGGCCAAGGGTCACGGCACGCATGTCATCGCCGTTCTGCCATGCCAGATGCCAGTCGAGGGTTTGAGTCAGGCATTGTTGCAAGGTCCAGCGTGGCTGCCAGCCGAGCCGTTGGCGCGCGCGGCTGCTGTCCAGACGCAGCAGACCGGCCTCGTGCAATTCACTCGGCTCGATGCGTAGACCACGGGCTTGTGGCCAGCGATTGGCAAGCATTTCGACGACTTCGCCGACGCTGCACATGTCCGCTTCGCCCGGGCCGAAGTTCCACGCACCGGCGTATTCCGGGCCTTGCTCGTAGAGGCCGGCGGCCAATTGCAGATAACCGGCCAGTGGCTCCAGCGCGTGCTGCCACGGGCGCACGGCTTGCGGGTAGCGCAGGGTCACCGGCTCGTCTGCCGTCCAGGCTCTGAGCACGTCGGGAATCAGTCGCTCAGGCGCAAAGTCACCGCCGCCCAAGACATTGCCGGCACGCGCGGTAGCCAGGGCCAGACCGTGCCCGGCGTATTTGTCGGCCGGAAAAAACGACGCGGCATAAGACTGCGCCAACAGTTCACAGCAGGCCTTGCTGCTGCTGTAAGGATCGTGGCCACCCAGGGCTTCGTCTTCGCGGTACGGCCACAGCCATTCCTTGTTTGCGTAGACCTTGTCGGTGGTCACCAGCACGCAGGCACGCACACAGCCGACCTGTCGAATCGCTTCGAGCAAGTTGAGCGTGCCCATGACGTTGCTGGAATAGGTGCCGAGCGGATCGCGATAACCTTCACGCACCAGCGGCTGAGCGGCCAGGTGCAGGACGATCTCAGGCTCGGTTTCGGCAATGATCTCCAGCAAGGCACCGAGATCCCGCAGATCGCCGCGCTGATCGTTGATGCCTTCGTGGACACGCGCCAGTTCGAACAGGCTCGGCCCGGTTGAAGGATCAAGGGCAAAACCGCTGACTTGTGCGCCGAGGCTTTGCAGCCACAGCGTCAGCCAGCTGCCTTTGAAACCGGTATGGCCGGTAACGAGGACGCGCTTGCCACGCCAGAAATCCGCACTCAGGCCCATTGCTTCCATGGGGCCTCCCCGCTCTGCCACAGTGCTTCGAGATGGTTCTTGTCGCGCAGGGTGTCCATCGGTTGCCAGAAACCATTGTGTTCGAAGGCTTTCAACTGTTCTTCCTGGGCCAGGCGCGCCAAGGGTTCGGCTTCCCATGTCGTCCCGTCACCGGCGATATACGACAGCACTTTGGGTGACAGAACGAAAAATCCGCCATTGATCCAGCCACCGTCGCCACGCGGTTTCTCGGTAAACCCGAGCACCTGATCACCGTGACGGTCCAGCGCGCCGTAACGACCGGGCGGTTGCACGGCGGTGACGGTTGCCAGACGGCCATGGGCTCGGTGGTAGTCCACCAATTGACGAATGTTCAGATCGGAAACGCCATCGCCGTAGGTGAAGCAGAACGCCTCTTCATCCTTCAGGTATCGACCGGCACGCAGCAGACGGCCACCGGTCATGGTTTCTTCGCCGGTGTCGATCAGGGTGACGCTCCACGGCTCGCTGTAATTCTGGTGCACGTCCATGCGGTTGTTACGCATGTCGAAGGTGACGTCGGAGGTGTGCAGGAAGTAGTTGGCGAAGAAGTCCTTGATCGCGTAACCCTTGTAGCCAAGGCAGATCACGAAATCGTGGATTCCGTGGGCGGAATACTGCTTCATGATGTGCCAGAGAATTGGCTTGCCGCCGATCTCGATCATCGGCTTGGGCTTGAGGTGCGACTCTTCACTGATGCGCGTGCCGAGGCCACCCGCCAAAATAACTGCCTTCATCGTCTCCCCTCTTGTTCTTCACCCGGCTGCGCGCAGCTTTCTTGAGCGTTGCGGGCCTTCTGGCTAAACCTTCTACCGTTCCGGGCGCTGGTGGAATGACCGCGAGCGCTCGTTTTATGGCGATTTGAGGGGGACGTGCAGGAAACGCGCCAGCCGCGCAGGCTCTATGCCGGTGGCGTAATCGGCCATGAAAAAAGGGATGAATCCATCAGCGGGATTTGCGACGCTTTCGACACAAATCGGCATAGGGGACGGCCTTCACAGGCCGCTCCCCTGCCACACCACCCGGCATGCGGGTCCGCACCGGGCGGTTCGAGAGATTGAGGTTATGAGAGACGTACTAATCCCATCCTGTCGAACCAC
>NZ_MRCS01000078.1 GCF_002303925.1 Pseudomonas sp. ACN8
TCTTTATCGGCGCTTGGGTGAAAGGAGGAGGGGCGAAATCTCCCACGGTCTGTACTGCGCTAACAGTCAGAATCGAGCCTTGTCCCTCCTCCTCCCTTCAAGTCCTACCATACAAGCGAGCCTGCTCACGATGGCTCGCTCCTACAGTTTTGAATTTCTGTCATACCAAAACTTGGTGTTCACCAGAGATCCATTGTAGGAGCGAGCCTGCTCGCGATGGCGGCGGATCAGTCAATATTGAAGCTGGCTGACACTCCGCCATCGCGAGCAGGCTCGCTCCTACAGTTCCGTTTTGGCCCTCTCCCCTGCTTCAACGCTGGTCAAGCCCGCAAGAGTCCCTATAATCGCGGCGTTTTCGTCTACCCTCACGAAGCGTCGTGCAGCAATCAGCTTGTGCGGGGCGCATCGACATTTTTCCGCTATTGAACCGGAGAACTTCCATGCTCAAACGTACCCTGGCAATGGCCGTCGGCCTGACCCTGTCCTTTTCCACCCTGCTGGCACAGGCCGCCGACACCCTCAAGGTCAGCGCCATTCCCGACGAAGCCCCCACCGAATTGCTGCGCAAGTTCAAGCCCCTGGGCGAGTATCTGGAGAAACAGCTGGGCATGAAGGTCGAGTTCGTACCGGTGTCCGACTACCCGGCGGTGGTCGAGGCCCTGGCCACAGACCGTATCGACATGGCCTGGCTGGGCGGCTTCACCTTCGTGCAGGCGTGGCTGAAAACCGGCAATGCCATTCCATTGGTACAGCGTGAGCAGGATGCGCAGTTCACCAGCAAATTCATCAGCGCCGACCCGGCCGTCAAGTCGCTGGCCGACCTCAAGGGCAAATCGTTCGCCTTCGGCTCGGTGTCGTCGACGTCGGGCAGTTTGATGCCGCGCTATTTCATGCTGCAGGACGGCATCAAGCCTGAAACCTATTTCAGCCGTGTCGGTTACTCCGGCGCCCACGACGCCACCGTCGCCTGGGTTCAGGCTGGCAAAGTGGACGCCGGCGTACTCAATGCCAGCGTCTGGGCAAAACTGGTCGCGGCCGGCAAGGTCGATACCGACAAGGTCAAGGTCTTTGCCACCACGCCGGCCTACTTCGACTACAACTGGACCGTGCGCGGCACCCTCGACCCGGCCCTTGCCAACAAAATCAAGGCGGCCTTCCTCGCGCTCGACCCGGCCAACCCGGAGCAAAAAGCGATTCTGGATCTGCAAGCCGCCAGCCGTTTCATCGAGACCAAGCCTGAGAACTACAAGGGCATCGAGGAAGCCGCGCGCGCTGCCGACCTGCTGAAATGACGCTGCATCTGAACCGGGTCAGCCTCACCCACGGCAACGGCGTGCGTGCGCTGCATGAGATCGACCTGCACATCGCTGCCGGTGAGCAGGTCGCCATCATTGGCCCATCCGGTGCCGGCAAGTCGAGCCTGCTCAACGTGCTGGCCACCGCCCTGCGCCCGGACGACGGCGCGGTCGAGGTGCTCGGCGAGCACGCCTGGCAGCTTGGCGCGCATCGGCGTCAGCAGCTGCGGGCGCGCATCGGCCTGGTGCATCAGGCGCCGCCACTGCCACCCCGGCAACGGGTGGTCACGGCGGTGCTGGCCGGAAAGCTGGGCCAGTGGGGTTTTGCCAAAAGCCTGCTGAGCCTGCTGCATCCGGTGGATGTTCCGGGGGCGCGGGCGGCACTGATCAAGCTGGACCTGGGTGACAAGCTGTTCGCCCAGTGTCAGCAATTGTCCGGCGGCCAACTGCAGCGCGTGGGCATTGCCCGGGTGCTGTACCAGGCGCCCGAAGTGCTGCTGGCCGATGAGCCGGTGTCGGCGATGGACCCCGTACTGGCCGGGCACACCCTGTCGATCCTCTGCCGCCACGCCCGGGAGCACAAGGTGACACTGGTCGCCAGCCTGCATGCCGTAGAACTGGCCTTGACGCACTTCACGCGCATCATCGGATTGCGAGAAGGACAGGTCCTGTTCGACCTTCCCGCCAGCGACGTCGACCACGATTTGCTCGACAAGCTCTACGCCAACGAGCAACTGCTGTCGCCACCCACGCCAGTGACGCCCTTGATCCTGCAGATTCCCCGATGCTGACCCGCGATACACGAGACCCGGCCACCCTGCCCCGCCTGCTGCTCAGTCTGTTGGCACTTGCTCTGCTGTGGCCCGGCATTCATTTCAGCGAACTGGACCTGGGTGTGCTGCTCCAGGCCGACAGCCAGAGTGAGATGGGCCGGTTTGTCTCAGCCTTCTGGCCGCCTGCCCATGGTGAAGAGTTCCTTCAGCTACTGTGGCAAGCCACGTTGCAAACCCTGGCCATCGCCACCGCCGGCATGGCCCTGGCCTTGATGTTGGCCGTGCCCGCCAGCTTGTTGGCCAGTCGAGCGCTGTCGCTGTCCGCAGCCTCGCGCAGTGGTCGTCCGAGCGCACTCGGGCGGCTGTTGCGCTGGCCGGTGCGCGGGTTGCTGATCTTCCTGCGCAGCGTGCCGGAAATCGTCTGGGCCTTGCTGTTCGTGCGCGCCGTCGGCCTTGGCCCGACGGCCGGGGTGCTGGCCATTGCCATCACCTACAGCGGCATGCTGGGCAAGGTCTACGCGGAAATCTTCGAGTCGGTCGACCAGCGTCCCGCCCACTCGTTGCTGCAAGCCGGCAGCAGCCGGTTGGCGGCGTTCTGCTACGGCATCCTGCCCAATGTCGGCGCGGAGTTGCTGTCGTACACCGTGTACCGCTGGGAATGCGCGATCCGCGCGTCGGTGGTGATGGGCTTCGTCGGCGCTGGCGGGCTGGGCCAGCAGATCGACTTGTCGTTGCGCATGTTCGCCGGCGGTGAAGTGGCGAGCATGTTGCTGACCTTTTTCGTCCTGGTGCTGTTCGCCGATCAGATCAGCCGCCTGCTGCGCTGGAGGTTCGCATGAATCGCCTGATCAACCTGCTGCTGATCCTGTGCATTGGTGCAGCGGTCGTCGCTTCGTTCCGCTATCTGGGCATAGACCTCGGCGAACTGGGTGGCAGCGGTAATATGAAGCAGATGGGCGCCTACGTGCTGCGTTTTCTCAGCCCGGACCTGAGCACCGGCCATCTGCAAGCCATCGGCCGTGGCGCCGTGGAAACCATGGCCATGTCGGCCCTCGGCACCCTGCTCGCGGCGGTGTTCGGCCTGATGCTGGCACTGCCGGCGGCCGGGCGTTTCGGATGGCCGCTGCAGAGTGCGTCGCGCCTGGTGCTGAACGCCCTGCGCGCCATTCCCGAACTGGTGTGGGCCGCGCTGATGGTGCTGGCCGCCGGACTCGGCCCGAACGCCGGGACCCTCGCACTGGCCATGCACACCACCGGGGTGCTGGGTCGATTGTTCGCCGAAGCACTGGAAAACACCCCGCCGCAACCGGCCGAAGCTATTCGTTTGCAGGGCGGCAACGTGGTCTGGGCTTTCTGCTACGGCACCCTGCCCAACCTGTTTCCGCAGTTGTTGGCGTACATCCTGTACCGCTGGGAAAACAACATCCGCATGGCCAGCGTGCTCGGCTTTGTCGGTGCCGGCGGTTTGGGGCAGATGCTCTATGTCAGCCTCAGCCTGTTCCAGGAAGCCCAGGCGAGCACGGTGATCCTGGCCATGTTGCTGCTGGTATTTGCCGTTGATGGGTTGAGCAGTTGGAGTCGCCAGCGCTGGGTTAAGGCGTGATGGGGGATTGAATGGATTTACACCTATATGACCGGTGATTGAGCTACTCGGCCTTTTTACCGGAGGTCATGAGTTCAATCGGATGCCGAAACTGGACTCGTCTGATGCCAAAACACACAGACCAAAGAGCTTCTCTTTGACTGGACAGGTACTCGACTTTCACTGACATGATCATGTCTCCAGGGCGCGAACCAAGGGTTAAAAGTGGATTTCAGCGGTCTTGAGGCCCAAGTCTCGAAGCTCGGCGATCAGGTCATCCAGATGCCCGAAAGACTCGACTTCCTCGTTGTCATCAACCAAAAAATAACTTCTCCCGGCGTCCTTCTTGAAAAACACGATCCACTCCTTGGGGTTGGTCGGGTTTGCGATCACATGGGTGTCAAAGGTCACGCCTTCGGCGTGTTTGCTTTTCACAGCTTTACGATTCATGTCAGTCACCACGCTACACGCGCTCTCAAGATTCTCTATTTACAGTGCATGCCCGCCCAGCTCCATCTGAACTTTCTCTATAAACATCTCCAGCCGCCCGAAGCAGTGGATCAAAGGCATTTCAATTATCACTGTATGTTAATATTATGCACATGCATCCACTGAGGAGCTAGCCATGATTGCGATAGGTGAGGCATGGAAGGCGGGGTTGTTGGGGCGAGAGCATTGGCTCCGCAATCTGGTGTCTGGCGTGATCGTCGGGGTCGTGGCGCTCCCTCTGGCAATGGCGTTTGCCATTGCATCTGGCGTCAAACCTGAGCAAGGCATCTACACCGCAATCATCGGTGGCCTGCTGGTTTCGCTCTTTGGGGGAAGCCGCTTGCAGATTGCCGGGCCGACAGGTGCGTTCATCGTGATCCTGGCGGGAGTCACGGCCGAGCACGGTATAGACGGTCTGCAAATCGCCACGATGATGGCGGGTGCCATGTTGTTATTGCTGGGGATGGCCCGGCTCGGTGCAATCATCAAGTTTATCCCCGATCCGGTGATCGTCGGATTCACCGCAGGCATCGGCGTGATCATCTGGGTCGGACAGTGGAAAGACTTTTTCGGTTTACCGAGGATCAGTGGAGAGCATTTCCATGAAAAGCTCTGGCATTTGCTCCAGGCGCTCCCTGATCTTCATATGGCCACGACCCTGCTGGCGGTACTCAGTCTTTTCCTGGTCATCACCGCGTCCAAAATTCCCGGACTCAAACGGGTACCTGGCCCATTAGTCGCAATGGCGGTCGCTACAGCGATACAGTCAACCTTTCATTTCGAAGGGGTAGCCACGATCGGCAGCGCATTTGGTGGCATACCTCAAGGCCTTCCAGCGTTGAGCCTGCCTGAAATCACGCTGTCTCGCGTCATCGACTTGATCGGTCCGGCGTTCACTATCGCCATGCTTGGAGCGATCGAATCACTGCTGTCCGCCATGGTGGCCGATGGCATGGCGGGCACTAAGCACGATTCCAATCAGGAACTGGTCGGTCAGGGAGTGGCTAATCTGGTCACGCCATTGTTTGGCGGTTTCGCAGCGACCGGAGCCATTGCCCGTACTGCAACCAATATCCGTAACGGCGGCACGAGCCCGCTGGCCGGCATTACGCACGCGGTCACGTTGGTGCTTATTATTCTGTTTCTGGCACCTCTGGCCTCAAACATCCCACTGTGCGCCCTGGCCGCCATTCTTTTCGTGGTCGCGTACAACATGAGCGAGTTGAAGCACTTCAAACGCATGGTCCAGCGGGCCCCGCGCGCAGACGTAGCTATCCTGCTCATCACTTTCAGTCTCACAGTGTTCAGTGACTTGGTGATCGCTGTGAACATCGGCGTCATCCTTGCGATGCTGCACTTCATGCGCCGCATGGCCTCATCTGTTGAGGTACAACAGGTAGTCGAGCACGAGCTTGAAGAAGAATTGAGGGCCAATGGGCACACTCGCCTGCCGCCTGGGGCAATGATTTATACGATTGAAGGGCCATTGTTCTTTGGCGCGGCCGAGACCTTCGAGCGAGTCCTGGCACAGACCCATACCGATCCACGTCTGCTGATTATTCGCTTGAAGCGTGTACCGTTTATGGATATCACTGGCTTGCAGGTACTGGAGGAGGTCATTCAGCAACTGCACAAGCGCAATATCGTGGTGAAACTCTGCGAAGCGAACACGAAGGTGCTCAACAAGCTCGATAGGGTGGGTATCTTGCAAGAAATCGGCACGGAGCATTACCACGCCGACTTCAACACCGCGCTGGCTAAAGCGGTCAGTCTCGCAGAGGGTCCATCGACCCTTTAAAGGCTTGCTGCCCGTGCCAGGTTATGACTTGGTACTGGCGGCATGCTTGCTTTTGGTCGAATAGGTAGCACCGTGGGTGTCCAGGTAGTCACGAATCAATTGACGGACCACCTGAGAAGACGTCAGGTCTTGTGCTGCACAGAGTTCCTCGAAGGCTTTTTTCTTGACGGGATCAATGAGCACAGTGAGGCGCGCAGTCTTGCTTTCCATGGGGTATTCAATCGCTCAATTCGCTAGATGTTAATCAAATTGTAATTGCCTTGTCCGGCGCTGTCACTGTGCTGCTCGTTACTTCGACTTTACTCACAAGAAAAGATTCGGCTCTCACGGTGGGTGATGAGTCGGATCTGCTTCGACTCGGCGTGGATAGTCCCCATCCGCGAGGAAGGGAGCAAATTTATTCCAAGCTAGCCGACTGCCTGCCAAACCAATACTTTCAACGCAAAAAACCTTCCTGCGCGTCAACACAGGAAGTTTTTTTTGTTTGCGGCCGATCAGTCTTTAGCCTGGCTCAACTTGGTGAACAACTCGGTCGGTACTTTCTTGCCGTTCGAGGTGAACTGGTTGGTGCGGAACTTGTACACCTCACCCTCGGACAGGAAACCGTCGCCGTTGGTGTCCATCGCCTTGAATTCCTCAGCGCCCTTGGGCGCCACGGCCAGCAGTTCCTTGAGCGACACGCGGCTGTCATCATCGGTGTCGGTGCGCGCAAACGAAGCATCGCCGCATTTGCCTTCACCGCACTTGCCCTCGGCCTGGGTCTTTTGCGCGCCGGCTTCGGCACCGCACTTGCCTTCGCCACACTTGCCTTCGCTGGTCTTCTGCGCGGAAGCCAATTGATAGCCCTGAGGCAGAGCTTCGGCGGAAAACGCAGAGGACGCGAAGTTGATACCGCCGACCAGTGCAACAGCGATCAGGCCAATGCGGGTTTTGTTCGACTGGATACGAGACATGTTGATACTCCGGATCAATGGTGCGGCGGGACCTCTATTGGTCGTACCGCAAGGGTTGATAAACCTGGTGGCGAGCTGCGTTGTGCATCTCGCTTTGCCAGGTCTATTTGGCCCCAGTGGTGTATCCCGGCTGTATCCGTAAAGCGCTGGTTTTGTATGGCTGTATGCGGATGCCGTGCCCTGATACACGGCGATACACGAAAGCCGGTAGTCAGTTGATCACGTCCGCAAGAGTGCTTGTTTAAAAAGGTTGTAGGTTATTTCCTGAGGGCTACAAGACCTTGCGTCGTTGCCTACGGTTACGCCAGAATCCGCCGGCTTGTGCGCCCTGCTCCCGGTCTCTATTGTGCACCCGTTGGTGGATCACCTGGACGGCGGATCGCGCAATGCCCTGCTGGGGATTTCCAACAGTGTGATGTTGGCGGAGATCACGGCGAATCGGGTGCTGGACCAAATCGACCCGCCCGCATAAATACGGCTACCTGAGGCGAGGGAGTTTGCTACCTCACTTCAGTTCCTGTGTTTTTGATGTTGGCTGGGCTATCACTAGTTCGGGTCCAGCAACCCGCCACTCCAGTTACGCGACACCCGGCTGCCGGTGAACTTCGCCACCCCCATGCCCAGGGGGATCAGGCGGTCGCGATAGCGCGTCACCAGGCGCCCCGCTTGTTCGGCGTGCAGCACCACTTCGGTGGACGGGTCGCCCGGCCGCCCAAGGATTCGCGCAAAGCGTTGCCCTTCCTCGACAAAATCCCCCAGCTCTTTTTCGAAGATCAGCACCCCGGGTTGCGGCGCGATGATGGTTTCCATGTTGCCCATTTCCACGGCCTCAACGGGCCAGTCCGTGGGCGCCACTGATTCATCGATGACACCGCAACCGCACAGCCAGTTGTACAGCCCTTCGGCATCCTGTTCGGCAAAACGATCGCTGACATCGCCCTGCCCGCGCAGCTCCAGGGTCGCAGCCATGCGCCCCGCTGTGACTCCGTCGCGTATCCAAGGAGCAATGATGGTTTCCTCGAAGGAGCCATCGCCGCCGTCATCCCAGATGATCGCCACGTCCATCTTCATCGCCGCCGCCAGTTCGCGGCCACGGGGCCAGAAAATGCGGTGCATGTACAGGTACGGCAGCGCCTCGTCATCGGTATGCAGGTCGAGCATCACATCGGCCGGGGCGGCCAGTTGCACCAGTTGCTTTTGCCATTGCTGAACGCAGGTCGAAGGTCGCTCCATGGCCGCCGACTGGTCGAACGCACGATTGAAGTTTTGCCCGGTGGCGTTGTGATAACGGCCGAGAATCCGCCCCTGGCGAAACTGCCCGATGCCCAGCGGATTGGCCTGCGGCACCACGGTGATGTTGCCTTTGAGCCGGCCCTGGGTTTCGGCGGTTTGCAGTCGTTGCATCAACAGGTGCAGGACCAGCATCCCGGCGATTTCATCGGCATGAACGCCGGCCTGCAAGTGCACGTTTGGCCCGCTGCCGTCACCCGCATAACGCCAGGCACCGACCCGCACGGCGTCACCGTTGTTGTTGCGAACACTGAACGAAATATCCTGCGGCATTGGCTTTCCCTCCCGTCATGAACCTTGAAAAACGTTGTATCGCTGCTGCCGAGGCTGGTGATTGAACAGACGTTCAACTAAGCTCGGCATCGTGGAACCTCACCCAAGGACAGCCTTGTGACAACCGATGCCCCGAAAAACCGCCGCGCCGAACCCGAGGACCGTCGCGAAATGCTGGTGGCCGCCACCCTGCGCTGCCTGGGCCGCGACGGTCACGCCGGGATTTCCGTGCGACGCATTGCCACCGAAGCCGGGGTGTCCGTGGGGTTGCTCAACCATCACTTCGGCAGCATCGAAGTACTGATCGCCGACACCTACCAGCGGCTGGCGAGCGAACTGACCACGGCCCTGCTCCAGGAAATCGAGCAGGCCCAGACACCCGCGCAAAAGATCGATGCCTTTCTCGAAGGCTCGTTTTCCCCCAGGGTCATGGACCCGAAACTGCTCGGCGTGTGGGTGGTGTTCTGGAGCCTGATCCGTCACTCCGAACACGTCAGCCAGTCCCACGAAAAAAGCTACCGCGCCTACCTCGACCTGATCCGCCAGTTGCTCGAAGGGCTGGCCGCCAGCGAAGGCTTCGTGATTCACGACACGCGCCTGGCCGCCATCGGCTTATCGGCGATGCTCGACGGTCTCTGGCTCGAGTGGTGCCTGAACCCCGAGACCTTCAGCGCCGCCAACGGACTGCATATCTGCCGTTGCTGGATAAAGGGGCTGCGTCACGGAGCATTCAGCACCGACGACGTCTTGTGACGCGTGTCGGCCGAAGATCATCGCCAGAGGGCCGCTGACGGAGGTCAACCCGTGGCGAACTCATCAGGCTGACCTGCGTACCGGCGTTCCGCGCCGTTCGGCAAAGGCAAACAGCGCTTCGATCAGGAACGTCAGGCAGACGTAGACACCGGCCACCAGCAACAGGGGTTCGTACACCTGCAGGGTTTGCGCGCGGACTACGTTGGCGGCGCCGAGCAGATCGATCACGGCGATGGTCGAGGCCAGCGCCGTGGACTTGAGCAGCATCACGGTTTCCCCGGCCAGGGTCGGCAGCAGCAGGCGCATCGCCCGGGGCAGCCGTACCCGCAGCAAGGACTGGCGCGCAGTCATGCCGAAGGCCGACGCCGCTTCCATTTCACCCTTGGGCACCGCCAGCAGGCCACCGCGAATCACTTCGCCGACATAGGCGCCCACCGACACCACCAGGGCGAACACGATGTACCAGTAACCATCGCGCAGGTACGGCCAGAGAAAGCTGCCGCGAATCAGCGGGAACTGGGCAAACAGGCTGCCCAGGCCGTAGTAGAAAATGTAGATCTGGATCAGCAACGGCGTACCGCGGGTGACGCTGGTGTAGAACAGGCTGACCTTGGCGATCACCTGGTTTTTCGAGATCCGCGCCAACGCCACCAGTACCGCCAGGACAAAACCGAACACACTGGCGATCAATAGAATCGTGAGGGTGGTTTGTAGCCCCCGGCCCAACAGTGCCGCGTAATCAACTATCCACGCTGGAATCATTTCATTCTCTCTGCCGGTTCAGTCAACAAGAGGCATCCAGCGACGAATACGTCGCTCCAACCGTCCCGAAAGGTAGTTGGACACCAGCGTCACCGCGTAATACAGCGCCGCGGCCGTGAGGTAGAACAACAGATAGTGGCGCGTCGATCCCGCGCCTTGCTTGGCGGTGTACAGCAGCTCGTTGGTGCCGACCACGCTGATCAGCGCGCTGTCCTTGATCAGGTTGATCCACAGGTTGGCCATCCCGGCCATGGCGTAAGGCGCCATGATTGGCAGCGTGACCCGGCGGAACAGGCCAAAGCCGCTCAGGCCGAACGCCTTGGCCGCTTCGATCTGGCCGAAGGGAATCGCCTGGATCGCCGCGCGGAAAATCTCCGAGGCGTAGGCGCCCTGCACCAGCCCCAGCACCACGATGGCCGCCAGCGGACCGCTGACATCGACCACGCCGTAGCCGAGCCGGGTCATCAGCGAGTTGAGGAGCATGGAGCCGACGTAGTACAGCAACAGAATCAGCAGCAATTCCGGAACCGCCCGGAACAAGGTGGTGTAGCCGCGCATCAGCGCTGCAATCGGCTTCGGCGCGCCCAGCTTGAGGCACGCCACCACCAGCCCGATGGCCAGCCCGAGCACAAAGGCCCCGGCGGAAATCTGCAGGGTCATCCAGAGCCCCTTCAACAGCGCACTGCCCCATCCCTGCTCGGTGAAATTGATCAGATCGAACATTGCCGGCATTTCACTCTCCAGTTGGCGGACACGATCCCCTGTAGGAGCGAGCCTGCTCGCGAAAAACGTTAACGATGACGCGGTCACTCAGTAGATCCGCGGTGCACTGACGTCCATCGCGAGCAGGCTCGCTCCTACAGGTTTTTTTGTGTGCCCGGGATCAGAACGCAGGCTTCACGCTGGTGCCGAAGTAGCTCTGGGACAGCTCGTCGTAGTCTTTGCTCGCCAGCAATTGCTGGATGGCCTTGTCCAGTCTGGCCTTGAGTTCGGTGTCGTCCTTGCGCAGGCCCGCGCCCACGCCTTTGCCGAAGATCGGGTCGTAAGGCACGGCGCCGAGGTAGGCCAGTTCCTTGGCATCCGGGGTTTTGACAAACGCAGCCATGGCCGTGCCGTCGGCCATCATCAGGTCGATGCGCCCGGCAATCAGGTCGGCGTTGGCCGAGTCCTGGGTGTCGTAGTACTTAACCTCGGCGATTTTTTCGTAGTAGGTCTTAAGGTAACTGGCGCTCACGGTCGAGTTCTGTACGCCGATGATCTTGCCCTTGAGGTCATCGGGGTACTTCTTCACCGATGCGTCTTTCGGGCCGACGACGGCAATCACCGAGTCGTAGTAGGCCTTGCTGAAGGCGATCTGCTTTTCGCGTTCTTCGGTCACCGACATCGAAGAAAAGATCACGTCGATCTTCTTCGCCAGCAGCGATGGAATGATGCCGTCCCACGCCACTTCCTTGATCTCGCACTCGGCTTTCATTTCGCTGCACAGCTTGTGGATCAGGTCGACCTCAAAACCTTTCCATACGCCGTTGGCCTGTTTCTCGGTGTACGGCGGATAGGGTTCCGCTGCCACCGCGAACCGGATCGGCTGTGCCTGAGCAGCACTCATGCCGGCCAGCATTACGCAGGCCGCACCGGTCAACCAGTTTGCAAAACGTCGATTTCCCATGTTGTTTTCCCGTCTTTTTATGATGAGTTAGCGAGTCTGATGAGCGTTGACGAATTGTCGGCAACGCTCGCTGCGTGGGTGTACGAACACTTCGTCCGGCGAACCGGTTTCCTCGATCAGCCCTTGATGCAAAAAGGCGACTTTGGATGAGACATCGCGTGCGAAAGCCATTTCATGAGTCACCAGGATCATGGTCCGGCCTTCTTCGGCGAGGGAGCGGATCACCCGCAGCACTTCCCCGACCAGTTCCGGGTCGAGTGCCGAGGTGGGTTCATCGAACAGCATGACCTTGGGCCGCATGGCCAGGGCCCGGGCGATGGCCACCCGTTGTTGCTGTCCCCCGGAGAGAAACGCCGGGTACTCGTTGCGCTTGGCCGCAAGCCCGACGCGCTCGAGCAGGGCTTCGGCCCGTTCCGTGGCCTCCGCCCGGCTTTCACGCAGGACCTGGGTCGGCGCTTCGATGAGGTTTTCCAGCACCGTGCGATGGGGCCAGAGGTTGAAGTTCTGGAACACCATGCCCAGGCTGGACCTTATGCGCACAAGCTGTTTGGCGTCCGACACCAGCGGTGCGCCGGGACGGTTCTGATTAAGGTGAATGCTTTCGCCATCGACCAGGATGCGCCCCTGGTCCGGTACTTCGAGCATGTTGATGCAGCGCAGCAAGGTACTTTTGCCCGAGCCGCTGGCACCGATCAGGGAGATCACCTCGCCCTCGCGGGCAGTCAGGGACACGCCCTTGAGCACCTCGATATTGCCGAAGCGTTTGTGCAGGCCATCGACCTCGATCATGGTCCTGGCAGCGACCGGTTCGACGGTCGCGGTGCTGGTCAGCGTGCCGATCACCGGCCTCGGCGCTTCACCATCGAGCACCTGGACAAAGCCGCGAATGCGCTGGCAGGCCTGGGCCAGGCGTTCGTCACTGAGGGTGAACGACAGCCGTACAAAACCCTGGGCCGGCTCACCGAAGGCCGCCGCATCCAGCACCGAGACACCGGCTTCGCGCAACAGGCGCCAGGCGAACTCCAGCGAGGTCAGGCCGGTGCCGCGCACGTCCACCAGCACGAACATGCCGGCATCGGGGTTGAGCACGCTGATGCCCGGGCAATTCGCCAGGCCGGACACCACCAGGTCGCGGCGCCGACGATAGATCTCGCGCATGCCGTGGGTGACTTCGTCATGGGACTGCACGGCCTTGAGCGCCGCTTCCATGACAAACCCGGGCAAGCCGTACAGCATGCTCAGCACCAGGGTTTCGACATGATTGACCAAGGCTTCATTGGCCATGACCCAGCCGATGCGCCAACCGGTCATGGCATGGGATTTGGACAGGCTGCCGATCACCACGCAGCGCTCGGCCATGCCCGGCAACGCCGCCAGGCTCAGGTGTTCGCGCTCATAGGCGAGGCTCTCGTAGACCTCGTCCACCACCACCCACAAATCATGAGCGATGGCGAGTTCGGCGATGGCCTGCAGCTCTTCGCGACCCAGCACAACCCCGGTGGGATTGTTCGGGTTGGAGAAGAAGATCGCCCGGGTGCGCGGGGTAATGGCCTTGGCCAACACGGCGGCATCCAGGCGAAAACCCGAGTCCGCCGCACAAGGCACCCGCACCAGCGTGGCGCCGGACGCCTTGAGCGTCGCTTCGTAGGTGACGTACATCGGATCGAAGGCAATCACCTCGTCGCCGGCACTGAGCAGGCACATCGAGGTGGCGAACAAGGCGTTCTGCGCACCGGCCGTGAGAATGACGTTCGACGCCTGCAGCTGGCGGTCGATCAGTTGGCTGTAGCGGCCGGTAATGGCCTCGCGCAAGGCCTGGCGACCGGCGATCTCGGTGTAGTGGGTGTCCCCTTCACGCAGGGCATGGATGGCGGCATCGGTAATGAAATCGGGGGTGGGGAAATCCGGGTCGCCGACGCTGAGGATGATCACGTCCTCACCGTTGCGCTGCGCCGCGCTGGCCGCGTAGTGGATATCCCAGGCGGCAACGCCTTGGCCACTGATCCGTTCAACAAAGGGTGAAAACCGCATGCCAGTGCCTCGTTCGAATTGAAGAAACGCAAGCCCGCAACCAGCCGGGGGAAGGTGGCCCCCAACATAGTCCAGACTGAACACTCGTTCAACAGAAAACTGGCGAGGCTTCGCGTTCAGCGTAAACAGGTCGTTTTCACGACAGTCGCGCCGTTTTTCAGCACGCCGCGATCAGGCGACGTGAAACGATTTTGCTGACCGCTCCCAGCACCAGAGCCAGGAGAATCAGCCCCGCAGCCACCGCAAACGTCAACCGCATCCCCTGTGCGATGGCCTCGGGTTGTGCCTGCAAAATATCGTGGCTGGCGGTGCCGAGGGCGAACACAGCGCCCATCACCGAAGCGCCGGTGATCAGCCCCAGATTGCGAGACAGGCCGAGCAAACCGGACATCACGCCACGTTGGTCCGGCGCGATATCCGCCATCACGGCGGTATTGTTCGCCGCCTGGAACAGCGCATAACCGGCCGTGAGGACCACCAGCGGTGCGAGGTAGCCGAGTGCGCCGACGCTCAGCGGCACGACAGGAAGGAGGCAGGCGCCGGTCAACATGGCAATCAGCCCGACCGTGCTCGAACGCTGCGCGCCCCATCGGTCGACCAGCCGCCCGGAGGGCACACCGGCCAATGCCGCCACCAGCGGTCCGGCCGACATCACCAGGCCGACACTCGCCGCGCTCAAACCCAAGGCAGCCGACAGATAGAACGGCCCGACCACCAGGGTGGCCATGACCACCGTGGTCACCAGTGTACTCATGGCGAACCCTGCGCTGAGCAACGGATTGCGCAACGTCGCGAGATTGACCAGCGGCGACGCGGCGGTCTGCTCGACGAGTACGAACACAATCAACCCGACCACCGTGGTCAGCAGCAGCGCCGTATTGAGCGGGCCGAAGCTGCCGCGTCCAAGGGTCATTGCCAGCGCGTAAGCCAACAGGGTCAGGACCAATACCAGGGTGCCCAGCGCGTCGAAATCTGCTCGGGAGGAAGACATCTTGTGGCGATCCACCGGCAAAAAGCGCCAAGCCAACACCATCGCCAAGACACCCAAGGGTACGTTCAGCAAAAAAATCCCTTGCCAGCCCACCTGGGCGATCATCACGCCGCCAAGTGTCGGCCCCAATGAAGTGCCGATCGCCGACATCGTACCGAGCACGCCCATCGCGCTGCCCATTTTTTCCTTGGGCATCGCCCCGCTCACCAGCGCCATGGTCAGCGCCATCATGGTCGCCGCACCGACGCCCTGTAAGGCCCGGGCGGCAATCAGCAGCCACAGACTGGGCGCCAGGGCGCAGAGGAGCGAGGCGACGGTGAACACCGCAATGCCGATCAGCAACAATCGCCGTCGCCCCAGAAGGTCGCCGAGCCGGCCGACGCAGACGATCAGCGCGGTGATGCTCAGCAAGTAGGCGAGCACCACCCACTGCACGGCCTGGAACGACGCGGAAAACGCCTCGGCCAGTGTCGGTAAACCCACGTTGGCGATGCTGGTGCCCAGGGACGACAGCAGCATGGATAACGACAGGCTGGCCAAGGCGCCCCGGATTGATATGGACTTCATTTTCTCGCGACTCCGCAAACAGGTTGTCCGAAGCCTAAGCCCGGCCATAACATGGCGGAAGACGCAGCATTTGCACTTTATACGTGCACACAACGCCATCTACCCACAAACCAGTGTGGGAGCGGGCTTGCTCGCGAAAGCAGTGTGTCAGGCGATACCAGTGTCGACTGATGCGCCGCC
>NZ_MRCS01000079.1 GCF_002303925.1 Pseudomonas sp. ACN8
CCGGACCAAGCTCGCTCCCACAGGGATGGCGGTAAGCGATTGTCAGCCTTTGATTCGGTGATCAAGCTCGTATAGGGTGGCGTTTTTACCTGACAGGGAGCTGGCCATGTTGCGTCTGAGCGCGCTGTATCGTTATCCGTTGAAGTCCGCCAAGGCCGAGACCTTGCAAGCGATCGGCCTCGATAAACTCGGACTGGACGGCGATCGCCGCTGGATGCTGGTGGACGAGGCCAGTGGGCGCTTCCTGACCCAGCGCGCGGTGGCGCAGATGAGCCAGTTGTCGGCGCTGTGGAATGCCGAGGGTGGCTTGACCCTCAGCGCGCCCGGCCATTCGCCGATCGATATTGCCATGCCTGGTAACGATGCAGAGTTGCGTGGCGTGACGATCTGGCGCGATACCTTGCGAGTCCCTGATGCGGGCGATGAAGCAGGGGCCTGGGTCAGCCGGTTCATCGGCAAACCGACACGCCTGGTGCAAGTGCCGCTGGATCGGGCGCGGATGACGGAGGCCGGCTTCGGCAAGGATGACGACCAGGTGGCCTTCGCCGATGGCTATCCGCTGTTGCTGATTGGCCAGGCCTCTCTCGAGGACTTGTCGCAACGGGTCGGGCGCCCGTTGGAGATGCTGCGTTTCCGGCCGAACCTGGTGATCGAAGGCAGTGCAGCGTTCGCCGAGGATGGCTGGAAGCGTATCCGTATCGGCGAGGCCGAGTTTCGCGTGGTCAAGTCCTGTTCGCGCTGCATCCTGACTACCATCGACCCGCAGACCGGGGAGCGCAGCGAAGATCGCGAACCCTTGGCCACCTTGCAGAAATACCGTGCCCAGGCGGACGGCGCAATGTTCGGCCAGAACCTGGTCAACGACGGCAACGGTCGACTCGAAGTCGGCATGCCGGTGGAGATCCTTGAGTAACTTTGCGCAGAATAAAAAAATGCCCGTGTCGAAAAACACGGGCATTTTTTATGGCAGTGAAGCCCGACAGGTTTAGCCGCGGTATTCGCACAGGTAAGCGGTGTCGACGGCGACTTTCAGCTGGAACTTGCTGTTGGCCGGCACGTTGAACTGGCTGCCGGCGGCGAAGGTTTCCCAGTCGCTGCTGTCTGGCAGCATGACGGTCAATGCGCCGCTGACCACGTGCATGATTTCACGCTGGCTGGTGCCGAATTCGTACTCGCCCGGAGCCATGACGCCGATGGTCGCTGGACCTTCTGCGGTGCCAAAGGCGATCGACTTGACGGTGCCGTCGAAGTACTCGTTGACTTTAAACATGGGCGATTCCTCGAAAAGGGCTAAAAAGGGCCGGCCAGTATGCACAAGGCCCCGGGAGTCGTCACCTGTCTAAAGCGGAAGAACCAGCGGCAGCAGGCGTGCGGTATTGCGCGCATCTTCCAGCGCCCGGTGTTGTTGGCCGTTGAACTGCAAGCCGGCCAGTTGCAACGCGCCGTTTAATCCCAGCGGGCGTTCCAGTCGTCTGGCCTTGGCAAAGCGCTGTTTGAGGTTCATGTGCGGTACGTTGGCCAGCATGCTGGCGAGTCCCAGTTGCTGCCAATCCTGAAGCAGTTGTTTGCGGTCGTAATCGCCCCAACTGGCCCAGCCCTCAAGTCGCGTGTGGTGTTGGCCGAGCCAGCGTTCAAACGCCGGCCAGACTTCGCCCAGCGGTTGCGCGGTATCGATGTTGGCTTGGGTGATGCGCGTCAGCTCGCGGCAAAACGGCGTCAGCAACGGCCGCCGCACAGGGCGGACGAAGCGCTGGAAGTGGTCCAGCTCGCGTCCCTTGCGGTCCACCAGAGTGGCGCCGATTTCTATGATTTCCATATCCGTTACGGGCCAACCCCCTTCATCGGTGGTGGCCTCCAGATCAATGACCAGCCAATGAGGCATTGCAGGGTTCCTGGTATCCGCGTCCTGTAGGGTTTGAGCGTAGCCAAACCCGGCAGTTCCGCCTAGCGCCTTATTCGACCTCCAACAGAATCTGCCGGTTTTTCACCTGATCCCCGACTTTGACCTGCAAGCGTTTGAGAACACCGTCGATGCCCGATTTCAATGGGTGCTCCATTTTCATCGCCTCCAGTACGACCAGCAGTTGGCCCTTGGTCACCTTGCTGCCTTCGTTGACCAGGACGTCGACAATCGCCCCGTCCATCGGCGCCTTGAGGGTACCGGAGCTGACACTGGCCTGACCGGTAACCTGCGTCTGAGTGCGATCCACGAACTGCAGGCTGCCTGGCCGGGTAAACAGCCAGAGACGCCCGGCCTCCAGACGATAGGCGTGGCGTTGGCGAACGCCTTCGATTTCCAGGGTGGCCCAGCGTCCGTCGCTGTGGATGATCTTCAGTTCGAAGCTGCGCTCGGCGACCTGAATGCGCAACGGCTGGCCCGGGATCGCCTGCAACGCTACCGGCCAGTCCTGATCCTCAAGGCCGATGCGATAGTGCAGCGGCACGCTGGCATTGTTGCGCCAACCGCCAAGCGGTGCCGGGTGAGCCTGTGCCGCCGCCTGATAAAACAGGGCGGCGACGATGGCCAAGTGGTGCGCAGCTGGGGTTTTGCGATGCAGGCAGGGGTGGTCGGCGAAGTGCTGCGCGATGAACCCGGTACTGAAATCTCCGCTGGCGAACTGCGGGTGTTCCAGCAGGCTGGCAAGCAGGCGTTGATTGCTTTGCAGCCCCAGCAGCACGCTGTCTTGTACGGCCCGCAGCAATTTGCGCCGGGCTTCTTCGCGGGTGGCACCGTGGGCGATGAGTTTGCCGAGCATCGGGTCGTAGAAGGGACTGATGAGCTGGCCTTCGATCAGGCCGTGATCAATTCGCACGCCGTCCTGCAATGCCGGTTCCCAGGCCACGATGCGCCCGGTTTGCGGCAGGAAACCCTGGGCCGGGTCTTCGGCGTACAGGCGTACTTCCATGGCGTGGCCTGTGAGTTGCACCTGTTCCTGGCGCAAGGGCAATGGTTGCCCCTCGGCGATGTTCAGTTGCCAGGCCACCAGGTCCAGCCCGGTGATCAGTTCGGTCACCGGGTGTTCCACTTGCAGTCGGGTGTTCATCTCCAGGAAATAGAACTGCCCGCGCGCATCCAGCAAAAACTCCACGGTGCCCGCGCCGACGTAGTTCACCGCGCGCCCGGCCTTGAGCGCCGCTTCGCCCATGGCCTGGCGCAACTCAGCGGTCATCACCGGGCAGGGCGCTTCCTCGATGACTTTCTGATGCCGGCGCTGCACCGAGCAATCGCGTTCGCCGAGGTAAATCAGGTTGCCATGCCGGTCACCGAACAGCTGGATCTCGACGTGACGGGGTTCGACCAGTGCCTGTTCTAGAATCAGTTCGCCGTTGCCAAAACCGTTCAAGGCTTCGGAGCGCGCGGTGCGAATCTGTTCCAGCAATTCGCGGGCGTCATGCACCAGGCGCATGCCGCGTCCACCGCCGCCAGCGCTGGCCTTGATCATCAACGGATAGCCGATGCGCTCGGCTTCGCGGCTCAGGGTGGCGTCGTCCTGTTCGGTGCCCTGATAGCCGTTGATGCACGGTACACCGGCGTCGATCATGGCGATTTTCGACAGGCGCTTGCTGCCCATCAGTTCGATGGCCTCGGGGCTGGGGCCGATGAAGGTGAAACCGGCGTCCCGGCAGGCAAGGGCAAACCCGGCGTTTTCCGAGAGGAAACCGTAGCCCGGATGGATCGCATCCGCGCCCGTGCGCCGCGCTGCGTCGAGAATGGCCGGGATATTCAGGTAAGACTGTTGCACCGGGGCCGGGCCGATATTGACCGCCTCGTCGGCCATCCGCACGTGCAGCGCATCGGCGTCGGCGTCGCTGAACACGGCGACGGTGCGATAGCCCAGTGCCTGGGCCGTGCGCTGGATGCGGCAGGCGATTTCACCGCGGTTGGCGATGAGGATTTTTTTGAGTCCGGGCATAGGGGTGTCTCTCAAATTGTGCGGTGAAAGTGCTGGCCTCTTCGCGAGCAGGCTCGCTCCCACAGGGGAATGCATTGCAAATGTGGGAGCGAGCTTGCTCGCGATGCTTTTCAGGAGGCCCACCCCGGTTTGCGTTTTTGCACGAAGGCCATCGTTCCCTCGACACCTTCGGCTCCGGTCACCGCTTCGCTGAACCATTCGGCAGCCTGATCAAGCAGCGCATCCGAGGGCTGTCCCGCACTGGCCAGCAAGAGTTTTTTGGTCGCCGCATTCGCCCCTGGCGCACAACACAGCACATGGGCCAACACCTCATCGAGACGTTCGGCCAGGGCCTGCGGATCATGCTCGACAAAATGCACCAGCCCCATGCGCCGCGCCTGGGTACCGTCGAAACGCGCCGCCGTCAGGGCCAGGCGCCGGGCCTGGGTCAAGCCGATGCGCTGCACCACGAACGGCGCGATCTGCGCTGGCAACAGGCCGAGGCTGGTTTCCGGCAGGCCGAATTGCGCCTGGTGATCGGCCAGGGCGATATCGCTGACGCAGGCCAGGCCGAGACCGCCGCCGAGTACCGCGCCTTGCAGCACCGTGATCACCACTTGAGGTGCGTGTTGCACCTCTTGCAATAGGGCGCCGAATACCCGGTTCAGGTCCTTGTGCGCGGTCGAACCTTGAGCGCGGGCATTGGCCATGTCCTTGATGTCGCCGCCGGCACAGAAGTGCCCGCCGACGCCGCCGATCACCAGGGCGCGAACTCCGGGTTTATCGCCTACCGCGGCCAGCACCGAGCGCAACTCGGCGACCATCTGCAAGCTCATCGCATTGCGGCATTCCGGGCGGTTGAGGGTGATGTGCAACACGCCGTTGTGCAGTTCCAGCAGCAAGGTCTGGCAAACCGGCAGGTTGTTCATTTCTTCTTCCCCGGCAGAATGCCCATGAGTTTGCAGATGATCCCCAGCATGATTTCGTCGGCGCCGCCGCCGATCGACACCAGCCGTACATCGCGGTAAGCCCGGGCCACCGGGTTGTCCCACATGAAGCCCATGCCACCCCAGTATTGCAGGCAACTGTCACTGACTTCGCGGCCCAGTCGCCCGGCCTTGAGCTTGGCCATGGAGGCCAGGCGCGTGACGTCCTGGCCTTTGATGTACTGCTCGGTGGCCTGATAGACCAGCGCCCGCAGGCATTCGATTTCGGTTTGCAGTTCAGCCAGGCGAAAGTGGATCACCTGATTGTCGATCAGCGCGTTGCCGAAGGTTTTGCGCTCCTTGCAGTATTCGATGGTGCTGTCGACGCAGTACTCCAGACCCTTGATCATGTTGGCCGCGCCGAACAGGCGTTCCTCCTGGAACTGCAGCATCTGCATCATGAACCCCGCGCCTTCATGACCGATGCGGTTGCGCTGCGGTACGCGCACGTTGTCGAAAAACACCTGGGCGGTTTCCGAACTGCGCATGCCGAGCTTGTCCAGATGCGAACTCAAGCTGATGCCCGGCGTGTTCATCGGCACCATGATCAGCGACTTGTTGATGTGCGGCTTGTCGTCCGAGGTGTTGGCCAGCAGGCAGATGAAGTCGGCGCTCGGCGAGTTGGTGATCCACATCTTGCTGCCGTTGATCACGTAGTCGTCGCCGTCCTTGCGCGCCGTGGTTTTCAGCCCGGCGACGTCGGAGCCGGCGCCGACTTCGGAGACACCGATGCAGCCGACCTGCTCGCCGCTGATGGCCGGGCGCAGGAATTCCTCGCGCAGTTCATCGGAGCCGAACCGTGCGAGTGCAGGTGTGCACATGTCGGTCTGCACGCCGATGGACATCGGAATGCCGCCGCAATGGATGGTGCCGAACTCTTCGGCGGCGACGATCGAATAGCTGTAGTCGAGCCCCATGCCACCGAATTTTTCCGGTTTGGAAATGCCCAGCAAACCGAGGTCGCCGGCCTTGCGGAAGATCTCGTGGATGGGGAAGCGCCCGGCCTTTTCCCATTCCTCGACGTGGGGGTTGATCTCATGCTCGACGAACTGGCGAACGGTGCGGCGCAGTGCTTCATGTTCCTGGGTGAAGATCATTTTTATTGTTCTCCTGTTAGTCGGCTTAGAGCCGCGCCACACCAAAGCTGTTGGTTTGCAGAGGCCGCCTTTCGGCCTCGTGACAGATATCCAGCAAGTAACCGAGCAAGGTCCGGGTATCGCGCGGGTCGATCAAGCCGTCGTCCCACAGGTTGGCGCTGCCGTAGAGCGCCGTGGACTGGCTGTCGAGTTTCTGCGCGGTGACTTGTTCGAGCATGTCGAGCATTTTCGGATCGGGCACCAGGCCATCCTTGGCCTGTTTGGCCTCGGTGACGATGCGCAGCACTTTGCCCGCTTGCGCGCCGCCCATCACGGCGGTGCGGCTGTTGGGCCAGGCGAAGATGAAGCGCGGGTCCAGGCCGCGCCCGCACATTGCATAGTTGCCGGCACCATAGGAGCCACCGACGACGATGGTCAGTTTCGGCACCCGGGCGTTGGCCACCGCCTGAATCATCTTCGCGCCGTGCTTGATCACGCCTTGCTGTTCCGATTCGGTGCCGACCATGAATCCGGTGGTGTTGTGGAAAAACAGCAGCGGCGTCTGGCTCTGGTCGCACAGCTGGATGAACTGCGCGGCCTTGCTCGCGCCCTTTGGCGTGATCGGGCCGTTGTTGCCGATGAAACCACAGGCGCGGCCCTGAACTTTCAGATGACCGCACACCGTCTGCTGATCGAACTCGCCCTTGAATTCAAGAAAGTTCGAAGCGTCGGCGAGGCGGGCGATGATTTCGCGCACGTCGTAGGGCTTTTTCGGATCATCCGGGATCAGCCCCAGCAGTTCATCGATGGGGTAGAGCGGTTCCTTCCAGCGACGTTCGGGTAGTGGGGGCAACTGCTCGTTCCATGGCAACAGGCTGACGATCTCGCGTACCTGACGCACGCCGTCGGCGTCGTTTTCAGCCAGGTATTCGGCGGTGCCGGCGGTTTGTGCGTGCATCTCGGCGCCGCCCAGCTCTTCATCGGTGGCCACTTCGCCGGTGGCGGCCTTGAGCAGTGGGGGACCTGCGAGAAACAGCTTGGCCTTGCCGCGTACCACCACCACGTAATCCGACAGTCCCGGCTGATACGCGCCGCCCGCCGTGGCCGAACCGTGCACCACGGTGACCTGCGGCAAACCCATGGCCGACATCCGCGCCTGATTGGCAAAGCTGCGTGCGCCTTCGACGAAAATCTCCGCCGCGTAATTGAGGTTGGCGCCGCCGCTTTCGGCGAGGGTGATCACCGGCAGTTTGTTTTCCATGGCGATCTGTTGCAGGCGCAGGGATTTCTTCAAACCGCTGGGAGAGATGGTTCCGCCCCTGATCGCGCTGTTGTTCGCCACCACCAGCACGCGCACGCCGGACACGTAGCCGATGCCGGCGATCAAGCCGCCACCGGCGCAGCTGCCGTCCTTGTCGTCGTGCAGCTTGTAGCCGGCCAGGCTCGCCAGTTCGAGAAACGGCGCACCGGGGTCCAGCAGCAGATTGAGGCGTTCCCGGGGCAGCAACTGGCCGCGTTTTTCGAACTTCGGCCTGGCTTCGTCAGCCTTGTTCAGCAGGTTCTGTTCGAGCACGCGAACTTGCTCGATGGCGCTCAGCATCACCGCACGGTTCTGGGCGAACGACTCGCTGTGGGGATCGAGTAACGATTGAATCACCGGCATGGGTTATTCCTTGTCCTTCAATACGTCGGGTATGTAGGCGCGGTGGAAACCGTTGTACGACTCGCTGTTGGTCGCCTTGTGGATCGGCCAGGCGCGGCCGCCGAGGCTGGCGGCGCCGTCGATGCGCAAGGTGCTGCCGCTGACGAACGCCGCTGCCGGGCTGAGGAGGAAAACTATCGCCGCGCTGACTTCCGATTCGGTGCCGATACGCTTGAGCGGCACATGTTCGCGCAGGGTCGGGATCACGGCCTTGAAGGCGCCTTCGTAGGTGTCCATGCCGCTGGAGGCAATCCACCCCGGCGCCACGGCGTTGACCCGCACCCCGGCATGACCCCATTCGTACGCGGCAGTCTTGGTGAGGTTGTCCATGCCCGAACGTGCTGCGCCGGAGTGGCCCATGCCCGGCATGCCGCCCCACATGTCGGCGAGCATATTGACGATGGCCCCGCCGTGCTTGCTCATGGACTGGTTGAACACTTCCCGGGCCATCAGGAAACCGCCCACCAGATTGGTGCGCATCACGGTTTCGAAACCCTTCTGATTGATCGAGGCCAAGGGCGACGGGTACTGCCCGCCCGCATTGTTGACCAGACCATGAATGGGGCCATGCTTGCGAATCAATTCGCTGACCAGGTGCTGCACCGATTCTTCCTCGCGGATGTCGCAAACCGCCCAATCGGCCTTGCCACCGTCTTCGGCAATCTCCGCCGCAACGGTTTTCAGCTTGTCGGCCTTGCGCCCGACCAGCAGCACATGGGCGCCGAGGGCCGCCAGTTCGTGGGCGGTGCAGCGGCCGATGCCACTGCCGCCACCGGTGACGATGATGTTTTGGCCGGCAAACAAATCGGCTTTGAAAATCGAATCGTAGGCCATGGCGGCAATCCTCTAGTTGAACTGGTCGGCGATGCGCTGCGGCACCGGAATCTGGATTTCCAGCAATTGCTGGGCGAAGGCCTTGCCTTGCGGATCGATGCGCAGGCTGGCGACACCGCCGCCGCCGAGGGCGTTTTCCAGCAGGAAATTCAGGCTGTGGCTGGCGGGCAAGTACCAGCGCTCGACTCGCCCGTGGATTGGATCGAGGACGTGGCCCATCCAGTCGACGAGCACCTCCGGGGTCAAGGCTTCGGCGATCCACGGCAGGAACTCGGGCTCGCGGGCCATGACGCCGATGTTGCTGTGGTTGCCCTTGTCGCCCGAGCGGGCGACCGCCAGTTTGACCAGGGCCACGCTGGCGTCGGCCAGGCCAACCGGTTTCGGTGGTGCGATCGGGGTTGGCAGGGCCAGCGGGTCGAGCACATCCAGGGCGGGCAGGGCACACGAGCGGCGCTGCCCGATGAAATCAATGTCCAGCGTGCAGGCGGTTTTGTCGATCAGGAACGAGAACAGCCGGATCAGCGGATACACGGTCGGCCGGCCTCCGACAATGCCGGTCAGCCCCGGCGCCATGCCGGTGGCGGCCTGGGCGATTTCCCGGGAGAACACGATCAACGCCTGCTTGTCCGGATGGCGCACCGCGAGTTTGATCACCACTTCGCGGCTGTCCTGACGCTGGCCGTGGGGGCCGTAGGTGGCCTCGCTGCCCAGCAACTCGATACTCACGTCGCTGTACGGCGCCCAGCCGCGCTGGCGGAACATTTCCGAGGTCTTGTTGATGATCGCATCAGCAACCCGCCGCGCCTTGTCGACGGCATCGATGCCGGCAATCAGGCAACTGGCGGTGCAGCGGAAACCATCGGGGTACGTGGCGCTGACCTTGTATTGCGCGGTCGGCGGCAAGCCTTTGGCACCGTGTACCTGCACCGCATTCCTGCCTTGTTGCAGCAGTTTGACCTGAGTGAAATCGCACACCACGTCGGGCAGCAGATACGCCCGCGGGTCGCCGATTTCATACAGCATCTGTTCGCCCACTGTCAGCGGCGTGACCAGCCCGCCGGTACCTTCGGGTTTGCTGACGATGAACTGGCTGTCGGCGCTGACTTCGACGATGGGAAAACCGATGTGTTCGTAGTCGGGCACGTCGCGCCAGTCGGTAAAGTTGCCGCCCGTGCACTGGGCGCCGCATTCGATGATGTGCCCGGCCAATGCCGCCTGGGCGAGCTTGTCGTAGTCGTGCCACGACCAGCCGAACTCGTGCACCAGCGCGGCGCTGACCACCGCACTGTCGACCACGCGCCCGGTGATCACGATGTCCGCCCCCAGGCGCAGGGCTTCGACAATGCCGGGTGCGCCGAGGTAGGCGTTGGTCGAGACACACATCGATGGCAGGGGCGCGCCACTGAACATTTCATGAATGCGCAGGTTGCGCAGCTGTTTGAATTGCGGTTGCAGGTCGTCACCCAGCAACACGGCGATCTTCAGCGCCACCCCGGCCTTGTCGCAGGCCGCTTGCAGGGCGGCGGCGCAGGCTTGGGGATTGACCCCGCCGGCATTACTGATGACCCGAATGTTTTGCTGCGCAAGCTGCGGCAGCAAGGGCGCGAGCACTTCGATGAAGTCGCCCGCATAGCCGGCCTGGGGATCTTTCATCCGCGCGCCGGCCATGATCGACAGGGTGATTTCGGCCAGGTAATCGAAGACCAGATAGTCCAGATGCCCGTGTTCCACCAGCTGCGCGGCAGCGGTCGAGGTATCGCCCCAGAAGGCGCTGGCGCAACCGATGCGAATTGTTTTAGGCGCAGTCCATTCCATAACTACCTCCAACCGAAGTGCATCGACATTACCAAGCAAGCGCTTGGTTTGTAAATGACTTGATTATCTTCTGCCCAAGCGCTTGCTTGGTTGCACCCATACGCTTAAATTGCCCGCGCAACCCCGCTGTTTTCGGGGGGATCGGCGTTATTGATTGAACGACTGTAGGAGAGAACGGGTGGACGAGCAAAAAGCCCTGAGGGTGATGCGCCAATTGGTCGACGACGGCCAACTGACCGACCCGGACAGCGCCCGTGGCAAGCTGCTGCAAGTGGCGGCCCACCTGTTCCGCAATAAAGGCTATGAACGCACGACCGTGCGCGACCTGGCCGGCGCCGTGGGCATTCAGTCCGGAAGCATTTTTCATCACTTCAAGAGCAAGGACGAAATCCTGCGGGCGGTGATGGAGGAGACCATTCTCTACAACACCGCGTTGATGCGAGCGGCCATCGCCGAGGCCGGCAGTGTGCGCGAGCAAGTGCTGGCGCTGATCCGGTGTGAATTGCAGTCGATCATGGGCGGCAGCGGCGAGGCCATGGCCGTGCTGGTCTACGAATGGCGCTCGCTGTCCGAAGAGGGCCAGGCCAAGGTCCTGGCGCTGCGGGACATCTACGAAGACATCTGGCTGCAAGTGTTGGGCGAAGCCAAGAACGCCGGGTTTATCCGCGGCGATGTGTTCATCACCCGCCGCTTCCTGACCGGCGCATTGTCCTGGACCACCACCTGGTTTCGCGCCGGCGGCAGCATGAGCCTCGATCAGTTGGCCGATGAGGCGTTGATTCTGGTGCTGGAAGACCGGCAATAAGCTTGTATTGGCCTACATTAAACTGGCTAACTGGGCGAAACCGCCTAGCTTGAATGCATTGGTACCGTTTTATTGGGGAGTGGGGGCGTTTTCATGGGTTCACCAATTCGGTCAGCCTCGCGGCTTTTGCTGTCGATGTTTGCGGCGTCAGCGATGATGCCGTCCCAGGCTGCGCAACTGGTGCGCATTGGTGCCGCGCACTTTCCGCCTTACACCGTGCGCCCGGAATCCGGGGCCGATACCGGGTTGCTGCCGCAACTGGTCGAGGCCCTGAATGCGTCGCAAACTGACTACCAGTTTATCCTGGTGCCCACTTCCATTCCCCGGCGCTTCGGTGATTTCAAGCAGGGCCGGGTCGACATGGCCATCTTCGAAAATCCCGCCTGGGGTTGGGAAGATATCCCCCATACTGCCGTCGACATGGGCTTGGAGGACGCCGAGATTTTTGTCGCGCAACGCCTGCCCGATCGACAGCAAAGCTATTTTGCCGACCTGAAAGGCAAGCGCCTGGCACTGTTCAGTGGCTATCACTACGAGTTCGCCAACTTCAATGCCGACCCCCTGTACCTCGCGAAAAACTACAACGCCACGCTGACCTATTCCCATGACAGCAATCTGCTGATGGTATTGCGCGACCGGGCCGACATCGCCCTGGTCACGCGTTCGTACCTGAGCGACTACTTCCTGCGCAATGAAAAAGTCGCTGGCGAGTTGCTGGCGTCCCAGCGCGTCGACCAGGTCTATCACCACTACGCCATTCTGCGTCCGACCGCGCCCATCACTGGCGAAGCCTTCGGCAAGCTGTTGCAAGGCTTGCGGGACAATGGCCAGATGTTGAAGATTTTCGAACCGTACAAGATTGCGCTGGTGCCGGTCCAGCGCAACGCACCGGCGCCACAAGCCGCCAAATGATGGTCTTTGCCTAAATTTCCCGCCGTGGCTCACGTCACCTCGTTGAACTGTCGACGATTATCGTGAGCCCGACCCATGTCCGATCTGAATGAACTGACTGCCTTGTGTCTGCCGACAGGCAGTCGTCTTGCCGCTGATGAAACCGATTGCTGCCTGAGCCTCAGCCTGGAAGGGCAACCGTTGCCCGCCCTGCGGCTCAGTCGTGGCCCCGAGTTGCACGTGCAACTGGAGGAGCGTTTCAGGCGCCCCGAAGGGCAGGCATTGTGGGCGGCCTGTTACTGGCTGTTCGCTCGCGACCCCGACTGCCAGTGTCTTACCTGGCAACTGCAAGAGGTGCCGGACGAAGCCGTGTCCGGCGGTCTGCTGATTCCAACTCCCGTCAGCGGCCAGTATCGCTGCGAGCGCACCGTGTTCTGGCAGTTGCCGCAGCCGTGGCTGGGGCATTCCCTGACCGGCAGCTACCCGCAGCAAATGCTCATCACCGACGGCAAGCGTCATCCACGGCGGCCGGTCAAGCCTCGTGGTGAAGTGTATCGACGCTTCGATGCGCGGCTGGGTGCCCGGGTTTCCCTGCGCACGCTGGACATCGAGCAAGACCTGGCACGCTTCAACCGCTGGCAGAACAGCCCGCGAGTCGCCAGTTTCTGGCAGGAGGAGGGCAGCCTCGAACAGCATCGCCAATACCTGAGCAAACTCGAGGCCGACCCGCACACGCTGACGCTGATCGGTTGTTTCGACGATCAGCCCTTCGCTTATTTCGAAGCCTACTGGGCCAGGGAAGATCGCATCTCACCCTTCTACGAGGCCAGCAATTACGACCGTGGCATTCACATGCTGGTGGGGGAAGAAAATCACCGCGGTCCGCACAAGGTGGCGAGCTGGTTATCGGCGCTGGTGCATTACCTGTTTCTCGATGATCCGCGCACCCAGCGCGTGGTTGCCGAGCCCCGTGCCGATAACGCGAAGATGATCGGTTATATGCAGGAACAGCGCTTTCACTGCGAGAAAGAGTTCGACTTCCCGCACAAGCGCGCGGCCTTGATGGTGTTGGGGCGGGAGCGGTTTTTTGACCGCTGTACACTGGCTTGAGGCGTAAGGCTCACGATTTTTGGCGGTCTTGAGTGCCCCATCGCGAGCAGGCTCGCTCCCACATTTACCCTGTGCTCGCAGGACCCTGTGTGCGAGCCTGCTCGCGATGGAGGCGCTGAAAAATCGGATCTTATTGGCGAGCAGCCATATCGCCCCGGTTGCCCGACACCTTGCGGCAGTGCACCAGCGCATCACGGATCATGAAGTTCACCAGGGTCGGCGAGACGCCGAGTTCCTTGGCGATGTCCTTTTGCGGTACGCCGTGCAGGCGATACATCTCGAAGGCGTAGCGGGTGCGGCTCGGCAACTCGGTCAACGCATCGGCAATGTGCTCCAGCGTCGAAAAATTGATGTGCGAGGTTTCCGGCGACGCACCCTGAATCACCACATTCAGCCCTTCCTCTTCAGGACCGGAATACTTCTGCTCCAGCGCCTGCTTGCGGTAGTGGTCGATCGCCAGGTTGCGCACGATCTGGAACAGGTAGCTGAGCTGAGCCTTGATCGAACTGGTGATGGGCGGGGCCGATTGCAGCCGGAAGAATGCGTCCTGCACAACATCTTCGGCACGTGAGCGGCAACCGGTAATTCGGGCTGCGATCTTCACCAGAATCAGTCGATTGTCGACGAATGCCTGAAGTAGCGGTGTATCGCACCTGCTTGTGGATACTGGTTCCATCATGGAAATCACCCTGCTGCCAAAAGGTTAGTGGGACGGCGAAAAACCGGGGGGCGTCCTACACATCGAGCGACAAATTAGGCTTAATGATAATGATTGTCAAATGAGAAAAAGAATTAATGCGCTGCAGCGATGCAGAGTGAGAACTGCGACACGCTGACTCACTTCACACCTCTTTGTGTTCCAGCCTGGCGACTAATTATCTCCAGACGTCATCCGTTCTCATTGGTGAATGCAACAGCGCAATCCTCATACCCCCTGTAGGAGCGAGCTTGCTCGCGATGGACGTTAACGATGACGCGTTGCCATTGGATAAACGCGGCGCCGGTGAGCCCATCGCGAGCAAGCTCGCTCCTACAGGGGGTATGAGGATTGCGCTGTTGCA
>NZ_MRCS01000080.1 GCF_002303925.1 Pseudomonas sp. ACN8
GAGCAGCGACATCAGGTCATAGGCCGCCGCCCCGACCAGGGCGTCCTGGAAATCCAGCAAGCCGCAGGCCGCCACGCCTTCACGGCCTTGCAGCAGCATCAGGTTGTCGACGTGAAAGTCGCGCAGCACCAGGGCTTCGCGGCGTTTTGCGACGTCGCGACAAGCATCGGCAAACAGCGCCAGATACTCATCGCGCAGGTTCTGCGCCGCGTCCTTGCCGATCAGCAGCGGCACGTACCAATCGATAAACAGCGCGTACTCGTGCGCCAGTCGCGGTTCGTCGTAAGGCGCCAATTCCGCCGCTGGCGCTGCGCGATGCAAGGCCACCAGCGTATCGACCGCCAGGTGATACAGCGCCGACTCCGAGTGCCCGGCCAGCAGCAGCCGGGTGTAGGTGTCGTGACCGAAATCCTCGATCAACGCCAGCCCCGCCGCCTCGTCCACCGCCAGCAAGGCCGGCGCGGACAGGCCCAGCCCCTGCAACTGCCGGGCGATGCGCACGAACGGGCCGATGGGCTCACTGTCGGGAGGCGAATCCATCAGCAACAGACCCGCGCCCTCCATGCGGAAATATCGCCGGGTCGAAGCATCCGCCGGCAAAGCGACCAGCAGGGCCCCGGCGTAACCGGCGCGGGCCAGAAAGGCGGTGCGCTGGTCTTCACGGGTTGGCAATGACGCCAAAGCATCTGTCATGGCGATCACCGGATCATGTAGACCTTTTTGATGGTCTCGTGGACGGTGCACACACCCTTCCAGTCCTTGCCGAAGAAGGCGGCGGTGTCCGGCCTGATCTCGATCACCTCGCCGGACTCATGGACGTAAGTGCAGCGACCTTCGAGAAAGTGGCAGAACTCGTCGCTGGTGACATGGCAGAACCATTTGCCCGGGGTGCAGATCCAGATGCCACATTCGGACTGGCCTTCGTGGCCTTTGTGCAGCACCACACCAGAGACACGGGACTCACCTTCGAGCATGGTCGGGATCACGCCCCAATCCTTGACATCGGTGATGCTCAGCGGGTCGTACAGAAACGGGGTAGTCATTCATCTTCTCCAGTTTTTTGTAGGAGCGAGCCTGCTCGCGAAGGACGTCAACGATGACGCGCGCTGTCTGGATGACGGCGTTGTCCTGGCGTTTTTCGCGAGCAAGCTCGCTCCTACAGGGGTGGGGTATTCAGGCTCAGGCCAGCATGTACACGTTGCGCAGGGTTTCCCGGACGTGGCACTCACCGGTCCAGCCGGCCGGGAACAGCACCAGGGTGTTGGGGCGCACTTCGATCACTTCACCGTTGTCGTTACGGTAAGTGGCGTGCCCCGCGAGGAAATGGCACAGCTCGTCCCGTGGAATCGACAACCGCCAGCGGCCGGGGGTGCACACCCACAGTCCGGTTTCCGGGCTATTGTTCGGGCCCTTGAACAGCAAGCGTCCGCTGGAATGCGAGACGCCTTCGACGGCGTCGCTCTGCACGCCCCAGTCCACCAGGTCGGTGCGGCTGCTGACGGCTTCGAGGTACGGCGTGATACCCGCCGCGGTGGATGAATCAGGCATCGTTGAGCACCTTGTCGAGAATCGCGGCCGCGTCTTGCGGCCCCTTGCGCGATTGCATCTGCGCGCTGGTGCGCTGCAGCCGTTGGCGCATCGCCTCGTCGTTGAGGCACGCGTGGAGTTTTTCCGCGAGCTGTTCTTCGTTCCACTCATAGCGATCGAGCTTGAAGCCGTGGCCGCTTTCTTCGGCGCGCATGGCATTGTCGTGGCCGTCCCAGACGTAGGACATGACAATCGCCGGTTTGCCGAAGAACAGGCACTCGGTGAAGCTGTTGTTGCCGCCGTGGTGGATCACCGCGTCGACCTGGGCGATCACCGACGGCTGCGGGAACCAGTTGGAAATCTGCACGTTGTCCGGCAGGTCCGGGTACTCGTCCAGGTGTTCGCCGACGTTGAACAGCGCCCGGTAAGGCAGCTTGCCCACCGCCTCGATCAGGCGCTTGAGCAGCTCGACATCGCCGGAACCGAGGCTGCCGAAACTGGCGTACAGCAGCGGCTTGTCGTTGTGGGCGCGAAACGGCGGAATCTCGTAGGGCGTGTCGTGGCGCACGCAACCTTGCAGGTAATGGAAACGCTCGGCCGGCAATGGATGGCGCCGCTCGAACTTGACCGCATCCGGGTACAACAACAGGTTCATGAACGGTGAGGCTTCAAAGAATGTGCCCAGCGGATACGGCTGTTCGCCATGAGCTTGCAGGAATTGGTTGAAGTCGTCGTGGATTGGCCCGACCACCTCGTCGAAACGCTGGCGAAATTGCGCGTGGCCGGCCTTGTCGTCGATGCTCATGCCCGACAGGTGCGGCGGGATATCCGGGTCTTCGATCTCGTTCTCCGAGCAGGAAATGATCCGCACCCACGGCTTGCCGTATTGCTTGATCGCCGGGAACAGGATCACGTTGTCCACGCAGATCAGGTCGGGCTTGACCTTGTCCAGCACCGCCGGCAGGTCCTTTTGCGCCCACTTGGCGGTTTCGACGATGGCCGCCCAGCATTCCTTGACGTAGTTGTCGATCTGGTCGAGCGGCGACTTGCGGAAGTTCGGAATGTGGCCGTTGATGAAATCCACCCAGTAGCGGGCCATCTCTTCGGCCGGCATCGGCGCCGACATGTTGACCATGTGCTCTTCAAAACCATAACCGGCGTAAACACCGCTCATGCCCGGGTCGGTGAGGAACACCGCTTTGTGCCCCAGGGCTTCACAGGCCTGGGCGATACCCACTGAGTTCAGCGCCGGGCCATAGGCGGCTTCCGGAAAGAATGCGATCACTTTCTGTTTCATCGAGTGCTGCTCCTGCCTGGTCTTTTTATTGTTCAGCGCGTCAATACGCGGGCATGCCGGGCCTGCCAGCCCAGCCGGATGGTCGTGTCGATTGCAAAATGGGCGAATTCGAACTGTGAGGACGGCACGCGTACGATCAGCGGCTTGTCGCTGAGGGGGGTCTGCACGTGCAGATTGGTGTCGAGGCCGTGGTAGGCGACTTCGACGATCTTGCCACTGACCTGATTGGCGCAATCGCCGCCCTGTTCCGTCAGCACTTGCAGGCGTTCCGGGCGGACCACCACGGCGACTGCCTGGCCGGTCACCAGCGGCGCATCGGTGTCGACGCTCAGCTCGTGGCCGTTGACCCGCACCGAATGCTGGCCCGAGCGCACGCCTTCGAGCAGGTTGCTGACGCCGATGAAGTTGGCGACAAAACGGCTGTTGGGGTTTTCGTAGAGTTCGGTCGGGCTGCCGCACTGGCAGACCTTGCCGCCATCCAGGACTGCCATGCGGTCGGACATCACCAGGGCTTCTTCCTGGTCGTGGGTGACGATGATGAAGGTGATGCCGCTCTCGTGTTGCAGGCGCTTGAGTTCCAGTTGCATCTTTTCCCGCAGCTTCTTGTCGAGGGCGCCCAAGGGTTCGTCGAGCAGCAACACTCGCGGGCGTTTGACCAATGCCCGTGCCAGCGCCACCCGTTGACGCTGACCGCCGGACAGCTGATCGGGCTTGCGCTCGGCCAGCTCGCCGAGTTGCGCGGTGCTCAGCACTTCATCGACCCGGCGGCGGATTTCGCTTTCCGGCAGGCGCTCCATTTCCAGGCCGTAGGCAATGTTCTTGCGCACGGTCATGTTGGGAAACAGCGCGTAGGACTGGAACATCAGGTTCAGCGGACGCTTGTTCGCCGGCAGCGGCGAGATGTCGTTGCCGTCCAGATAGATGCAGCCACCGCTGGGGGTCTCGAAACCGGCAAGCATGCGCAGCAGCGTGGTCTTGCCGCAGCCCGACGGCCCGAGCAGCGCGAAGAACTCGTTTTCGCGGATGCTCAGCGACACCTCATTGACCGCCAGGCCGTTGCCATAAGACTTGCTGACCTTGTCCAGGATCAGTACCGCAGATGAATTATTCATGGGTGCGAGGAGCCTTGTTGAGACGCTGCGAAGCCAGCAGCGCGGTGATGCTGACCAGCATCACCAGCGTCGCCAGAGCGTTGATTTCCGGGGTGACGCCAAAGCGGATCATGGCGTAGATCTGCATGGGCAACGTGGTCGAGGCCTGGCCGGAGCCGGAGTTGAAAAAGGCGATGATGAACTCGTCCACCGACAGGGTGAACGAGAGCAAACCGCCCGCCAGCACACCGGGAAAAATCACCGGTAGCAGCACTCGGCGGAACGTGGTGAACCAGCTCGCGCCGAGGTCGATCGAGGCTTCAAGGATCGAATAATCGAAGTGCTTGAGCCGCGTGCGCACCACCGCGCAGACGAAGGCGATGTTGAACACCGCGTGGCTGATGATGATCGAGTGCAACCCCAGGCCGACCTTGAGCAGGTTGAAGAAGCTCAGCAGCGCAATCGCCAGCACGATGTCGGGAATGATCATCGGCGCCATCAGCAAGGTGTCGACCACCTGGCCTTTGTGGTTGTCCTTGCGGCGCAACTCGATGCCCAACGCCAGGAACGTGCCAAGCACACAGGCAATGAAGGTCGCCGACAACGCAACGACCAGGGTGTTGAGCGCCGCCGACAGAATCGCCGTGTTGTGCGCCAGTGCCGCGTACCACTTCAGCGATACGCCGCCCCAGGCGGTGGGCAAGCCGGACTTGTTGAACGACAGCAGGATCAACACCAGGATCGGTACATAGAGGAAGGCGTACACCAGCCCCAGGTGCGAACCCAGCACGGTGCCGCTGACGGAACGAGACTGACTCATGAGCGCGCCCCTTCTGCACGACGGGCCACCAGTGCCTGGATGAATAACAGGATCAACATGATCGCGATCAGGAAGAAGCTCAGCGCCGCGCCGAACGGCCAGTCCCGCGCCGTGAGGAATTGCGAGTAGATCAGGTTGCCGACCATCTGCACCTGCTTGCCGCCCAGCAGGTCGGCCGTGATGAAGTTGCCGATGCTCAGCACGAAGACAAACACTGCGCCCGCCGCGATACCCGGCACGCTCAGCGGCAGGATGATCCGGCGAAAGGTCATCCAGCCCGAGGCACCGAGGTCTTTCGAGGCGTCCCACAGTTCGTTGTTGATGCGCGACAGCGAGGAGAAAATCGCCAGGATCACAAAGGGGATGTAGTTGTAGACCAGCCCCAGCACCACGGACGACTCGGTGTACAGCAGGCTGATGGGTTCGCCGCTGTAGCCGAGCATTTGCAGCAGGCGGTTGATCAGGCCTTCGCGGTTGAGCAGGACGATCCAGGCATAGGTGCGGATCAAGTAGTTGCTCCAGAACGGCAGCATCACCAGAAACAGGTACACCGCCTGACGCCGCCGTGGCGCACGGGCAATCGCGTAGGCTGCCGGGTAGCCGATCAACACCGCGAACACCGTGGCCAGCCCGGCGATCTTCGCCGATTTGAGCAGGATGCCCAGGTACAGCGGATCGAACGCGCGCTGATAGTTTTCCCAGGTGAACAACCAGTCGATGCCACCGTAGGCGCCGCGTTCAACGAAGCTGTAGACCAGCACCAACAGGCACGGAATCACCAGGAACATCAGCAGCCAGCCGAAGCCGGGCGCAAGAAGCCAGGCCGACAGACGCCTGTCAGCATGCAAAGCACTCATTAACTCTATCCTCCCGCCTCAGGACAGAGGCGGCTTGCAAGCGTGGCGAGGCATGCCGGGCAGGCCTCGGATCGACGTGGCGTTAGTTCTGCGCCGCCATGATTTCGGTGACGGCGCGGGTGTAGGCCTTTTGCGTGGTGCCGCCCAGATCGCGCAATTGCTCCATTTTCAGCAGCTCGGCGGGGGCGATGGTCAGGTTGGGGTATTGCTTGAGCAAGTCAGCGGACAGCCCGGCCATGGCCGCCTGGTTGGGGACTTTGTAGAGGATGTTTTCAGCGACCCAGGCGTGGTTTTCCTTGGCCAGCATGAAGTTGATGAACTTGAAGGCTTCGTCCTGGTGCCTGGAGCTCTTGAGCACCACCATGGTGTCCACCCACAGGTCGGAACCTTCCTTGGGCACCACAAACTTGATCGCCGCGTTGGCCTGGGTGCCGTAGTTGCACCAGCCGTCCCAGGCGTGGGCCATCAGCGATTCGCCGGAGGCCAGCTTGGAGTAGAAGGTGGTGTCGTCGAAGGAGAGAATGCGTTTTTTGGTGGCGATCAGTTGGTCGCGAACGGCGGCGATTTGCGCGGGGTCGCTGTCGTTGACCGACCAGCCCTTGGCGAGGAACCCGGCGCCGAGCATCCAGCGGTCGGTGGCGAGCATCGTCACCTTGCCCTTGAGCGCGTCGCTCGGGTTGAGCAGTTCGTTCCAGCTCTGTGGCGCCGGTGTCACCTTGTCGGAGCGGTAGCAGATGCCGGTGGTGCCCCAGGTGTAAGGCACGGAGAACCGGTTGCCCTGGTCATATTCCAGGTGCGTGGCTTCGGGGTAGAGGTTTTTCAGGTTGGGGACTTTGACCGGATCGATGTCCGCCAGCAGCCCCTGTTTGTGCAGGACTTCGGCGAAAGGCGAGGAGACGAACACCACGTCGTACCCTTCACCACCGGACGCCATCAGCTTGCCCATGACTTCTTCGTTGGTGGCGTGCAGCGCCTTGTCGACGTCCACACCGCTGGCAGCCTTGAACTTTTCCAGCGCATCCGGGGCCATGTAGCCGTCCCAGATGGAAATCACCATGTCTTTCGCACTTGCAGCCTGTGAAGCGATCGCCAGGGAAGCGGCCAATCCCACGCACAGAAGATCATTCAGCTTGCTCATAAATACTCACCCGACGATTGATTATTGTTGTGTTCGAAGGCAGTACGGCAAAACGAGAAACGATTGCTTGTGTTTTTTTTTAGAAATTAGGACCAGTATCAAAAGATGTCAACGCATTTTTTCCAGCCTGACGATTACCCGGCGCATGACATAAGATGAGCACCTGAGTCCGACAGCGGATCACAACGAGAAAAGACGCTTGAGTACGACAGTCGAAAAAAAACCGCGCACCAATCACCTGGAACTGGCCCGGCGCATCCTCGAGCACACCCAGGAAAGCGGCCTGGTGGCCGGCGACCCGGTGGCCGAGCAGGCCCTGGCCCGGACCTTCCAGGTCTCGCGCACGCTGATTCGCGGCGCGTTGAAGGTGCTGCTCGAAGAAAACCTGCTGAGCCACGAAGCCGGCAAGGGTTACCGATTGCTGGCCTCGCCGGCGGGCCAGGCCTTCAACGCCGCCCTGCCCCAGGCCGAGGAAGAAGAACTGGCCGCTTCGGTGCTGCGCGACCGCATGGCCGGACGCCTGGGCGACAGCATCAGCATCAGCGAGTTGATGCGCCGCTACGCCATCGGCCGGCCAGCGGCACAAAAGGCCCTGCAGCAACTGAGCGAAAGCCAGGCCATCGAGCGCGGCCCCGGCCAGTCCTGGCTGTTTCGCCCGTCGCTGAACAGCCTCGCCGCCCTTGAAGAAAGCCTGAAATTCCGCCTGATTCTCGAGCCCGAAGCCTTGCTCAGCCCCAGCTTCAATGCCGACCCGCAACGCCTGGCGCTGTTGCGCAGCGCCACGCAAAGCCTGCTCGCCCGCCCCGTGGAAGACTTCGATATCCAACAGTTTCGCGAACTGGACATCAGCTTCCACGAACTGCTGGCCCAGAGCTGCGGCAACCGCTTCATCAGCGACGCCCTGCTCCAGCATCAAGGCCTGCGGCGCCTGCCGAACCTGCTGCCCTCGGTGAGCGTGCATCGCCTGCAAGAGGCCCTGCGCGAACACCTGCAAATCATCGCGCAGATCGAACGCGGGCAGATGGAGATCGCCGCCGACCTGCTGCGCCTGCACCTGCGCCTGAGCGCCGCGCAACGCCCGCAAACCGCCAACCGTGGCATCCCGCAAAGCCATCTGTTCGGGCGTCGCTAACCGGCTCGCAAAAACATGATGATTTTTTTTTGAAAATAAGACAGCATCAAAAACACCTTCAGGAGCGGCGGGTCTGACCCGCCATGGACAGTCCCTCGCCATGCAAAAACAAAAACTGATCGCCCTGTTTCCGGAAGCCAGTTTCGGCGCGGCCTTGAACTGCATTGGTATCGCTCAGTCGCTGCGTGAACTGGGTGCCAGGCCGGTGTTCATCTGCCATGAACATTTCCAGGGGTTGTTCGCCGAATACGGTTTCGACGAGTACCCGATTCCGCAAGCGAGCCCATTGTCGGCGGCGGAACACCAGCACTACTGGGAGCGCTTCATCGAGCGCAGCATTCCGTACTTCGACCAGACCCCGCTGGCGCAGATCGACAGCTACGTGGCGCCGGCCTGGGAAGCCATCATCGACACCGCGATCGAAGCGGAAAAACCCTTGCAGCAGTTGCTCGGCCGCCTCAAGCCCGACGTGATCGTGCTCGACAACGTGGTGATGTTCCCGGCCATCGCCAACGCCGGTTGCCCCTGGGTGCGGGTGGTGTCCTGCGCCGAAACCGAACTGCCGGATGCGGCCGTTCCGCCGTACCTGTCCGGGTGCATGGCCAGCGACACCCAGGCCTGCGAGCGCTACACCGAGCAGTACCTGAAGGCCGTCGCACCGGCCCATGAACGCTTTTCGCAATTTCTCCTCGGCAACAATACGGCGCCGTGCCCAGCGGGGCAGTTCCTCACCGACTCGCCATGGCTGAACCTGCTACTGTCACCGACGCCAGTACGCTATGAGCGCCAGCAACCGCTGGACCCGCAACGCTACATCTACCTCGACGGTTGCGTGCGCCGCGAAGCGCCGTACATCGTCCCGGACTTTCCACGGCACAACGACGCACCGCTGATCTACCTCAGCTTCGGCAGCCTCGGCGCCGCCGACACCGGGATGATGAAGCGCCTGATCAGCACAATCGAAACCTTACCGTATCGCTTCCTGGTCAACGTCGGCGCCTACCGCGACATGTACACCACCGTGCCGGACAACGTGTACCTCGACAGCTGGTTTGCCCAGCCGGCGGTGCTCAAGGAATGCCAGTTGTTCATCCATCACGGTGGCAACAACAGCTTCTGCGAAGCGCTGTATTTCGGCCTGCCATCGCTGATCATTCCCTATTGCTGGGACGGCCACGACAACGCCGCCCGCGCCGAGGAAGTCGGCGTCGGCCGCTACCTGCCGCGCTTTGCCGATCCCCTGGCCGCCCTGCCCGCCGCGCTTGAACAGCTGCTGGCCGACCAGCCGATGAAACAACGCCTCACCGCGTTCAGCGAGCGCATGCAGGCGACCCGCGGCACCGACATTGCCGCCCGCGCGATTCTCGCTCTACCCGATCTCTAGCCATAACAACAACAACCGTCGGGCAACCGAACGCAATCGTCGCTGCCCGACACACCGCCGGAGTTTCAGCATGAATGCCCCACCGCGTCTCGATGCCCTCGACCACGTCCTGCCCCATCCCTTCTGGCAGGACACCGTCACCCCGCCGCCCGCCGCACCTTCCGTCACCGGCACGGTGCAGTGCGACCTGGCGGTGGTCGGCGGTGGCTTTACCGGATTGTGGACGGCGCTGCTGGCGCGCCAGCGCAACCCCGGGCTGAGCATCGCGATCATCGAGGCGCGGCGTTGCGGCGGTGAGGCCAGCGGGCGCAATGGCGGATTCTGCGCGCCGAGCATTTCCCATGGTGTGTCGAACGCGCTGAAGCGCTGGCCTGATGAAGCCGAACAGTTGATTCGTCTCGGCCGACAGAACCTCGACGAACTGGCTGCCGACCTGCAACGCTTCGGCATGAACGTTGAGTTCGAACGCCAGGGCAAACTCAACGTCGCCAGCCAGCCGTGGCAGGTCGACGGGCTGCGCTCGATGCAGCGCAACTATGCACGGTTCGGCATCGACTGCCAGTGGCTCGAAGGCAGCGATCTGACACGCAAGCTTGATTCACCGGCTTATGTGGCCGGCCTGTTCGAACCCAATTACGCCCTGCTCAACCCGGCGAAAATGGCCGCTGAACTGCGCCGTGTTTGCCTTGAGCAAGGCATTCAACTGTTCGAAAACAGCCCGGTCCTGCAATTGAGCGCGGACAAAGACAACCTGCGCCTGCGTACAGAAGGCGGCGAAGTGAGCGCCGGAAAAATCGCCCTGGCCACCAACATCGCCCCGCCGCTGCTCGGCCATCTGGCATCGAGCGTGATCCCGGTCTACGACTACAGCCTGGTCAGCGAACCCTTGAGCGATGCGCAGCTGCAAGCCATCGGCTGGATCGGCCGCTACGGCATCGCCGACGCCGGCAACCAGTTCCACTACCTGCGCAAGACCGCCGACAACCGCATTCTCTGGGCCGGCTTTGATGCCATCTACCATTTCGGCGGACGCCGCGACGAAGCCCTGACCCAGCGTCCGCACAGCTTCCAGCGTCTGGCCGAGCAGTTTCAACAGACTTTCCCGGCGCTGCGCGATGTGCGTTTCAGTCATGCCTGGGGCGGCATCATCGACACCTCCGCGCGCACCACGATGTTCACCGGTTGCGAACACCAGGGCCGCGTCGCCTATGCCTTGGGCTTCACCGGGCAAGGGGTGTCCGCCAGCCGTTTCGCCGCACTGAACATGCTCGATCTGTTGGCCGGCGAGCGTACCGAACGCACCGAACTGCTGATGACTTCCAAGGCACCGTTCCGCTTTCCGCCCGAACCCTTGCGTTATGTCGGCGTGAAACTGGCCCAGCGTTCACTGGCGCGGGAAGACCGTGACGGTCACCGCGACCTGCTGCTCAAGACCTTCGATGCCTTTGGCATCGGTTTCGATTCCTGACCCGGAGACCCCCATGTCCACAGCCCTGCCCCGGCACGTCATCGACTTCGCCAGCGACCTTACTCCCCGTGAAACCGAAATCAGCGACCCGGCCGTGGTCGACGCGCCTTATCGCAGCAAGAGTTGGCGGCACTTTGTAGCACCCGGGAAAAACGCCGTGGCCGGCATCTGGGAGGCAGGACCGCACCGGGAGCGTTGCCAGTGCGATTACGACGAGCTGTGTCACATCCTCGAAGGCAGCGTACGCCTGACCGATGCCGAAGGCGTCGCGCGCACATTCGGCCCCGGTGATTGCTTCGTGGTCGCCAGCGGATTCAATGGCACCTGGGAAAACCTCACGACGGTGCGCAAGGTTTACTTCATCCTCGGCTAAACGGCCCCGACCGCTACATCAGACTGCTGACGCACCTGATTGCGCCCGTTGCGCTTGGCCTGGTAAAGCGCATCGTCGGCGCGGGTCAACAGGCTTTCCGGTGTGTCGCCGGGTTGAACATGAGCCACGCCAAACGACGCGGTGATGGTGTCCAGCACCGTGTCGGTGCCCCGGGCCTTGACCCGCAGCGACTGGATTTTCAGCCGCAGGCGCTCGGCAAAAGCGCCCGCGGCGGCCAGGTCCGGGCAATCCTTGAGCACCACGCAGAACTCCTCGCCGCCATAACGCGCCGCGAACGCTTCTTCGGGCAGCGAATCGCGCAACACCCGGGCGACATGCTGCAGCACGCGGTCGCCCAAGGGATGGCCGTACTGGTCGTTGAACTGCTTGAAGTGGTCGATATCCAGCATCACCAGCGCCACGCCCTTCGCCACGTTGCCCATGGCCTGTTCAAGCTGGCGGTTGAAGGTGGCGCGGTTGAGCAATTCGGTCAGGCCATCGAGGGTCGCGGCCAGTTGGGCGCGCTGCAGTTTGTCCCGCAGGCTTTTGATTTCATGCTGCGCCGACTGCAACTGGGCGAGGAAGTGTTCCTGCTGCCCCTGCATCAGCCGGGTGCTCTGTTGCAGCTCGCTCAGGATGCTCGGCAAGCGCTCGCTGGCGGGCTGTTCGAGCATCTGCAGGTATTGGCCCAGGCTGGCCTGGAAGTTCTGGTTCCCCCTCACGCTGCGCGAAACATCGCGCTCCATGTCGTCGACCAGGTTGATCGCGTCCTGCTGCCCGGAGCGGGCGTCCGCCAGCTCATCGCGGATGATGTACTCGCGAAACAGCTTGGCGGCCGACTCCGGCGGGAAACAGTCGAAGTCGTTGACTACCCGGTCCAGGTGCCGGTTGAGCTCCGGCTCCTGGCCCTTGCTGTAGGTGTACCAAAGCGCGTAATGAACCGGGTTGGGCGGAATGTTGTGACGAACCATCAGCGGCACGGCCTGCTTGAGCAATGCCGCAGCCTCGCGGGAGTCTTCTGGATACAGCGCTAGAACAGTCGCTCGCGTGTCTGATTGGCTCATGGTTTCACTGTGGTTGTTATCATTGGCGTTTGGCAAACTCGCAGAGCATAGCGATACGCCCGGCAAACGACCATCCCGAATGACACAATCATTTCATCCCGGTGCGCCCGAGGTATTGCCCCCGGCTTTTTTGTAGGAGCCGTGTGCGCCACATTACTATTGTGGGAGCCAGCCTGCTGGCGATGGCGGTGTATCAGTCCACGAAGATGTTGAAACTGATGGCCTCATCGCGAGCAGGCTCGCTCCTACAGGGGGCCGTGTGCGCCACATCACTATTGTGGGAGCCAGCCTGCTGGCGATGGCGGTGTATCAGTCCACGAAGATGTTGAATCTGATGGCCTCATCGCGAGCAGGCTCGCTCCTACAGGGGGCCGTGTGCGCCACATTACTATTGTGGGAGCCAGCCTGCTGGCGATGGCGGTGTATCAATCAACGACGATGTTGGATCTGATGGCCTCATCGCGAGCAGGCTGAACTGGTCAAGTAATCCCGGACACCGGTTACGGTGTTTATGCCGCTTTTTGCTCCATGGCTATTGGCGACAGATAGTTGTTGTAGCTGTGGAGCCTGGTGCGGTTGTAGTACATGAAGAAGCG
>NZ_MRCS01000081.1 GCF_002303925.1 Pseudomonas sp. ACN8
TCAGCATTTCCGACAGCGAATTGCTGGGGGTGCAAAACCAGCTCAACAGCCTCAAGCAGCAGGTTTCCCAGGCCACCAATTACACTCAGCTGGAAAGCTCGCAGGACCTGGTGCAGGTACTGATTCAGGAGATTGAACGCCTGTCCACATCGCTGCTGCCTGGACAGGCGCAATTGCAGGCGCAACTCAACGTGCTGGGGCCAGTGCCGCTTGACGAGAACGCACAGGTGACGACTGCCATTACCTCCCAACGAGACGCCCTCGGCGAGCAAAAAGACAAGATCGACAGCCAACTCAAAACCCTGGCCGCGCTTAAAATAAGTGCCGGCGAGTTGATCACGCAGATTGCCAGCATCCGGCGCAGTCTGCTGGAAGCGGAAGTGACCCAGCAGACCAGCAGCATCCTGAACCCGAGCTTCTGGTCGCCATTGTTCAATCTTCCGATCGATGACCGCCAACGTTTCAGCGCCCTCATCGAACAGCTCGAGACCACGCACCGGGCCGCCTGGCAACCCGGACAACGCGGGATCACCGCCACTCTGCTGATCCTGGCCCTGGCCATCTGGACCGTGGGGCGAAAGCTCGCCGGACGGGCCCTGGCCTGGCTGTGCATCCATCGAATGCCTGAAGGTCGGCTGCGGCGCAGCTCCCTTGCACTGGCGTCGGTGGTGGCGACGGTGCTGACCGCCGGCATCGCCTTGCAACTGCTGCATTTTGCCGGGACCCGGCAATTGCCCTACACCCCCCTGTTGGCCGACCTGGCGCAGAATCTGGAAAAACTGGCCTATACCTGCGTGCTGATCACCGGGCTGAGCCGCGCGTTGTTGTCCACCAAACATCCTTCATGGCGCCTGCCCGATATTGCCGATCCGGTGGCGCTGGTGATGGAGCCCTATCCGAGGTTGCTGGCCAGCCTGCTACTGGTGCTGGTAACCCTGGTGCAGATGAGCAACGTCACTGGCATGAGCGCCGAAGTGGTGTTGTTCGGTCGGGGCATCGTAGCCTTGATCGTGGCACTGGTGATCGCTGCGCTGCTGTTGCGCGTCAGCAAGACGCGCAGAGACCTGATCGTTGCCGGAGAGGCCCCCGAAGGCGTCACCACCTTCGCCGGTCTGATTTACACCTTCACCGGCGTTGCCGTGGTGGTGTCCCTGTTCGCCCTGTTGATCGGCTACGTGACGATGGCCCGGTTCATCACCTATGAAGTGGTCTGGATATTCATCATCTGCGCCGGTTTCTACCTGCTCTCACAGGTCTACCAGGACACCTGCGACTATGTGTTTTCGCCCCGAAAACCCACCGGCAAGGCGATCAAGCAACTACTGGGCATCGGCAATCCACGCCTGGAGCAGATCTGCACCGTCATGTCCGGGGCTGGCCGCGCCATCCTGATGCTGATCGGCGTCATTGCCCTGTTCGTCGGCGGCGTGGGGACGACCCTCGGGCAACTGGTCACCGGCACCGTGGCCGTACTCGGCGGCGAAGGGCTGCGCAAACTCAACATCGTCCCGGACAACCTGCTCCATGCCATCCTCGCCCTGGTGATCGGCATCTACCTGATTCGCTCCTTCCGGCGCTGGCTGGATAACGAGTTCCTGCCCAAAACCGAGATGGACCCAGGCATGTGCGCCTCGCTCAGCACCCTGTTTGCCAACATCGGTTACGCATCCGTGGTGCTGCTCACGCTGTCGTCGCTGGGGGTCAAGTGGACCAACCTGGCGTGGATTGTCAGTGCGCTGTCAGTGGGTATCGGCTTTGGTCTTCAGGAGATCGTGAAGAACTTCATCTCCGGTCTGATCCTGCTGACCGAGCGTCCGGTGAAAGTCGGCGACCTGATCAGCATCAGCGGGGTCGAAGGCGACATACGACGGATCAACGTGCGGGCCACGGAAATTCAACTGGCCGACCGCTCGATCATGATCGTGCCCAACTCCCACCTGATTTCGCAGAACCTGCGCAACGTCACCCTCGGCGGTAGCGCCCAAGGCGTGGTGATGCTCGAACTGGTGTTCCCGCTGGACATCGATCCGGAGCAAGTACAGAACCTGCTGTACGACACCTTCACCGAACACGAATCGATCCTGGATAAACCGGTGCCTTATTTGCGCTTCAGTCAGCTGAAGCCTGAAGGCATCACCTTGACCATCACCGGCTATGTCGGCAGCCCACGCACGGTCAGCGCGATCAAAAGCGAGCTGCTGTTTGGAATTCTCAAGCGGCTGGGTGCCGCGGGGATTGAACTGGCGAAACCGCCACCCGCAGCATGATGTGGGAGTTTGCTCCCACAATTTATCGCGGGTGTACGCAAATGACGTGCTCACCGCAAATCCACTGTGGGAGCGAGCCTGCTCGCGATGGTCGCCAACGATAACGCGAACTGACTGACAGACCGCATTATCTTGACGTTTTTCGCGAGCAAGCTCGCTCCTACAGGTTGATCAATGGGCGATACACACCGACTTGAGCTCGGTGTAAGCCTCGATCACCGCACGGCCAAACTCGCGGCCCATGCCCGATTGCTTGAGGCCACCGAACGGCATCGCCGGGTCGAGCAGCACGTGGGCGTTGACCCAGACCGTACCGGCTTCGATGCGTGGCACCAGGTTCATCGCCTTGCCCAGATCGTTAGTCCACAGGCTGGCGGCCAGACCGTAGCGGTTGTCGTTGGCCAGTTCGATCACGGCGTCTTCGTCGTCGAACGGCATCACGCCCAGCACCGGGCCGAACACCTCTTCACGGGCCACGGCCATGCTGTGGTCGATGTCCGCCAGAATGGTCGGCTGCACGAAGAAGCCGTCGCCTTCCAGCAACTCGCCGCCCGTCACCACCCGCGCACCTTGCTGGCGGGCCAGTTCGATGTGCTTGAGCACGCTTTGTTGTTGCTTGCGCGACACCAACGGGTTGATGGCCGCGTCGCAGTTCATGCCGGCGCCAATTGGCATCGAGGAGACGGCGGCAGCCAGGGCTTCGACGAACTGATCGTGGATCGAGCGGTGCACGTAGAAGCGCGAGGCAGCGGCGCAGACCTGGCCGTTGTTCAGCAAGCCGCCGAGGATCGCACCCTGCACGGCTTTTTCGATGTCGGCATCGGCGAGCACGATCATCGGGTTCTTGCCGCCCAGTTCCAGGGAGAAGCGCGTCATGTTTTCCATGCACGCCACGCCGACGCTCTTGCCCACGGCGGTGGAACCGGTGAACGACACTTTGCTCACCAGAGGATGCGCAGTCAGCACGCCGCCAACGGAAGCGCCGCCACCAGTGACCACGTTGAACACGCCGGCCGGGATGCCGGCTTCCAGCGCCAGTTCAGCCAGGCGCATGGCGGTCAGCGGGGTTTCCATGGCTGGCTTGATGATCACCGTGCAACCGGTGGCCAGGGCCGGCATCAGCTTCCAGGCGGCGATCAGCAGCGGGAAGTTCCACGGCACGATGCCGACCACGACACCCACCGGCTCACGCTTGGTGAACGCGGTGAACTTGGCGCCCGGTGGCAGCGGGATCGACACGTCGAAGGTCTGGCCTTCGATCTTGGTCGCCCAGCCGGACATGTAGCGCATGAATTCCACGGTGGCGTTGAGGTCCAGCGCGCGGGCCATGTTGATCGACTTGCCCTGGCTCAGGGTTTCCAGTTGGGCCAGTTCTTCGGCGTGTTCTTCGACCAGGCGGGTGAAATTCAGCAGGATGCGTTCACGGTCGGCCGGACGCAGGCTCGACCACACACCGGATTTGAAAGCCTTGTGGGACGACTGCACGGCGCGCTCGACAAGTTCCAGCGGCGCATCCAGGGTCTCGCACAGGGTTTGCCCAGTGGCCGGGTTGACCACGGCGATGCTGTCGCCCTCGGCAAGCACCCACTGACCATCAATGAAGCAGCCGTGGCGACGCTCAAGGAATGCAGCAACCTGGGGCAGAATTTCAACGTTGCTCATAATTCACCTTTCATTCAGATGTAGGAGCCAGCTTGCCGGCGAAAGCGTCTTGACGGGCGTTGCAAGACTCAAGGCCGTCTTCGCTGGCAAGCCAGCTCCTACAGGGGGTGGTTGGTTGGCAGTCGGTAATCCGGCTGATCAGTGTTGTTCTTTGAGGAAGCACGCGACCGCCTGGCGGTCGTCGGCGGACGCCAGGCCCATGTAGGGCATGTAGGTGCCCGGCACGAAGGCCTGGGGCTGGGTGATCAATTGCGTGATGGTCTCGGCTTGCCAACTGACGTCTTTGTCGCGCATGGCCTGGGAGTAGCTGAAGTCCGCCAGCGAGCCGGACTTGCGCCCATACACACCAAACAGGTTCGGCCCCATCATGCCGGTCGTGCCCTTGGTCACCGCGTGGCAAACGCTGCACTCGGTGGCAAACACTTCGCCGCCACGGCGCGTGTCCGGGGCGCACTCGGCGGCGGACACCGCCTGGACCAGGGTGAAGGACAACAAACCGATCAGGGACCAACGCAGCGAAGTGAACATAGGAAAACGACCTTGAAAATCCACGCGTCCGCCAGCAGGCGAACGCCAACACTAAAAATGCCGAGGCAACGGTGCTTCGACAGGTTGATGGGGATTGTCGGTGGTCGTCGGCACGCAGGTTTTGCCCTGCGTGCCAGTTGTGTTGGCGGTTGTGCCAGATTGCGCATTAGAAACAGCGCGTGCAGGTATGCGACATTAGAAGCTCGTTTTAGCTGAGCTGAGAAGGCGATGAACTCGTTATTTTTTTTGAGCAGAAGGCGCCGTGAACACGGGTGCAGCCGCCGCGCGGATAAAAGCTTCATCCAGAGTGCTTGCACCGTAAGACTCCAAGAACTCTTTACCGGAGCTGAACGGTACAAACCGTCGCATGCTGATCATATAAAAGTTGTCACAGTTGCTCACAACCTCCTCGATGTTATGTGAAGACACTAGAATTGCCGTTCCCTCACCAGCAGCTCCACGCAAACACTTCCAAATGTAGTGTCTGAACTCAGGATCGACTCCAGCAGTGGGTTCATCCAGTATCACCAGATCCGCCTCTACAGCCAGCAATGATAGAGTAAAGAACCAACGCTTTTCACCATAGCTGCAAACAGAAGACTTCTTGTTCCAGATTTCCTTATATCGCTCAATTATTTCAGGGCTCCAGACAGCGAGCTTTTTCAAAGCATGCTCTTGCGACATTCGGACCGGAGAGCAAAGTAATGTAGTCATTCTAAAGACATCGAACATACGCAGCACGGGGGGCGTCATGATCGTCTGTGATAAATAAAGCTGCCTGACAAACCTATTGACAAGCTGCCCTTCTTTCGCCTTTTTCAAGCCGCACACAATATCGAAAAACGTAGTCTTTCCAGAGCCGTTTGGACCCAGCAGACCGGTAATAGAGCCTGGAGTCACACTGATAGATGCGTCATTGAATATTATCTTTTCAGAATACTCAAAACAAAGCGACCTGGCTTTTATAATACCCATCAATATCGACTCCACACTGGATTTATGCGCAAGAATCGCAAGGACAACAAGAATACAGCAATAAAAGAAAAGAAAACCCCCAATATCAAAATCGGGTGCCTTTCAATCCCCCCAGCCATTATTTGATTTGCAATATACAAAGGATTAAACCCTTTGATAAAATCCAATACAGGATGCAAATCGCGAACACTTAGAACACCCAACACAAGCATTCCAAATGACGTCATGGAGAAAATTGTATTGGCATTCTGAAAACTAACAGGCAACAAGCTCAACAGAATTCCAGGCACACAAAACAATACATAGCAGATATAAAACCGAGAAAAAACCAATAAAAACTCAGCCACTTCAAAGCCTCCAAAAGAAAAACATGTCATCACATAGAAAGCGGCACAGTAAATCAAAGAAATAAGCGAGCATGCAAAAAACTGCGCCAACATAAATATCAGTTTGGCTTCGGATGTATATACAAACGACCTAATAAATCCACTTTCCCTTCTGCCCACAATGTAAAAGGAGAAGCCAAAAAAAGCGACACTTGAAGAAATATAAGCGTGAAACCAAGAAGTGCTTTCTAAATAGCTCATACCCGAAGGAGAAAGCTCTCCTCTGGAGTATGCCAGCAAATAATAGGTTGCTACCGGCGAAACAATAATCCAAAAGAGCGCAACAGGCTCTTTTAGCTGTTCCTTCACAAACAACCACGTAAGCTCGAAAGATCTTGATATTGTAAAATCTGTCATGAGTCACCCTTTCATGGAAATGGAACCATAATTTTTTTCCGCTCAGAAAATATCTGCCCCATAAATCTCTCAGAGTATTTATTGCGGAAATTTATACCCCTAGAGTTATTCATGTGCAAAAATAAATCGGGAGAAACAAACTTACTGAAAAAATATAAGCCACTCTGTATCACAAGAGAATTGACGTAGAGATAACCATCAACCTGCTGAGACTTGAGCGCAGCCAAAAGTCCAGACAAGTTAAACTCAAGCGAAGACCCTGATGTGTCGGAGCCACGGAATCTTACCGAAGTTATCTCCTTGTATGTCCCATAGGTGTTACAGCTTAAAAAATACTTCAAATATGAATCTTTAACCTCTTCGACGTCACTCTCAGTAGCTCGAAACAAATCAATGAATCTGTAGGTTTGCCACAATTCATAAATTGATTTCTCAAGTGCGCTGCTTAACGTTTCCGCATACGACATTCCGGCGCAATACCGAACGTGACGTTTATTATCCTTTTGACCGTAAACAGCCAACAAACATGCACCTGGGTAATCATGATCTGATATATCGATAACCGTGATCTCACCTGACTTGCATAGTGCATCGTATAACGTTTGAGCACGACTTTCACTCAGGGCTATTTTAATGTCAGATTCAAGAACCAGCCGAGTGCATTCCTTTGTGAGCCAAAATCTTGCCAGGAACTGCCTTTCCAAATATTCCTTTATCGACCCAAAAGCTGCATCCTCAAATCGATAGTGAAAACTGCAACCGCATGTATCTCGCAGCGGATATATTGAATTTTCACTTTCAACTTTATTATAGTTAAGAGAAACACATGCAGTAGGTATGTGACAGCAAGAAAAATCCGATACACGCAACACCTCCGTCAAATTATATGAATGTTTGGCAAGCTGTGCGGATGTCAAATTACTCTCATTAGTTTGAGAAAAAGCATAGATAAATTTCCCAGCCTCCAATCTCGACAATGTATGATTGATATCCCCTACTACGTCGGGCTTAACCTCCATATAGAAATGCCGTCTTTCAAAGTACTCACCTAGCGCCGCTTTTATAGAGGAGGAACCGCTCCCTATTCCAGATCCTCCGTTTAACCAAGGGTCTTCCACTTCAACAGAGGACGGAAGAGACAGTAAGCAGGCTGGCTGACAAATCAGCGCACCAGGTAACGCTGAGTAGTGACTAGAATTATATAGAATCACATTGCTCACCAATGAAGTGCACACACATAGGAAAGAAAAGAGTTGGATTAAGACCTATTGCCTTACACAGCATCGTGTCTGTGTACGCGGACCACAACCTGCATCGCAATCCAAGCTTTTTGGCTTGCAATTCGATCAGCATGTAAATGGATCCAACCTCCATAAGCGCAAGTCTGTACCCTCGATACCTGTACTTAAATAGTGTTTTAGGTATGTAGACGGCATAAACTATCGCTATACGAGGCGTGCCAATACTGCCTGGAGATGACAAAATCGCCCTCTTAAAATCATCGATATTTTGTGTACCCTGCATTACTTCAAACCTCCTCGACCGCGGTAGTAAATGCAAGATCTTTTCAGGACACGGCCAACTTTCCTCATCATCCATCAGAGAACAAATAAACATCTCAACTGGATATAGCGCACCACCGCTTGGATATCCACGCTTATAACTATCTTTTCTTGGGGAAAGCACAGGAGACATTAGATTTTCTAGCCTCGAAAAAACTATATTTGTGCTGGAGAAGGTTTCACATGATTCATCACGACAGACATCCGAATCCAAATTCAATTCAGAGCGAACAGAGAATTCAAAATTTAGATCCGGGTAAAGCCGCAGTTCGTTCCCGGTTAACTGAGTAAGTTGCTCATCGCTGACATTATGAAGACGAGTAGCATGTTTGAATGCATCATGGATCGTATAATTCCCTTTTACGTGAAAATCCAAGGTTTCCGCATGAACAGTTGAACTCATGAACTTCAGATAATAGTCATGGGGTATATACTTCATCCCTGTACCCTCAAACAGTCGCACATATACCAGTGAGAGGCCGAGACATCCCTCACGAAGTTGCCATTAAAATCAACATAGGAGTCTTGAAGTACATTATCCTGATAACGATATTCACTACCAGGGTTCGTTAGCAGCTTTATTTTCTTTACAATCGCCCCAACAACCAATGATCGCTGCAGGATATTTAGCGAATCGGTAGGAACGGCTATATGCTTATTTTTGCAAAAATGAAGCAGCCTTGACCAAGTATTCCTGCCACTATGATATTCCTCATAGTTTATCAGTCTGTCTATGCTACAAAAATGACATGGATTTCCGACTTTCGGCAAGTACGGCTGACTGATACAGAACGAATTACCCGAGCGATAACAAACACTGATCGCACTGTCCGGCGCAGCACTTACAAGATCGAAGTATATTTTCTTTATAAAATCATAGTCATAATTCATGCAAGCGATTACAATGTAGCATTTCTTACTTAAAACAATGTCCTTGAGCGAGCCTGAGATGTCACTTATTTCCAACGGGGTATCGATCTCACTTCTTAACAATGCCTCCAGGTCGGTGGTTTTGTCCCAGTCATGGGCCACAATTGTTTTCTCAAAGTAAATCTCACCAGGGTCTTCTTTAATAGAGAGCGCTTTTTCTAAAAAACCATAGGCGGCTTCTGGATTTAAGCCATGCTCCGACAATATCTCAAGAAATTCAGCCTTTGAAATATTCTTATAACTTTTTAACTTAGTCAGAGCTGCCAGCAAAGATGGCGAACTGATCTTCGAAACACCTTTCCTTGAAACCACTAAATTATCAGAGTGAAAATTAAGTATTTCGTAGCTTTGTATATTTAACATCATCCAGTTCCTTTACATGGCTTTTCTGGCTAACACCAGAAAAGCCATACTTGATGAATTGTCAGTCGTTGTCGGACGATACCTGAGGAGTTACAGCGTTCCCTCCACTCCCACCGCTTCCGCCGCTCCCGCCACTACAACCGCCGCCGCCCCCACATCCGCCGCTACCTCCACATCCGCCTTGACCGCCAGACCCTCCAGCCATGTGTGGGCATGAGCCGTATTCAAACTCATCGCCAAGATAAAGAACGTCTCCAAAGTTTTCGCTGTTCATCATTGATTACTCGCTATTAGAGGAAATGCCACCAAAGTTAGTGACCCTTCTATATTTAGTAACTTCCAGAACTTGATGCAATAGGCCATTTTTTTGTGCGTAGGAATTTTCACTCAACATCTAAGGAAAATTCGTGCGAGATTTCCGGATCGTTTTTCGTTCACTTTCGGTTTAAAAAATGGCATCGCACTGGCAGATAGCTATAAGTACTTAAAAGCCAAAAACAAAGTTGACTCAAAACTGAAACAAACGAAAGACACTGAACTCAGCGATCTGTAGGACGGAGTAAGAAATTTCTTTCTTTTTCAAAGGATATTTTTTTAAGTTTGATTTTAAATTTTAAAAAATACGACGAACGGTAACTTTGATGATCGTATGCCGTTCTGTGGTGAGGTTCTAACTGGCGACGATGGTGTCCGCTACGTTGTTGGCTGTGGTGTTTGGGGATGTACTGCTCAGTCCGTGCAGCAGGAAAAGAAAAGCACCCGCCTACAGAGCTTCAAGCGATGCGGAGCTACCGTAGGCTCGAGCCGCGTTCAGACGATCATTTGAGCTTGTTTTTTGAAAGCAAGATCAAAAGATCGCAGCCTTCGGCAGCTCCTACCGGGAAATGGTCACGCTCAATTCATGTAGCGCTTGCGATACTCACCCGGCGAAACACCAAAGCGCGCCTTGAACGCCGTGGAAAAATAGCTCGAATCGTTAAAGCCCCATTCATAGCCCAGCGCACACAGCTTGCCCTCGCCCCGGGCATGGCGCAGTTGTTCGGCGCAAAGGTCGAGTCGGCGTTTTTTCACGTATTGCGCCACCACCAGGCCGTGTCGGGAAAACAGCCGGTACAGGCCGCGCACGGAGACGCCCACCTGGGTCGCCAGCCATTCGGGGCACAGCGCCTCGTCACCGATGTGTTCATCGATATAGCGCAAGGCCTTGCGGAAGGTGCGCGCCTGGGGTGAGTCGTCCACTTCGCTCGCCCCCATCGCCGGGCGCAACAGGCTGATCACCGCGTCCAGCGTCGCTGCGCTTTCCGCGTGATTCAGGCCTTGCTCCGTTGAACCGAGGATCAGGCGCTGGGCCAGCCCCGCCATCGGAGCCGAAGCCGGAATGCGTTGCGCGGGTTTGACCTTGGTGCAACGCAGGTGCTGTTCGACCCGCTCCCGGGGCAGTATCAATGACAACTGACGGGCGTTGTTGCGGTAGACAAAGTTGCTTGGGCGCGTGGAGTCGATCAGCGTGATATCCCCCGGCAACAGGGTGATGCAACTGCCCTGCTGCTCCATCACGGCTTCGCCGGCCAGCTGGAGCGCCGCGTAGAAATGCGAGCCTTCGCCCTGATCGATCTCATGCTGCGTGCGGAACAGTCGGGCCTGGGCCACGTCGACAAAACTCATCTTGAGCTCACCGCTGCGGTACTCATCGATAGAGCCCGCAAACTGCGTCCCCAACACATTGGCACCAAAGCGCCCGCAGACCTGATTGACCTTATCGAGCCATTGATCAATGCGCTCGACCTGTTGTGCATTGCTCATCGCAGCCTCATCCCTCGCATTAGTCGCTGCGAGGCGCCCTGCACTTTTCGTTTCTGTCGCTCGCCACCGCGAAATACCGCGGTGGCCATGCCGATCCGTGCGCGATTACTGCGCAGCGCCTGTTCTCGTGCACCAGGAACCGGCGTCGTGGCAACGCACCATGCAATCTGGCATGCACAACCAACTAATTGGCAAACAGGGAAAAGGGCAAACAATGGCCGCGCCTTAGTATCCGGACAGACCGCAAACCTGCGCTCAAGAACAAGAACGGATGCCACACCATGCTCAAGTCCCCCTTGCTTCGTCTCTCGACGCTCGCGCTGATGATCAGTGCCGGCAATGCCGGTGCCTATGAACTCTACGCCGATGACGACAGCCACCTGAACGCTACCCTCGAAGCCGTATTCGGCATTTTCCACAGCCAGGAAAACTACGCCCTGTCCGGTCGCCTGAATGAAGGCAGCTCGTCGTGGCGCGAGGGCTACATCAAATACGGCTTGAGCTTCGATCAAGGCCTGGGCGGTGTGGGTACCGCGTACGGCGCGGGGAACCTGCTCAGCTCCGGCACCTGGGGCGATGGCGATGCCGCCGGCTTCTCCGATGGCACGGAACGCACCACCAAGTTCGAAGACGCCTACCTCGGCTGGCGCTCGGCCGATCTGTTCGGCGCGCTGGGCAGTGACGGTGTCGACCTGTCCTTCGGTCGTCAGAACATCGTGGTCGGCGACGGTTTCCTGATCGATGGCGACGCGCTGAACATGGGCAAGGGCCTGGCCGACGGCGAGTTCAACCGTGGCGGCGCCTACTACCTGGCGGCGCGCAAGGCCTTCGATGAAACCGCCGTATTGCGTCTGGGCGGCAAGGAAGGCTGGCGCAGCGACCTGATGTGGCTCAAATCCGACAACCGCGCCCAGGCCAAGACCGAAATGTACGTCGGCACCCTGGAGCACGTGGCCGAGGCCGGCACGGTCGGCCTTACCTACATCAAGACCACCGATATCGATGAACAGTACGCCTCGCCGATCCAGCTTGAACGCGACGGCATGAAGACCTACAGCCTGCGTGCGGCGGGCAACGCCGGGGTGAAAGACCTGTTCCTGTCCGGTGAATACGCCAAGCAGGACAAGCCTCACACCTCGACCGAAGACGCCTGGTACCTGGAAGCCGGCTGGACCTTCTCCGACGCGGTCTGGACACCTAGCGCCAGCTACCGCTACAGCCGTTTCTCGGAAGGCTACGACACCCTGTTCTACGGTTTCAGCCGTGGCTACGGCACCTGGTTCCAGGGTGAAGTGGCGGGCAACTACGCCGGGCCGTTCAACAGCAACTCGCGCATCCAGAACGTCACGCTGAAAGTCTCGCCGCTGGAGAACCTCACTGTCGGCGCGATGTACTTCAACTTCGACACCATCGACCGCAGCCTGGGCAACACCGATGGCCGCGAAGTCGACCTGTACGCCGAATGGCACGTCAACGACCACCTGACCGTGATGCCACTGGTGGGCATCTACCAACCGGACAAGAGCGCCGAAGACGGCGGTACCCAACTGGGTAACAACGACAAGAACGTCTACGCCCAGGTGGTGTTCGCCACCGGTTTCTGATTTCGGCCGTGGGGAGCTTTCGTATCTGAGATTTGCAGTGCCTGATACACCGCCATCGCGAGCAGGCTCGCTCCCACAGGGGATCTGCGGTGTACACGGATTTTGTGTGCGGCAGAAATCCAATTGTGG
>NZ_MRCS01000082.1 GCF_002303925.1 Pseudomonas sp. ACN8
ATCGGCGGGACGCGTCAGCAGCAAGCGCCAACCGATCACTCGTGACCAGCCTCGCCATAGACCGCTTTGAGGATGGCGTCGGCACCCTGGCTGAGCGTTTGCGTGAGCTTGGTGCTAGTGTCGAGTATCTGGAGCTGTACCGCCGGGGATTGCCGATTTATCCGCCGACACTGCTGCCGCAACGGATCCAGGCGGAACGCCTGAACGGGTTGGTGGTCAGCAGTGGACAAGGCTTTGAGCACCTGCATCAACTGGCCGGCGATGCCTGGCCGCAGTTGGCACGGTTGCCGTTGTTTGTACCGAGCCCCAGGGTTGCCGAAATGGCACGTGCCGCCGGGGCAAAAACAGTTGTGGATTGTCGCGGCGCCAGTGCCGCGGCCTTGCTGACGGCGTTGCGGGAGCATCCCGTACCCGTTTTCTGATGCAAAGGATGGATACGTGAGCGAAACAGCCTTGCCTAAAGATGACTCGCGACGGGTGCTCGATGCACCTGTTGATGCTCCTGTTGATGAAATGCCGCCACCACCACCCGTTGCCGAGCAGCGTCGAGGCAATGGTCTGGCAATCATCGCGCTGCTGTTGGGCGCAGCCGGTGTAGCGGTGGGCGGCTGGGGTGTCTGGCAGGTGCGTCACCTGCAGGCCAATAATCAGCAGCAACTGAGCCAGGTGCAGGCGCTCAATGACCAGGCGCAAAGCCTCAAGCTCAATGAGGAACGCCTGAGCGCGCGCCTTGCGCAATTGCCTCCCGCCGATGAACTGGAGGCACGCAGTCGTCTGGTGATTCAACTGCAAGGTGATCAGCAGCGGTTGAACCAACGGTTGGAAACCGTACTCGGCGCCAGTCGCAAGGACTGGCGCCTGGCCGAGGCCGAGCACCTGCTGCGTCTGGCCAGCCTGCGACTGTCCGCCTTGCAGGACATCAGCAGCGCCCAGGCACTGGTCCAGGGTGCCGACGAGATACTGCGCGAGCAGAACGACCCGGGCTCCTTTGCCGCTCGCGAGCAGGTGGCCAAGACCCTGATCGCCTTGCGCAGCACCGAACAACCGGATCGCACCGGGCTGTTCCTGCGTCTGGGCGCGCTGCGCGATCAAGTGGCCAGCCTCACCGAGTTGGCACCGGAGTACAAGGACCGTGGCGATTCGTTGCTGGGCCTGACTGCCGATGGCGACGGTGCCAGTCGCTGGGCGCAATGGTGGGATCAGATTTCGCGCTACATCCGTATCGATTTCAATGCCGACAAAAACGTTCGCCCATTGCTGGCCGGCCAGAGCCTGAGTCAGGTACGCCTGGCCCTGAGCCTGGCGCTGGAGCAAGCGCAGTGGGCCGCACTCAATGGCCAGGCGGCGGTTTACTCCCAAGTGCTGGACGAAGCGCGGGACATCCTCAAGGGCAACTTCAACCCGGACAACGCACAAAGCAAAGTCATGCTTGAGCAGGTGGCAGAGTTGAGCGTGCAACCCGTCACGGTCGTCACGCCGGATATGACCGGCACCCTGAGCGCGGTGCAGGGGTATCTGGAGCGGCGCAACGTCAACGCCGAGGATTCGGTCAAGCCACTCGCCAGGCCTGCCGCGAATGCCGCGCCGGAGGCCACGCCATGAGACGCCTCTATGTGATCGTGTTCCTCGTGATCGCCGCTGCCGCTGCGCTGGGGCTGGCGATTGCCGAACACTCCGGCTACGTGCTGATTGCCTACAAGACCTTCCGCTATGAGTCGAGCCTGTGGGCTACCTTGGCGCTGGTGGCTGTGCTCTGGCTGGTGATCTGGGGCATCAAGTCGCTGATCGAGCTGGTGATGGCTTCCAGTGGCGTGGTCAATCCGTGGTCACGACGTAACCGCAGCCGTCGGGTGCAAGTGGCGATCGAGCACGGTCAACTGGACCTGGCCGAGGGTCGCTGGGCCAGCGCGCAACGGCACTTGTATCGGGCTGCCGAAGCCGAGCGGCAACCGTTGCTTTACTACCTCGGCGCTGCTCGTGCGGCGAACGAACTCGGCAACTACGAAGAAAGCGACAACTTGCTGGAGCGCGCCCTGGAGCGTCAGCCTCAGGCCGAGTTGGCGATCGCCTTGAGCCACGCCCAGTTGCAGAGCGATCGCGGTGATACCGAAGGTGCCCTCGCCACCCTGCAAGCGATGCGTGAACGCCATCCTCATAACGCACAGACCCTGCGGCAGTTGCAGCGCCTGCTTGCGCAGCGTGGTGACTGGTCGGCGGTGATTCGCCTGCTTCCGGAGCTGCGCAAGGACAAAATTCTTCCGGCGGCCGAACTCGCCGAACTGGAGCGTCGGGCCTGGGGGGCGAACCTGTCCCTGGCGGCGCAACGGGAAGAAGACGGAACGGTGGGGCAGCAATCGCTTGAACGTGCCTGGCAACAATTGACTTCGGCACAGCGTCAGGAGCCGCAACTGGTGCTGGCGTATGCCGAGCAGTTGCGGCAACTGGGGGCTCAGGTCGAGGCCGAAGAAGTGCTGCGCACTGCGCTCAAACGCAGCTACGACAGTCATCTGGCACGCTTCTACGGACTGGTTCGCGGCAATGATCCGGCCCGTCAGCTGCAGGCCGCCGAAGGCTGGCTCAAGGACCATCCGGCTGATCCGGGCCTGCTGCTGACACTGGGTCGTCTATGCCTGCAAAACAGTTTGTGGGGCAAGGCCCGGGACTATCTGGAAAGCAGCCTGCGTGTACAGCGCAATCCGGAAGCCTGTGCCGAGCTGGCACGCTTGCTGGCGCAAATGGGCGATGCCGAGCGCAGCAACCAGCTGTTTCAGGAAGGCCTTGGGTTGTTGGATGAACGCTTGCTCGCGGCCCCTCTGCCAGTGCCGGTCCGCGCTTGAACCATTCGCTGGCGCCGGGCTCCGGCGCCTGAGCGATGACCTGCGGCGAGAGAGCAATCGCCCTCGCCTCCGTGCGATGAATCGTTGAAATTCAGTCGCAAAATTTCGTCGCGGGCAAAGTCCTACAGAGGACTACATTTTATCCTCTCGCCTGCGTCGGGATTTCCCTACACCTGTGCTGAAGTCTCCGTGGGCGCTTGCCTTGAAAGGCCGTCGCGCTTTCCTCTACCGTAATGGTCTGTCACTACTTTTACGGAAAAGCCATGTCTTTGGCCTGCTCACGCTCCTTGTTTTTCATGGCTTTCATTGCGGGTGCCCTGGCGATGGGTGTTTCCTATTACCTGGAATACGCAGTCGGCCTGCGGCCTTGCGGCTTGTGTCTGGTGCAGCGGTTTTGCCTGGCGCTCCTTACCGGTGTCTGCCTGATGGCTTCGGTCCATGGCCCCGGTCGCATCGGTAACGTTCTGTATTGGCTGCTCAATCTTTGTTGCAGCCTGGCCGGCACTGTCACTGCATGGCGACAAGTCCTGCTGCAAAGCCTTCCGGCTGAACAGGTCGCAGCGTGCTCGACGCATCTGGCGGACCCGTTGACCAATTCGCCGTGGCTATCGGTCGTACAGCAAATGTTGAAGGGTGCTGCCGATTGCGTGGAAATTTCCTGGACGCTGTTCGATCTGAGTCTCACCGAGTGGAGCCTGCTGTTCTTTGTCGCAATGATGATTCTGGCCGTTTACCAGTCGCTGCGACTGGTCTGGACCCGCTATCAGCGACCACTCAGCGGCGAGTCGTCGCACCGGGCCCTTGCGGGCGATTAAACACTTGTATGAACTTTATCGCCTGCGTACCTTGAAGCCAGTGTCGTGCGGGCATAATCTGGCCCGCACGTGTCATTGGAATTATGTTGCTCGATGACGCTCTGCCTGAAATCGCCCCCGACGTAACAAGAGGGCGACGGGCATTGAGCAGCTGACCCACAAGGGAAGAGAGATCACCATGCTCGAAAGTTGTCAGAATGCTCAGGAACGCTGGGGTGGAGTGCACCTGCTGATCGATCGCTGGTTGCAGGAGCGCAAAGAGCTGATCGATGCATACGACAAGCTCGGTGCCGATCCAGAGACACTGTCCACGAATCGCAAGCCTTTGCAGGAGTTCTGCGGCGTGCTGGTCGATTATGTATCGGCTGGGCATTTCGAGATCTACGAGCAACTGACGGGGGAGGCCAAGGCCTTCAACGACAAGCGTGGGCTGGAGCTCGCCGAGACCATCTACCCGCGCATCGATGTCATCACTGAAAAGCTGCTTGCGTTCAATGACCTTTGCGACGAAGGCAAATGCGTTGCGCAGAAGTTCAAGGAACTGGGTGGCCTGTTGCACGAACGCTTCGAACTGGAAGATTGCCTGATCGAAGTGCTGCACACCGCTCACAAGGAAGCCGATCCGGTTCAGGCCTGAAGCGCTTCCTGCAAGACCCTGAAACGGCGTGCCAAGGCACGCCGTTTTTCATTTGTGTTGTCAGCCGGTAGCGCCGCGCAATTCGACTTCGAATACCAGCGGAGTGAACGGAGCGATCACGTCACCGGCACCGTCGGCGCCATAGGCTTGAGCCGATGGAATCACCAGTCGCCATTTCGCCCCGACCGGCATGTTTTGCAGCGCGCTGCGCCATCCGGCGATCACGCTGTCGAGGCTGAACCATTGTGGCTGACTGTTCTGATCGAACACCGTACCGTCGGGCAAGCGACCGATGTACAGCACCTGCACCTTGCCGTTCGGTCCGGCCTTGGCGCCAGTGCCTGGCGTCAACTCCGTCAGCAACACGCCATCAGCCAGTTCGCGCACGCCGGGTCTGGCTTTCTCCGTGGCGAGAAAGCGCTGCTCTTTTTCCAGTGCCATTTCGCTTTGCGGCCCGGCTGACTGCATGGCGATCCGGGCCTCATGCTCGGCCAATATCTGTTGGATCTGCTCGTCCTTCAGCGCCAGCGGTTTGCCCTGATAGGCCTGCTGCAATCCTTCGACCAGTGCCTGGAGTTGCAGGTCGGGAACCTCCTGGCGCAAGCGTTCGCCAAGGCTTGCACCCAGGCTGTAAGCGAGATCGCGGGCTTCATTTTCCTGCGTTGTTTCGCCGGCCTGGGCCACCGAAAAAAACACGCACAGCGATAAAAAAAGGTAGCGCGACATGATCACTCTCCGACCTGAATTGCGGGCGATTATGCCAGCGAGAATGCGCACAGCGGTGAACTGCTTTTGCGCTGATGCAGAAGTTTTTCAATCCTTTGCAACACAGCGCTTTCGATAGTGTCAACATGCCCTAGCGGCGGTTGCAGCAGAGGTCTAGTATGAGCCGCACGCACTTCAGCCAGGAGGTAAACCATGTCGGCCACCAAGAAGCCAGTAAACACTCCGTTGCACTTGCTCCAACAACTCTCGGGCAGCCTGCTCGAGCATCTGGAAACCGCTTGTTCCGAAGCCTTGGCTGATGCTGAAAAACTGCTCGCCAAACTGGAAAAGCAGCGCGGAAAAGCGCAAGAAAAACTGCACAAATCCCGCACCAAATTGCAGGACGCCGCGGCGACCGGAAAAGCCAAGGCACAAGCCAAGGCCAAGGGCGCGGTGAGCGATCTTGAGGAGCTGCTCGATGCCCTCAAGAATCGTCAATCGGAAACCCGTGGCTACATTCTGCAACTCAAGCGCGATGCTCAGGAAAGCCTGAAACTGGCCCAGGGCATCGGTCGTGTACAAGAGGCTGTCGGCAAGGCGTTGTCCCTGCGTGCAGCCAAGCCTGCTGCGGCACCTGCGAAGAAAGCCGCCGCCAAACCGGCTGCTGCAAAAGCACCGGCCAAGCCTGCTGCTGCCAAAACAGCCACTGCCAAGCCAGTCGCTAAAACTGCCGCAGCCAAACCTGCTGCCAAACCGGTTGCGAGAAAACCGGCTGCTGCCAGCGCTGCAAAACCTGCGGCTAAAACCACGGCTGCCAAACCAGCCGCCGCCCGACCTGCCGCTGCAAGAGCTGCTGCTGCCAAACCAGCCGTGGCTAAAACCGCTGCCGCTAAACCGGCTGCCAAACCAACTGCAAAACCGGCCGCTAAACCAGCTGCCCGCACCGCGGCGGCGAAACCTGCTGCCAAGCCGGCTGCAAAACCTGTCGCTGCGAAATCGGCAGCAAAACCCGCTGCCAAGCCAGCGGCAAAACCTGCTGTAAAAGCGGCTGCCAAACCTGCTGCTAAACCTGCTGTAAAAGCGGCAGCAAAACCTGCTGTAAAAGCGGCAGCAAAACCTGCTGCCAAACCAGCCGCAAAACCAGCTGCAGCGAAACCAGCCGTTGCCGCCAAGCCAGCCGCTGCCAAGCCAGTTGCCGCCAAACCGGCTGCTGCAAAACCCGCTGCAAAACCAGCAGCCAAACCTGCAGTGAAAAAGCCGGTTGCCGCCAAGCCAGCCACCGCGCCGGTTGCCAAGCCAGCCGCTCCGGCTGCGCCGGCAGCACCTGCTCCGGCAGCAACTACCTCGACAGCCGCGCCAGCGCCAACGCCTGCCGCAACTTCGAGTGTTGTAACCACCCCAGCCAGCGCTTCCTAAGTGCCGGTTACCGCGACGCGCAGCTGATGCAGCGCGTCGCGGTGCAGGTGGGCGGCTTCAGCTGCCACACCTTCCAGCCAGGCCGATAGATCGGTCTCGGCATTTTGCGGCCAACTCTGCGCCGCTCTCTCCAGCCGCAACAACAGATGCCGTTCGGCTTCCAGCTCCAGTGCCTTCACTTGTTCGCGCAAGGTATGCAAGTCGGCGTCTTGTGTGGCCGTAGCTTTCCACTGTGTGCGCAAGGCACGTAGCGGCCGCACGACATCGGTGTCCCAGGCGACAGCCACGCTGCGTAGTTGCTGCAAGCGCTGCTCATCGCAGGCCACGCCTCGTTGTCCCAGCCACGCACTGCACAGCAACAGGCACACATTGGCTCCCGCCGACTGCAATTGCAGGCAAGCCTGCTCAACACCCGGACGGGCGTAAGTGGTCAGGGAAAAGCTCCACAGGTCAGAGGACATAGTGCTACTCGCGCCAGTTGCGAGCGAAGCTGGTAGACTCCGCCGCCATTATGATTCGACTTCAGAACCTGACTTTACAGCGTGGCCCGCAACGTCTGCTAGAAGACGCCGAGCTGACCCTGCACGCCGGCCAGAAAGCCGGCCTCATCGGTGCCAACGGCGCCGGCAAATCGAGCCTGTTCGCCTTGCTTCGAGGCGAGCTGCACCCTGACTCGGGTGATTGCTTCCTGCCGGCCGACTGGCGTATCGCCCATATGCGCCAGGAGGTCGACACACTCGAGCGCCTGGCGGTCGACTACGTGCTCGATGGCGACCTGCGCCTGCGCCAGGTGCAACGCGACCTGGCGGCCGCCGAAGCGGCCCATGACGGTGCCGCTCAGGCCCGTCTGCACTCCGAACTCGACAGCGCCGACGGTTACACCGCCGACGCCCGGGCGCGCAAGTTGCTGGCCGGCCTTGGGTTCACCAACGAGCAGATGGATCGCCAGGTCGGGGATTTTTCCGGCGGCTGGCGGATGCGTCTGAACCTGGCGCAGGCCCTGATGTGTCCATCGGACCTGCTGCTGCTCGACGAACCGACCAACCACTTGGACCTCGACGCCATCATCTGGCTCGAAGAGTGGCTCAAGAGTTATCCCGGCACCCTGATGCTGATCTCCCACGACCGGGATTTCCTCGATGCCGTGGTTGACCACGTGGCCCACGTCGATCAGCGCAAGATCACCCTGTACCGCGGTGGCTACAGCGCCTTCGAGCGCGCCCGTGCCGAACGCCTGGCCCAGCAACAGCAGGCGTACGAGAAGCAGCAGGTGCAACGTGCACACATGGAAAGCTACATCGCCCGCTTCAAGGCCCAGGCCACCAAGGCCCGTCAGGCCCAGAGCCGGATCAAGGCACTGGAGCGGATGGAGGAGCTGACCGCTGCCCACGTCGATTCGCCGTTCGACTTTGTCTTCCGTGAATCGCAGAAGATTTCCAGCCCGCTGATCGACCTGTCCGATGCCCGTCTGGGTTACGGCGACAAAGCCGTGCTGGAGAAGGTCAAGCTGCAACTGACCCCGGGTGCGCGAATCGGTCTGCTCGGCCCGAACGGTGCCGGTAAATCGACCCTGATCAAGAACCTTGCCGGTGAGCTCTCGCCATTGGCCGGCCGCTTGACCCGTGGTGAGAACACCGTGGTCGGTTACTTCGCCCAGCATCAACTCGATTCTCTGGACTCCAAGGCCAGCCCGTTGCTGCACTTGCAGCGCCTGGCACCGACCGAGCGCGAACAGACCCTGCGCGACTTCCTCGGCGGTTTCGACTTCCGTGGTGCGCGAATCGACGAGCCGGTGCTGAATTTCTCCGGTGGCGAAAAGGCGCGTCTGGCGTTGGCCTTGATCGCCTGGGACCGACCGAACCTGTTGCTGCTCGACGAACCGACCAACCATCTGGACCTGGAAATGCGCCTGGCACTGACCATGGCCCTGCAGGAATTCAGTGGTGCGGTATTGGTGGTTTCTCACGATCGGCACTTGCTCAAAAGCACCACCGACAATTTCTATCTGGTGGCGGACGGCAAGGTCGAGGAATTCGACGGCGACCTGGAGGACTACACCCGTTGGCTGGTGGAGTATCGCCAGCGCAACGCCCCGGTCAGCAACACGCCGGTCAACCCGGACAAGACCGACAAGAAAGCCCAGCGACAGGCCGCTGCGGCGCTGCGCCAGCAACTGGCGCCGCACAAGCGCGAAGCCGACAAGCTTGAAGCCGAACTCGGCAAGCTCCACGAAAAACTGGCGAAGGTCGATACCAGCCTCGGCGACAGCGACATCTACGAACCGGCGCGCAAGAACGAATTGCGTGATCTGCTGGCCGAACAGGCCAGGCTGAAGGTGCGTGAGGCGGAGCTGGAAGAAGCGTGGATGGAAGCCCTGGAGTTGCTGGAAGGCATGCAGGCGGAGCTGGAGGCACTGTCCTGATGGATACCTTCAAACTGCCGCTGCCTGCGGTGTGGGCCGAGCCGATCTGGCTTGGCGTGCAAATTCTGCTGATCCTGCTCGCCGGCTACTTCACCCAGCGCTTCGTCGCCAAAGGCCTGAGCCGCCTCGGTGAGCGTTACCCGTTCCCGCCGCAACTGATGATGCCGCTGCGGGGCGGATTGCGCTGGCTGATCATGGGCAGTGCGTTGATATTCGTCCTGGAACGACTCGGGGTCTCGGCAACAGTGCTCTGGACCGCGTTGTCCGGTTTCGTCGCGGTTGCGGCGGTGGCGTTTTTCGCCATATGGAGCGTGCTCTCGAACCTGCTGTGCGCGATCCTGATCTTTACCGTCGGCCCGTTTCGCATAGGTGACGTGGTCGAGTTGGTGGACACCACCGACAAACCCGGCGTCAAAGGCAGGGTGGTGGCGATCAACCTTCTTTACACCACGCTGATCGAGGCCGAAGAACTCGGCACTGGCAGCGCCATGGTGCAGGTGCCCAACAGTTTGTTCTTCCAGCGTTCGGTACGACGCTGGCGCGGGACGGATGTGTTTCCTTCCAGCGGGTTTGAGAAGTAAGGACTCTGTTGCCTGACAGATTGCTTTCGCGAGCAGGCTCGCTCCCACAGTTGATCTTCAGCGAACACAATTCTTGTGAGCAGCAGAGACCTTCCTGTGGGAGCGAGCCTGCTCGCGATGGGGGCCTCAAGTCAGCAGTCGCCCTGTCCTACAAAAAATCGGTAGTCATCCAGTCAAAGCCGCATTAGCTTAGACGTCTGTCACGAGTCTGAGTCGAGGTGTGCAATGGAGCTTCAAACATGGCTGGCGTTTTTTGCCGCCTGCTGGGTGATCAGCCTGTCCCCCGGTGCCGGCGCCATTGCGTCGATGTCCAGCGGCCTGCAATACGGCTTCTGGCGCGGCTACTGGAACGCCCTGGGCCTGCAACTGGGCCTGGCTTTGCAGATCGCCATCGTCGGTGCCGGTGTCGGCGCCATTCTCACGGCGTCGGCCACGGCGTTCTACGCCATCAAATGGTTTGGCGTGGCGTATCTGGTATACCTCGCGATCAAACAATGGCGCGCGCTGCCCAACGATATGAGCGATGACGCGGCGCTGCGACAGATCGGCAAGCCGATGTCCCTGGTGTTCCGTGGTTTCCTGGTGAACATCAGCAACCCCAAGGCGCTGGTGTTCATGCTGGCGGTGCTGCCGCAGTTCATCGACCCCCATGCTCCACTGCTGATTCAGTATCTGGTAATCGGCGTGACCATGGTCTGCGTCGACCTGATCGTCATGGCCGGCTACACCGGTCTGGCGTCCAAAGTGCTGCGTCTGTTGCGCACACCGAAACAGCAAAAACGCATGAACCGCACCTTTGCCGGGCTGTTCATCGGGGCGGCGGCGTTCATGGCGACGTTGCGCAAGGCCGCCGTTTAAAACGGCGACTGACAAAAAAGGCGACCCTGGTGGTCGCCTTTTTCGTTTGGGGAGCAATTCCAGAAACCAATGCAATTACGAAGAAGTATCAACAAAGCTTGAGCGAAACCCCTCTGGCGTTAACAATATGTAACTTCGTATTTCCAATTGAGATTCATTCATGATTGCCCCCTCCCGTTTCCTGGCCTGGCTGTTGCTGCCGTTTTTGGCTGTGTGCAGTTTTCAGCTACTGGCCGCTCCCGCCGAAGGTGCACCGCAGGCGCTGCACTTGCTCGATTACATCGGCGTGGATTACCCGGACACGGTGCAGGCGGGCAGCATCACGGACCAGGCCGGATTTCGCGCGCAGCAAGAATCGCTCAAGACGCTGGGAAGTCTGATTGCAGCCATGCCGGCCAAGCCGGAAAAAGCCGCGCTGGAGCAAAGCCTGGCTGCGCTGGGAAATTCCATCGGTGCCCGTCAGGAGGGTACCGGGGTCACTCGCCAGGCTCGGCAACTGAGTGCGAAGCTGGCCGTGGCCTATGAAGTCAGCCAGGCCCCGGTGATTACACCGGACCCGATACGCGGCGCGCCGCTGTATGCTCAGCATTGCTCGGTCTGCCATGGCGATACAGGGGCCGGCGACGGCCCGGCGGGTGTCGGCATGACGCCTGCGCCCTCCAATCTGCGTGATACCACACGACTGGATCGACTGAGCCTCTACGCGATCTACAGCACCTTGGGCCTGGGCATTGAAGGCACCGACATGCCGGCCTTTGCCGATCAACTGGATGATCGTCAGCGTTGGGACCTGGCCACCTATATCGCCAGCTTCAGTGTTGACCCGGCGGCGGGCAAGGCTGAAAAGACCTACAACATCGCCGATCTGGCTCGTCAGACCCCGGCCGAAATACAGGCCGTCGAAGGCCCGCAAGCCGCCGCGACCTTCCGTGCCCAGCGGGCGCAACCGCCGCAGGTCAAGCGTGGCCCGGCGCAACTGCTCGACTACACCGTGGCCACTCTGGACAAGAGCATCGCGGCGTATCGTTCGGGTGAACATGATCAGGCTTACGACTTATCGGTAGCAGCGTATCTGGAGGGCTTCGAACTGGTTGAGAGCTCGCTGGACAACATCGACGCCAACGTGCGCAAAGACACTGAAAAATCCCTGATGGCCTACCGTCAGTCATTGCAGGACGGCCTGCCGGTGAGCGAGGTCGAGCAGCGCCTGGACGTGGCCAAGGACAAGTTGAAGGCATCGGCGGGTCTGTTGGGCAACGAGGGTTTGAGCTGGTCGCTGAGTTACATTTCCGGCCTGCTGATTCTGCTGCGCGAAGGTCTGGAAGCGATTCTGGTGCTGGCGGCGATCCTCGCTTTCCTGCGAAACACAGATCAACAGGCGGCGGTGCGCAGCGTTAACCTCGGTTGGGGCCTGGCGTTTGTGGCGGGGCTGGGCACTTGGGCGCTGGCAGCCTATGTGATTGACGTCAGCGGTTCACAACGCGAATTGCTGGAAGGCGCGACGGCGTTGTTCGCCAGCGTCATGGTGCTGTGGCTGGGTGTGTGGATGCACGATCGTCGTCACGCGGCGGCCTGGCAGGACTACATCAAGACCAGCCTGGTGGGCGGCGGCGGGCGCTTCGGTTTTGCGACCCTGGCGTTCTTCTCGGTGTATCGCGAATTGTTCGAAGTGATTCTGTTCTACGAAACCCTGTGGTTGCAGGCAGGCCCCGCGGGGCACAACGCCGTGCTGGCCGGTGGGGCCACGGCACTTGTGCTGCTGGTCGGCCTGGCCTGGGTGATTTTGCGCGGTTCGGCGAAGTTGCCGCTGGCGCTGTTCTTCAGCATCAATGCCGGTCTTTTGTGCGCCTTGTCGGTGGTGTTTGCCGGGCATGGCGTGAAAGCGCTGCAGGAAGCCGGGATTTTCGGCACGCGGCCGGTGCCGTTCTTTGACTTTGAATGGCTGGGGATCCATGCCGATGCGTATTCGTTGAGCGCCCAGGCTGTGGCGATCATTGCGATTGTCGTGTTGTACGGTCGTAGCCGGGTGGTTGAGAGGCAGCGGGTGCAGGTTTCTTAAACGGCATTCGCTTCGCTCATATTCGCGAGCAGGCTCGCTCCCACAGGATTGGGTATAACCTGTGGGAGATTCTATGGTTGAGGAAAAACCAATGCGTGTGTGGATCGATGCCGACGCCTGTCCGCGGGCTGCCAAGGATCTGGTGGTGA
>NZ_MRCS01000083.1 GCF_002303925.1 Pseudomonas sp. ACN8
GGGCCTCCTTGTCGAGAGTGTGAATGTCAGTCGATCAACCAGCTGCTATCACCGTTTTCCAATTTTCCATCGTGATCGGTGGTATCGCCGACACGGGCTACTGGCTGTCCATTGATGGCCATCGAGGGCGAGCCGCTGGTGATGACGGCGCCGCATCCAAGGGTGTCGCCGACACGGGCGACGGCGCGGCCGTTGACGGTCATGTTGCGTGTACCGCTGTCAACGGTGGTGGGGCCACACAAAGGGCAATCGTGTTCGTGTCCGACCAGAACGACGGCTGGCATAGAACCTCCTGGAAATTATCGAGTCAGTGAACGTTCCGCCGCCTGTGCGGCGGAGCGTGCCGGTTGGCGATTAAGCCGGCTTGCGCCAGTCATCCGAGGCTTCGGTGCCGGCCACCACATGGGTCCAGCTGACCTTGCGATACGCCAGGCTGGTCTTGATCAGTTGGGTGTAGTTTTCGTTGTCACCGTTTTGTGCGTGGGGCAGGACGGTGTGGATGTCGACGACAGTGGCGTCTTCCAGCTTGGTGGTGAAGAAGTGCTCCTGCTTGCCGTCGCCCGAGGTGCGGAACCACTTCACTTCAACGGTGGGCAGCATTTCGCCGGTGGCCAGGGCCTGATAGAGCATCGGAGAGGCTTTGTTCAAGGCGCTGGTGAATGTCAGCGGCTTGTGCACCCGTTGCCCGGACGGTTGGCCACTCTGTGGGTCGGTGGGCGTACCGATTGCGTGGTCGATTTCCTGGGCGAGGATTTCGTCTTCGTGGCCTTCCACATAAACGTTGCCCACTGAGTCGGCGGTGAATGCGCCCTTGGTGATATGACCCTGGGTTTTGCCGTAGATGCTGATGTACGCGGGTGTTGGCATGACAAGCTCCTTGTCGCGATCAAGTGAACGGCCCCTGGGGGCCGCGGGTTATGGCCGACACGGCCATGGCTTTGCAGGCGCTCGGGATGAGCGCGCTGAAAATCGGTTACAGGTGCAGCACCCGCTCCAGGGACTCCAGCACTTGCTGGGTGATGGCGTTCAGGCGGATCGAGTAGATCGTGTAGGCGACCGTCAGCACGACGGCGGCCATGGCCCACGGCGTCCACAACGGCCAGGCGCGTTGGATCCGGTAGTTGCGCGGCGCGACGTTTTTCAGCGGATCGGTCAGGCGCTTGGGCGTCTCGCCGCGTAAGGGGCGCAACAGGCCGTGCAGTTGGGTGATGATCTTCTGTATTTCGTCATCGCCCTTGGTATGGGCACCGTATTTGCCCTTGAGGCCGGAGATCAGGCACTGGTACATGAACTCCAGCACATGCTGATACCTGGCAGCTTCCGGGATCATGTTGTTCATCACGGTGAAGAATCTTTCGCCGCCCTGGGTTTCTCCGTGGAACTGGCTGAGCAACGAGCGTGCGCTCCAACTGGAGAGCCTGCCCCAGGTGGTGCTCATGACCACTTCGTCGAGCAACAAACACAGGCTGTAGGAGTAGGCCTTGAGCATGCCGGCGTCGTAGTCGAGCTGGCTGACTTCTTCCATGATCGTGGTGATCTGGTTGCTGACGCTCAGGTACAGCGCAGGTACGTCACCGTGCTGGTCCAGGCGGCGTAGACGAATGACCAGGCCGATCAGCGGCGTGGCGGCATCGCACAGCGGGTTCCAGGCCAGGCCGCGCATGTCGAATTCAGGGTCGGCCAAGTGTGTTTGGCCGCTGGCAGTGATCGTTTCACCGTCAAAGTCGATGGCGCCGGAGATCTCCTCGTGACGCCATGAATCGGCTGTCGTTTTAATCATCTTTTTCACTCCTGATCGCCCAGAACTGCAATTCCAGCTTCGGGAATTCACCGGCAATATGGAAACCAAACCCGCTGCCACTGCTCAGGCTTTGCCAGGCAGGGTGATGGCGGTCGAGTTCGAAGTAGCTGAAGCCGGCATGGAACGGCAGGTGTCGCGGCGCCACCGGCAGCGGCCGCAGGGGAATACCCGGCAGTTGCAGGCTGACCAGTTGCTCCAGGCCTTCGGTGGAGGTGATCTTGATCTGCTTGGGCAGTTGTTGACGCAGGGTTTCCGCCGGCAGTTCGGCGCGCACGGCGAGGATGAATTCGGCGTTGTCCAACAGGCGCTTGTCGTTCAATGCGGCGCTGCGTACGCCGTACAGTTGGTCGACGATAGGCAGCGACACCGCACGCGGTTGCAGCACCGTGCCCAAGGCGCGGCGCAGGGTGTGTTCCAGCATCTGGAACGACTCGCGCAGGTTGTCGTGCTGGTAGGCCGGGTATTCCTGAGGCAGGTGGTCTTCGTCGGTAAAGGTCACCAGTTCGCCGCAGGCCTGGGCCAGGGCGATGTACAGCCGCTCTGGGTGGACCTGACGCTGGCGCGCCAGGTGCTGGAACAGCGGGAACAAGCGGTTGAGGGTTTGCAGCAGGTTGAAGTCGGTGACGTCAGCCACCCCCGACTGCCCCGGGGAACCGATTCGCTGGGCCAGGTTCTTGGCGCGTTCGCGCATCAACCCGGCCACTTCGCCCAGGTAGCGGTGCAGCGCCGGCACTGCTTGCAGAGACAGGCTGGTGGGGTAGAAGTGCTCGTCCATCACCAGGCTGCCGTCAGGGCGTTTGTCTTTGATTCTGCCCAGGGCGATGCCGGTGAAAGCACTGCGGTCGCTGCGTTCGAGCATCAGTTGCAGGTTGGGCACGGCCAGGTCCATGCCGACCTGATCGCCGTCATCGCTGTGGGTATCGCGGATTTCTTCACGGCGGGCGATGTAGCGGCTGTTGCCGTACTGGTCGGGCCAGCGTACTTCGAGGGCGCCGTTGGAGCGCAGCGGCAGGGCCAGGTAGACGATCTGGCCGACCGCGCTGCTGTCGGCGATTTCCAGCGGGGCGGGCGGCGCCAGGTCGTGGGGGATATCGAAGACGCTGCCGTCGGGCATGATTCCGCGCGCCTGGGTAATGGCCACCTTGCCGAAGCTCAGGTATTCGCTGTTCAGCGTCAGTTCGCTGAAGCCATAGAGCGCGTCGTTGAGGCTGTGCAGGCGCTGATGCACGGCGGCTTCGGCGGCGCGGGCCTGTTGCTGGAAGTGCTGGGGCTTGACGAACAAACCTTCATGCCAGATGACGGGGTTGCGTGAACTCATCGGTGGTTACTCTGGGCAAAAGCGGCTGAAAAGGGCGTCATCGGGTTTCTCCCTTGAGGCTGACCTGGGCAGCGTCCAGCTGCACCAGCACTGCGTATTGCCGGCCCTTGGGCTCGACGCGCAGACGCTGTTTCCACTGGCCGACATCGCTGCTGTGGTAGTGGGCGATCACCGCGATGAAACGGGTGTCTTCATCAAGCGCGCGCAGGTCGATGAACTTGAATTGGCCTGGGTTGAGCAGGTAGTCGTCGGCGCGGATGTAGGTGCTGCCCAGGGTCTTTTTCAGGTCGTCGGCCAGGGCCTGAGGGCTGGCGTTGACCAGCAGCGAGTCGTCGGTCAGTTGCAACACCTTGAAGGCGATCGGCGTGGCGACGTGCTGCATGGCCGGGTTGCCCCACGGGGTGGTCAGGCTGACCCCCTGAGCGTCGTAGTCACCCAGCAGCGCGTCTTCGATGGGCGACATCGGCACGACGGGCGCTGGCTCCAAACTCAGTGGCGACTGGGCCGGCACGCTTTCGTAAAGGTGGCTGAGCAGCGTTTGTACTTTATCCGTCAGGGCCTGCGGGCTGGCGGCCTGCACGTTGAGGGTGTAGGGCGAGCGGCTCGCGTCCTCATCCGGTGCCGTGCCGGTGCTGATCAGGCGCGGGTTGACGTGGTCGCTGGCGTACAGGCTCAGGGAGTAGCGACTGGGCTGATCGTCGGGGCCGCCGACCGGAATCGATGGGGTCCAGATCACCTGGCCGATCTTGCCGAGCATGGTGCAGCCGCCCAGGGCCAGGCAGGCCAGCAACAAGGTGCCCAGGCGCAGGGTGCTGAACAGGCTGACGGTGCGCTTGGGTGCAGGCGCGCAAATATCAGCCAGCGGTTTTGGTGGCGGTGCTTCATGCATCGCTCGCAGCGGGTCGCCTTGCTCTGCCAAATCCACGGGCCGGCAAAGGCGCTCGAATTCCGGGCAAGTGGCAGGTCGCCTATCCGCCGGTGGCCTACTCGGCGCATCTTCCTGGTGCCACACGTGCATGCCTTGAGGGTGGTCGCCGAGCAGTTCATCCAGCGAACGTTGCCCTGGGGCGTGCTCGCCCAATTGCACCGCGACCTGGTACGCACCAATCTGCAGCCGATCACCGTCGTTGAGGCTTATCGCCACATGCCGCTCAAGCGGCAGGTCGTGACCGTTGACGTAGGTTCTACCACTGCGGTCGATCACACAGAATCGCCCTTCGATGACGCGGATGTCGCAGTGGTTGGGCCGCACGCTGTTGTGGCGGTCTTCCAGGCGCCAGTCCACTGCGGCACTGCCGATGCTTCCGCCCTGTGAGCCAAATTGATGAGCGGGCAGATAGCCGTGCAGCAACTGCGCGGGATTGCTGATTACCAGACTCAGCTTCATACGCGCCCCCGAATCCGCACCACGGCGGGATGGCGTTGCTGTTGATGCTCGATAAAACTGGTCCAGCCCAGGTGGGTGCCGCTGGCGCGTTGCAGGTTGAACGGTGGTACGTCTTCTTCGCGCAGCCCCAGTTCCAGGTCGTAGGCGGTGGCATCGCGCAGCAGAAAATCCATCAACTGGCGCAATCGCCCGAACTGATCGCCGCTGGGCAAGAACTGACGAAAGCGCGCTTGAGTCAAGTTAGGAATCACCAGGGTGAACTTGCTGGCGCGGGTCTTGCTGCGATCACCCACCACAAAGTTACTGCCCAGGGTGCCGTTGCCCTTGCCCAACGCCAGGCGCTGGCGTTGCGGCAAACTCACTGAGCGAGCCTCGAACTCACGGATATGTACGCCGTGCAGGTCGAAGCAATGCGCGACGATGCCGGACACCACCGAGGGGGAGCGGCTGCGGTTGGCGATCAAGCCGGCAAAGCTCAGCAGGCGGCCCCACGGCAGCGGCGTCGTACCGCGAAGGTCGTTGTCGTTCAGCCCGACCATGGAGAATACGTAACGCGAAAAACGGTCGTTCGCCTCGGCCTGGAAGCGAATGTAGTAGCGGTACTTGCGCCAACTGGTGTGCAGCAGGGTCAGCAAGCGATGGTTGAAGAAGTCCATGAACGCCGGACGAATGCCGCGCTCTTGAGATTGTTCGTAAGCCAGGCGGTCCAGGTAATAACCGGGCAAAGGCGAGTCGGTACCGTGCAGGCCAAAGAAGCTGGTCTGCAAGCGGTATCGCACTTCGTCGCCCCCATCTTCTACGCGGCCAGCCAACACCACGTCGGAGGCCGGAAAGCCCAGCCCCGCATGGCTTTGCAGGCGCACGCGACGGCGCGCCGCCGCACTCAGGGGCCGCGCTTCCAGGTCATCGCCATGCAAGGCGTGCAAATGCTCCAGCAAACGGTGAAACGAATAGTTTCGCGCGTCAGCCAGCAGCCGGTCGGCTAGATCACGGGTTGTCTGCCGGTCAACAGTGGCCATTCATAACACTCGTTGTTGGTGGTATTGATCACTTCCAGACGGTGGAAGGAATTGATGCTGGCGTAGAGGGCGAAGAAGTGTGAAAGCACGCTACCGAACAGGTACAACTCGCCCTCGCAGAGAAAAGCGTTCTGGTCCAGTTGCAAACGGGTCTGCACGCCACGCACCGGCTGGCCCTTCATCAGCCAGTCGATGGGGGTGGTCACGGCATCCTTGATGCCGTTGAGGCGCTTGCGTGTGGCGCGGGCCTGTTGCAGGTCGTGCAGGGCGGCAAAGTCATAGGCGCGGATCACCGCTTTGAGCGGCTCGGCCGACAGTAACGACAGGTAGTTCAGCGACAGGTTGGAAATCAGCGTCCAGTGCAGGCTGGCATCCAGCACCGGCCGGTAGGAACGGGTTGGCGCAATCAGATTGGTATAGGTGGCAAACGACGGTGTGGCTTCGGTGGACAGCGACACATCACCCACCCCCAGCAACTGCGGCAGGTCGCGGTTGGTGCAGGTCAGCTCAATCGAGGCTGCTTCACGTTCGCCGATGTACAGGCTTTCATCGCCGCGCACGAAAGCGATGCGATGACGCAAACCCTCACGGCCGTGGGATTGCTCGATATGGGTGCGGAAATACAGCGCGGTACGGCCCCGGGCATGTTCGATTTCATGCTGGAACGATTCGAACGGGGTAAATCGTCGCAACGGCTCACCCTTGCGCTCCTTGTCGGCGGCATCCCACCCGGCCACCCGGTCGACACTGAAAATCTCAAAGGCATCGTGGCGGTTGCCACTGGGGCTGATACGGCGTTCCTGGCTGCGTCCATCCAGTGTGATGGGCTCGGCATCGTGGCGGAACAGATTGACCGCCGGCGCGCAGAACAGGTGAAGGTCTGATGTGCGCAAATGCGTATTGACCGGCATCGGCCGGGAAAACTGAAATTCGAAGCGAATCTGTCCAGTGCTGACGGCCGGCCAGACCTTGGCAAGTCGGGTCAGACTGAAAAAGTGGAACCGCTGGGGGAACACAAAGTATTCCTGCAGGATCCGGTAGCCATCGAACACGTTGCGCGGGTAGGGCAGCAGTGCTTCTTCGGCGGTGAAACCTGGGAAGCCCAACTCGCTGGGGTTCAGACGATAAGGGGTGTTGTTGACGTACAGCGTGACGCTTTTGAGGTAATGGGCCAGCCACAGGTACAGGGTCAGTGCGGTGGCATTGTCGCCGCCGAGGTGAAAATCCAACTGATCGCATTCAAGGCTGTCGAGCGGTTGCTGGGTCAACACGTTGAGGTCGATGCGCAGCGTCGAGGTTTCGCGGCTGTGGGCATCGCTGACTTGCGCCAAAGCCAACGGGTACAGGTTGACGTCGGTGCAGGTGCGAAACTCGCAGGAGATGCCGTCCACGGGTTTGGCAAACAGCCGTGTCCCTTTGGGAATCACCTTGCGTTGACTGATCGCATTGGGCCGTGGCTCGAACCGGATGATGGTCGCGCTGGGTAAGGGCCGCAGGTAGTTGGGCCAGAGCATTTGCAGCAGCGGATGGGTCAGCTCCGGCAAATCGTCGTCGATCTTCATGCCGAGCTTGGCCGTGAGGAAGGCAAAGCCTTCCAGCAATCGCTCCACGTCCGGGTCGCCGGCCTCGTCGCCGAGAAACTGCGCCAACTGTGGATTGTCCTCGGCAAACTCGCGACCGAGTTCGCGCAGGTAGCGCAACTCCTCGGCAAAGCGTTGTTTCAAGTCCATCGCATCCTCATCTCACGCGGGTGTAGCCGTCGCGGCCGTGCATGGCCACCTCGATCTGCACCTGTTCTTCCTTGTGGTTGACCCGCACCTGGCAATCCAGGCGAAAGTTCAGCTCCAGCGGCAGGTCCGGGTCGGGCTGATAACGCACGCCCGTGACCTTGATGCGCGGTTCAAACGCCTCCACCGAGCGCCGGATATCAGCGCTGATGGCCACCACCAGATCACTGCTGGCCTGGGTAACCCCATTGAAATCGCGCAGGCCCAGTTCAGGGCTGCTTTGCGAGCAGCCCTGGCGTGAGTTGAGCACCTGTTCCAGGTGGCGTTTGATCGCTTCGACACGCTGGCGCGCTTGTTCATCCGCGCTGCCTGGGCGGTAGCGCGGTGCGTCGGGTTCCAGGCGCTCGAACAGGCTCCCGGCCCCCACTTACTGGGTGTCCAGCCGGCCGACCAGTGAGATCTCGAAGTTGGCGCCCATGTACTTGAAGTGCGGACGCACAGCCAACGACACCTGGTACCAGCCCGGATCGCCCGCCACGTCCTGTACAACGATTTGCGCGGCGCGCAAGGGGCGACGGCTGCGCACATCGGACGACGGGTTTTCCTGATCGGCGATGTACTGTTTGAGCCAGGTGTTCAACTCACGTTCCAGGTCCTGGCGCTCCTTCCAACTGCCGATCTGCTCGCGTTGCAGCACCTTGATGTAGTGGGCCAGTCGATTGACGATAAACAGGTACGGCAACTGGGTGCCGAGCTTGTAGTTGGTCTGGGCTTCCTGGCCCTCGCGGGTCTTGGGGAAGTTCTTGGGTTTCTGTATTGAATTGGCAGAGAAGAACGCAGCGTTGTCGCTGTCCTTGCGCATGGTCAGGGGAATGAAACCGGCTTCGGCCAGCTCGAATTCCTTGCGATCGGAAATCAGCACTTCGGTGGGAATCTTCGCCTGTAATTGGCCGAGGGATTCGTACAGGTGCACCGGCAAGTCATCCACCGCGCCGCCGGATTGCGGGCCGATGATGTTCGGGCACCAGCGGTAGCGGGCGAAGCTGTCGGTGATGCGCGAGGCCATCAGGAACGCGGTGTTGCCCCACAAGTAATTGTCGTGGTTACCGTCGACGGTTTCGTTATAGCCGAAACTGCGAATCGGGTTCTCCAAACCATCGTACGGCGAACGCAGCAGGAAGCGCGGCAGCGTCGCGGCGATGTATTTGGAGTCTTCCATCTCACGCAGGCTGCGCCATTTGGTATGGCCGGGCCCTTCAAAAATGTCGCTGACTTCCTTGACCGACGGCAGGTCCTGATAGCTCTTGAGGTTGAAGAACTCAGGACCGGCCGCCATCACGAAAGGGGCATGGGCCATGGCGCCCACGGAGGCGACGTAGCTCAGCAGCTTCATGTCCGGGGATGACGGGCCGAAGGTGTAGTTGCCAATCATCGCCGCGATCGGCTCGCCACCGAACTGTCCGTAACCGCAGGTGTAGGCGTGCTTGTACAGGCCGCTGCGGGTGATATCGCCGGCGTTGTCGAAGTCGTCCAGCAGCTCTTCTTTGGTGACATGCAGCATTTCCAGTTTGATGTTCTCGCGAAAATCCGTGCGATCCACCAGCAGCTTGAGCCCACGCCAGGCTGACTCCAGTTGCTGGAACTGCGGCTGATGCAGGATCACGTCCATCTGCTTGCTCAGGGCGCGGTCGATTTCGGCAATCATCTGGTCGACCCGGTGCTTGTTGACCGGCTGCTGATGGTCGCCGCTTTGCAGGATCTCGCTGATGAACGCGGCCACGCCTTGTCGGGCCACGGCATAGCCTTCCTGGGAGGGGCGAATGGTGGTGTTGGCCAGCAGTTGGTCGAGCAACGACAGTGGTTCGTCAGTCACCAATACTTGGGCGGCGGCGCTTTCCGTAGGCATGGGGAGTACTCCGTTGAGAAGGGTGTTCAAATCAGTGGTGGGGCGCGTCGATCACCAGATTCAGCTCGCTGGCCAGGCGTTGGCGGGCGGTTTCATCGGTCAGCAGACTCTGCAGGTGTTTGCGAAACGCCGGGACGTTGCCCATGGGGCCTTTGAGTGCAACCAGGGCTTCGCGCAGTTCCAGCAACTTGTTCAATTCGGGTACTTGGCGGGCGACGGCGTCGGGGCCGAAGTCGTTGATGCTTTTGAATTGAAGTTGCACATTCAATTCGGTGTCATGGTCGTTGTTCAGAACGGACGGAACGGCTATATCCAGAGTAACTTCGGCCTTGGTCAGTACTTCATTGAAAGTGTCTTTGTCTATTCGAACGGATTGCCGATCTTCAAGGGCGGTTAGTTCGCCGTGGCCTTTGAAGTCACCCGTGATCAGTAACTTCAGAGGTAATTCAACTTCAGCCTGTTGATCGCCGGTGGCCGGGACGTACTTGATGTTGACGCGTTCTTTTGGCGCGACAGAGCCCTGAGTTTTAGACATGGGAATAATCCTTTCCGTAAGGTCGGTGTATTAGAACCGGCTATTGAAAGATTTGTCATGTAGGACGGTGTGGACACGATTCGTAGGGCTTTGGTGTGGGAAGTAGTATTGCTTCCATATTTTCCTACGTTGGCTGTAGAAATATCTGATAGATACCTCTCTCTATTCTGTTTTAGTGGTGTGATATTCGTCTTTTACTTGCCTTGCTGGTGATCTCGGGTGATGCTCTTGAAGTTAATCGTTGAACTCGCAGATAAAAAGCGTTAGTTCGAAAAGTTAAGAAAGATGTCCGGTTTGGATTTCGACGAGGCATATCAGGAGATGTTGATGCGCGACGGATGGCGAGGGTGGAAATGGGGACTTTGTCTAACGGTGGTGGCTGTAATAGATGCGCAGGCGACGACACAAGATTGCCCTTCCATCGTCTCCCCCTTGAAGCGCCTGGAGTGTTTTGATTTGGCCGCTGGTACGCCCATCCATCACGCACCGGCGGCACCACGCGCCGTTGGCCGGGTACTGCCGATTGTCGATCTGGTACAGCGCAATGAAGCCAGGCGTCCACCCGAAGATCAGCGTTTTCTGTTGTCGTCGTTTCCGGAGCCGGACAACGACCAGCAGCAACGGTTGGTGATCTCCGCCCCGGCCTTGGGCGCGTTGCCACCCCGGCCTTACCTGGCCATCAGCTGCGAATCGAATATTTCCCGCCTGCAACTGGTGCTGGATGAACCGGCCAAGCCCAACAGGATTCGCATCCAGCTGCTCAAGGATGAGCGCCCGGTCTCCGAGGCCTATCAGTGGCAGGTGCTGGACGATGCCGGTCTGGTGGTCGACGCCGGCCGCGGCCTGCAGGCCATCTCGTTGTTGCGCAACATGGGCGGCGGCCAGCGCCTGCGACTGGAGAGCGACTATCCCCGGCTGCACGGCCTGGTATTCGACGCTGAAGGGCTGGGTGAGTTGATCAAGCAGGAGCGCCAGGTATGTCGCTGGTAATCGACGTGCCGGCGGACACCGTCAAGCTGCTGCTGACACCCATCGAGCCCGAGCAACCCACCGGGCATTTCGATGTGGAGGACGAAACCTACCAGGCCATCGACCAGGAAATGGTCAAGCTCGGCGGCTTGCGCGAGAGTGATATCGACTGGCCGTATATCGACGAAGCGTCCCGCCAATATCTGGTGACCCAGTGCAAGCACTGGCGCATCGTCGCCCATCTGCAAGTGGTGTGGCTGCGTACCCGGCAATGGGCGCGTTGGGCCGATGCCCTGGGCTTGTTGGCCGGCATGGTTGAACTGTATTGGGACAGTGCCTACCCCAAGCCCGGCCCCACCGGCTACCTGAACAAACGCAAGCAGGTGCAGCGTCTGTTGAGCGACCTGGGGCAGGTATTGCCGACCCTGGAGCGCAGCAGTTTTGAACCGGCCTATCAAGCCGCGGCGGAACTGGCTCTGGCCAACCTGCAACGCTGCGCCGAAAGCGCCAGGCTCGACCCCGCGCCGCTGGATGCGTTGCAACGCCAGTTGAACAAATACAGCGAGCCGGCCGCTGCCACTGAGCCCACCCGTGCGACCACCTCCGACAGCGTTCTGGATTCAGCGTTTTTTAACAGTCCCAAACCGCAAGCACCGAGCAATGAGCGCGAACAACGCCGCGCCGTGTTGAACATGGCCGAGCAGATCAACCAGCAAGACCCCTACGACCCCACCGGCTACCAATTGCGCCGCTTCGGCCTGTGGTCGCATCTGCGCGCCGCGCCTTCAATCGTCCGAGACCGCCGCACCGAACTGACCGCCGTGCCCAAGGACATCGTCGAAGGCTATCAGGACGCGCTGAACCATAACGCCCTGGACCCGAACCTGTTGCTGCGTATCGAAAAAAGCGTCTGCGCCTCACCGTACTGGCTGCGCGGCAGCTACCTGGCCGCCCACGTCGCCTCGCGCCTGGCAATGGAGGAAGTGGCCGCCGCCATCCGTCAGACCTGCGAGCGTTTCGTCTGCCGTTTGCCGGCGTTGCTGGAGTTGTGTTTCAGCGACGGCACGCCGTTCGTGGATGCACAAACCCATGCCTGGATCACCGGTGCCGACCAGGCGCAAACCACAGGCAGCCCGGTGCAGGAATACGCCGGCTTGCGCGACGAACTGGCCGCCCAACTCAACATTGAGGGCGTTGAACGGGTGCTGCTGCGCCTGCAGGAACTGCACGCCGCCCATGACGCCCCACGCCAGCGCAGCTACGCCACGGTGATCGCCGCCGACCTGCTGACATCCCGTGGTTTGTCATGGCTGGCGGATGACCTGTACGCCAACGTTGCGCGGCTGATGCGCGAGACCACGGCGCAGGGTTGGGAGCCGGCGTTGTATCAGAGGGTAGCGACTGTTATCAGTGAAAGTAAGGATTAGTCA
>NZ_MRCS01000084.1 GCF_002303925.1 Pseudomonas sp. ACN8
TGAACGTGTTGCTGGCCGAGGCCGAAGTGCCTTACGACCAGGTGTTCGAGATGGACGACATCAACTCCGAGTTCGGCCAGGCCGACGTGGTACTGGTGTTGGGCGCCAACGACGTGGTCAACCCGGCGGCGAAGAACGATCCGAAATCGCCGATTGCCGGCATGCCGATCCTCGAGGCGTTCAAGGCCAAGACCATCATCGTCAACAAGCGCTCGATGGCCAGCGGCTACGCCGGTCTGGACAACGAACTGTTCTACCTGGACAAGACCATGATGGTGTTCGGCGACGCTAAAAAGGTCATCGAGGACATGGTCAAGGCTGTCGAGTAAAACTTGCTTCGCCGATCCCTCATTGCGGCCATTGTTCGAGCAGTATTGAAACGAACTTCTCCGCAGCGGGGGATAGTGATGCCCCGCGACGGTAAACCAATCCCAACGATCGATTCACCACAGGTTCTATCAAAGGGACGCTTACCAGCGTTGGGTGATCCCCGGCAGGCATTGCCAGACTTGGCATCGCCGATACGCCTAGCCCAGCCTCTACCAGGCCCAGAGAAGTAGACAAGTGCTGTACCTCGTAGAACCACTGTGGGCGCCAACTCAAGCCTGATAAAGCGTGATCCAGCAGCATACGGTTTCCGCTCAGGCGACCCACGCCGATAAGACGATAATCGCTGAGTTCAGACCAGGTCACCGAGCTACGTTCAGCCAACTCATGATCACGCCTGCAGGCCAACACAAAAGGCTCATTCACTAATGGCACGAACTCGATATCCGGGTGCTGGCCGCTCATCATATTGATGCCGAAATCGGCTTCACCCCGCAGGACTGCCTCAAGGCCTTCATTCGCACTAAGGTCCAGCAGTCGGATTCGAATTTTAGGATAGCGCTCGTTGTACAGGCGGATCACCGAAGGCAGAAAGTAGAATGCGGCAGTCGGAATACACGCCAGGGTCACCCTGCCAATTTGACGTTCCGCGAGCTCGCGGATATTGAGAATCGACTCATCGAAATCGTCCAGTAATCGCCGTGCCTTAGGCAGAAAATCCCTACCTACGCTGGTCAGGCTGACCTTGCGCGTTGTGCGATCGAGCAATGAGGTTCCCAACCCTTCTTCCAGCTTTTTGATACGCCGGCTCAAGGCTGGCTGAGACAGATGCAGCGCATCAGCCGCTTCGTGAAAACTGCCCAGTTCGGCAATCTTCACGAAAGATCGTATGTCGTTAAGCTCATAGTCCATTTTTTGTCATGCCAGCAACGAGAATGGATAGCAATCTACCTCAATTTAATCATTCGTCAAACGCAATAATAGCGACGATATTTGCATTGGAAACATTTTTTAAAGCCTGACACTCTTGCCTCAAGAACATCAATTACCCCGATTGATCAACAAGAGTCTGTGTCATGCAAAGAATTCCCTGTGTGCTAATGCGTGGCGGTACTTCCAAAGGCCCGGTATTTCTCGCTTGGGATTTACCTGTAGCCATCGAAGCCCGTGACGAGCTGCTGCTCAACCTGATGGGCTCAGGTCATGAGCTGGAAATCGATGGCATCGGCGGCGGCAACCCGCAAACCAGCAAAGTAGCTATTGTCAGCCCTTCGTTGCACCCGGATGCGGATGTCGACTATCTGTTCGTACAAGTGATGGTTTCACAACGTCGGGTGGATACCGCTCCCAACTGCGGCAACATGCTGTGCGCCGTGGGTCCATTTGCTATTGAACAGGGGCTGGTCAAGGCTACCGGCGAGCGTACTCGCGTACGCATTCGCAATTTGAACACAGGGACATTTGTGAATTCCGAAGTGCAGACCCCGGATGGCAAGGTCAGTTACGAGGGAGAGACTGCAATCGACGGCGTGCCGGGTACCGCTGCACCGGTGCAACTGACCTTCCTCGATGCCGCCGGCAGTAAGACTGGCAAACTCTTCCCTACAGGAAACACACAGGATGTGATCGATAACGTTCCTGTGACCTGCATCGACATGGCAATGCCAATGCTTCTTGTCGAAGCTGGCCAGTTGGGCAAACGTGGAGATGAAAGCCCGGCCGAACTGGACGCCGACAAGGAATTTTTGCGGCGCCTCGAGTCGTTGCGGCTTCAAGCAGGCCTCGCAATGGGTCTGGGTGATGTCAGCGACAAGGTCATTCCCAAACCCGTATTGGTATCACCGGCCAAAGCCGGTGGCACGATCCAGGTTCGCTACTTCATGCCACACAACTGCCACCGTGCCCTTGCCATTACTGGCTCCATCGGCCTGGCCACCGCTTGCGTCACTGAAGGCAGCGTAGTCGCGCAGATGCTGGGTGGAATCAGCACCCCTCGTCTGGAAAATGTTCGAATCGAGCATCCAAGCGGCGCAATTGACGTCGTGTTGTCCTATACCGGCGACAAGGCTGAGACCATTCGTGCCTCCGTAGTACGCACCGCTCGCAGGCTTTTCGCCGGTTACGTCTACGCCACTGCCACTGCGCGACTTGCCGGATAAATCTCGGTATCAGTTGGCATTTTGCATCAGCACAATTCTAAAAATGGGTGATGCCATGAAAGTTGTTAAATCGCTCTATTTCCAGATCCTCTGCGCTGTCCTGCTGGGCGTAATCGTCGGGCATTTCTGGGCTCAGCAAGCTATCGCTCTCAAGCCGCTCGGTGATGCCTTCATCAAACTGATCAAGATGATGATTGCACCTGTCGTGTTCTGCACCATCGTCACTGGCATTGCCGGGATGAGTGACAAGCGTTCACTCGGTCGCCTGCTCAGCAAGACCATGTTGCTGTTTCTTGGGTTGACGGTGATCAGCCTGATCATCGGCCTGGTCGCTGTCTATGTGTTCAAGCCTGGCGCCGGCATGAATATTGATCCGAGTCAGTTAAGCACCAGCGGATTGACTCAATACACCGAGTCGGCTGCGAAGCTTGGGGTGGTCGAGTTTTTCATGCACATCATCCCCGATACCTTTATCGGTGCATTCAGCAAGGGTGAAGTACTACCGGTGCTGTTCATTGCGGTGTTGTCTGGCTTTGCCCTGTCCTCGCTTGGCGAGCGTGGCAAGCCGGTGCTTGACGTTCTTGAAGCCGCGTCGCACATGGTGTTCAAGATTTTCTCTTACCTGATGCGTTTTGCACCCATCGGCGCTTTCGGCGCGTTGGCGTTCACGGTAGGGCAGTACGGCATCACTTCGCTTGGTTCGCTGGCGAAATTGATCATGACCTTGTACATCGCCTGCGGTTTCTTTGTTTTCGTGGTGTTGGGAAGCATTTGTCGCGCTAACGGCTTCAGTCTCTGGAAGCTGTTGCGATACTTGCGTGAAGAGTTCCTGGTGGTACTGGGGACGTCTTCCACTGAACCTGTGATGCCGCGCATGCTGGAGAAGCTCGAAGCCTTGGGTTGCAAGAAAGGCGTGGTGGGCCTGGTGTTGCCGACAGGTTATTCGTTCAACCTGGATGGCACTGCCATCTATCTGTCGCTGGCCGCCATTTTTATTGCCCAAGCCTGCAACATCGACCTCACCTTCACCCAGACCATCACCATGTTGGCGATCATGCTCTTGTCCTCAAAAGGAGCTGCTGGCGTTACCGGTAGCGGTTTTGTCGCACTGGCCTCTACGCTGACCGTGATTCACGACATACCTTTGGCCGGCTTGGCCTTGCTGATTGGCATCGATCGTTTCATGTCCGAGGCACGTGCACTGACCAGCCTGGCCAGCAATGCTGTGGCAACTGTCGTGATCTCTATATCGGAAAATGCTTGCAACCGGGAAACGCTGATACAGACCCTGGACGGAAAACCTGTTCCGGCTGAGGCGCTGGCCAAGAAAGAATCCTGGGAAGACCTGGAAGTCGCCAGGAACGCCAAGATCGGATAGTTCCTACTCCTGACTTTACTCAAAACCCACCCGCCAGGCACCGTTGATCGTGTCGCTTAGCGGGTTGGGGTGCGTATGCCTCGGCGTCAGCCACTCTAACGATAACAACAAGAGAATCGTCCTATGCTCGCTTTCCTTGGCTTAGCCATGGTGGTCGTATTCACCTTCCTCATAATGACTAAGCGTTTGTCGCCCATTGTCGCACTGACTGTTGTGCCCATTGTATTCGCCGTCATTGGCGGATTTGGCGGCACCACCGGCAAGTTGATGCTCGACGGCCTGAAAATGGTCGCCCCTTCAGCTGCACTCCTTTTATTCGCAATCCTGTTCTTTGGCTTGATGATCGACGCCGGTTTATTCGATCCACTGATTCGCAAAATATTGAAGCGAGTCAATGGTGACCCAATGAAGATCGCTGTTGGCACTGCCCTCCTCTCCTTGCTTGTAGCTTTGGACGGTGACGGCACAACCACTTACATGATTACTTGCGCGGCAATGCTGCCGCTGTACAAGCGCATCGGCATGAACCCGATGATATTAGCGACCATCGCTATGTTGTCTCTTAGCATTATGAGTGGCATGACGCCATGGGGCGGCCCCGCGACTCGCGCGATCGCGGCATTGGGCCTGGATGCAGGTGAATACTTCGTGCCTTTGCTACCGACCATGATTGGTGGTGCGATGTGGGTAGTCTTTACCGCGTTTTTGCTGGGCCGTGCCGAGCGTAAGCGTATCGGCAATGTTCAGCTGCATAGTGGTGGCGGCGATTGCTACATCGAGGCGATTCTCGAGGACACACCGCACAAGCGTCCCAAGCTTGCGTACATCAACCTGCTACTCGTAGCCGCAGTGATGGCAGCTCTAGTGATGGGGCTGATGCACTCCGCGATTCTGTTCCTGATCGGCTTCGTTCTGGCGCTGATGATCAACTATCCACAATTGGACATTCAGAAAGAACGCATCCTTGCCCATTCGGGCAATGCCATGACCGTCGTGTTGCTGGTGTTTGCAGCCGGGATTTTTGCCGGGATTTTTTCGGGTACAAAAATGGTAGACGCCTTGGCCCAAACCCTCGTCGACTGGATCCCGCCGTCCTGGGGGCACCTGTTCCCACTGGTCGTTGCGATCACCAGCATGCCGCTGACCTTCGTACTGTCTAACGACGCCTACTATTTTGGCGTATTGCCGATCCTGGCCAATGCGGCCACAGCTTACGGCATTGATCCCGTGGAGATCGCCCGAGCGTCTATTCTCGGACAGCCTGTACACCTGATGAGCCCACTGGTCGCTTCTACTCTGTTGCTGGTGGGAATGGTCGACCGCGATATTGGCGACTTCCAGAAAGCCACTGTCAAATGGGCGGTGCTCACCTCGCTGGTGGTTACTGCACTGGCCTTGTTAACCGGGGCAATCAGCCTGTTCACCTGATTCACCCAAATCTTATGCCGTTGTCCAACGCGCCTCACTAGCGAGGCGCGCGCTGTCCTGCACTCTAAAAAACAATAATGAGTAATTTGCCATGAGCTTTTTGTATTCCCGTCAGGCTTTGTTTTGCGTTTTAGGTTTGTTGCCAATGGCCGGTGCCAGCGCCGAAGGCTTTATCGATGACAGCAAACTTAAACTGCAACTACGAAATGTGTATTTCAACGAAAACTTTCGTGACGAGCACGGCATGAGCGCACGAGCAGCGAGAACCGCAAAAAGTGAGCGAACCGAGTGGGCTCAAGGATTCTTGCTGGACTATCAGTCAGGATTTACACAAGGGACGATGGGGTTTGGCATTGATGCCCTTGGCCTGCTTGGGGTCAAGCTCGACTCAGGTCGTGGCCGTAGCGGTACCGGACTATTGCCGGTTCATGATGACGGTCGGGCGGCCGACGAGTTTGCCAGTGCCGGTGTTACAGCAAAAGCACGGTTTGCAAAGACCACCGTCAAATACGGCACCTTGCTGCCCAAGACCCCTGTGCTGATTTACAACGATGCGAGATTGTTGCCACAGACCTATCAAGGCACCCAAATAAGCAGCAGCGACATAGAAAACCTTACCGTCACCGGAGGGTACCTGGACCGTTTCAAACTCCGGGATTCTACCGACAGTGTGCCGATCGTACCTGACGGTTTCAGTGGGGATAAATCAGGAGACTTCAGCTACGCCGGTGCCGAATATAAATTGGGCAAGGACATCCGCCTGAGCTATTTCCATGGCGAGCTCGACAACTTCTACCGCCAGAACTTCGCAGGCATCCAACACGACCTGCCTTTGGCCGGTGGAGTGCTCACCAGTGACTTGCGCTACTTCCATAGCGCTGATACTGGATCTGCCTTCGACGGCAAAATCGACAACGACATGCTCAGTGGCCAACTATCGTATGCCATCGCGGGCCATACGATGGGGGGTGGCTATCAGACCCTCAGCGGCGATGCAGGCTTACCCTTCATCAGTGGTGCTACCGTCTATTCATTCAGTAACGCTGGCATTGGCAAATTCATTGAGGAAGACGAGAAGACCTGGATGCTTAATTACGGCTACAACTTCGCGGCCGCAGGCGTACCTGGCTTGACCTTTTCCGCGCGCTACCTGAGCGGCAATGACGGTAAATCCGATACCACCGTCAAGGAATGGGAGCGTGATACCGAGCTGGCTTACGTCGTTCAAGGAGGCACTCTCAAGGGCCTGGGCGTGCGCCTTCGCAACTATGTCTACCGCTCGGATTTTTCCCGGGGGCGTGATAGCAACCGGATCTACCTTACCTACGACATTGTCCTTTGGTAGGACACGGATCACGACCGGATACCAAGGCTCGGGGCCGTGATCACGAACCAACTCATTTGAACGATGGCTTGCAGATCTCCCCCGACGCCGCCATGCACAAAACACCGCTCGTGGTAACCGGCATCGTTGGCGGGGGAAGCATTTTTTTGCCTGCACGCAAATTTGTGACGCCGCCGCAGACCAAAGGGACTCTGCGGTTTTCAATCACTCCATCAACCCATTACAGCTGACCGGCAGACACCGATCGCTCTGCTGCGGCGATGGATCCGACGGATCGGGCTATATCCGAACGCTGGCAAAAGTTGATTCGTTACGGGCCTGGCTCAGCGCCGACAACGGTCCGGACAACGGCGACAGCACCAGCGCTTGCGGCAATGGCGTCATCGCGACCTGTTGTGTGGTGTTGGAACTTACACGCTCGTCGCGTGGCGGAATGCCGTAGTACTCGCGGTAGCACTTGGAGAAGTGCGGCGTGGACACGAAACCGCAGACCGACGCCACTTCGATGATCGACATCGGCGTTTGCTTGAGCAATTGCCGCGCGCGGATGAGGCGCAGCTTGAGGTAGTAACGCGACGGTGAGCAGTGCAGGTACTTCTGGAATAGCCGCTCCAGCTGACGTCGCGAAACGGCGACGTACACCGCCAGTTCGTCGAGGTCGATCGGCTCTTCGAGGTTGGCATCCATCAGCGCGACGATTTCCTGCAACTTCGGCTGGTTGGTGCCGAGCATATGCTTGAGTGGCACGCGTTGGTGATCCTGCTCGTTGCGGATGCGCTCGTAGACGAACATTTCCGAAATGGCCGCCGACAGTTCGCGCCCGTGATCGCGGCTGATCAGGTGCAGCATCATGTCCAGTGGCGCGGTGCCGCCGGAGCTGGTGAAGCGGTTCCGGTCGAGGGTGAACAGCCGGGTGCTCATGGTCACCCGGGGAAAGGCTTCCTGCATCGCCGCCAGGCATTCCCAGTGCACACTGCAATCGAATCCATCCAGCAAGCCGGCACCGGCCAGCGCCCAGCTACCGGTGCACACCGCGCCCAAGCGTTTGGACTGACGTGCCTGACTCTGCAGCCAGGACACGTGTGCGCGAGTCACCGTGCGTTGAATGCCGATCCCGCCACAGACAATCACAATGTCGAGCGGCGGTGCTTTGTGCATGGCGGCGTCAGGCGTGATCTGCAGACCGTCACTGGCCCAGACTTGACCGCCATCGACGGTGAGCGTGGTCCAGCGATACAGCTCGCGACCGGACAACTGATTCGCCATGCGCAGGGGTTCCACTGCGGACGCCAGGGAAATCAGCGTGAAATTGTCCAGCAGCAGAAAGCCAATGGATTGAGGCGCACTGTTCTGGGGTTGGGCCCCGGAGTTGAACGTCGTCATCGCGGTATCTCCTCACACAAAGCGGGTAAACGGCCTCAGGCGCAGGCTCTTTTTATGGCTCGTCGGGCGAGCTATTTGTATTTATCTGCAAAACTCACACCTGACTTCAATGGATTCTTCCATGCGTTCAAAAAACGACACTCCGATGTCTCTATCTCGATGGTCGCAAGGCGCAAGGTTAAAAGCGAAGGAGATGGGGTCAACCGCTCTACTCATTGGCAGTGGGCAATAAGGTAGCGTTTTTGGTAGAGAATGGCCGAAAACGACAACCTGCCTGCTACCGACATGCACAGGTCGGTTTTCGAAAAGAACAATGGGCGACAACGTTGGTGATTGCAGCAGCCTGAAGTATTCGAGGTGATGGCTCTGAGATACTATCTAAAGGTCAGAGAGTAGGATTGCGAACGGATATGCCAAAAAAACAATCGCCTTTAAAAATGAGTGGCCCAGGAGAAATCAACACGAGTCCATTTCGAAGCCTCCCGGAAGTGGTTGATTTTATAGGTGGTTCGTCGCAGAGGGTATTCCAGAAAGCAGGCCTGAGTTTAGAGCAATTCGTCAATGAAGAACGGCACCTCGCCTATATGGACGCTGCTCACCTGTTCAAGGCTGCATTCGAACACACAGATTGCCCCCACATTGGCTTACTGATAGGCGAGCGTTTTACACTGGATAAGTTGGGGCCGGTGGGCCAGCTTATGCGTCTGGCGAATACACCAGGCGATGCATTGATCGATCTGGTCGGACATGCAAACCTCTATGATCGTGGCGCGACCCCACTCCTTCTTCCCTTGGCGGGCCAACATAGTTTGCTGGGATATGTCATTTATCGCCACGACCTGCCCAATCAATCATTACTTGTCGACACTGCCGTCATGGTTGGCCTGCAAATGTTACGGACATTGTTAGGCGCTAACTGGACACCCGTTCGTGTGCAGTTTTCATATCGCAAGCCATCGGATATCACCCCGTACGTCAGAAAATTTCGCTGCAACATTCAGTTCAACGCAAGCATCTCCGGACTTGTAATCAACAATCAGCAACTCCGGCAGATTCAATGTACGGCGAACCCACGCTTACACCACCTGCTAAAACTGGCTATTTCGACCGCCACGTCACCTTTGACGATTTCAGAACAAATAAAGAGTCAGGCATACGCTCTATTATTGAAAGGCCAGGCAAACTCCAGGCACATCGCCAGTCAATTTTCATTGAATGAAAGAACATTGCGACGCCGGCTGGATGCGGAAGGTTCTCACCTTAAAGAACTGATCACCGACTCCAGAAGCAACTTCGCGCGGCAGCTCTTGAAAGATACGGATTTGCCGATATCCACAATCTCTCAGGCCCTTCAATACCAGGATCCAAACGCCTTCTCCCGTGCATTCAAAACGTGGACAAATACGTCACCGCAGCATTGGAGAAATGGACTGGAGTAGCCTCCATTGAGGGGTGATTCGCCAATTTCCATACCACCGAGATACCGCGCGCACTGTCCGAAAATGCAAGATGCCTTTCTGATGATTGCCGTAAAGTGAACGCAACAACAGGCTGATTGCAAAGCTGATCTTCGGTTTTTTGTGCTGTTCATGAGGTTGGCGATTAGTTGCACCTGCGGGTGGAGTTCCGCGCAGATACTCAAGAAGGCCACACGAGAAAAAAACGAAGCCCTGGCCTTCGGGCGATGCAAGCGACATAGACTGAGTGATCTGATAGAGAGGGATTTCATGCCATTAAATAAAAGTGTGTTGTCGATTACTGTTCTTGGTGCGCTGACACTCTTGACTAGTGGCCGCAGTGTTGCCGGTGGCCTGATGTTGTACGAAACCGCCACCGACAACGTCGGACTGGCCAATGCCGGTGCAGCGGCCCGGGCACAAGGCCCTTCGACCATCGCCAGCAACCCCGCAGGCTTGAGTTACCTCAGCGGAACACAGATCTCCGCTGGCGCTCAGGTTCTTTTTGGTGACTTATCTTTTGATAAAGACAGTGAAACCAATACACCGGGCACTGGCAGTGGTAACGCGCTCGATCCCATACCGGGTGGCAGTTTCTTCATCAGCCATCAACTGGATGATCGGTGGTCCGTCGGTTTCGGCTCCTATGGCGATTTCGGCCTGGCTGAAAACTATGACAACGACTGGTCCGGCCGTTATTTCGTACAGAACGCGAGCATTGCGGGACTGTCACTCGTACCCAGTGTCGCCTATCGTTTCAACGATCAGTGGTCCGTCGGCGTCGGACTCAAAGCCATGTACGGGATGCTGAAGAGCGAAGCCGCCATCGATCAGGCGCCGCTCGGACTGACACAACGGGGTGACGGCCAATACAAATACCGGGACAGCACCTGGGGTTACGGCGCCAACGCAGGCGTGATTTATGCCCCAAAGCCCGGTACCCGGATTGGCCTGGCTTACACCAGTCAGGTTGACCTCGACTTCGAGGATCGCCTGGATGTGAAGAGCAGTGCTCCGTTGGTGAGCCGCCTCAACAGCGTCAACACCAGGATCGATCTGAAAGTACCGCAAACGGCGACCCTCAGCCTGTACCAGCAACTGGATACGCAATGGGCTTTTCTGGCTACAGTCAATTGGCAGGATTGGTCGAAATTCGGCGACATCAGTATTGACGTAGACACGTCCAGAACCGGTTCAAGGGCCGCCTCGATCGATGCGCATTACAAAGACACGTATCAATTGGCGCTTGGCGCTCAATACCAGATGAACCAGGACTGGATCTGGGATTTCGGTATCGCCTATGACACCTCCGCGGTGTCCGATGGTGATCGTACGCTCACCGTGCCCATGGGCGCCGCCTGGCGCTTCGCCACAGGCTTTACTTATTCGCTGAATAAAGAGACAGACGTGAATTTCAGTTGGGTCACGGTGTGGATGGGGGACATGTCAGTCGATCAGCAAAAAACGCTGTCTGGCGATCATGTATCAGGCGAGTTCGACAACGCCTGGATTCAAGCCCTGACCGCCAACATGACTTGGCGCTATTAAAAAATCGGCGAGGGTTTCAGGTCTTCAGATGACTTGACCGTGGATATGAACACTCACGACGTCAGCTTGCACAAAACCAACGAGGTGAACATGAACAGGAAGTCTAACAGGGGCTGGACAATGGCTGCGGCGGTCGTCGTCGTGGGTTCAACGCTTTTCGCGGGGTGTGCGGGCAAGAACGATCCGATCGCGCAGGCCGACAAGGCGGATGTGGCCAAGGGCGTGGCCGCGCCGAGTCTGGAGCAGACCAAGGCGATCGCCGAGGAAGGCTTTATCTACGGCTTGCCGCTGGTCATGAACTACGCCGTGATGAACGAATTCGCGGTGGACGCCAAGTCCAGCCAGTTCAAGGCCCCCTTCAACCAGTTGTACAACGAGCATCGGGTTTCTACTCCCGCCGATACGGCCGTCATTACGCCCAACAGCGACACACCGTACTCGATACTCTGGGCCGACCTGCGCGCCGAGCCGCTGGTGATCACCGTGCCGGCCGTCTCCAAAAAACGTTACTACTCGGTGCAGTTGATCGACGGCAACACCTATAACTACGGTTACATCGGCAGCCGTGCCACGGCCAGCGCAGCCGGGAGCTATCTGATCGCAGGTCCCGACTGGAAGGGGGCGACACCCCCTGGCATCGACAAGGTGTTCAGCTCCACGACGCCCTTCGCACTGACGCTGATCCGCACCCAGCTGTTCAATCCGGCCGACATGCCGAATGTCGAGAAGGTGCAGGCGGCTTACAAGATCCAGCCGCTGT
>NZ_MRCS01000085.1 GCF_002303925.1 Pseudomonas sp. ACN8
ACGGGCCAGTTGGAAGGCATCAACAATCGAATAAAGGTCATCAAGCGGATGGCGTACGGTTACCGGGACAGCGAATTCTTTTTCATGAAGATCAAGAGCGTCTTTCCCGGTAATCCGTGAAGAACCACAAAAAAGCCCCTGTCACTGATGAAGTGACAGGGGCTTTTTCATGGGGCCCGGTTAAGCCCTATCACGTTCCAGCAGCGGCTTGAGGTAGTAACCGGTATGAGATTGCTTCATCTCTGACACTTCCTCCGGCGTGCCGACGGCAATGATCTGCCCGCCCTTGGAACCACCCTCCGGACCCAGGTCCACCAGCCAGTCAGCGGTCTTGATCACGTCCAGGTTGTGTTCGATCACTACCACTGTGTTGCCGTGGTCGCGTAGGCGATGCAGCACGTCCAGCAGTTGCTGGATATCCGCGAAGTGCAGCCCTGTGGTGGGTTCGTCGAGGATGTACAGGGTCTTGCCGGTATCACGCTTGGACAGTTCGCGGGACAGTTTCACCCGCTGGGCTTCACCACCGGACAGCGTGGTCGCCGATTGCCCCAGCTTGATGTACGACAGGCCGACGTCCATCAACGTTTGCAGCTTGCGCGCCAGGGCCGGTACGGCATCGAAGAACACCCGCGCTTCCTCGATGGTCATCTCGAGGGTTTCGTGGATGCTCTTGCCCTTGTACTTGATCTCCAGGGTCTCGCGGTTGTAGCGCTTGCTCTTGCACACGTCGCACGGCACGTAGATGTCCGGCAGGAAGTGCATCTCGACCTTGATCAGGCCGTCGCCCTGACAAGCCTCGCAGCGGCCGCCCTTGACGTTGAAGGAGAAGCGCCCCGGCCCGTAGCCCCGGGAGCGGGACTCCGGTACGCCGGCGAACAACTCGCGGATCGGTGTGAACAATCCGGTGTAGGTCGCCGGGTTGGAACGCGGTGTACGGCCAATCGGGCTCTGGTCGATGTCGACGACCTTGTCCAGGTGCTCCAGGCCCTTGATGCTGTCGTGGGCGGCAGCTTCGAGCGTGGTCGCGCCGTTCAGCGCCGTGGCGCTCAGCGGGAACAGGGTGTTGTTGATCAGCGTCGATTTGCCAGAGCCGGACACGCCGGTCACACAGGTCAGCAGGCCGATTGGAATTTCCAGGTCGACATTGCGCAGGTTGTTGCCACGTGCGCCCTTGAGCGACAGCGTCCGCTTCTTGTTGCGTGGTGTGCGCTTGGCCGGGACTTCGATCTTTACCCGGCCCGACAGGTATTTGCCCGTCAGCGAGTCCGGGTGCGCCATGACCTCGGCCGGTGTGCCTTCGGCGACGATATGCCCGCCGTGCACGCCAGCGCCCGGGCCGATGTCCACCACGTAGTCGGCAAGACGGATCGCGTCTTCGTCGTGCTCGACCACGATCACCGTGTTACCGATGTCGCGCAGGTGTTTGAGGGTGCCCAGCAGCCGGTCGTTATCGCGCTGGTGCAGGCCGATGGACGGTTCGTCGAGGATGTACAGAACGCCCACCAGCCCGGCGCCAATCTGGCTGGCCAGACGAATACGCTGGGCCTCGCCACCGGACAGGGTGTCCGCGCTGCGATCCAGCGACAGATAGTCGAGGCCGACGTTGACCAGGAACTGCAGGCGCTCGCGGATTTCCTTGAGGATCTTGTCGGCAATTTCGCCACGCCGGCCGGTGAGCTTGAGCCCGCCAAAATATTCGGACGCATCGCCGATCGGCAGGTTGGTCACCGCCGGCAGGGTTTTCTCGCCGACCCACACGTGCCGCGCCTCACGCCGCAGGCGGGTGCCACGGCAGTCCGGACACGACTGGGTGCTGAGGAACTTGGCCAGCTCTTCACGCACCGATGCCGATTCGGTTTCGCGGTATCGGCGTTCCAGGTTCGGCACGATGCCTTCGAACGGGTGCGAGCGTTTGACGATATCGCCACGGTCGTTCAGGTATTTGAAGTCGACGTTTTGCGAACCGCTGCCGTGCAGGATGAATTTCTGCTGATCGGCCGGCAGTTCGTTGAACGGAACTTCCAGGCTGAACTTGTAGTGCGAGGCCAGCGAACCGAGCATCTGGAAGTAATAGACATTGCGCCGGTCCCAGCCACGAATAGCCCCTTCGGCCAGGGTCAGTTCGCCATTGACCAGACGCTTGATATCGAAGAACTGCTTTACCCCCAAACCATCGCAGGTCGGGCAAGCGCCGGCCGGGTTGTTGAAGGAGAACAGTTTTGGCTCAAGCTCGCTGATGGCGTGACCACAGATCGGGCAGGCGAAGCGTGCGGAGAAGATCATCTCTTCACCCGGCTCGTCGTCCATCGGTGCCACCAGGGCGATGCCGTCCGCCAGTTTCAGCGCGGTCTCGAAGGATTCGGCCAGGCGTTGTTGCAGGTCGGCGCGAACCTTGAAGCGGTCGACCACGACATCGATGGTATGTTTTTTCTGCTTGTCGAGCTTGGGCGCTTCGTCCAGCTCGTAAAGCTTGCCGTTGATTCGGGCGCGGACGAAGCCCTGTGCGCGCAGCTCTTCGAAAACCGACAGGTGCTCGCCTTTGCGCTCGCGAATGACCGGCGCCAGCAGCATCAGCTTGCTGCCTTCCGGCTCGGCGAGGACCAGGTCGACCATCTGGCTGACGGTCTGCGCTTCCAGCGGGATGTCGTGATCCGGGCAGCGGGGAATACCCACGCGAGCATAAAGCAGACGCAGGTAGTCGTAGATTTCGGTGATGGTGCCCACCGTCGAGCGCGGGTTGTGCGAGGTCGACTTCTGTTCGATGGAGATTGCCGGCGACAAGCCTTCGATGGTGTCGACGTCAGGCTTTTCCATCATCGACAGGAACTGTCGGGCGTAGGCCGACAGAGATTCGACGTAGCGGCGCTGACCTTCGGCGTACAGGGTGTCGAACGCCAGGGACGACTTGCCGGAGCCGGACAGGCCGGTGATGACGATCAGCTTGTCCCGTGGCAGGGTCAGGTCGATGTTCTTCAGGTTGTGGGTTCGAGCCCCACGAATCAGGATCTTGTCCAAGGTGGCCTCGCTCGGCGGGCGTCGAAAACGTAGGAGTATACGGCCAAATACTGGATGGATGCACACTATCAAACGAGTGGGCTACTGTCTTACATGAAGAGTGTGTCAGCAATGCGCGTCAAAGCGTCGCGATATACCCTGCCAATCGATGGGACTGGTAGAATCGCCGCCGGTTCACATGAGGTTTTTCCATGCACGATCCCCACAGCGAGCGCATGAGTGGCAGCGAGACCCGCGCGGCAAGCGGGCTGGCCCTGGTGTTCGCCTTCCGTATGCTTGGCATGTTCATGGTGTTGCCGGTACTGGCGACCTATGGGATGGATCTGGCCGGAGCCACGCCGGCCCTGATCGGTCTGGCGATTGGCGCCTATGGCCTGACCCAGGCAGTGTTCCAGATTCCTTTCGGTTTCATTTCCGACCGCATCGGTCGCCGCCCGGTGATTTACCTGGGCCTGATCGTCTTTGCCCTTGGTAGTCTGCTGGCAGCCAATGCCGACTCGATCTGGGGCGTGATCGCCGGGCGGATCCTGCAGGGCGCCGGGGCGATTTCCGCGGCCGTCATGGCCTTGCTGTCCGACCTGACCCGTGAGCAGCACCGGACCAAGGCCATGGCCATGATCGGCATGACCATCGGCCTGTCGTTTGCGGTGGCCATGGTGGTCGGCCCGCTGCTGACCCGTGCATTCGGGTTGTCCGGGCTGTTCCTTGCCACCGGCGGCATGGCGCTGTTCGGCATCGTGATCGTGATGTTCATGGTGCCGCGCTCCACCGGCCCGTTGCAGCACCGTGAGTCCAGGGTCGCGCGCCAGGCGTTGATCCCGACCCTCAAGCATCCGGATCTGCTGCGCCTGGACCTGGGCATTTTTGTGTTGCACGCGATGTTGATGTCCAGCTTCGTCGCCTTGCCACTGGCGCTGGTCGAGAAAGCCGGGCTGCCCAAAGAGCAGCACTGGTGGGTGTATCTGACCGCGCTGCTGATTTCTTTCTTCGCCATGATCCCGTTCATTATCTACGGCGAGAAGAAACGCAAAATGAAACGAGTTTTACTCGGCGCCGTCGTGACGCTGATGCTCACTGAGCTATTCTTCTGGCAGTTCGGCGACAGCTTGCGGGCTCTGGTGATCGGTACGGTGGTGTTCTTCACCGCATTCAATCTGCTGGAAGCTTCGTTGCCATCGCTGATCAGCAAGGTTTCACCGGCCGGCGGCAAGGGCACTGCGATGGGGGTTTATTCCACCAGCCAGTTCCTCGGGTCGGCATTGGGCGGCATTCTTGGCGGCTGGCTGTTCCAGCATGGCGGTCTGTCGGTTGTGTTCCTCGGATGCGCCGGTCTGGCTGCCCTCTGGCTGGCCTTTGCTGTTACCATGCGCGAACCTCCCTACGTCACGAGCCTGCGCTTGCCGTTGTCGCCAGAGGCGATCCGCGAAGCGGGTCTGGTCGAGCGCCTGATGGCGGTCGTAGGGGTAACAGATGCAGTCATCGTCGCGGAAGAGGCGGCGATTTACATCAAACTGGACACCGAACTATTGGATCGCACCACCCTTGAGTGCCTGGTGAACAACCCGGCCGGGGCAGCGTGCGTAGCCTAGGAGAACGTTATGGCCCGTGGGGTTAACAAAGTCATATTGGTCGGCACTTGCGGCCAGGATCCCGAAGTTCGCTACTTGCCTAACGGTAACGCCGTGACCAACCTGAGTCTGGCGACCAGCGAACAGTGGACCGACAAGCAAACCGGTCAGAAAGTCGAAAAGACCGAATGGCACCGTGTGTCGATGTTCGGCAAGGTTGCGGAAATCGCCGGTGAATACCTGCGTAAAGGTTCGCAGGTCTATATCGAAGGCAAGCTGCAGACCCGCGAGTGGGAAAAAGACGGTATCAAGCGTTACACCACCGAAATCGTGGTCGACATGCAAGGCACCATGCAACTGCTGGGCGGCCGTCCACAAGGCGAACAGCAGGGCCAGGGCGGCGGTAACAACTACCAGCAGTCCGCGCCACGCCAGCAGGCTCCGCGTCCACAGCCGTCGGCACCGCAGCAGTCGCGCCCGGCTCCACAGCAGGCAGCTCCTCAGCCGGCTCCGGATTTCGACAGCTTTGATGACGATATCCCGTTCTGATTCTTTCACCAAAGAATAGAACCTGAAAAAGCCCGGCCTCCCTATGGATGCCGGGCTTTTTGCATTTTTACCAGGGCATTCCTCGCCGGGATCGAGGACCGTCCAGCCGCCAGTGCGCAGTGATACTCTGCTACAGGTCCAGACCTTGAGCAGAGTTGCCCTATGGATCGCCTGTCTACGTTGTTGTCACAGTTCGGCGTGCGAGCAAACCTGTTTTACAGCGGCATGCTTTGCGGCGTGGCGTCCTACGATGGCGCCGACCAGCGCGGTCATATTCACCTGTTGCAGGCCGGCTCTGTCACGTTGAAAGGCCCAGGGAGGAGTGAGTTGTTGCTCACTCGCCCCAGCCTGATTTTTCTGCCGCGCCCCAGCCGACATCAGCTCATCGCCAGTGACACTGAAGGCGCCCGGCTGTTATGTGCGTCGATGCTGTTCGACGGTGGCGCGAATAATCCGATATCTGCTTCGCTCCCCGATCTTCTGGTATTGCCTCTGGATGAGTTGCCGTTGCTGGCCGACACCCTGAGATGGATGTTCGATGAAGCTGGCTCCGGGCATTGTGGCAGGGAGGCGGTGCTTGATCGTTTGTTTGAGCTGTTGATCATTCTGCTGTTCCGGCATTTGCTCGACCACCAGCAGTTGAGCACCGGCATGATGGCCGGGTTGGCCGATGTGCGGCTGTCGCGCTCGCTGATGCAGATGCACAACCAGCCTCAACGGGCCTGGTCCGTGGCCGAGCTGGCGAATGAGTCGAACATGTCCCGCGCCGCTTATGCGGTGCATTTTCGCGCGGTCCTGGGGCAAACACCGTTGGATTATCTTCTGAGCTGGCGCATCAGTCTGGCGCAGAAGCGCCTGCGGGAAGGGCGGCCGATTACGCTGATCGCCGATGAGGTAGGTTATGAAAGTCCGTCGGCGCTTGCCCGTGCGTTTCGCCGCAAGACCGGCTGCAGTCCACGGGGCTGGATGAAATCCCTGGCCGTTGAGGGCCGCGTACTTGCTGACGATGACCTGAATGCATCGAGCTGATTCAGGCCATCGGCGGATGAAGCTGGCAGCTCAAGGGGTTTCCAGTCTGGTCAGCGAATGGCCGGCCACGAACAGGGAGGCGGCAAGCAAGCCGATGTCCTTGAGCAGGAACTGGCCAGGCGCGACCGTAATGGCCGGGAAACCAAGGCCGGGCTCAATCACGCCGGGTGTCGAGAACATAAAGCTCAAGGTGGTGAAAAACAGCCCGGCAGACAAGGCGCCTCCGATCAATGAAAGCTTTGGCGACAGCAGGCGGCCCGCAATCAGGACACCAATGGAAATCTCCAGGACACCGAGCAAACTGGAAAACAGATCGACGCTGAAAAGGTCATAGACCCATCCCAGGAAGGGGCTGTTGCTCACCAGTGGCACTAGCCCCTCCGCTTCATAGTGGGTAAATTTCATTCCGCCGAACCAGAAGTAGATAACGGCGAGGGCGAAGTAAATGCCGTAGGTCCCGATCGCCATGGTGGTGAATCCGAGGGATGTTTTTTTCGACAGGCGGTCAGTGCTGATATTCATGCTGTTCATTGTTCAGGCTTCCAGTGAGTTATCCAGAAAGTGGCATGGGTGAAGGCAACATCCCCCGCGTATGCGTTGGGAGTAGAGACATTGTTGGCTTTGGCATGCCTTTCCAGGGTTCTGTCGGTATTGCGTTCGATGCAGATCGTCCAGACTCACTGGCAATAAAAAGCCCATGACGTGTGAGGCCATGGGCTTTTTCATATTTGCTGTCTCGTCCTGAATAGGGTTTACACCTTCTGGCTGCCTGTCAGGAACTCGTCGGTCGACACCACGCTGGCGTACGCAAACGCCAGGGCCGCCATGAACGCAGCATGAACCTGCGCCGCCGGAACCGTCACGCCATTGAACTCCAGGTCTCGGGTGGCGCAGGCGTCATGGATCACGGTGACCGTATAACCAAAATCCGCCGCCGCCCGGGTGATACCGTCGACGCACATGTGGCTCATGCTGCCCACGACCACCAGCTCCTTGATGCCTTGTTCGTCGAGGATCGATTTCAATTCGGTTTCACGGAACGAGTTGACGAAGTGTTTGAGTACCACCGGTTCGTCGGCACGGTTGAGCACTTTCGGGTGCAGCTTGGCGCCTTCAGAGTTCGGGGTGAAAAACGGCGCCTCTTCGGAGGTGAATTCGTGGCGGATATGCACCACTGAATCACCGGCATCGCGGAAGGCCTTGATCAGGCGGACGGCGTTGTCTGCGGCGGCGTCGGCACCGACCAGCGGCCACTTGCCTTGGGGGAAGTAGTCGTTCTGGATATCGACTACGATGAGCGCTTGCTTGGCCATGACTGTTTCCTCGAAGTGTGTGTTGGCGTGGAATGAAGTATTGGCTGTGGCAGGCGATCCGGGGATTGGCCGCACCGACAATAGAAGGGGGAAAACTGACAATGGACGCAGAAAGGGCAATCGCCGAAATCGGCGTGCTGATCTATCCCGGCGCGCAGATGGCGGCGGTGCATGGCTTGACGGATTTGTTCGGGGTGGCCAATCGGATCGCCGCCGAACATCAGTCTGCACAGTTGCCGCTGTTGCGGGTCAGCCATTGGCAGGTTGAAGGCGATCAGGCGCCGGTTCGGATCTTCGATAGTCATTCCGGTCCGGTGCGCGCCTTGGTGGCCGTGTTGATTCCGCCGTCGATTGCCGGTTTTTCCGAAAGCCAGGCACCACAGGGATTGATCCGCTGGTTGCGCGAACAACATGCCAGTGGCGCGACGCTGGGCGGGGTTTGCGTGGGGTCTATCCTGCTGGCCGAAAGCGGTCTGCTCGACGGTCGCAGCGCCACCACCCACTGGACCTCGGCCAAAGCCTTCGCTGAACGTTACCCGGCGATCAGGCTCAAGGCCGATACGCCGATTGTCGATGACGGCGACCTGATTACCACCGCCGGGCTGATGGCCTGGTCAGAACTGGGTCTGCGCCTGGTCAACCGGCTGCTGGGGCCGAGCATCGCCACCAACACCGCACGTTTTCTGGTGGTGGAACACAGCGACAGCGCCAGTGAGTGCGGCAGCAATTTTGCGCCGATCCTCAGCCACGGCGATGCGGCGATCCTCAAGGTGCAACACTGGCTGCAAAGCACCGGGGCGACCGATGTGTCGCTAGCGGCGATGGCCGAAAAGGCAGGCCTGGAAGAACGCACCTTCCTGCGCCGCTTCCGCGCGGCCAGCGGGCTCAAACCCACGGAATACTGCCAGCATCTGCGAGTCGGCAAGGCCCGGGAAATGCTTGAATTCACCAACGGTACCATCGACCACATCGCCTGGACCGTGGGTTATCAGGACCCTGGGGCGTTTCGTGCGACGTTCAAGAAAATCACCGGGTTGGCGCCGAGTGATTATCGGACGCGGTTTGGGGTGAGCCCTGGATCGGTTGCACGCTAGTCGCATCACCTCGATTCCCACAGGGTCGGTTGTGTGGGCTGGAATCGTGCAAAATGCCGGAAAATCAAAGGGCGTCGTGCAGAATAAAACAGGCATCATGCCATCACTTACTGCGCAACAGGCTGATTTGAAAACCCTTTCCCCTCAGGTTAGCTTGGCCTGATCTCTGCACCTCTGAGCTACATTCATCAAGCGTCGATTGAAGGGGGATGCATGACCCCAACAAACCGCAGGAAGCTGGTGGTCGCCCATTCGGTGCTCGCCGACGCGCCAGTACACGAAGTTGAAACCAATCGTGCACTGGCCCGCTGGCTGGCGCAGATACTGGGGCTTAAATACGGCGGCAGCTACGACCCGCAGTTGCATGACGGGCAGGACCTCTACCTGTTGCCGACCCAGACCCTGGTGGGCACTGCGGCAGCCCGGCAACTGGGGGTCAAGGGGCCGGAGGATTTGTGGGGCGGTTATGTCGACCACGACTTCATCTGCACCAAAGCCATCAGTCACGGATTGCTCAACCGCCACGCCCATGCGCCGCCAGGCTGGGCGCCGTTGTTTTCCGAGCGGGTGCGCAGTGTGGTGCTCGACGGTCTCAGCGTGTTCTCCCTGAAGGATGCGCGCCCGGCGGCGGAGCATCTGTTGTACACCGGGCCGATCCGCCTGAAGCCGATTCATGCCTGTGCCGGACGTGGTCAGGAAGTGATCAAAAGCCTCGACGAGTTCGATGAATTGCTTGCCAGGTCAGAGGCTGAGGCTACGTTCGGCGAAGGCGTGGTACTCGAACAGGACCTGGACCAAGTGGTCACCCACAGCGTCGGCCAGAGTTTTATCGGCGACAAGGTACTCAGTTACTGCGGTGATCAATACTTGACCGAGGACGCTCAGGGTGAACAGGTGTATGGCGGATCCAACTTGCTGGTGGTGCCGGGCGGCTATGACGAATTGTTGAAACTGGATCTGCCGGAAGACGTGCGCCTGGCGATCCATCAGGCACAGGTGTTCGACAGGGCGGCGGATGAAGCCTACCCCGGTTTTTATGCCTCGCGGCGCAACTACGATATCGCCCAAGGCATCGCCAGCGACGGCCGGCCGCGCAGTGGCGTGCTCGAACAATCCTGGCGCATAGGCGGTGCCAGCAGCGCCGAAGTGGCGGCATTGCAGCGTTTCACCGACGATCCGGGGGTGTGCGCTATTCGTGTGTCTTCGGTGGAAACCTATACCAATCAGCCGCTGCCGGCGGACGCCATCGAGGTGTACCGCGGGCCGGCGCAGTCCGGTGACTTTCTCCTCAAGTACGTGACGGTTAAACCCTATGACGGCTAGAAGCGAATCCATTCAGATCGACATCGACGACGAACAGATGAGCGGGACCTTCCTGAGTCCCAAATCGAAAGTTCCCGGCGTGCTCTTTGTGCACGGTTGGGGCGGCAGCCAGGAGCGGGATCTGGAGCGCGCCAAAGGTATCGCCGGGTTGGGGTGCGTGTGCCTGACCTTCGACCTGCGCGGGCATACCGGTGGCACCGGCATACCATTGTCCCGGGTGACCCGGGAAGACAATTTGCGCGACTTGCTGGCGGCCTATGACCGCTTGCTCGCACACCCGGCCCTCGATACCTCGGCCATTGCCGTGGTCGGCACCAGCTACGGGGGGTATCTGGCCTCGATTCTGACCTCGCTCAGGCCCGTTCGCTGGCTGGCGCTGCGGGTACCGGCGCTGTATCGCGACGAGCAATGGCACACGCCGAAACGCGATCTGGACAAACTGGATCTGCGTGATTACCGAGGCACCCTGGTGCGTGCCGACAGCAACCGTGCCCTGCATGCTTGCTCGCAATTCACCGGGGACGTGCTTCTGGTGCAGTCCGAGACCGACGAATACGTGCCCCACGCGACGATCATGAGTTACCGCGCGGCCTGCCAGCAGACGCACTCGCTGACTCACCGCATTATCGACGGTGCCGACCATGCGCTGAGCGACCCGGTTTCGCAGCAGGCCTACACCTCGATCCTCGTTGGCTGGATTACCGAGATGGTGGTGGGGGAGCGGTTGAGCATTATTCAATCCGAGTGATTTGCGGTGTGCTTGTGGACGCCTTCGCGGGCAAGCCCACATGGATCGAGGGTGTACATAGAATCTGCATCCACCAACAGACCTTGTGCGGGCTTGCTCGCGAAGGCGTCTTCACAACCAGCACAAAATCACTTGGGTTTTTTCTCTATCCGCAACGCCTTGGCCTTGGCTTCCACCAGCAGGTACATCACCACGGTAATCAACAGCGGCAGGATG
>NZ_MRCS01000086.1 GCF_002303925.1 Pseudomonas sp. ACN8
CCTGATCAGCCAGTTGATCGGCACTGCGCTGGGCATCACTGTGGCACTGGCCGGCGGGTTTGCGGTGTACGGCGTGATCAAGGCGTTGCATGGATTGCGCCTGAGCCAGGAAGAGGAGTACTACGGCGCGGACCTGTCGATCCACAAGATCGGTGCCGTGAGCCAGGACTGATTCGGGGCTCTTTATTTACGGTGGCATCAGGTAGGGGCCTCAATGGCTCGACGGTTTTTCGGGGCAGGCCTAGAATGGTCACTTCATTTTCTGGTTGAGCGCTCATGCTTCCCGAATGTCAGCTGTTCGGCACCCTTGGATGCCATCTCTGTGAAGTAGCCGAAGCCATGTTGATGGAGTTCGTCGAGCGCGGTCTGCTGGTGGAGCTGGTGGACATCGCCGACGATGAATCATGGTTCGCAGCCTACAGCCTGCGGATTCCGGTGTTGCGGCGAGTCGATACCGGCGCTGAACTGGGCTGGCCGTTCAGTGCCGATCAGGTGGTGGCGTTCCTGCGTTGAGCGGTTCTTGCGCTGGCGGCATGTCCCGCCTGTCGAACTTTGCGATCGATCCCCTTGGCTTATTCGGCGTTGATCGGATACTGTATGTGCATACAGTTATTCGCGGTGCCTGCCTTGCCGTTCCTGATTTTTGGGAGTGAGCAGGCAAGCCCGGGCGTCAGAGGGATGAATAGTGGTCAATGTCGAACAGTTGAAGAACAGCGTGAACCGGATGTCCGCGGACGTCGTACGCGAGGCTGTCCTTGAGTTGCGTCTGGATGGTCTGGTGACCGAGGGGAAAACGCCCTTCAACAAAACGCATTTCAATACCTGTTTCGCAGAAATCGAAGCCTTGTTTCAACGCGCGGGTTATCACCGGCAACTCGATGTCGTGGGTTATCAGGGATTGTTGTACGCCCTGTATGACCCCGCTCGCTGGGAGGCGGTCGATGTACTGCGCTGGCTCAAGGAGTACACCGAAGCGGCGGCGCGCGCACAGATCCCGGCTTGAGGAATCTTCTTTAGGGGGCGTTCTCAATAGGTTTTCATGCGGGGAAAACTTATTGAGAACGCCCCCTAGGTTCATTCCCCTTGCTGTTGGATAATGCCAGCCTGCACTGAGGGTTAGAGCTTTCGTATGTCCACTTCTTCTTTTTCCGCGGCACACAGTCAGGCCAGCACGCTCTACTTGCCGCCTGGCCCGTGGCAGACTGTTGTCGATTGCCTGTGTGAGCATTTCAGCGCCATCGGTCGTGAACAATGGCTGGACAGGATTGCCCGTGGCCGGGTCCTCGACGGGCAGGGCATGCCGATTGCCCTCGATCTGGCCTACAGGGAAGGTTTGCGGATTCATTATTTTCGCGAAGTGCCGGATGAAAAGCCGATCCCGGTGATCGAGTCGATTCTGTACGCGGACGAGCATCTGGTGGTGGCCGACAAGCCACATTTCCTGCCCGTGACGCCGGCTGGCGAATACGTCGAACAGACGCTGCTGCGACGCTTGATTCGGCGCCTGGACAATCCGCACCTGGTGCCATTGCATCGCATTGACCGGCACACCGCAGGGCTGGTGCTGTTTTCTGCCAATCCGCAGAGCCGTTCGGCTTATCAGTCGTTGTTTCCAACCCGGCAAATCGAAAAACGCTACGAGGCCATCGCAAAGGCGTTACCCGACCTGGCTTTTCCGTTGGTTCATAAGAGCCGACTGGTCGATGGGGAGCCGTTCTTCCGCATGCAGGAAGGTCCGGGAGCCAGCAACACCGAGACGGCGGTTGAAGTCAGGGAGAAACAGGGGGATCTCTGGCGTTATGGTCTTTACCCGGTGACAGGCAAGAAACATCAGCTACGGGTACATATGGCGGCGTTGGGCGCCGGTATCTGCAACGACCCGTTTTACCCCGATGTGCTCAAGGATGCGCAGGATGACTACGCCAACCCTTTGAAATTGCTGGCTCAGGGGCTGAAGTTTATCGATCCGGTCACCGGCCAGGCGCGTGAGTTCGAGAGTGAAATCACCCTGCAATGGTGATCAGGAAGCGACTCTGAAGCGCTGTTCTCCAGGCATGAAAAAGCCCGCATCAAGCGGGCTTTTCTGTATCCGGCGGGTTCAGGATTACAACTCCTTGACGGTCCGAACCTGGTCTTTGTTGATGCGGGTCTGTTTGCCGTCGAGCTGTTCGAATTCGTAGAAACCGGAATCCTTGTCGAATTGTGGCGTGTCGACGGCCTGGATTTCTCGACCGTCATTCAAGGTGATCACTGTAGGCGACGCGCAACCGGCGAGGGTGGCAAGGCCCAGTGCGAGCATGAAAGTGGCGAGGGTCCGTTGAGTCATGAGTTGTGTCTCCGAAAAAGAATTCTTTGGTTGCTGAACTTGAGACGTGCACCGTCCACGCAAGTTCCTGATCAATATCAGTCTGACACAGTGTCATGACCGCTTAAAAGTTCCGGCGTGTTGAGATTTGCCAGCCGAGGGTCGTTGTCCGGGCATTGCAGCGCTGTCGCGCCGAGCTTGCGCATCAACCGGCCAGGGCTGCGCTCACCCTCGTTCCAGGCATTCTCAAATACTGCCCTGTGTAGCACGGGAATCACACACAACAACGGCTCCCAGTGGCCATCATGCCGCACCATCAACGGCTTGTCCGGATGCAGGTTGGCGGCCTCGCGCATCGTGCCGATCAGCGCAGCATCAATACCCGGAACGTCACACGGCATGACCAGCAGGTGGCTATGGCGAGCAGCTTTCAGGCCTGCGCGAATACCTGCCAGCGGCCCGGGGAAGTCACCTTCATCATCGTGGACCAACTGGTCGGCGTAGGGGGCGTACTTCTCAAGGTTTCGATTGCAGGAGATGATCAGGTCATCGGTCAGCGGACGGGTTTTGCGATGCAGATGCACAATCAGCGGTTCGCCGTGCCAGTCCAGCAACCCTTTGTCCCGCCCCCCCATACGTTGGCCGCGGCCGCCCGCCAGGAGCAGAATGGAGCAGGGTGGCAATTGTGAATTCGTGGTCATGGCAGGCCTCCATGGGGGCGGCGAAAAAACGGAGCGCTGTGATATAACACCGGGCTGTTTCTCCTACAACTGGACGAGCCTATGAAAGCCAAGGCTGATGTACCTTTCGCACCGCTGAATATTGCAGTGCTGACTGTCAGCGATACCCGCACACTGGAAACCGACACCTCAGGTCAGGCCTTTGTCGACGGCTTGACCGCTGCCGGTCATTACCTGGCCGCCCGGGTGTTGCTCAAAGATGACCTCTACAAAATTCGAGCGCAAGTCGCCAACTGGATCGCCGACGATGTCGTGCAGGTGGTGCTGATCACCGGCGGTACCGGGTTTACCGGGCGTGACAGCACGCCGGAAGCCGTCGGTTGCCTGCTGGACAAACAGGTCGATGGATTTGGTGAGCTGTTCCGCCAGATCTCGGTTGCCGATATCGGCAGCTCGACCGTTCAGTCTCGGGCTTTGGCCGGTCTGGCCAACGGCACGCTGGTTTGCTGCTTGCCGGGCTCGACCAATGCCGTACGCACCGCTTGGGACGGCATACTGGCCGAGCAGCTGGATTCGCGGCATCGTCCGTGCAATTTCGTGCCCCATTTGAAACAGGCTGCGCCTTGTGAATCCCGTGGGTAAGCCTGGCAAGTCTGGCAGCCTGATGCCTGTCGAGCAGGCGTTGGCGCGCTTGCTGGAAATGGCCGAGGCCTCGAGGATTGTCGAGCGTGAACGCTTGCCGTTGGCGCAGGTACAAGGGCGCGTTCTGGCTGAAGATCTGGTGTCGACGCTCGATCTGCCACCCTGGCCCAACAGCGCCATGGACGGTTATGCCTTGCGCATGGCTGACTGGACGGGAGAGCCGTTGCTGGTCAGTCAGAAGGTGTTTGCCGGTCAGGCCCCCGATCCGTTGCAGCCAGGCACCTGTGCGCGCATTTTCACCGGGGCGCCTGTTCCCGCCGGTGCCGATTGCGTCGAGATGCAGGAAAACGCCGAGGTTCAGGCCGATGAGCGAGTCCGTTTCACTCAAGCCTTGAGCCAAGGTCAGAACATTCGCCCGCAAGGCCAGGAAACCACCGTCGGCGAGTTGATTCTGCCGGCAGGTACGCGGCTGGGGCCGATCGAGCAAGGATTGGCTGCCTCCTTGGGATGTGCTGAGCTGGAAGTGGTTCGCAAGGTGCGCGTGGCGGTGCTGTCTACCGGTGACGAGTTGATTGAGCCGGGGCAGGCGCTGGGGCCAGGGCAGATCTACAACAGCAATCGGGTGTTGTTGTGTAGCTGGTTGCAGCGCTTGGGGTGTGAGGTCGTCGACGCGGGAATTCTGCCGGACAATCTGGAAACCACTCGCTCCCGATTAGGTGAGTTGAAGGATGTCGACCTGATCCTCTCGACCGGTGGCGTATCGGTGGGGGAAGCCGATTTTCTGGGCATCGCCCTGCGCGAAGAGGGCGAACTGACGCTGTGGAAACTCGCCATCAAGCCGGGTAAACCGCTGACGTTCGGGCATTTTCGCGGTGTGCCGGTGATTGGCTTGCCGGGCAATCCGGCGTCGACCCTCGTGACCTTTGCCTTGTTGACCAGACCCTATCTCTTGCGCCGTCAGGGTGTGCAAGACGTTGAGCCACTGAAGGTGCAGGTGCCGGCGGGGTTTGACTGGCGCCAGCCAGGCAATCGGCGCGAGTATTTGCGCGGACGGCTGGAAAACGGCAGGGCGACGATCTACAAGAACCAGAGTTCCGGTGTACTGCGCAGCGCTGCCTGGGCTGATGGACTGGTAGAAGTCCTGGAAGGTCGCACGCTGGCTCAGGGCGATAGCGTTTTCTTCATTCCGCTGAGCGAAGTCCTGGGCTGATAGTCTCAGTGGCTCTGTCACACAAGGCCCGGTTGATTGAGCCGGGTCCTGTGTGGGTGGCAACTCAATGCGCCAGAAGCAATGAAATGACCTGCTCGAAACGACTATTGGCGATCCAGCCAAGGAGGCCGAGGATCACGGCTGTTCCGCAGGCGGAATAGACAAGCCGGTGCTTGATGGATTTGACGTCATCCCGGGCTTCTTCCATGTCCCTGCGTATGCACTTGAGGTGTGTTTCCAGCTCGGTGACGCGAGGTTCCATATCAACTTCTCCCGTGGCTTTTGTGCTGTTGCGGCATTCAGCTCGATGGCCTGCATTTTTATTATCTGTGAGCGGCAAGACCGAAAGGGTCGGTGATGCGAGGTTTTGGCGTTGCATGGCACTTCCTTGTGATGTCCCGCTGACTCCTAAAACTCTATCAATTCAGATCTCCGGTCAATTGGGCCGATTCCTCATGTTTTGTAAGAAAATTCCTGTGGTGTGGGGGGCAAGACTTTCCGGCTGGAAATAATTCGATTTTTTGCGACTTTTACCGGAGCCTTCGCGGTCAACATCTCCCAGATGCCATTCAAAGCGGGAGTGAGTAATGAGCGATCGCAAGGCGCTATTGATTCTGCATGGCAAGCAAGCGCTCAACGAGGCGGTTCGCACCGCCGTCGAAAACCAGCGTGAGCGAGGTTGGGAGCTGGCTGTTCGATTGACCTGGGAAGCCGGCGATGCGCAGAGGCTGGTGGGCGAAGCGTTGGCGGCCGGGTATCGATACATCATTGCCGGAGGCGGCGATGGCACCTTGCGCGATATCGCCGAAGCCATGGCCGGGCATTCGAAAAAGGCCGGCCTGGTATTGATGCCGTTAGGTACCGCCAATGACTTTGCGCGTGCGGCGGGTGTGCCTCTGGAGCCTGATCAGGCGCTGGAGCTGCTTGATTGCGTGCCGACTGCCATTGATCTGGGGGAGGTTGATGGGCAGATATTCCTGAATATGGCGACCGGTGGGTTCGGCAGTCATGTCACGGCGAACACCCCGGAGGATCTGAAGAAAATCCTCGGCGGTGCGGCATACCTGTTCACCGGCTTGTCACGCTTCAATGAGCTGCATACCGCCTACGGTGAATTGCAGGGGCCGGATTTTCACTGGCGCGGCGATCTGCTGGCACTGGGCATCGGCAATGGCCGGCAGGCCGGAGGTGGGCGGGTGTTGTGCCCGCAGGCATTGGTTGATGACGGTTTGCTGGATATCAGCATCCTGCCAGCGCCGCAGGAGGTGGTCGGGACATTGAAAAACCTGCTGACCGAAGGTTTCGGCATCGACAGCCTGTTTGTCCGGGCGCGCCTGCCCTGGGTCGAGATCAAGGTTTCGGAAGGGCTGTACATCAATCTTGATGGAGAACCGCTGGAAGGGGACAACCTGCGTTTCTCGGTTCGCCCGGCGGCGTTACTCGTGCATCTGCCCGAGGGTTCGCCGCTGTTACGTGCCGGTGAAGTGCCTAGTCATCAAGGCTGATGATTTGTTCGCGCACGGCAAACAGCACGAGGCCGGCCACATCGTAGATCTGCAAGCGCTTCATGACCTGCGAACGGTGGGTTTCGACGGTCTTGACGCTCAACCCCAGGCCGTTGGCGATCTCTCGAGTGGATTTTCCGCGAACGATCAACCGCAGGATTTCCAGCTGACGTGCCGTCAGGTTGTGCGAGTCGGCAGGTTCGGGCTGGTGTTTCTGGTTTCGGGTCAGTGCCTGGTTGATCACCGTGTGGGCAATGGCCGGGCTCAGATAGCGCTCGTTGTTGCGCAAGGCCTCCAGCGCGTGTTCGAGTTCGGTCGCCGTGGTGTCCTTGAGCAGGTAGCCATGGGCTCCGGACTCCAGCGCCTGCATGATCAGGGTCGGGTCGGTGTGCATCGAGAGGATCAGCACCTTGCTCTGCGGGCGCACCCGCTTGAGCTGTTGCAAGGCTTCGAGGCCGCCGGTCTGGCGCATCGAAATATCCAGCAGGACAATATCCGGGGACAGATGCCCGACCATTTCGAGCAGCTGCGAGCCGTCACTGGCCTCACCGATGACGGCATAGCCGGGCAGATCCATTACCAGGGCGCGCACGCCAGCCCTGATCAGCGAGTGGTCATCCACCAGTAGTAAATTACAAGTCAATGCATAACCTTATTCGAACTGGCCCGTTCGAGCGCGCGGGGCGCCCAGGGGAAAAGAGCTTCGATTTGAGTGCCTTTACCCGGCTCGCTGGTCACGGTCAGTGTGCCGCCCAGTTGATCGATCCGTTCCGACATCCCGGCCATACCGCGCTGCCCTTCACGACCAGGGTCGGTTGCGGGGGCGAAGCCCTGACCATCGTCGCTGATCTGCAACTTCAGGCCTTGGGGCAGGCGCTGCAGGCACACTAGCAGGTTCTTGGCCTGGGCATGTCGCAGGATGTTGGTGACCGCTTCCTGGGTAATGCGGAAAGCTGCCACGGCCATTTCCTCCGGTATGCCGGTCAGGCGCTGCCGGCATTCCAGGCTCCAGTGCACCGGGGTGTTGGCCAAAGTCTTGAGCAGGTGCGCTCGCAGACTGGCTTCCAGCCCAAGGCTGGTCAACTGCCGGGGATTGAGAATGGCGGATACGTCACGAACTTTGGCCAGGGTTTCTTCCAGCGTGTCGCAGAGGACCGTGCATTGTCCCTGGAGCTCTTCGGGCATCCGGCGTTTGAGCCAGTCACTTTGCAGTTTGGCGGCGGTCAGCAATTGACCGATGTCGTCATGCAGTTCGCGGCTAAGCCGGTGACGTTCGTTTTCCTGGACCTGCAACAGCCGGTCGGCCAGTTCCTGGGGCTGGAATTTGATCGATTTGCGCGAGAGGCAGTACTGCGCGACAACACTGGTCAGTGCCGCAATGTTGAGCAGCAGCAATGACAGGGGCAACGGGATGGACAAGCCATAGACCAGTAGACTGCCGAGGGTCGAGCAGGCGCATAGCGACAGCGTAAATGAGCGTGCATTTTCCCGGGAGGGTGGCCACTTGGCGATTGACTTGAGGCTGGCGTGCATAGCGGATGGAGCCAATGGATGTTCGCTGCGGGCTGACCGGTCATGCTGGCTGACAGGCCCCTGTTTTTTATGTGGAGCGCCGACGAGCTCAGCTCCGAACTGCAATGAGCTGTGTCCGGCTGCATTCACACTGCCATTAATTGGCGTCAACTAACAGGCGGCATGGTAGCACTTAAGATACCGTTGGTCGCGTCCGTATATAGGTGGTCATTTGCGACATGTGCGCACTCAAGTTACAGCGCGGAATTGATAACCAGAACACGCCATATGGCATGTTTTGGCAAGTTCAGGCCTGTCGCTCCGAATAGGATACGAGGGTGAAAGGCCTGGCGTTGACCGGTGGTTGAAACCGGCTTTGCCCGACCTGAAAGGCAAAGGCTTCGATCAGGGTGACCTGCTCGCTGTCGTCGAGGCTGAGCTGTCCGGTGGTCTGGTCGATGAGTTCGAGTTGCCAGGCAATCAGGGTCAGGCAGTCTTTCAGGGCACTGAGCGCCTCGTCGTGCAGGCTCATGGTGTTCTGTGCATGATTGAGCAGGCCATGAATATGCAGAGAGAATTCAGACACGGCCGCCAACGCCAGGGTATCGGCCTTGTTGGCCAGCTTGAGCAATGTGCTGAGCATGCAGTCGATGGCGTCCTTGTCATTGCTGATCAGCTGCAGATGACTCAGGCATTCTTCGGTTTTAGCCAGGAGTTTTTCAGCCTCGACAAGAAACTCCGGGAGCCGCTGAGCCCACTCTTTACGGTCGTTCGGCATACTTATCTCCACAACGTCATGTCAAATGAGGGGATATCGTGTGTGTCGACGAGGGCGGTCGGAACCCCGGCATTGCCGAGTCGTCGGGTGAACGAACTGCGACTGGCCCGCAAGCAGGCTGGGGAACACGAGAAGGTGGTTGGCCACTGGCTTGCGATCGCACACAAAAGCCTGACTCCGTTCATGCAATGAGAATGGCGTCACATTAATGGCTATTGGATATTGCGAATATCAGGTTGCACCTGATTGTTGATAGGGGAATCCCTTACACAGGGGAACCTTTCGCGAGAACCAGGGTCGCGTGGCGAAGAAGTGCGGCAGATGTAATCACAGCGTCAGTAAAGCATGATGTTAATGTGACATCAATGGCCGGGCGTGGCATTTTAGAGAGGGTCAAGCTTCGGCAACAACAGCCGATAACCCTCCTTAAGTGAATTCATCCGAACAAGACCTGGAGTCATTGATGGCCGGCATTCTCGACACGGTAGACCAACGCACACAACTGGTGGGTGAGAATCGCCTGGAAATTCTCATGTTCCGGCTCGCCGGACGGCAATTGTTCGCGATCAACGTCTTTAAAGTACAGGAAGTCCTGCAGCTGCCAAAGTTGACGCTGATGCCGCAGCGCCATCCTTTTGTGTGCGGCGTGGTCAACCTGCGTGGCCAGACCCTGCCGGTGATCGACCTGTCCCAGGCCATTGGCATGCGTCCGTTGGTGCCGGGGCCTGGCAGCACGATTATCGTCACCGAATATAACCGTTCGGTTCAGGCCTTCCTGGTCGGCGGGGTGGACCGGATCGTCAACATGAACTGGGAAGCCATCCTGCCGCCCCCAAGCAGCGCCGGCCGCCAGCACTACCTGACAGCCATCAGCAAGGTCGATGACCAACTGGTGGAAATCATCGACGTCGAAAAGGTCCTGGCCGAAATCGTCCCGTACAACGCCAAGGTCTCCCGCGACAAGCTCGAAGATCCGGTGCTGGAACGCGCCCGTGGCCGTGAGGTGCTGCTGGTGGATGACTCAAACGTGGCCTTGACGCAATTGCGCGATACCCTGGGACAGTTGGGCGTGAAGATGCACATCGCCAGTGACGGGTTGAAGGCCTTGAACATGCTCAAGGCCTGGGCCGATACCGGCTTGGACATGACCGAAAAACTGCTGATGGTCTTCACCGATGCGGAAATGCCGGAAATGGATGGCTATCGCCTGACCACCGAGATCCGCAACGATCCGCGCCTGCGCGGCTTGTACGTGGTGCTGCACACCTCGCTGTCCGGCAGCTTCAACGACTCGATGGTGAAAAAGGTCGGCTGCGACAATTTCCTCTCCAAATTCCAGCCGGACAAACTCGTCGATGTGGTGCGCCAGCGCCTGATGCTCGACGAAGTAACGGCCTGAATAAAACAGCGGACATACTGTGGGAGCGAGCCTGCTCGCGAAGGCGGTGTGACATTTGGCCTCAATGTCGACTGATACGCACTCATCGTCGGAACGCCGCCCGGACCAAGCTCGCTCCCACAGGGATGGCGGTAAGCGATTGTCAGCCTTTGATTCGGTGATCAAGCTCGTATAGGGTGGCGTTTTTACCTGACAGGGAGCTGGCCATGTTGCGTCTGAGCGCGCTGGGTCAGGAAGCGCCCACTGGCCTCGTCCACCAGCATCCAGCGGCGATCGCCGTCCAGTCCGAGTTTATCGAGGCCGATCGCTTGCAAGGTCTCGGCCTTGGCGGACTTCAACGGATAAC
>NZ_MRCS01000087.1 GCF_002303925.1 Pseudomonas sp. ACN8
GGAGTAACTTGTGATGCTGATAATCTGTTGACTAGCAGTCTGACTCCACAAGCACCCACACGAATTGCTTGATTCAGTTGTTAAAGAGCGGTTGGTTAAGATCTTTCGTCTCAACCGAGGCGCGCATCTTACAGCGCATCTTTTCAACTTGCAACCTTAAAAGCTTCTGATTTTTCAACAAAATCAACTACTTAAGCCAAGAGCAACATCAAACTGCTCGTTAGCGGGAGGCGAATAGTACAGCATTAAAATACGCGGTCAACCCCCCACCTGAAAATTTTTCTTCCTTACCAATGCGCCCAGGCTGCCACCATGAGAACCTCCAGCATCCATATAAAGCATCGAGGCAGCAGAGAACCCAATCCACGCCATCTGCAGGTGAGTGCCATCGACACGGGACCGATCATGCAAGCGATTGAACCCGTCTGGACGGAAAAGACCGAGACCGCATCCCGCGTGCGTGGCCGCATCGAGTCCGTACTGGACTGGGCCACGGTTCGCAGTCGCCGCAGCGGAGAGAACCTGGCGCGCTGGAAGGGCCACCTGACCATCTGCTACCCCGCAAACCAAGATTCAGAAGGTCAAACACCACACAGCCCTCCCCTATGACGAGGCCAACAAATTTGTTCGTATCCGGCAGCCAATTGGCGACTTCCGGGGACATGGTCAAGCACAGGGCGATACGCTTGGATGAGCGGAGCCACCGTGTTTGTCACCACCGGCTCCGTCCGGCCAGCCCCAGGGGGCTTCAAGGGCTACCACTGGATACGGCAGGCGAGCCATGTCGACATGCGCCTGGCGCAGCTCGCTCATGTCGATCAACTCGGCACAGTTGGGCAACAGGAATTTCACGCTGTCACGCAGTTGCTTCGTAACAAACGTGTGGGCCGTGCGAATACCGGGAAGGTTCTGGCCCAGCAATGGCAGGCACACTTCCAGTTGCTCCAGGGCCTGAGTCGAATAGTTCAAGCTGCGGACTCGACCGGTCTTATCCATCATGCGGGACTCCTCACCGTTGCGTAACGTCGTCACTGCGCCCTCTCCCACGTCGCTCTTCCAGCAACGTCCTCGGCAACACAAACCCTTCAAAGCTGCGCTGCGTAATCGGATTGTTAGCCTTCTCCGCCCCAACCCGATAACGCATCAACCCGTCGGCAACGGCAAAGGTCAGGTCCACGCTGGTGTCGGTTCTTCCATTGAGGCGCCCGCGGCTAAGCAGCCGGAACAACGACCACGGCCCGCGATAGCTCAGGCTGGCGGTGTTGCCGGTGCTGTGCACCAGGGTCAGTTGGCTGCCATTGGTGTTGCCCAGGCTGTTGGGCCACACCAGTCCCGTGCGTTGCGGCGCGCCATGCTGGTAGGGGATCAGTTGGCCGTCGACGCTGAGCATGCTGCTCAGGCGGGTGGCGCTCAGGGCCAGGGGTTCGATGGTGAGTTGCACGGCCAAGTGGCCGCGATGGTTGAAGAAGGTGTCGCGGATGCGCTCGACCTTTTTCAGCTGTTCCAGCACGTCGCTGCGCACCAGATAGCCGCCGAGGCTGTCGGAGTACAGCACATCGAGGTTGTCTTTGAGGAACACGTTCAGGTACTGATCGTGGAATTGCTGCAGGCGCCCTTGTGGACCAAAGAACGCTTCAAAGTCCTCCAGCGAGGCGTCCTCGCCGCTGGCCTTGAACGGGTAACGGCCCGCCAGGCGGTCGCGATAGAAGCTATAGATCTCACTGTCCCAGCGTTTCTCCAGCTCGCGCAGGGCGGCAATCACCAGCACCTGCGAGGTCTGGTCGGCGAGCTTTTTGACCTGTTGGTTCAGCGGTTCGGGCAGACCCACGGCGACGCGTTGCAGGTTGGCGATCGGGTCGGCACCGCCCAGGGAGAAGCGATTGAGCACGGTTTTAAGGGCGGCTTTACCGGGGTCGGGATTGTCGTGCACGGCCTTGGCATAGTCGTAGACGGCGCTGACCGAGCGCAAGGTTTCTTCGTAGTAGGACGGCTGCTCGCCTTGCGCGGTGATCAATTCGGCCAGGCTGGAGAACGCGCGCCGAATACCAGCGGCCTGCTGTTGGCCGTCCGATACCTTGTCCAGCGCCAGTGGTGCTTGTCCTTCGGCCAAAGGCACGGCCGGGTAAATCACGCTGTTGTCGCGCAAGGTTTCCAGTAGGCGCCGCAGCGGTGCGGCCGGGCCGGTGACTTGTTCCAACACGGCCACACCGTGGCTGAGGTCGTCGAAATCGGTGACCGCGAACTGATTCAGTGCCCGCCGCCAGCTGTCCACATAATCGGCGCTGTACAGGGCGCGAATGCGCTGGGTCAGAATTTTGCGGTCTTCATCGGAGTAGTCCAGGCGCTGCCGTTCGCCGAGCACCCATTGGTCGATCATGGCCAGTTCGATGATGCCGTCGGTGCCAGGCTCGAAGTAGTCCTTGAAGCCCTTGGCGGTAAGCAGCGGTGGCAACTGCAGGCCGCTGCCCGCTTGATCGGTGTTTAGCGGGCGGTAGACGATATCGAACGCTGGGCCGACCTCATTGCGCAGGTCCAGCGGGCGATGCAAACGCTCCAGAGCGTCCTGTTTCAGGCTCATGTAGACCCGTTCGGCCATGGGCAACTGGCGCAATTGCTGTTGCACCTGGGCAATGCGTTCACGGTAGTGCGGCAGGTCGGCGTCGGCGTATTTCAGCGCGTAGCCCAGGTGGCCCATCAGATCGGCCTGCATCTGGCCCTGTCCTGGATAGGCGCGCTGCCACTGCCTGGCGACCCATTCTTCGACGATGGCTGGGCGGCGGTTTTGCCGCTCTTCAAGCATGCGGTAGACGCGCAAGGCCGCCAGTTGCTGATTGCTGCCCGCAGGCGCGGTGTTGATCGCATCCAGCACACCACTGGCAATCGCCGGCAGGAAGCGCTTGGATAGCAGATTCAGGTACGCCTTATCCACGGTGGGGCCGATCGCCCTCCCCTGATACAGCCCCATATCCGACAACAACGGCCACGCTTGGCGATAGTCGCCGTAGACCAGCACTGCATCGCGAATCTGGTCCAGGGGCAGCAACAGGTTGCGCCCGGTGGGGTCGACCTTGGCGTCGATGTCCCGCTCACTGAACTCCTGGCTCTTGGCCAATACATTGGCCGCCTTGTCGCGGTTGATGTTGAAGTAAAACTGCCAGGTGCCGATGGTCACTAAACACCCGAGGGACGCGACGCTGAACCCTGCGATCAACAGGCGCCGTTTGCTGCGGGCCACCTTGATGTTGTCGCCCGCCAGTCCCGCTTCGGGGTAGATCACCCGCTGGAACAGTTGCTGGGCAAAGTAGATAACCGTGCCACCGGCCGGTTTGACCTCAGGTGGTGGGGGCGGCAGTTGGTAGGCTTGCCCCGCTTCTTTTACAAAGGCATTGCTCAGGGTGCCTTGCTGCAAGACCGAGGAGAAATACAGCCCGCGCACCAGCGCCGGGGTGGTGAAACGATCGCTGCCAAGCATTTCGCTCAAGAAGCCAAACAGCGCCGGGCGCAGACCCGCCACCTGGTGCGCCAGCGCCTGCAAGCGATCGCGCTCAATCAATGTGCGCGACTCCCTGGCGCCGTCAAAAACTTGCTCGCTCAGGCAGACGACAAAGGCCTGGTATTGGCGTGTCAGTTCCGCCAGCCAGGCATCGAAATCATCCACCGCGTCCAGGCTGAAGGTGAAGCCCAACAGGTCTTCGCGCCCACTGCGCGACAAGCGGGCGAAGAACTCTTCGAAACCTTCCAGCAGGTCGAACTTGCTCAGCGTCACGTACACCGGCAGGCGCGTGCCCAATTGCCGCGTCAGCTCAAACAGCCGGGTGCGCAGCAGGTTGGCGTGGGCCTTGCGTTGTTCGGGACGCTGCCCCAACAAGGCCTGCACATCGATCACCAGCACCACGCCGTTCAATGCCCGACGGCTGCGGTTGCGCGTCAGCCAGTCGAGCAGGTGCGACCAGAGGCGCGCATGGGTGCCGGCGGGCAGTACCGGTTTGACCTTGCCCTCGGCGCCCGACTGCTCCTCATCACTGACCGTCGACTCCGGGTGGCTGAGAAATTCACCCGGAGGATCGATCAACACCGCCTCGTCACCAATCCACCAATCCACCGGATAGGCCAGTTGCTCTTCCTGGTGCACCCTGACCCCGGCCTTGGTCACATGGGATAAGGCAAAGCTCTGGTTGGAGCGCGTGATCAAGCTGGTCTTGCCGGCGTTCTCCTCGCCCAGCACCAGGTACCACGGCAGTTGATAGAGCGAACGGCGGCGCTCCATATTGTTCAGCAGGTTGCCCAGGCTGCGATCCAGAGCCCGCTCCTGCGCTTCGATATAAGGCAGGCAGGGGTCGGCTTGTAGGGCAACCTCATGTTGGCGTTCGACTTGCAAACGCTGGTAACGCTCCCGCACACGCCACGCCCAGACCAGCAGCGGCGCTACGATCACCACCACACTGACCGAGACCCGCATCGCCAAGTCGGCCAGCGGCTGGTGCTCACGCCAGGTCCACTGTGGCCCCAGCCACCAGATGGCGATCAGCAAGAACACCACGCCCAGCAGCACCAGCACCGGTAGCGCCTGATTGAACTGGCGCAGCAGCGACAGGCCCCAGCGTATGAGGTAACTCCAGACCGTTTTCATGAATCGCTCCTAGCGTATTTATAGAATTCATTGCCTACAGACAGCATGAACGCGTTCCTTTTTGCTCCCGCTAACGCCACGCCCATGGTCATGGCTTGCGCTTTTCAAAGCTGGCGATGAACTCATCGAGGATGCGTTTGTTTTCGGCCGCTTCCTCGGCCGTTGGGCCACGGTCGTTCGCCCAAGGGTCCGGCTTGGGCGCGACTGAGCCGTAGCGAATGCGCACGGACTTTAGGATTGCATCCCACACGGCCATGGCTTCGTAGTCGGTGAGGGAGGGGTTGACGGGATCTGGTGAAGCGGGTTGTTGCCAGAGCGGCAGTTCGTAACCTTTGTTAGCGAATTGGGGAAGCGTCCAGCGAACTAAGTCCTTGGGTTTGTCAGGATTGATTGGAGTTCTTTTTATCCCACCCGCCGACATACGAAAATTCATGCTTGGACGATTCAGGGCGGGATTTTCACGATAGATTTCGGCCCCGAAGAGGATTTGACGGTGAGTGTCGTCGCTGAAGCCGATCAGGGATTCTTCCGCCGGCATTCCCGCGAGGGTGATCTTCTTCGTGCGCAGGTTTTCATAATCACCCGCGAGGAAAACCCTTGCGCCCTCCTCGGTCCGGGTCTTTATGCTTTTCGTTTGGCTAGGCGATAACGCGTTGACATAAACCTCGAGCGAGACATCCGAAGCAGGAGGCCGAAAATTGAATGTCGCGATCTCCTGATCGTGGTGACTACGAATCACAATCGGCCCAAGCGCAAACCCCGCGCCGGCATTTTCGGGGGTGACTTTGAAGATTTCCTTAGACAGCTTTAATAGTTGGGCTTGAACGGGATCCGTATCGCCGTCGTAGGATTGAGCTCTGAGCATGACGTAGACGTCATCGATCAGCAGATGAGACTCATGAACGAATGTTTGGCGGCGTGTTGCTTGCTTGTAGTACTGCAGCAACTTTTCCCTGGGTGAGGCCATTTTCGCCGACACCAGCATCGACACATCTGAATTCTTATAGTTCTTAACCGCCGAGATCCGACGCGCCCGCTCCTGCAAGGCCGCATCAAATCGCTCCTGCGTCACGCCCTCCCCCAAGATCAAGACCTCAACGCTTGAGTGATCAGCTCCCAATCCGTAGTACAGCTTCACATCCCCGCCACCACTCCAGTTGGCGGGCAGATCGATCAGGCCTCGGCCCAGCGCCCAGGTGCGCATGTTGCTGGTCAATTCGTGCACGGTTTGTTTCTCCTGTTCGGTGGGCTGTTTGAAGGCGGTGCACCCGGCGACCGCCCCCAACAGCAGGCCTGTAAAAAAAGCGGTCAACCGGCGCATAGCGGCCTCTTGGCTTTCGCTGCGATTTTGATGAGGGAGTAAAGAGTGAATTGCTGGGTTAACGGATTGGCGTACGACGCTTCATGATCGAAGCCGGGTGCCTGGACTTGCTGGCGGATCGAATCCTTGCGTGCCTGCCTGATCGGCGCACGGCCAGAACTCACCGGAACGGTGCCGTCGCCCGTGCCGTCCTGCATGCGGCAGTGCAATTCCCAATAGCTGGTCTGCACGGTTCTGACCGGCGAGTCGGGATCACCGCGCAGGGGTGGCACGGCCTCGGCTTGCCCGCCGACGTACAACGGGCTGCGTCCGTCGTCGCGCACTTCATGCATCTGCAGGCTGGACACCGTGAAGGCATCGGGGCTTGAGGCATGGGGGCCATTGAGACGAGACCCGCGTCGCATTTCCCAGGTGATGGATTCGAAGCTGGGGTGCTTGTCGTCGTTGCCGTAGTAGACGTAGGTTTGCGGGTGGTATGACCCAGCGATGTCCTGGTGAAACTCCTTTGCGCTCCGGATGTTATCCGCGAAATCTTTCCACGTGATCGGATCCCCATCCTTCGGAGCCAACCACTCTTCGCGCAGCAATCCCCACCAACGGTCACGTCGCAGATAAATCTCTTCGTAGGGGTCTTTTTCCGGCTGGCGCGGCATGGCCGGCCCGCCTCGCTCGTCGATCAGCCGCAGCCACCCCGGGGCATAATCCTGGGTGGGCAGCAATTGCAAGGCTCCAGGCGCCTGCGCAAACACAGCGGTGACCTCCTGGCCGGTCGGGCCAATCACCGCACCGGCAATGGGGTCCTCGTCGCTCATGCCGACTTTGCAGCGGCGGTAAGCGACCGGCGCGCCGATGGCAGGCATCACCCCATGGACCACACCGGCGATCTTGTCGGCCATGCCCGGCAGTTGCGCGCATCGCCTCGCCACCAGCCCACCCATGGAATGCGTCACCAGAATCACCTGCTGGCAATTGCGACCGTACTGGTGCATCAGCTCGTCGATGCGCTTGGCCAGCCTGGACGCGGCCTGTTCGTTGGAGTCCAGCCAGTTGTAACCACAGGCATGCACCGGCATGCGGTAGCCGCCACGCGCCACCAACTCGTCCGAAAGTATCGACGGCAACTGGCTGGCGAGGTTGGCGCCCAATCCCGGCATGGCGATGGGAATTTCAGGTTTTAACCGGGTGATGTGCGTAGGCCCAGGCTCGACGGCCACGGTGTGCAAGTGCTCCGGCCGGATGTCGAATTGCGGCCATTGGTGGGGCAGGAATTGGCTGTTCAGGGTGTCTTCCAGCCAAAGCAGAAAAGCGTGATAGCTGGTTTCGCTGACTTCGCCCCAGCCACGTTCTCGATAGCGTTTGGTCAGGGCCAAGGCTGCCTTTTTCTTGTCTGGCTCTGGCTGGGTAATGACCGTACCTACGGCGCGTTTAGGCACCGCTCCTTCTCTATCAACTTCCGCACGAACCGGATGCAGAATTTTTTGACGTTCGCCTGGTGTTTTAAATATCCAGTTTTTCGCCAACCACATGTTCTTTCCCATGAACCCCGCATCCAACCGCCAGATGGGTACCCCCTCTTCTCCCTGCTCTTCGCTCTCCTGCTCAGCAGGCTTACTCTTCAAATTCGACCCCATGATCCCCGGCACGAAAATCACCGGCAGCACCCCATCCGGCGGCAATATGCAGTGCACCGGGTCGGTGATATGGCTGGGCGTCAGGGTCCAGGTATGCACAGGGTTACCCCGGGCGTTGTAGGTCATCGGGGCGACGCGCGGTGTCGACGGGTTATCAGTCATCAAAGGTCTCCTTGCTCGAGCCATTCCAGTACAAGCCCTTCCAGCGTCATGCCCTGTTGCAGGGTGACGAAGCCATCACCATCGGTACGGCCTTCGAAACGTGCGCCGTCTTTGCGCACCAGAGCGTAGGCACGGTTGCGGATGGGTTGACCGTCCGGGAAAAAGGTTTGAAAGCGTTCGTTGAACGATGTGCTGGGCCAGCTATTGAGTTCCGTTGCGGCATTGCTTGGGTCAATGAAGTACTTGTTCGCAGCCTTCACCGTGAAATTGCCTGGCATTCCCAACTCGATATTGCCGCCCTGCATCTTGATATAAGCCCCACCGCACAACAGGGTGATGTGCTTGTCTGCCGCCACCAGCACGTGTTGCTGGCTGGCGCTGATTTCCACGCTTTGATCCGCTTGCACATGGATGCTGTTGTGCTGGGCCTGCAACAGCAGCTGGCCGTTATGGGCGATATGGCGCATGTCGCCACCCTGGGCAAACAGTCCGAGCTCATCGCCTGCATTGATCACCACTTTCCTGCCGGCGGTGAGTTGCTGGTTCTGTTGCGCAACGCTGTCGATGTGCTCGCCTGCACCCATGGCAATACTGCGGGACGTCGCGGCAGCGATGCCGGCAGGCCCACTTAACGCGATGACGGGTTGCGTGCCATTGCCGGAGCCATTGGCCTGATCATTGGCACCATGGCCCAACGCATTCACGGCATCAGTCAGGGACTGTTGCGGCTGTGAATCCCGGGCAATTCCTTGGGCATTTTCGGCAGATGCTCCCAGCTGTTTGGCCAAGGTCAGGGCGGCTTGCAGCACCTCGATCACCTGCTGGCGTTCCAGTTGACCCGCACCGGCCTTCAGTTGAGCTTCAGCGCTCAGCAATAAACCTTTTGCTGCGCGCAACGCGCCGTGACCATCCGTACGCAACTCAAAACCTTCCCCTCTAGGTTTTCCGCCACCGTAGTGGCGTGGATGAGTGAGGTAACCCAGATGCAGCGCGCTATGTTCGTGATCACTCATTAGCGCCGCGCTGATTTGCGCAGTGGTGTCGTCAATGCGCAACTCGTTGGCTCGTGTACCCTTGAACTCGCGACTTTTGGTCGTCGCTACGGCGTTGAGCTTGGGCAGCTCGTACGGCGGTAGATTGGTCTCGCGGTAGGTGCGGCCTGTGGCGATCGGCTGGTCAGGATCGCCATCCAGGAAGCTGATGATCAGTTCCTGATTGACTCGAGGCACGGCCATGGCGCCCCAGGTCGCCCCGGCCCAACCCTGGGCTACACGAATCCAGCAGGAACTCTGGTCGTTGTTTTTGTCCGCGCGATCCCACGGGAACTGCACCTTGACCCGGCCCCATTCATCGCAATAAATCTCTTCCCCTGGCGGGCCGACCACTGTGGCGATCTGCGGGCCGTCGATGCAGGGTTTGTCACGCAGTGGGGCTTTCCAGTCGGAGGTCCAGCGGATGGCTGTGGCCTGCATCTCGTAGGACGTGCCGCTGCCGCTGCCGAACGCTTCTTCCTCCAGGCTGCTGTGTTGTTTGCCTGCGTGGGTGATGGCGATGGTGCGCCAGCGGTCGTTGAAGTCTTCACGCGGGTGCTCGTTGAGATCAAACGCCAGCCCCGGTTGCAGGCGCGCATCGTCACCGGCCACATGCGCCAGCTTGGCGTCGTTGCGCAGGGCGGCCAGGCGGGTCTTGGTGAAGGGCTTGCCGGCGATGTCGCGTTTGTAGCGGCCGGGATAGTCGTAACGTTCATAGTCCTTGTGCTGGTTGTTCAGGTCCTGGTCGCCGGTGGCGGTGTGCTGCTGGTTGTAGTACGGATGGGTGAAGGTGTAGTCGCGCTGTACCTGGCGTGCGGTGCGCACTTGTTCGGTGTAGTGGAAGCGGTTC
>NZ_MRCS01000088.1 GCF_002303925.1 Pseudomonas sp. ACN8
TCAAGCACCATGCTGGCAGCATGCAGCTTGAATTCGCGGGTATAGACCTTTCTTTCGTTCATGGAACCTCCAAGTTGGCGAAATCATATCGCCCTTAAGAGGTGTCCGGAATTATTAGGCCAGTTCAGGCTCGCTCCTACAGGGGGCCGTGTGCGCCACATTACTATTGTGGGAGCCAGCCTGCTGGCGATGGCGGTGTATCAGTCCACGAAGATGTTGAAGCTGATGGCCTCATCGCGAGCAGGCTCGCTCCTACAGGGGGCCGTGTGCGCCACATCACTATTGTGGGAGCCAGCCTGCTGGCGATGGCGGTGTATCAATCAACGACGATGTTGAAACTGATGGCCTCATCGCGAGCAGGCTCGCTCCTACAGGGGGCCGTGTGCGCCACATCACTATTGTGGGAGCCAGCCTGCTGGCGATGGCGGTGTATCAATCAACGACGATGTTGGATCTGATGGCCTCATCGCGAGCAGGCTCGCTCCTACAGGGGGCCGTGTGCGCCACATTACTATTGTGGGAGCCAGCCTGCTGGCGATGGCGGTGTATCAGTCCACGAAGATGTTGAAACTGATGGCCTCATCGCGAGCAGGCTCGCTCCTACAGGGAGCCGTGTGCGCCACATCACTATTGTGGGAGCCAGCCTGCTGGCGATGGCGGTGTATCAATCAACGACGATGTTGGATCTGATGGCCTCATCGCGTTCAGGCTCGCTCCTACAGGGAGCCTGCGGTGCCTGTGTTATCGCGCAGCCCAGGCATTGAAGCGCTGTTCAAGCTCTTCGCCATGGTCGACCCAGAACTCCGCGTCCACGGCCCGGGCGCCGGCCAGGTTGGCCTCGGCGGTCGGCAGTTGCTCCTGCACGTCCTTGGGCAGCAATGGCAGGGTCTGGCGATGCACCGGCCCGTAGGGGATGGTTTCCGAGAAGACCTTTTGTGCCTGCGGCTGGCTGGCAAACGCAATGAAGTTTTCCGCCAATGCCTTGTTCGGCGTGCCTTTGACCACCGCCCAGTATTCCGGGTCGTACAGGCTCTGCGGCCAGACGATGCTCAGCTTCATGCCTTCCTTTTGCGCCGAGGCGATCCGGCCGTTGTAGGCGGCGCTCATCACCACGTCCCCGGCCACCAACCATTGCGCCGGTTGCGCGCCCGCCTCCCACCACTGGATGTTCGGCTTGATCTGGTCGAGCTTGGCAAAGGCCCGCGTCACGCCTTGCGGGGTGTTCAAGACCTTGTACACGTCGTCCGCCTTGACGCCGTCGGCGAGCAAGGCGATTTCCAGGGTGTACTTGGCGCTCTTGCGCAGGCCGCGCTTGCCCGGGAAATCGGCGACATTCCAGAAGTCCGCCCAGGACTGCGGCGCCTTGGCCTGCTTGCTCTGGTCGTAGGCCATGACCATCGACCAGACGTATGTGGCCACCCCGCACTCGGTCAACGCACCCGGCACGAAGTTCGCCGAATCACCGAAGCGCCCCGCATCGAGCTTCTCGAACAGGCCCTCCTCGCAGCCGCGCAACAACTCGGGGCTTTCGACTTCCACCACGTCCCAACTGGTGTGACCGGCGGAGACCATGGCCTTGATCTTCGACAGCTCGCCGTTGTACTCACCGGCGATGATGTTGCCCGCGCCGCTGGCGTTGAAGGGCTGGAAATAGGCCTTATCCTGGGCCTGTTTGGTCGCGCCACCGAAGGAAATCACGGTGAGGTCCTGGGGGGCCGCCCACACACTGGCACTCAACACCGCCAGGGCAAACGGAACACTGCAACGCAAGGATCTGGACATGGATCGCTTCCTCGGGCCTTGTCGACCCTTTGTTGTCATGGGTGTTCGGATTCACTCAAGTACGCCGCCAGGCGATCCATCAGGCGGTCGCAGGCCGCCATCTGTTCGACACTGACAAATTCATCGGGCTTGTGTCCCTGGTCCATGCTGCCAGGACCGCAGACCACCGAAGGAATGCCGGCCTGATCGAACAGCCCGCCTTCGGTGCCAAAAGCCACGGTGCTGAACTCGTCACTGCCGCATAGCCGGGCAATCAGCCGGGCCGCCGCGCTGTCGGTGGGTGTCGCAAGGCCCGGATAGGCCGATATTTTTTCAAAGCGGATACCGGTATCGGTGTCCACGGCCTGCATGCCCGGCAGCAACGTCTGCTCGGCGTAGCCCTGCAGTTCGTCGACGACCACTTGCGGGGCGAAGTCCGGCAAGGCGCGGATCTCGAAATCGAAACGGCAGTCCGCTGGAACGATGTTCAGCGCCGTACCGCCCTGGATCACGCCGACCTGCACGGTCGAGAACGCCGGATCGAAACGCTTGTCGTGCAATGGCGGCCGGGCCAGGGTGGCGCCGATGTCGCCCAGCCGACCGATCAGGCGCGCGGCCTGCTCGATGGCATTGACCCCATAAGGCGCATAGGCCGAATGACAGGCGGCGCCGCGCACATGACAGCGCATCGCCAGTTTGCCCTTGTGGCCGAGCACCGGCTTGAGTTCGGTCGGCTCGCCGATCAGGCACAAGGTCGGTGCCGGGATGCGTTGCGGCAGCACTTCGAGCAAGCCGCGCACGCCGAGGCAACCGACTTCCTCGTCATAGGAAAACGCCAAGTGCACCGGGCGCTTCAAAGGACTGGAGAGAAACATCGGTACCGCCGCCAGTACAGAAGCCAGATAGCCCTTCATGTCCGCGGTGCCGCGTCCGTAAAGCTTTCCGTTCGCCTCGCTCAGGCAAAACGGCTCGACCGTCCAGGCCTGGCCGTCCACCGGCACCACGTCGGTGTGCCCGGACAGCACGATGCCGCCGGCCACGCGCGGGCCGACCGTGGCCAACAGATTGGCCTTGGTCCGCTCGGCGTTGTAGATAAGTTCGCAATCCACGCCCAGTCCGTGCAGGTAGTCGCGCACGAACTCGATCAGCGCAAGATTCGAATCGCGGCTGACCGTGGCGAACCCGATCAATCGCGCGAGCATGGCGCGGCTGCGCAACTCACTCATCGCCGGGCACTCCATAGGCGGGGGCCAGAGTCGGATTGAGGGCGCGGGTCAGATAATCCTGAAGTTGCGGTTCGTAGGCCGTCCACAGTTTGTCCAGCTCGCCGATCGGGTTTTCATCGGCCCAATCCACCCGCAGGTCGACCATCGGCCAGGTCAGGTCACCCACCACCGACAACGCCGCCGAGTGCACCGCGCCAGCTTCGCCGCCGGCATCCTGCCCGGCCTGCAAGGCGTTCATCAGCCGGGTGGCGAGGCAGCCTTCGCTGTTTTCGAACGCCGCAACCATCGCCTCGATCACCCCACTGTTGGCCAGCAGGTTGCCTGCCGCCACGCATTGATCACCGGCCACCGCGTTATTGATGCCCAGGGCATGGTTGCCGCTGAACACCGCCGTGCGCCCGTGGGCATCGACCACCGCCACCTGGCGGTATTGACTGTAGCCGTTGCGGGTCAATGAGTGGTCCAACGCCTGGGGCGGCGCCGAGCCGCCCGCCAGTTCATCGAGGATCTGCGGGCCGAGGGCCGGCAGCGTGATGTTCTGGCTCGACACCGCGCCGACACCGGCACGCAACCACGGGCAGCGCGCGCCGACAGCAATGCTCGAGGAGCTGATGGCAATGCCCAACTGACCGGTCTCGGCGCAGCGACCCACGATGGAAAAAGTCATAGCGAATTCCTTATTCAGGGATGACAGCGATCACGTCGATTTCCATCAGCCACTGCGGCTGGCCGAGGGCGCTGACCACAAGGCCAGTGGAAATCGGGAACACGCCCTTGAGCCACTTGCCGACCTCCTGGTACACCGGCTCGCGATAGCGCGGGTCGATCAGGTAGGTGGTGGTCTTGACGATGTGGCTCAGGTCGCTGCCCGCCTCTTCCAGCAGTTGCTTGACGTTGCGCATGGCCTGCTCGGCCTGGGCACGCGGATCACCGAGCCCTACCAATTGACCGTTGAAATCGGTGCCGACCTGACCACGCACATACACGGTGTTGCCGGCGCGCACGGCCTGGCACAAATCATTGTCCAGCGTCTGGTTCGGATAGGTGTCCTTGGTGTTGAACATGCGGATGCGGGTATGAGTTGGCATTAACGAACTCCCATGAGGCTGGCTTTCTGAACAGGTACACGGGCGGCTTCGGCTTGACGCTGGGTCGCATCCCGATAGTTGAGATAGGTGTGCTGTTTAACGATGTGGTCGGCGATGTGCTTGGCGTCGTGCCAAACGCCCCAGATGAACGCGGAGCCGCGACGGGACTGCCACGGCAAACCGACGAAATACACCCCCGGCTCGGCCGACACGCCGCGCTGGTGCCGGGGTTTGCCGTTTTCCTTGAAGGCATCGACCTTCAACCAGCTGTAATCGGTGGAGTAACCCGTGGCCCAGATGATCGTGGTAACACCGGCCTTGAGCAGGTCCAGTTCCAGGATTGGATGGGTCACGCAATCCGGATCGGCCAGCATGGCCCGGGCTTCGGGCTCCAGCGGCAGGTCCAGGCCATTGCGTTCGACATAGGCGTCGGCCTTGTCGAGCAGCGCCAGATAATTTTCATCGCCGCGCCGGATGTTGTCGGCCAGGTTGTCTTCGAAACTCACCACAGTGCCGTTGAACGATTGGGTCAGGCCGACCAGCGTCATGCCCTGATGGGCCAGCCGGCGGAAGTCCACGGTGTGGCCGCCTCGGGCACCGCTCACGGCGATGGTCACGTGCTCTTTACCGGGCTGCATGGTTTCGGCATCCCACTCGCCGAGCACCCCCAGCCACCAGCAGAAATCACGGTTACGATAGGCTCGTGGCGGACGGTCATGGGCGCCGACTGACAGATAAACCTGTTTGCCGGAGCGTTGCAGTTCATCGGCGATCTGCACGCCCGAAGAACCGGCGCCCACCACCAGCACCGCGCCTTCGGCCAGTTGTTGCGGGTTGAAGTATTGGGCGGAGTGAATCTGCATGATGCCGGCGATTTGCGGGGCAATCGGCGGAATTGCCGGGCGTTGGAACGGACCGGTGGCGACCACTACGTGGCGGGCCTCGATCACGCCTTCAGAAGTTTCAACAGTGAAGCCTGGACGATCAGCGTTGCGTTCCACTTTCCTGACTTCAACGCCAGTACGGATCGGTGCGTTAAATTTGCGAGCGTAGGCTTCGAAGTACTGAGCCACCTGCTCTTTCCCGGCGAAGGCATCCGGGTCCAGACCGTCGAATTCCAGCCCCGGGAAACGGTCGTGCCAGGCCGGACCGTTGGCTACCAGCGAATCCCAGCGACCGGTGCGCCAGGCTTCGGCAATACGATTGCGCTCCACAACGAGGTGAGGCACACCGAGCTTGCTCAGGTGTTCACTCATGGCCACGCCGGCCTGGCCGGCGCCAACAACAAGCGTATCAATTTCGGTCTTGTCTACTGTCATGGCTGTGCACTTCTGAAAGGTGGTTTGATTCAGGTCGGTCATGGCTGCCGCCTCGATGCTGATCACTGTTGTTCTTCTGCTTGAGCTATCGGTGCAAGGGTGTTGGCCGCATTCTGTTCGGAGCCGGGGATTAGCGAAATTATGTTTTTTGTGGTTGTTGGCGAGGAAAAAGCGTCGAGCCGACCGACTGGCCGTGCAAGGTTGCGGTCGACCCAATCCCGGCCTATGGTCCAAGCGATGCATTGCCCGCGACCGACGCAAAGACCCGGCGCGGATTGCTGTCCATCCAGTGCGGATTTACGCAAGGAGTGATGACATGCCCGACAATTCCCGTCCTGCCGTGCTCGAACTGATTGGCAATACCCCCCTGGTACGCGTCAGCCGTTTCGATACCGGCCCGTGCACACTGTTTCTCAAACTCGAATCCCAGAACCCCGGCGGTTCGATCAAGGACCGTATCGGTCTGGCCATGATCGACACCGCCGAGCGCGATGGTCGCCTCAGGCCCGGCGGCACCATCGTCGAAGCCACCGCCGGCAACACTGGCCTGGGCCTGGCCCTGGTCGGCCGCGCCAAGGGCTACCGGGTGGTGCTGGTGGTGCCGGACAAGATGTCCACCGAGAAGGTCCTGCACCTTAAGGCCATGGGCGCCGAGGTGCACATCACCCGCTCCGACGTCGGCAAGGGCCATCCCGAGTATTACCAGGACGTCGCCGCGCGGTTGGCGGCGGAGATTCCCGATGCGTTCTTCGCCGACCAGTTCAACAACCCGGCCAACCCGCTGGCTCACGAATGCAGCACCGCGCCGGAGATCTGGGCGCAAACCCAGCATGATATGGACGCCATCGTCGTCGGCGTCGGCTCGGCCGGGACCCTCACCGGCCTGACCCGATTCTTCAAACGGGTGCAGCCGGACCTGGAAATGGTCCTGGCCGACCCGGTCGGTTCGGTGATGGCCGAATACAGCCGCGGCGGCACCCTTCCAACCCCCGGTTCCTGGGCGGTGGAAGGCATCGGCGAAGACTTCATTCCGTCGATTGCCGACCTGTCGAGCGTGCGCCACGCCTATTCGATCAGCGACGAAGAAAGCTTTGACCATGCTCGCCAACTGCTGCGCGCCGAAGGCATTCTCGGCGGCTCATCGACCGGCACCTTGCTGGCGGCGGCGTTGCGTTACTGTCGCGAACAGACCCAGCCGAAACGGGTGGTGAGCTTCGTCTGCGACACCGGTACGCGTTACCTGTCGAAGGTCTACAACGACCAGTGGATGAACGATCAGGGCTTGCTGCAACGCAAGCACTACGGCGACCTGCGCGACCTGATCGCGCGGCGTTTCGAGGATGGCCGGGTGATCAGCGTCGGCCCGGATGACACGCTACTGACGGCTTTCCAACGCATGCGCCTGGCGGATGTCTCGCAACTGCCGGTGCTGGTGAACGGCAAACAACTGGTCGGCGTGATCGACGAGTCCGACATCCTGCTGGGTGTACATGAGGACGTTGCACACTTTCGCAAGGCCGTCTCCAGCGCCATGACCGACAAACTGCAAACCCTGCCCCCCGATGCCACCCTGGCTGAACTGGAAGCCGAGCTGGGCCGTGGGCTGGTGGCGATCATCCAGGACGCCTCGGGCTTCCACGGCCTGATTACCCGAACCGACATGCTCAACCATTTGCGGAGATCCCTGCCATGAATCAACAGGACAAAAACGCCCCGCCACAGGGTTTCGCCACCCGGGTGATCCACGCCGGGCAAGCACCGGACCCATCCACCGGGGCGTTGATGCCGCCGATCTACGCCAACTCCACCTACCTGCAACAGAGCCCCGGGGTGCACAAGGGCCTGGACTACGGGCGTTCGCACAACCCCACGCGCTGGGCACTGGAGCGTTGCGTGGCCGACCTCGAAGGCGGCACCCGGGGCTTTGCCTTCGCCTCGGGGCTGGCGACCATTTCCACGGTGCTCGAACTGCTCGACGCGGGCTCGCACATCGTCTCGGGCAACGACCTGTACGGCGGCACCTTCCGCCTGTTCGACAAGGTGCGCCAGCGCAGCGCCGGGCATCGCTTCAGCTTCGTCGACCTGACCGACCTGGCGGCGTTCGAGGCCTCCCTGCAAGACGACACCCGCATGGTCATGGTCGAAACCCCGAGCAATCCGCTGCTGCGCCTCACGGACCTCGCCGCCATCGCCCGCACCTGTCGCGCCCGCGGCATCATCTGCGTGGCCGACAACACCTTCGCCAGCCCGTGGATCCAGCGCCCGCTGGAGCTGGGCTTCGACATCGTGCTGCACTCGACCACCAAGTACCTCAATGGTCACTCCGACGTGATCGGCGGCATCGCCGTGGTCGGGCAGAACGCCGAACTGGCCGAGCGCCTGGGTTTCCTGCAAAACGCCGTCGGCGCCATCGCCGGCCCGTTCGATGCCTTCCTCACCCTGCGCGGCGTGAAGACCCTGGCCCTGCGCATGGAGCGGCACTGCAGCAACGCGCTGGAACTGGCGCAGTGGCTGGAACGCCAGCCGCAAGTCTCACGGGTCTATTACCCGGGCCTGCCGTCGCACCCGCAACACGAACTGGCCCAACGGCAAATGCGCGGTTTCGGCGGAATGATCTCCCTCGATCTCAACAGCGACCTGGCCGGCGCCAAACGCTTCCTTGAAAGCGTGCAGATCTTCGCCCTGGCCGAAAGCCTGGGCGGCGTGGAAAGCCTGATCGAACACCCGGCGATCATGACCCATGCCACCATTCCACCGGCTACCCGGGCAGAACTGGGGATTGGCGACGGGTTGGTGCGGTTGTCGGTGGGGGTTGAGGATGTGGAGGATTTGCGGGCGGATCTGGCGCAGGCGTTGGCGCGGATGTAAGCAAGTTGGCTTCCACACTTTTGAATTTCTGTCATACGCAAATTTTGTGCTTACCAGAAATCCACTGTAGGAGCGAGCCTGCTCGCGATGGCGGCGGATCAGTCGATATTGATGCTGGCTGACACTCCGCAATCGCGAGCAGGCTCGCTCCTACAGTTTTGAATTTCTGTCATACCAAAACTTGGTGTTCACCAGAGATCCATTGTAGGAGCGAGCCTGCTCGCGATGGCGGCGGATCAGTCGATATTGAAGCTGGCTGACACTCCGCAATCGCGAGCAGGCTCGCTCCTACAGTTTTGAATTTCTGTCATACCAAAACTTGGTGTTCACCAGAGATCCATTGTAGGAGCGAGCCTGCTCGCGATGGCGGCGGATCAGTCGATATTGAAGCTGGCTGACACTCCGCAATCGCGAGCAGGCTCGCTCCTACAGTTTTGAATTTCTGTCATACCAAAACTTGGTGTTCACCAGAGATCCCCTGTGGGAGATTCTATGGTTGAGGGAAAGTCCTCAACTGGCTTTTGGCTGATATTCGCTTTGCCCTTTCAGCAAGGCGAATACAACCCGAGCAAGCTTGCGAGCCAGCATCACTAGCGCCTGAGTGGTGCTGAACCCCCGAGTTCTTTGTTCTTCGTAATACCCTTTCCAGGCTTTCGTACGGCTAGCCGACATCGCTGCATTGTGCAGAAGTCGGCGGGCCTCGGGGTCACCGCGCTTGCTCAAACTGCGGCGAGCGTCCTTCTGTCCTGATTTCGCCACCCGTAAATCCATGCCCAAGAAGGCGATAAATGCATCCGCGTTTCTAAAATCTCCTCGCTGAAATGCGGTTATCAAGCGGGCCCCAGTCAAAAATCCAATACCCTCAACTTTCAGGCAGCGCTTCAATTGACCGAGCAAACCGGCCTCTTTGAGTTGATCGTTGATCGTCTTTTCGATCAGCGTCTCCCCCGGTGTCAGGATAGTTGTCGCCTCTCCGAATTTTCCTAAAAAAGCACATCGGGGGCGGAAAGAGACTGGTCGTGCCGTACTATTCACCTGAACGCAGAGCCGCATTACTCAAGATGCTGCTTC
>NZ_MRCS01000089.1 GCF_002303925.1 Pseudomonas sp. ACN8
CACAAAGGTTGTACCTGGTGACCTGGCAGCAGCGCCTCACGAAGGCCGGCGCACCACCCTCACCTTGCCGCTATCGCCGCCACCGCAGAACAACCGTTCGCCGCCATCGGACTCCAGTCCCGACACGCCGACGCCTTCCGGCATCTTGAGGCTCTGCAGTACTTCACCGGTTTGCGAGTCGATGCGCCGCAGTTCACTCTCATCGCCCTCCCAGGTACCATGCCACAGCGCGCCATCCACCCAGGTCACGCCGGTGACGAAACGGTTGGATTCGATGGTGCGCAGGATTTTGCCGGTCTCGGGGTCGATCTGGTGAATCTTGCGCTCACGGTACTGCCCCACCCACAACGTCCCTTCGGCCCAGGTCAGCCCCGAATCGGTGCCGGCGCCGGGGGCAGGAATGGTCGAGAGGATACGACCGGTGCGGGGGTCGATCTTGTGGATGCGGTCTTCGGCGATCTGGAACAGGTGCTCCCCGTCAAACGCGGTGCCGGCATGGGCAGCGACATCGATCGAGCTCAGCACCTTGCCGCTTTCCGGGTCCAGTGCGTTGATTTTACTGTTGCACGCGAACCAGACCTTTTCGCCGTCCCAAGTGACGCCGCACACGTGGTCGACATCGGCAAACGGGCCATACTCACGAATGATTTCAGCAGTTGCGTGTTTCATCCTGGCATTCCTCATTGGGGATTGGTGGCGTTCATCCTAGCCACCGGGCAGCGGCGCCGGGAGTAACAAGGTCGTCGCGAATCCCGGCACGGGCGGCGTCATCCAGCGCCGTGCGCGACCACGGCCAAACCACTGCACCTTGCCCTGCTCCGCCAGTGTATCGAGCGCCCGTTGCACGGTGCGCTGGCTGGTACCCAAAGCCAGTGCCAGGGCGGAACTCGACCACGACTCGCCATCGGCCAGGCAGGCCAATACCGCAGTAAATTTTTCCTCGACCGGTTGCGCCAACGCCACCACCTCCGTACACACCGACGATTGCAGGGCATAACCGCGGGCTGTCGCGATGACGTCGGCCAACGGCTTGAGCGCCTTACGCAGCCTGCCGATTTCCACACGAAGCCGGGCGCGATGGGATTCATCCGAGAGCCTCAGACGGAACGCCCGGGCGATCAGCGTTTCCCGCGCAACGTCGGCGGGCCACGCCTCGGCCAACGCACGGGCGAGCACGAACAGGATAGGCCGCGTCGCGAGCGGCACCGACATGCCACAGCCATGCACAACGTACCGGCAGGCATCCACCACCAGGGACGTTGAACAGAACAACGCTTCAACGTCATCGAGCAACAGTGGCCGTACTTCACCTTGGGCAATCAGGCGTGCCGCAGGGGCATCCAGCAGATACGCCGCGTGTTGGACCTCAGCGATCAGCGCGGCAATCCCCGTTTGACTGGCTGCCTGCCCGGCCCTGTTCAACGCCTCCCGGGCTTCGTGCGATTGCAGGCGACGAATGGCAATCCCCGCCTGCACCAATTCATGGGTTGCCCGCAAGGCCGGCGGCAACGGGTCGGGGTCGAGTTCGGCCAATAACCGCTGTGCCTCGTCGAGATGCCCGATCAACAGCAAACGGCGGATTTGCAGATAGCGCGCATGGGCGGCATTGACCCGGTCACCGTGGTGCTCAAGGGTGACCCGCGCCGTTTCGAGCGCTTTGACCGGCCACCCGAGTTCCCGCGAAGCCAGGGCGATTTCGGCCTCGGCCACCACACAGCGCGCCCGGGCCAGTACTTCCCGGGGCGCAAAGGCCCGTTGCGCACGCTTGACCAGCGCCCTGGCCCGCACCAGATCGCCCAGTTGCGCCATGGCGATACCGCGCAGGGCCAGCGCCGGCGCATCGTCGCGCAAGGCCACGCGGTCCAGTGCACCCAGCGGATTGCCCGCCGCCAGCGCCTGTGCGGCGGCCGCGATCATCGAGTCCATGGAAATCCCGCCACGCTTGTCACTCCCATCATTTGACACCCGGGTTTAGTCTAAATCACGACCTTTCACCAGGAGCGCAGAACGATGAACACGCACAAAACCGCGACCCGGGACCAATGGCTGGCGGCACGCCTGCAACTGCTCGAAGCGGAAAAGGCCCTGACCCGACGCAGCGATGAAGTGGCCAGACAACGCCAGGCATTGCCTTGGGTTCGGCTCGACAAGGCGTACCGTTTCGATACCGACAACGGCAGCGCCACCCTGGCCGAGCTCTTTCAAGGGCGCTCGCAGCTGCTGGTCTACCACTTCATGTTCGGCCCCGACTACACGGCCGGCTGCCCTTCCTGCTCGGCCATCGCCGATGGCTTCGACCCCCTCGTCGTCCACCTGGCGAACCACGACGTGACCCTGATGGCGATATCCCGCGCGCCGTTGGCGAAACTGCAGGCCTACAAGCGCCGAATGGGCTGGACCTTTCCCTGGGCCTCGGCTGCCGACAGCGACTTCACCGCTGACTTCAACGTCTACTTCACCGAAGCCCAACAGCGCGAAGGCCTGGTCGAGTACAACTACCAGCGCGGCGGGCACGCCATGGATGCCAGTGAAATACCGGAACCGGTGAAACAGTTCGCCGCGACCTGTGGCACCGATGCGCCGACCTATACCCGCGACAGGCCAGGACTGAGTACGTTTGTGCTGGAAGACGGCGAGATCTATCACACCTATTCCACCTACGCCCGGGGCCTGGACGGATTGTGGGGCATGTACCAATGGCTCGACCGCGCGCCCAAGGGCCGCAATGAAACGGGGCCCTGGTGGCGGCGGCATGATGAGTACCGGTAAGCGCGGAGGCGGGGTCGACACTCTATGGGTACGGAGCTGGCACGCCAGGCAATCAGAGTGATCTGCGGTGTGTAATCACGCCGGCGGAATCGTCGCCAGCATGCCGATCAGGATGGTCAACAGCAGAAAACCGCCGAGAAAAATCGTCATCTTGGCCATGGGGCCTCCCACACTATGAATTGGCGGTACAGGGGCCGCGTGCGCTGCCCCGACGGCGTACCGAAGACTTATTGTGGGCTGGCGGCTGTATCCGTTACAGAGGCAGATTGCGCTGAAAAATACGGATCAGATCCGTTTTGAGGCTGTGCTTTCGGGCGTTTTGCAGAGATGAGTTTGCGCGCGATATCCATGAAAGGCGTGACGATCAATCCCCGTAGCGTCAGGTAACGCTCGTGATCGTTCTCACCAGTGCCGAAGTGAATGGACTCGGGTGTGGACCGGGTGACGTAGAGCGTGCCGAACATCCAGTCCCACAGTGACAGATTGATGCCGAAGTTCTTGTTGAAGTGTCGCGGTGCATCGCTGTGATGAATCTGGTGTTGCGCCGGGCTGCTCAGCACCCGCTCCAGCACCGGCCCGAAGGAACACCAGACGTGGCTGTGGCGCAGGTTGGCCGCCAGGCTATTGAAGATGAACACCATGTAGGTCACGCCAAACAAGGTGTAGCGACTGATCTCGCCCCCGCAGGCGTACCAGAAGACACCGGCAAAGGCGCCGACGCAGATGATGTCCGTGAGCTTTTCGACCACCTCTTCCAGAAAGTGCACGCGGCTGGCCGTCGCCGGCACCAGCACTGGCGCCGAATGATGGACTTTGTGGAAGGCCCACAGATAGCGCGAATGGAAAGCACGATGGCCCCAGTAATGACTGAAGTCCTTGACCAGAAATACGCCCAGCCCATAGAGCAGGGTCAGCGCCAGGTGCTCCTCCACTTGCGTACGCGCGCCCCACAGCTGGGTGAAGAACGCGATGTAGTCCGCTGAGCGCAAGACGTACGGATCCACCAGACCGACGATGGGCAACACCAGGGCAACCTTGAGGATGGCGAGTACAAAGTAGTAGCGGTAGTCGAGCAACGCCGAGCGATGCAGGTACACCCGGCGGCCGCCGATGAACTGCCCGAATGAACGCGCGTCGGTCAAACCCCGGGATTTTCGGTGGCGGAACAGGCAATAGGCGACGCCGTAAGACATGCAGAGAAAGGATAGACCGAGTCGCCCGTTGACATCGAAAATGCCAAGGAACTGCCGGGTGACCGGCTCGATCACCCACTGGGAAAAATAAAGATGGATTGCGGCGAGAACATCCATACCGGGCTGCCCGACGTAAATGGAAGGGCAATAGTAAATGAGAATGAGTCTTTAGTGTGTTGAATTATGTCCGTCTGTCAGCCGCCCAGCGCAATGATTGCAAAGATCAGCACCCCCCCCGTGGCGGCCATGATCACCCCACCCTGCCATTGCGTGGCGCCCGCGTATCTGGCGAGCATCCAGCCTGCGATGAACAGCACCACGAGCCCTATCAGGTTGGACAGGCGAATGGCGAGTGCCGTCTGATCGAGCAGTATGAACGGCACCACCAGCGGAAATGTCGAGCCCACGACCAACAGGAAAACGCCGAGGGCGCCCCTGAAGTCGCTCCAGCCGAGACCGGCCCTGATCGGCAAGGAGGGCTGATCGAGCAGCCGACGGCGCAACAACTCCAGCCCCTCGCTGCCGGCCGCCGTCGCCAATTGCAACGGCAACACCTGCGCAACGAGCGCCTGACCGGCCGCGGCGTCCGTGCCGTGGCGCAAGGCCATGTACAGCTTGATCCTGCGCGTGCGCTCGACCAGTGCGCGCAACAGGTACATGACCGCATCGGCCAGTCCCCAGGCGAGATTGCAGCCGAGTGCGGCAATCATCATCGTGCGTTCAGCTGCCTGGTCCGCGGTGGCCACGCTGATGGTGCCGGTGAACGTCATGGCCATCAGCAGGCCGAAGATCACTTCGGTAATGCGCTCGACAGGGTCCAGTACAGGTGCCCTCTCGAATTGTCCATTGGTTGGCATGAATTCACCTCGTCGGGGAGTGCTTGCACGTCATCGGTCGACGCTTCGGCCAGGCACCGGCTGCCCAGGCTGGAGATCCGCATCCCCGTCAAGTGTAGATTGAACGACTACACTCAGGCGCACACGTTATCTGCTTCAAGAGGAGTGGTTCATGCTTGATTACTTCGCCCTGGGCCTGCTGGTCTTTGTCGGGCTTGTTCTGTTCTACGGGATCATTCTGCTCCACGACATCCCCTATGAAATCGCCGTCCACCGCAACCACCCTCACCAGGATGCGATCCACGCCACCGGCTGGGTCAGCCTGTTCACCCTGCACGCGCTGTGGCCGTTCCTGTGGATCTGGGCCATGGCCTATCGAGAGGACCGGGGCTGGGGTTTCAGTGACGGACATTCAGCAAAAAGTCATGTGGTTCACCTCGAACAGCAGGTCGCCGAGCTGCAAGGCCGGATCGAGCGCCTGGAGGCAGCGACGGGCACGCCCCAGAACCGGGTGCCAACGGACAATCTCGGCGAGGGCATTTGAGCCATGGATCTCTTACTCATTCTGACGTATGCCGCGCTGTGCGTAGCCATCTTCAAGATCTTCCGCATCCCCCTGAACAAATGGACGGTGCCCACGGCGGTGCTGGGTGGGATCGTGATTATCGGCGCGCTGATTTTCACGATGAACTACAACCACCCCTACTCCGAGGTGGCGCGTTCCTATTTCGTATCGGTTCCGGTGATACCGGTGGTCAGCGGCCAGGTGATCGACGTGCCGGTAAAGACCAACCAGCCCCTGGAAAAAGGCGATGTGCTGTTTCGCATCGACCCGGCGCCGTTCGAATACCGGCTCAAATCCCTCAAGGCACAGCTGATTGCCGCCCAGGCCGATCGCGCGCGGATCACCGAGCTGATCAAGCGTAATTTCAGTACCCAACGGGAACTGGACATGGTGGTCGCGCGCAGTGATGACCTGAAGGCACAACTGGACAGCGCGCAGTACGAACTCGACAACACCACGGTCCGTGCGCCGAGCAAAGGCTTCGTCACCCACGTTTCGCTGCGTCCGGGCATGATGGCGACCAAGTTGCCGCTGCGCCCTTCGATGGTCTTCATTCCCGCTGAAGGGCACTACTTCTCCGCGTGGATGCGTCAGAACAGCCTGTTGCGCCTGACAGAAGGCGACGAGGCCGAAGTCGCTTTCGACGGCATTCCAGGCAAGGTTTTCGAAGGCAAGGTCAAGACCGTCGTTTCGGTGATCGCCGAAGGCCAGATCCAACCGTCGGGCACGCTGATCAGCTTCACCGGCTCACCACCGGCCGGCCGGGTTCCGGTGATCATTGAAATCACCGACCCCGACTATGCCCAGTACGCCAGCCAGATGCCCGGCGGCGCCTACGGTCAGGCGGCGTTGTACAGCCAGCATTTCCATCACATCGCGATGATGCGCAAAATCCTTCTGCGCATGGCCGCCTGGATGAACTACATCTTCCCGTTCCACTAACCGGGTAGCGATGGCAACTGACTCAATCCTTGAATGGGGTCAGCTGCCGCCGCCACGGCCGGCTCGACGTTCTCTGCGGTCGCCGAGGCAACCCGTTGCATGGAACACGCCTTGATTCTGCGCTGCTGGTACAACTGCTCGGCGACCTGCAATTGCTCGCGGTCATTGACCCCGATCACGTCGAATTCATCCACTTCCACGGCCGTTACCGCAAGCCCCGACTCGTTGGCCACCGCCACCGCATCGGTGAGGTAGTACTCACCCTGGGCGTTGCGGTTGCCGATACGCTCCAGCAGCCACAGGCAGGTGTCGGCACGCAGGCCCATGACGCCGCCATTGCAGAAGTTGATGTCCAGCTCCTGCGGGCTGGCGTCTTTGGCTTCGCGGATGGCCCGCAGACGACCGTCCTTCACCAGCAATCGCCCATAGGGTCCCGGTTGCTGGGTATGGAAACCCGCCACCGCCACCGCTGCGCCGTCAATCAATGCCCTGCGCAAGCGATTCAAGGTCTGAGGGGTGATCAAGGGTGAATCGCCAAACAGCACCAGCACACACCCCTGTTGCGCCTGCAAGGCCGGTCGGGCCGCGAGCACCGCATGGGCCGTGCCCAGTTGTTGGTGCTGGGTGAACACCTGCACCGTCGGTGCCACCTGTTGCAGGTACTCGACCACCTGCCCGCCGCCGGCGCCTACCACTACCGCCCGTTGCTCGATGCCCGCCGCCTCCACCGCCGCCAGCACATGGCCAAGCAGCGGCTGGTTGGCCACCGGGTGCAAGACCTTGGGCAGCGGCGACTGCATGCGCGTGCCCTGTCCGGCCGCGAGAATCACCGCCAGGGTCGGCCATCCCATGTTGTCGCTCATCACAATCCTCCTGTGTGCATCGGGCTTCAGGCCGGATCGCGATAGAACACGTCATCGGCGTAGGGATACCACCAGTCCTGGATTTTCGGCTGGTGGTCGATGATGACCATTTTCGAACGGCGGAACGCTTCCAGCCCCTGACGCCCGAGTTCGCGCCCAAGACCCGACATCTTCCAGCCACCGAACGGCAGCGCATCGTTGTCGATCAGCGGGTTGTTGACCCAGACCATCCCCGCCTCCAGACGCTCAGCGGCTTCCATGGTTTCGGCCAGGTCCGTGGAAAACAGCGAGGCGCCAAGGCCGAACGGCGAGTCGTTGGCCAAGCGCACCGCCTCATCGAAATCGCTGACCCGACAGATCGCCGCCACCGGACCGAAGCATTCTTCCTGCAGAAGCGCCATGTCGCCGGTCACGCCGGTGAGGATGGTCGGCTCATAGAACCAGCCGACGCTGTGCCCGGGCGGAATCCGCCCGCCACACACCACTGTCGCGCCCTTGGCCACGGCGTCATCGACCAGGCGCATGACCTTGTTGCGTGCCGCCTCGCTGACCATCGGCCCGATCTCCGAACGCTCCAGGCCATGGCCAATGCGCAAGGCACGGGTGCGTTCGGCGAATTTCGCGACAAACTCGTCATGGATTTCATCAACGACGTAGAAGCGCTCGGCCGACGTGCAGATCTGCCCGCTCAAGTGGAACGCCGCCGTCACCGCTCCCGCCGCCGCCACGTCCAGCGGCGCATGCCTGGAGATGATCAGCGGATCGCTGCCACCGGCCTCGATCACGCAAGGTTTCATCCGTTCGGCGCAGGCCACGGCCACCGCTTTGCCTGCCGCAACGCTGCCGGTGAACGCCACCGCGTGGGTCTGCGCTGACTGCACCAGCAACTGCGCAGTCGCTGCATCACCTGGCACACAGGACACCAGCCCCGGCAGTAGCGCGGCGAAGTGCTCCATGAACTTGAGGGTGCACAGGGTCGTGGCTTCCGCCGGCTTGATGATGCAGGCATTGCCCGCCGCCAGTGACGCGGCGACCGTCCAGCACATCAGCAGGATCGGAAAGTTGAACGGCATGATGTGCACGCTGACGCCGTACGGCTCGTAACGCACATGCTGGAACGAGCCGATCTGCGTGGTACCGGCGACCTTGCCGGCATCGTCCCGGGCCATTTCCGCGTAGTAGCGAAAGATCGGCGCGCAGTTGGCCAGCTCGCCCATGGCTTCGGGAAACGGCTTGCCCATCTCCAGGGTCATCAGGCGTGCGACTTCACGGTTGCAGGCCAGGTTCTGCTCGATGGCGTTGGCCAGTTGATGCAGGCGCGCGGCGCGGCTTTTGGCATCCACTACGCGCCATTGTTTTTGCGCGGCGGTGGCGGCATCGGTGGCGGCTTGCACATCGGCTTCGCCACACACGCCGACTTGCCCGACCGGTTGCAGGGTCGCCGGGTCGAGCACTTCGCGCACACGGCCATCGGTCAGCGGCAGGAATTCAGAATTGATGAAACGCAATGCGGTGTCAGTGTTGAACGTGGCCATGGGATGATCCTTGAACCAATCGATAAGGGGTTTCGCGCAACGTCGCCAGGGTCTCGGCGGGCAATTCTTCACGCCAGCCCGGCACTTGCAGGTCGAGCCATTGGCGCAGCGGCACAAAGGCCTCGGCGTCCAGGGCGCGGACAAACAAACCCAGGGTGCGCGGCAAGTGCGCCAGATAACCGTGCTTGCCGTCACGGCCGGCCAGGCGTACGAAAATCCCCAGCACCTTGGCGTGACGCTGGGCGGCCAGGCGCCGGTAGTCTTCGAGAAAACCCGGCGCATCCAGCTCCGGGCGCTGCAACAGGTAATGGCTGATCAGTGCCTTGCGCAGTGCCTCGGACACATCGCGCCGGGCGTCTTCGAGCAGCGACATCAGGTCATAGGCCGCCGCCCCGACCAGGGCGTCCTGGAAATCCAGCAAGCCGCAGGCCGCCACGCCTTCACGGCCTTGCAGCAGCATCAGGTTGTCGACGTGAAAGTCGCGCAGC
>NZ_MRCS01000090.1 GCF_002303925.1 Pseudomonas sp. ACN8
ATCGGCGCTTGGGTGAAAGGAGGAGGGGCGAAATCTCCCACGGTCTGTACTGCGCTAACAGTCAGAATCGAGCCTTGTCCCTCCTCCTCCCTTCAAGTCCTACCATACAAGCGAGCCTGCTCGCGAAGACGGACTTGTAGGCGACAACCATTAACATGCAAAAACGCGACACTAAGATGTCGTATATCGGATAGTTCGCCCTTAAACAGTGCGTTTATCGGCCAAATTCGTTAGGCTACGCGCCATTTTTGCGTCTGCGGCCCACAAGGCGGCAACGCGCTAAAAGGGTCGGTCTTATACGGACTGACAGCATTTCCCTCATCCATAGGGAAATCCCTCTCTAAATTCCGATTCAGTAGTGTGGTATTTCCTTAATGAAAGTGTTGAAAGGCCAGGACATCCTGGCACTTGGTTTTATGACGTTTGCCCTGTTCGTCGGGGCTGGCAACATTATCTTCCCGCCTATCGTCGGTTTGCAGTCCGGGCCCAATGTCTGGATGGCGGCGTTGGGCTTTCTGGTCACGGCGGTCGGTTTGCCGGTGATCACCGTTGTGGCGCTGGCCAAGGTCGGCGGTGCAATGGATGCCTTGAGCAGCCCGATCGGTAAAGTCGCCGGTGGCCTGCTGGCAGCGGCTTGCTACCTCGCTGTTGGCCCGCTGTTCGCGACGCCACGTACCGCGACAGTATCCTTCGAAGTGGGTCTGGCGCCCCTGACCGGCGAGAGCCCGTTGGCGCTGTTCCTGTACAGCTCGGTGTACTTCCTGCTGGTGTTTTTCATCTCGCTGTATCCGGGTCGTTTGCTGGATACCGTCGGGCGCTTCCTCGCGCCGCTGAAGATCATCGCCCTGGCCGTGCTGGGCATTGCAGCGTTTGCCTTGCCGGCCGGTGACATTGGCCAGGCAACCCCTGAATACGTGGCGGCGCCGTTTTCCCAAGGCTTCATCAATGGTTACCTGACCATGGATACCCTGGGCGCCCTGGTGTTCGGCATCGTCATCGTCAACGCCATCCGTTCACGCGGCGTCGAGTCGCCGGCCCTGATCACCCGCTACGCAATCATCGCTGGCCTGATCGCTGGTGTCGGCCTGGCGCTGGTGTATGTCAGCCTGTTCCGTCTCGGTTCGGGCAGCCATGAAGTGGCCGCTGGCGCTACCAATGGCGCGGCGGTATTGCATGCTTACGTGCAGCATACCTTTGGTTCCCTGGGCAGCGGTTTCCTTGCCGTGCTGATCTCCCTGGCGTGCCTGGTGACCGCGGTTGGCCTGACCTGTGCCTGCGCCGAGTACTTCAGCCGTGTGGTGCCGCTGTCCTACAAGACGCTGGTGATCATCCTCGCTGCGTTCTCGCTGCTGGTATCCAACCTGGGCCTGACCAAGCTGATTGCGTTCTCGATCCCGGTGCTCACCGCGATCTACCCGCCGTGCATCGTTCTGGTGGCGTTGAGCTTCTGCAAGGACTTCTGGCATGAGCACGGTCGTATCCTCGGCCCGGTCATGCTGGTGTCGTTCATCTTCGGCCTGATCGACGCCCTCAAGGGTGCAGGCCTGGCGGACTGGATGCCGACGCAAATGGCCCACCTGCCGCTGAGCGAGCAGGGGCTGGCCTGGCTGGTGCCGTCGGTGATGACACTGGTGGTCGCGGTGGTTTGCGATCGCCTGCTGGGCAAGCGCGCCGAAGCCTTGGCTTAAGTCGCTTCACGACTCGCCACGAGCGGGTCTTGAGCAAAAACAGAAATGCCCCGTATCAATCGATACGGGGCATTTTTTTTGTGAGGGATGCGGTGTCTTTTCCGTTGAGCTAACGTCGAAGCACTGCAACACCCTTTGTGGGAGCGAGCCTGCTCGCGAAGGCGTCGCTTCATTCAACGCAGATGTTGATTGATCTACCGCTTTCGCGAGCAGGCTCGCTCCCACAAGGTTTCAGTGTTCCGTTACTACTTCACAAGGACCTGCATGTCGTTCATCCAAGCCAACCTGATCCACATTCTCGCCGCCGTCTGGTTCGTTATCTGCTGGGGCGGGTACACCCGCTATGCCACATGGAAAGGGCGTGACACCGCATGCCTGGCCAGTGTGCTGCACCTGTATCGTGAAGACTGGATGCGCCGCATGCTGCTGCGCGACAACCGCATCGCCGATGCCAGCGTGATCGGCAATCTGGAGCGCAATGCGTCGTTCTTCGCCTCCAGTACGCTGATTATCCTGGCCGGTATTCTCACGGTGCTGGGGGCTTCGGAACGGGCGGTATCCTTGCTGGCGGATATCCCGATGGTGCAACAGGCGTCCCAGGGCATGTCGGAAATCAAGTTGCTGTGCCTGGCGCTGGTGTTTGTCTATGCATTCTTCACGTTCAGCTGGTGCATGCGCCAATACAACTTTGCGGCAGTGCTGGTGGGTTCGGCGCCGATGGTCGGTGAACGCCATGTGTCGGAGCTGGAGCGCAAAGCGTTCGCTTTACGTGCCGCCCGCGTCATCTCCATGGCCGCCAACCAGTTCAACTTCGGGCTGCGCTCCTATTACTTCGGCATGACCATGCTGGCGTGGTTTGTCAGCCCGTGGCTTTTCATGTTGATGAGTGCCGGCGTGGTGTTCGTGTTGTACCGCCGCGAGTTTCATTCCGACGTTCTCGATGTGATGGTCTATACCCCTACAGAGGCGCCGTTGCCGGAGGCGATCAAAGAGGCAGCTTGATGAGTATTCCATTCTGGTGCGTGTTGATCAGTGCGGTGTTGATTTACCTGGCGCGAATGCCCGTGACGACTGCCATGAAAGAGCAGGGCGGCTACGATAACCACCTGCCGCGCCAACAGCAGGCGCAACTCACAGGCTTGGGTGCCCGGGCAGTGGCTGCGCATCAGAACAGTTTCGAAGCCTTCATGTTGTTTGCTGTGGGTGTGTTGATGGCGCATACCACGCAGACAGCGGGCTGGCTGATCGACGGCCTGGCGATCATCTTCGTGATCACGCGGGTTATTTACCTGGTGTGTTACTGGAAAGACCTGGCCTGGCAGCGCAGTCTGGTTTGGCTGGTGGGCTTAATCTGTTCGCTGTTGTTGATGATTAGTCCGACTTTTCGAACGATTTTGCTCTAACCACTGTTTTCAAGACAAAAGAAAACCCGCACTTGGCGGGTTTTCTTTTGTCACGCTAAAAACCGTATTAGTTCTTAGGTGCTTCCGGAGCGGCCGGAGTAGCTGGAGCGGCCGGAGCAGCCTCTTTTGCCGCTTCTGCGTTCGATTCAGCCTGATCTTTGGCGGCTTCGGCGTTTTCTTTCGCCGCGTCGTTCACTTTATCCTGAGCTTCGTTCATTTTTTGCTGGGCTTGCTCAGCATTTTGGTTAGCATCTTGAGCTTTGTCCTCGGATTTTTTATCGCAGGCAGCGAGACCGAGGGAAGCGGTCAACATCAAGGCAATAGCTAAAGTCTTACGCATGGGGTGTTTCTCCTGATGAAAAGCATCTACTGGCATTAAGAGCCCACACATCAGGGTTAAGTTCCTTAATTCTTTCAGATATATAAGTTTGTTCTAGTGCGGAACTTTTACCCGTACCGCCACCGCACTGTACGGGCATAAACAAGAGCGTTTATCAAATGGCTGAAAATCCCGTTTTTGAGCGCGCGAAGCGCTTTCTGTCGGCGCTGCGACATTGCCAGGTACTTGGACTAAGCGTTCACAGCGCCAGCAACGAAGGGCTGACGATTGTGCTGCCGTACAGCCCGCAGATCGTCGGCAATCCCGAAACCGGCGTTATTCATGGCGGGGCGCTGACCTCGCTGATGGACACCGCCTGTGGCATGGCGACCCTCTGCGTGCTCCCGGAATTCGAAGTCTGCCCGACCCTGGACCTGCGCATCGACTACATGCACGCCGCCGAGCCGCATAAGGATGTCTACGGCTTTGCCCAGTGCTATAGGGTCACCACCGACGTGATTTTTGCCCGCGGCTTCGCCTATCAGGATGACCCCGGACAACCCATTGCCCATGTGATGGGCACTTTCATGCGCATGGGCAAGAACATCAAAGGCACCAAGGGCTTTGGTGGCGCGGTTGCCGGAGGGGCGCAATGAGCGAGTCTCTGAAGGATCAACTGCAAAAGGCCCACGAACGGGGCGATTACGCCGCGCTACTGGATTTGATTCCCTATGCCCGGCTGATCGGCGTCGAATGTTCGCGGGTGGGCGATGAGTTGCTGTTCAAGCTGCCAGCGAACAAGGACAACATCGGGAACCCGTTGTTGCCGGCGATCCATGGCGGTGTGATAGCCGGCTTCATGGAATTGGCCGCCGCGCTGCATCTGTTGGTGTTTACCGGATCGCCCGGGGTGCCGAAGATCATCGACTTCTCCCTGGATTACCTGCGTGCCGGGCAGTTTCGCGATACTTGGGCCCGCTGCCAGGTCTGGCGCCAGGGTCGCCGGGTCGCCAACGTGGCGATTACCGCCTGGCAAAGCACTGAAGCCGAACCGATTGCCACCGCCCGCGCACATTTCAAACTCGAGGAGCCCTTGAAATCCTGAACTCAGCCCCCAACTCAGATGACAACCCGCCGCCGACCGTCAAGGTCGCGGCTTATGCCATCTGATTGGAGTTTGATGACCATGAGTGTGGAAACTCAAAAGGAAACCCTGGGCTTCCAGACCGAGGTGAAGCAGCTGCTGCATCTCATGATCCATTCGCTGTATTCCAACAAGGAAATTTTCCTTCGCGAATTGATCTCGAACGCCTCTGACGCTGTCGATAAATTACGTTTCGAAGCCCTGGCCAGGCCAGAGCTGCTGGAAGGTGGCGCCGAACTGAAAATCCGCGTGAGCTTCGACAAGGACGCTAAAACCGTCACCCTCGAAGACAACGGTATCGGCATGAGCCGCGAAGACGCGATCACCCACCTGGGTACCATCGCCAAGTCCGGCACCGCCGATTTCATGAAGCACCTGAGCGGCGACCAGAAGAAAGACTCGCACCTGATCGGCCAGTTCGGCGTCGGTTTCTACTCCGCCTTCATCGTCGCTGACAAAGTCGATGTGTACAGCCGTCGTGCCGGCAGCGTTGCCAGCGAAGGCGTGCATTGGTCGTCCAAGGGCGAAGGTGACTTCGAAGTGGCGACCATCGACAAGGCCGAACGCGGCACTCGCATCGTCCTGCACCTCAAATCCGGTGAAGACGAGTTCGCCGATGGCTGGCGCCTGCGCAACATCATCAAGAAGTACTCCGACCACATCGCCTTGCCGATCGAGTTGCCGAAAGAAGTGGCGGCCGCTGAAGGTGAAGAGAAGCCTGCCGTCGAATGGGAAACCGTCAACCGCGCCAGCGCCCTGTGGACCCGTCCGCGTACCGAGATCAAGGACGAGGAATACCAGGAGTTCTACAAGCACATCGCTCACGATTTCGAAAACCCGCTGAGCTGGAGCCACAACAAGGTCGAAGGCAAGCTCGAATACAGCTCGCTGCTGTACGTGCCGACCCGCGCTCCATTCGACCTGTACCAGCGTGAAGCGCCGAAAGGCCTGAAGCTCTATGTACAGCGCGTGTTCGTCATGGATCAGGCCGAGTCCTTCCTGCCGCTGTACCTGCGCTTCATCAAAGGCGTGGTCGACTCCAATGACCTGTCGCTGAACGTGTCGCGGGAAATCCTGCAGAAAGACCCGATCATCGACTCGATGAAGTCGGCGCTGACCAAGCGCGTGCTGGACATGCTGGAAAAACTGGCGAAGAACGAGCCTGAGCAATACAAGGGTTTCTGGAAAAACTTCGGTCAGGTCATGAAAGAAGGCCCGGCAGAAGATTTCGCCAACAAGGAAAAAATCGCCGGCCTGCTGCGTTTCGCATCGACCCACGGCGACGATGGCGAGCAGGTTGTTGGCTTGGCCGAGTACCTGGCGCGCGGCAAGGAAGGCCAGGACAAGATCTACTACCTGACTGGCGAAACCTACGCCCAGGTCAAGAACAGCCCGCACCTGGAAGTCTTCCGCAAGAAAGGCATCGAAGTGCTGCTGCTGACCGATCGCATCGACGAGTGGCTGATGAGCTACCTCAGCGACTTCGACGGCAAGAGCTTTGTCGACGTGGCGCGCGGCGACCTGGACCTGGGCAACCTGGACTCGGAAGAGGACAAGAAGGCCGCGGAAGAAGTCGCCAAGGCCAAAGAAGGTCTGGTTGAGCGTCTGAAAACTGCGCTGGGTGAATCCGTTGCGGAAGTTCGGGTGTCCCATCGCCTGACCGACTCCCCGGCGATCCTGGCCATCGGCGAGCAGGACCTGGGCTTGCAGATGCGCCAGATCCTGGAAGCCAGCGGCCAGAAGGTTCCGGATTCGAAGCCGATCTTCGAATTCAACCCGGCTCACCCGCTGATCGAGAAGCTCGACAACGAGCAGAGCGACGAGCGCTTTGGCGACCTGTCGCACATCCTCTTCGATCAGGCGGCCCTGGCGGCCGGCGACAGCTTGAAAGATCCGGCGGCCTATGTGCGCCGTCTGAACAAGCTGTTGGTCGAACTGTCGGCTTGACTGAGTTGTAGAAAAACCCGCTTCGGCGGGTTTTTTCATTCTGGTGATTCAACAATCAGGAGTCAGAAATGAGCCAAATCACTGTACGTTCCGTTGCCTATCAGATTGACGGCCAGGCTTACGAAAGCCGTCTGGCCTTCGATGCCGACCATAAAGGCCCGCGCCCGGGTTTGTTGATGGCGCCGAACTGGATGGGCGTCAGCGCCGGTGCCGAAGAGATCGCCAGGTCGGTGGCCTCCAAGGGTTATGTGGTGTTGATCGCAGACCTTTACGGTCAGTCGGTTCGTCCGACGAACAATGACGAGGCCAGCGCAGCCATGATGCCGTTGAAGAATGACCGCCCATTGCTGCGCAAGCGCATGCAGGTGGCATTCGAACAGCTGCAAAGCCAGGGTGAAGTGGCTGTCGATACTTCGAAACTGGCCACTTTCGGTTTCTGCTTCGGCGGCTGTTGCGCCCTGGAGTTCGCCCGTACCGGCGCGCCGGTGAAGGCCGCGGTGTCGTTCCACGGCACGCTGGACACACCGAATCCGGCCGATGCGAAAAACATCAAGGGTAAGGTCCTGGTGCTGCACGGCGCTTCCGATCCATTGGTGCCGAAAGAGCAGCTGCCGGCGTTCGAAGATGAAATGAACGCGGCGGGCGTGGACTGGCAGTTGCTGAGCTACGGCGGTGCGTTCCACTCGTTCACTGACCCGCACGCCAACGTGCCGGGCATGATGATGTATAACGCCAAGGTGGCTGCTCGGGCCTTCACGTCGATGCATAACTTGCTGGATGAAGTGTTCAAGGGTTGATCATGATTCGGCCGGTGTGAGTACCGGCCTCATCGCGAGCAGGCTCACTCCTGCATTGGAATGCATTCACCTGTAGGAGTGAGCCTGCTCGCGATAGCGGTCTAACAGACACTCAACTGTTTATGGCAATTCGATCCTCTCAACTTCCCCCGGCACCGTCGGCCAGTCCTTGGCCGCCCAACGCCGGCGTGCCTCATCGATCGCCGCCGGATCGCTCGCGACAAAATTCCAGTTGATCCGCCGTGGCCCGTCCAGCGGTGCGCCGCCAAACAATACGGCGTGACTGTCGCTTTCGGCAAAAAGAGTCATCTCTTCCCCCGCAGGCAGTACCACCAGCGAGTACGGCTCTATCGGCTCGCCGTCCAGTTGCACCTCGCCGCTCAATACATACAAGGCACGTTCTTCATGCTCGGTAGGGATGAGCAAAGTCGTCGCTGTTTGCAGGTGCAGTTCCGCGTACAGCGTAGGAGAAAGCACCGGCACTGGCGATTCCAGGCAAAAGCCCGCCCCGGCAATCATGCGAATCTTCACTCCCAGGTTTTCGCTGACCGGTAAAGTCGACGCCGGATGGTGACTGTAATGCCCCGGACCTTGCTCTTTGTCCTTGGGCGAAGCCAGCCAGATCTGCAGGCCGTGCATCGTGAAGCCGCTTTCTTTCAAGGCCTCGGGCGTGCGTTCGACATGGGCGATGGCACTGCCGGCCGTCATCCAGCTGACATCGCCAGTCCCGACCACTTGATCGGAACCGAGACTGTCCTTGTGCTGGATCTGCCCTTGGAACAAGTAGGTGAGGGTGGACAGGCCGATGTGCGGATGTTGGCGGATGTTCATGCCCTTGCCCGGTGGATAACGGGTTTCCAGCATGTGGTCGAAAAACACGAATGGCCCGACGCTGCGGCATTTGGCCGACGGCAGCGGGCGGAGAATCGGCTGGCCTTCGACATCTTCAGTGCGGGGGCGGATCACGAGCGGTGTGTTCATGGTGCGTTCCAGGCTGAGCGGGTAATGCGTTCGAGCATAACCCGCTTGCGCAGCCCTTGCCGCTATTGGCTGAACGCACCTTCGGACAAATGCGTTTCGATGCGGACTTCAGACGTGGTCATCAGCTTGTGGATCGGGCAGCGATCGGCCACGCGGTGCAGTTCATCGCGCTGGGCGTCGGTGAGTACGCCCTTGAGGGTCAGTTTGACGTGCAGCGCGTACTGGCCTTTCTGTTCCAGGCTGTTGTCGCGCTTGATCTCGACGCCGACACCGGTCAGCGGGATGTCCTTCTTCTTCGCATACAGCTTCAGTGTCAGGGCCTTGCAGGCGCCGAGAGCAGCGTCGAAATAATCATGGGGCTCCGGTGCCGAGCCTTCACCACCCGCCGTGACGGGCACGTCGGCGAAGAGTTCATGGTCATCGATTTGTACGCTGTGGCGAAAACCTTCGGCGGAAACGGTATTGACTGTAACGGTCATGGGAAACCTCGCAGGCGACAGGAAAACTCATTCGATCAAAAAAGACCTTGAAGGTATAGAGCCATCGCGCTTGTCGGGTGTTCCAATTTTCGAACCCGCAAAAAAGCCCCGCAATGGCGTAATGCTGTTCACTTAAGCATTTGAATCCGCGCCGGGCTTCTCCGAAAATCCGATGCCAGACCTCTGGCATCGGATTTTTTATGTCTGTTCAACAGGACCTGCTCGACCTCGGTGACCTCTTCAA
>NZ_MRCS01000091.1 GCF_002303925.1 Pseudomonas sp. ACN8
GCGCGGCTTCGAGCAATTCCGCCTCGGCGCCGAGGACGTCCATCGCCAACTTGCCGAGGCTGGCGTGCCAGTTCGACCAGAACAGCTTGTAGATGGTCGCCTCTTTGCGCAGTGAACCGTCCTGGCTACCCGAGAGCATGCGCAGCGAGTTGTAGCGCATGATCCGCAGCCCGCTCCAGGCCTCGGCCAGGCGTTGGCGCAGGATCGGGTCGCGGTCGGCGCCATTGGACTTGGCGATGGCGATGATTTCGTTGAGTTCGTTCTGGAACTGCATCTGCTGGCCGAGGGTCGAGACACCCCGCTCGAAACCCAGCAGCGCCATGGCGATCTTCCAGCCTTCGCCCGGCGCACCGATGATGTTGGTGGCATCGGTGCGGGCATCATCGAAGAACACCTCGTTGAATTCCGAGGTGCCGGTCAGTTGCTCAATCGGGCGAACGCTGATTTCAGCCTGGGCCATCGGCACCAGCAGGAACGACAGACCGCGATGGCCGACGCTGCCCGGTTCGGTGCGGGCGATGACAAAACACCAGTCCGACTCGTGGGCCAGGGAGGTCCAGACTTTTTGCCCATTGATCAGCCATTGGCCGGTCGCTTCATCCAGCGTTGCACGGGTCTTGACGTTGGCCAGGTCGGAACCGGCGCCCGGCTCTGAATAGCCCTGGCACCAGAACGACGTACCGCTGACGATCCCCGGCAAAAAGCGCTGTTGCTGTTCGACCGTGCCGAATGCGGCGATGGTCGGCCCGGCCAGGCCTTCGCCGATATGGCCCATGCGGCCAGGGCCGCCGGCGCGGGCGTACTCTTCGTTGAAGATCACCTGCCGGGTGATCGACAGGCCGCGCCCGCCATGCTCCGGCGCCCAGCCGACGCAGGTCCAGCCGCCTTCTGCGAGCTTGCGCTCCCAGGCTTTGCGTTCTTCGGGAAACATGTGCTCATCGCCCGGACCACCGCGAAAACGCAGGGCTTCGAACTCGCCGCAGAGGTTGGCGCTCATCCAGTCGGCGACTTCCCGACGGAAGCATTCGTCCTGCTCGCTGAAACTGATTTTCATGGCTGCTCTCCCAGAATCACCGAAGCAATGCGCTCGCGATGCCAGGCCGGTAGCCCGAGGAAACTCTCGCTGGCGCGGGCGCGTTTGAAGTAGAGGTGCGGGTCGTATTCCCAGGTGAAACCGACGCCGCCGTGCAACTGGATGGACTCGGAGGCGCAGTGGAAATAGGTTTCCGAACACTGCGCCTTGGCCAGCGCCGCCGCCAGAGGCAGTTCGGCCGCGACCTGAGGATCACTTTGGGGATCGAGGACCTCTTGGGCCACGCACGCGGCGTAATAACTGGCGGATCGCGCGCATTCGACTTGCAGCATCATGTCGGCGGCGCGGTGTTTGAGGGCCTGAAAACTGGCAATCGGACGACCGAACTGCTGGCGCTCCTGCATGTAGGCCACGCTGAGGTCGAGCACCTGTTGCGCGCCGCCGGTCTGCTCGGCGGCCAGACCGATGCAGGCCAGTTGCAGGGCGCGTTCAAGGTGCGACCAGCCGTTCCCGAATTCTCCCAGCAGGCAGTCGGCTTCAAGGTACAGGCCCTTGAGCTGGATCCGCGCCTGGCGCCGGGTCTGGTCCATGGTCGGCAGCATTTGCCGTTCGATGCCTGCGCTTACGGCGTTCACGGCAAACAGACTGATGCCTTTTTCGCCGGTGGTTCCGGGTTGTCGTGCGGCAATGATCAACAGGTCGGCGCCATGGCCGTCGAGCACATGCTTGAGGGTGCCGTCGAGGACGAACCCGTCGCCTTCGGCCACCACCGTTGCCTGGACATCCTCGGCGGACCAACCGTTGGCACTGCTGAACGCCAGGGTCCCGGTCACGCTGCCGTCTGCAATCGACGGCAACCAGCGCTGCTTCTGTTCATCATTGGCCGCCAGCAACAGTGCTGGGGTGGCCATGCAGGCGGTGGCGAAAAACGGCGAGCACAGCAAGCGCCGGCCCATCTGTTCCAGCAGGATCGTCAACTCGACAAAACCCAAGCCCAGGCCACCATAGGTTTCGGGGATGTGAATCGCCGGCCAGTACATTTCCTGGCACAGACGCTGCCAGAGGGCTTCGTCGAAACCCCGCTCGCTGACCATCGCCGCGCGCACGGCGGCTGAATCCGAGACATCGGCGAGGAAACCCTCGGCCGATGCGCGGATCATTTCCTGTTCGTCGCTGAATGCAAACTCCATCGCGGCGCCTTCTGCTCGTTTGGCGGGGCGCGCGTGGCGCAACACCCCTTTGAGCATGAAGTTTGGCGCTGGCCGGACGCGGCAGAATCGTTAGCCTTGCCTAGTCCGAACGGGCGATGTCAAAGTGCGCTTACGCAAGTGAAAAACATGAATCGGCTAAGGATGCAGAACCATGAGCACTGAGCAAGAGACGACTTTCGACGAGCCGCGGCTCAACAGCACGGAAATCCGCATTCTGGGATCGTTGATCGAGAAACAGGCCACCAGCCCGGAAACCTATCCCCTGACCCTCAATGCCCTGGTGATTGCCTGCAACCAGAAAACCAGCCGCGAGCCGGTGATGAACCTGACGCCGGGCCAGGTCGGCCAGAGCCTGCGTGCCCTCGAAGGACGCGGTTTCGCCAGGCTGGTGATGGGCAGCCGCGCCGACCGCTGGGAGCACAAGGTCGACAAGGCCCTGGAACTGGTGCCGGCGCAAGTCATCCTGACCGGGCTGATGTTTCTGCGTGGTCCGCAGACCGTCAATGAACTGCTGACCCGTAGCGGCCGCATGCATGAGTTCGAAGACACCGAACAGGTGGTGCATCAACTCGAACGCCTGATTGCCCGGGGTCTGGCGGTGCTGATTCCGCGTCAGGCTGGCCAGCGCGAAGACCGATACACCCACGCCCTGGGCGACCCGGCGGATATCGAAGCGATCATGGCGGCAAGGAACAACCCGGCCGAGCGTGGCAGCAGCGGGGTTTCGGTTGAACGCATCGAAGAACTGGAAGCGCGGATTGCGGCGCTGGAAGAAAGGCTGGCTCGGCTCGAATAACCTGGATGTTTGCCTGGCAAAAAAACCTGTAGGAGCGAGCCTGCTCGCGAAAAACGTCCAGACGACGCGCTCATTCAGACAGCACGCGTTATCGTTGACGTCCATCGCGAGCAGGCTCGCTCCTACAGTAGCTTGAGAGGCTGCGCCTATTCGCCGTCCCAGTAATCCACCCCATCGGCTTGCCGGGCAACGGCAACAAAGCCTGACGCATTACCCTCGGCATCCACCTTGAAATCATCCATCACGGCATACTTGCCGGAATCCGGGTACTCACAGATCTCCGGTGATTGCTGGGTGCTGACGGCCAGGTATCGCAACTCGCCGTTGCTGGTATTGATGATCTGGTGCGCCTTTTCAGGCCCGCCCGGTGGACAGGCGATCACATCACCGGTGCGGATCGGAAAACGTTCGGTTCCCAGGCGGACCTCTCCTTCCCCGGCCACAACGTAGAACATTTCCTCATTGACCCGATGACTGTGGAACGGGCTGCCGCGCATGCCTGGCTCCAGCGCATACAGGCGATAACCCAGCTTTTGCGCCCCCAATTGCTGACCGACTCGGGCCAGGCGCTGTTGATAGCGCCCGGCGGTTTCACCGCCCGGCGCAAACGCTTCGGGCAGCGCTTCAAGTTCGACCGAATCCAGATTGAGAATGGGGGGATGCATGGACAGCTCCTAGCTGCGGGCAAACGCCACGGCCTTGTGAAATTGCTCGTCCGTCGGACGTACGCCGGTATAGAGCACAAATTGCTCCAGTGCCTGGATCGCGATCACTTCCAGTCCGGTGATGACCCGCTTGCCTTCGGCACGAGCACGCACGATCAACGGTGTTTCCGAGGGAATCGCCACCACATCGAAGACAGTTTCCGCTTTTTCGATCACATCAGACTCGAAGGCCAGTTGATCGGCCTCAGGTCCTCCCGTCATGCCGATCGGGGTGACGTTGACCAGCATTTGTGGGCGACGATTCCCCAGCTCGGCCTGCCACTCATACCCCAACGACTGTGCCAGCGCCTGCCCGGCGCGCTCGTTGCGGGCCACGATCAGGCCGTTTTCATAGCCGCCATCGCGCAAGGCGCTCGCCACGGCCTTGGCCATGCCGCCGCTGCCGCGCAAGGCAAAGCTCGAGTCCTTGGGCACCTGGTGTTTTTCAAGCAATTGGGCCACGGCGATGTAGTCGGTGTTGTAGGCCTTGAGATGTCCGTCGGTGTTGACGATGGTGTTGATCGATTGAATGGCGGCGGCAGACGCGTCGAGTTCATCCACCAGGGCAATGCAGGCTTCCTTGAACGGCATCGACACGCCACAACCACGAATCCGCAGGGCGCGAATGCCGGCGACGGCACCCGTCAGGTCCTGGCTGGCAAAGGCCTTGTAGTAAAAATTCAGACCCAGCTGTTCATACAGATGATTGTGAAAACGCAGACCAAAGTTCCCGGGGCGTCCTGAAAGGGACATGCACAGCTGGGTGTCTTTGTTGGGGTTCATCTGCATGGGCAAGCTCCTTCAAATGCACTTTTCGGATGGACGGGATTAGCCCTCCATCGGGTTCTGATCGATCATATAAGTGTGTTAACGCGGCCTTACAGGGGACGGTAAGAAAGTCGGTACAGACCTTACACAAAATTTACCTCGCCGCCGTGCTGTTTTTCGAAAAAAAGCTGTCTTAGAAGTATCCCCGCGACAATCCCTGGGTCTATTGCAGATACAGGCGCCGGGTGGAAGAACCGAGGAACTATCATGATCCGTAAAGTCCCCACAGTAGCCTTGCTGATCGGCACCCTCGCTATCGCAGGACAGGCGCAAGCCGGTGGTGGTAATGACGCCGCGGTATTTGGAGCGATCGTTGGTACTGCCATCGTCGGCTCGGCTCTGATCAACGCCAACCGCCCGGTCTACGTCGCACCGCAACCGGTCTACTACCAGCCCGCGCCGGTTTATTACGCACCACCGCCTCCGGTTTACTACCAGCCGGCCCCGGTCTACGTGCAGCAACCGATCTACTACCGTCCGGCCCCGGTGTACTACGGTCCACCCCGTGGTTACTATGGCCCGCCACGGGGCTACTACGGCCACGGCCATGGCCGCTGGTAACGAACTCATCAAGCCCCGCTGAAACTGCGTAATGCTGTTCACTTAAGGAAGTTGTAGGAGCGAGCTTGCTCGCGATGAACCTGAGAACACCGCGGGGTATCAGGTTTGCAGCGTCATCGTTGACGACCATCGCGAGCAAGCTCGCTCCTACAGAGGACCACATTCGCTTAACTGAACAGCATTACGCTGAAACAGCGGGGCTTTTTTATGCCCGTTTGTCGGTGCAGGTCTGAATAAATCTCGCCAAGGTCGCTATCGGGACAATGCCCGTGGCTGAAACGGGCAAGATGGACTCGAGCCGATTTCTGCCGTGTGGCAAAAAACGGTCATATTTTTGTCATGACAGTTCCGCAAGCTCGCTGCTGTCCGTCGAAAACAGATTGATAACAACAAGGACGACCACATGCCAACGCAAAACCCGCACCGCATCGTCGGTCTGTGCACCTCCGGCAAGGTGTACAACGCACTGACCGAACTCAAGCACCTGGAAGGTCATCGCAGCGCCAAGTTTCTCTCGCTGCTGGCGCAAAGCCTGGTGCGCAAGGGCCTGCTCAACGAGCAGGAAGTGGTTCATATGCTTGATCAGGTGGTCAGCTGACCGTCCAAGGGTCGTTTACCCCCTCTGGCATCAATGACCACTATCGAAAGCGTTGATTACTCCTCAAGGCACCCGGACCTTACAGTAACTCCACAGATTGATGGAGGTACTTGTCATGTCAAAGGTTCAGATCATGTCCGTTATCGGCAGCGCCGTCCCCGCACAGCTCAGGGAGCTGGGCATGCTCGCCTGCTGGTATCTGGTGCAGGACGGCGTGCAGATCAGCGGCCCGCTCACTTCACTGCCCGCCGCCCGTGAACTGTCGCAACGCATCGGCACCGGCCAGTCCGGCAGGCTCAGCGCCTAAGGCAGCTGCATCCGCGGTTTGGTTTCAACGAAAATGGCCCAGCTCGACATGAACAGGGCCGCGATCAACGGGCCGATGACAAAGCCGTTCAACCCGAAAATCGACAGGCCGCCGAGGGTCGAGATCAAGACCATGTAGTCCGGCATTCTGGTGTCCTTGCCCACCAGCAACGGCCTGAGCAGGTTGTCCACCAGCCCGATCACGAAGACCCCGAACAATACCAGCACCACGCCCTGCCAGATCGCCCCGGTGAACAGGAAAAACGCCGCCACCGGCAGCCAGACGATTCCCCCCCCCACCGCCGGCAGCAGCGACAGAAACGCCATCAACACCGCCCAGAGCAATACGCTGGGAATGTCCAGGAACCAGAAGATCAGACCGCCCAGCGCGCCTTGGGTAATGGCCACCAACAGGTTGCCTTTCACCGTGGCCCGCACCACATGATTGAGCTTGAGCTGCAAACGGCGTTTCTGCTGCTCCTGCAACGGCACCGCCTGGCGTACCTTGCGTGCCAGTTCCGCACCGTCGCGCAGGAAGAAGAACAGCAGGTACAGCATGATGAAGATACTGACGATGAACTCGAACGTACCCTGGCCGAAACTGAATGCATGAGAGGCCAGCACCTGTCCGCCGGTCATTGCGCTCTTGACGATTTTCTCTCGCAGCCCGCTCAACTCGCCCATGCCGAAGCGATCCAGCAGATACTGGAAATACGGTGGCAGGCTGTGCTTGAACTGCGACACGTACCCGGCGATGTCGAGTTCACCGCTCTCGACGCGTTTGTAGAGTACCGCCCCCTCCTGAACCAGCAAGGCGCTGATGGTGATCACCGGCAGAATCGCGATCACCAGGCAAATGCTCAATGTGCACAGCGACGTGAGGTTGCGTGGCCAGCCGAACTTCAGTTGCAGTCGACTCTGCAGTGGCGCAAAGACAATGCCAAGGATCACCGCCCAGAACGCTGCGCCGTAAAACGGCAGCAGGATCCAGATGAAGGCAGCGCTCACCAGCACCAGCAAAACCATCAAGGACTTGTCTTGTAGGGTCGTTTCGTTCATGTCCGATCCGTGCCAGCCAGTCAGGACGAAAAACTTTCGTCTTGATGTTTAGTCCGCCACGGCTCGCGCGAGTGCCATCGGTTTGTTGATCAGGCATAGATCCAGGTCAATAAACCCTTGGCACAGGGCATTTACCCTGTGCGGCTTTTGCGACCGACACTGCCATGAACCTCACCGCGCCAGAACTGCTCGCCCCCGCCGGCACCCTGAAAAACATGCGTTACGCCTTCGCCTACGGCGCCGATGCGGTGTACGCCGGCCAGCCGCGCTACAGCCTGCGGGTGCGCAACAACGAATTCGACCACGCCAACCTGGCCCTCGGCATTCGCGAGGCACAGGCCCGGGGCAAGCGCTTTTACGTGGTGGTGAACATCGCGCCGCACAACGCCAAACTCAAGACTTTCCTCAAGGACCTTGAACCGGTGATCGCCATGGCCCCGGATGCGCTGATCATGTCCGACCCTGGCCTGATCATGCTGGTGCGCCGGCACTACCCGCAGATGCCGGTCCACCTTTCGGTGCAGGCCAATACGGTGAACTGGGCGAGCGTCGAATTCTGGCAGCTGCAAGGCTTGAGCCGGATCATCCTGTCGCGGGAGCTGTCCCTGGAAGAAATCGCCGAGATCCGCGAGCAAGTGCCCGCCATGGAACTGGAAGTGTTCGTGCACGGCGCGTTGTGCATGGCCTATTCCGGTCGCTGCCTGCTGTCGGGCTACATGAACAAGCGTGACGCCAATCAGGGCAGTTGCACCAACGCTTGCCGCTGGAAATACTCGGCGCAACCGGCCACGGAAAACCAGCTCGGCGAGATCGTCCAGACCTTCGATCCCGAACCGACCCTGGGCATCGGTACGCCCACCGATCAGGTGTTCCTGTTGCAAGAAGCCAATCGTCCCGGCGAACAGATGCCGGCCTTCGAAGACGAACACGGCACCTACATCATGAACGCCAAGGACCTGCGCGCCGTGCAGCACGTCGAACGCCTGACCCACATGGGCGTGCACTCCCTGAAAATCGAAGGCCGGACCAAATCGCACTTTTATTGCGCGCGCACCACCCAGGTGTATCGCCGGGCCATCGACGATGCGGTGGCGGGCCGGGCCTTCGACCGCGACCTGATGACCGACCTGGAGTCCCTCGCCCAGCGCGGCTACACCGAAGGTTTTCTGCGCCGGCATGTGCATGACGAATACCAGAACTACCAGAACGGCAGTTCGGTCTCGGAGCGCCAGCAGTTTGCCGGTGAACTGACCGGCCAGCGGCGGGATCGCCTGGCCGAGGTCAAGGTGAAAAACCGCTTCGGCCTGGGCGATCACATGGAACTGATGACGCCCAAGGGCAACTTCCACTTCGATCTGCATCAATTGCAAAACGCCAAGGGTGAAGCGATCGAAGTTGCACCGGGGGATGGGCATACGGTGTATTTGCCGATTCCGGATGCGGTGGATCTGGAGTTTGGTTTGCTGATGCGGGACGTAGGTGTGAACTGACCTTCAAATACACACAAAACCCTGTGGGAGCGAGCTTGCTCGCGATAGCGGAGTGTCAGTCACTTTCAACGTTGACTGATGCACTGCTATCGCGAGCAGGCTCGCTCCTACAAGGAAATGCGTCAGACAAATTCCTCGCGCAGCATCGCCACAAACGCCTCACGCGCCGGATGCACCCCGGCGTTTTCATGCCAATAGAACAGGTTGTCGACGGCGGTCAGTTCGGGGAACTCAAACCCCGCGCACCCGGCGCCTTTGGCGTATTGATCGAACACGCCTTTGGGCACCAGCGCCACGCCG
>NZ_MRCS01000092.1 GCF_002303925.1 Pseudomonas sp. ACN8
GCGGCCAGCGAAAGTACTGGTTCTCGATATAAATGAATTGGGTCGCGTTGTTGACGGCTTTCAGGTAGACCTTTTCGATGTCGCGCTTGTTTTTGTCTTGCGGTTGGGTACGGACGATCTGTGCGATTTGTCGGGTGGTGCCTGGGGTGCATTGCAATTGCGGCCCCACCTGCATGGCTTGGCGCGAAGCGAGCAGGTCCTCTCCGGTTTCCTTGCGCCAGGCGGTGGCGAAGTTATGGTGCAGGTGTTCCAGAATGGGCCCACTGATTTGGCTGGAAATATCCTGGCGTGGAGTATCGCCTCGTGGGCCACAATTGGGTGCAGGCTTACTGCCCTCGGAACGGTTCAGCGCCGTGTGCTTATCAGTGTCCCAGTACTCGTCGAGCATGTTATGACCCATGACAAATCCGACGGCGCTGTCCGTCTGTTCATAGTCGACCAGGACTGTCTTCTGATGGTGGGTCGCGGCGATGGCCATCGCGCCCAACGTGCTGTGACTGAGATGCGGGTCGAGGCTTTTATACTTGGCCTGATAGGCAATTTCAGCTCGTTCATACACACTGAAACCGCGACCGACAAATACCGGCACATTACGAGCCACTCGCATCGCAGGTGCCAGGTGATCGGCGAACGCACATCGGGAAAACCATTGCCGATCCTCGGCATATTGGTCATCGGTGGAGGGTTGCAGCGCCCTATCTGCGATACGGTACGGGCCTTTGCCGGGCAGGTTGGCTTCGCCCCCTGCCCCAGCAGTATTAAACGGCGCCTCCCAACCCAGCACCCGAACCTCGACCCCTTCCCGGGCTTTGATCATCAGCAACTCACCGATGCTCGGCGCACGGCCGTCACGGATGAAGAACATCGACGGCTGAAAACCCCAACAGATGATATCGATGGTTTTAGTGGCTTTCGCGATAGCCAAATGCACGGCCTTGAAGGCTTCTTCACCATTGATCAGTGGTTGATAGGTAGCCATCGCTGGAGGGTATTCGGTGTTCTGCACGTACCAGGGCGAGGTGCAGGTTACCTGTTGGGTGTGTTGCAGTGCGACAGGGGTAACGATGTCGGGTTCAGTCATGAGGTTTTCCCTTCCTGGTCACTGATTGGGCTCATCACGGCGGCGTACAGAGCCCGTTGATCCGTGTGGGATGTGGGCTGGCTCACCTCTGTGTCGGCTTGTGAGAGATGATTGTGCAAGCCCCCATTGGCCAGGTGTGCTTGTTCGGCATTGCGGTAGTCGGTGGGTACCGGGATCTGGTAGTTCACACCGTTAGCCAACTCAATTCGGTACTGCTTGGTCACAACCTCGTGGTCGATCAACACTTGCCCGGTCTTATCCAACACGCCCTGCTTGAGCACTGTCCCGTCGGCGTAGAGCGTGTAGGGCATGCCTGCCCAGCCCTGATTGGAGGCATTGGGGGTTTGCGGCACGCTGAACCGCAACATTTGTTTGGACAGGCTCTGTGGATACTCTGGATGCGAGGCCGTCAGGCTGGCCGGGCCGCTGTAATCAAAATTCGCCGATTTGACGTTGTAGTCCCCCAGCGTTCCGGATTCGATGCAGTTCTGATCGAGGGTGATGTAGCTGCCACCCGCATTCAGGGTGATTTTCTTCTTGGCGACGATGTGGATTTCGTCTTCAGTGCTGGTGATGCTCAGCCCGTGACGGGCCATCAGCTCCAGCGTGTCGTTCTGTGCCTGGACACTGACTGGCCCCTGGTTGGCGATCAACTTGATACCCAGTTTGCGCACAAACAGGCTTAAGCCTTGACCCACCCCGATAAACAGGCGCTTGACCACGCTGATGTCGGCTTCGCCACCGGCGTTGAGCATCAGGTTGTTTTGCGCTGCCAACTGCAGGTGCTTGCCGCTGGTCAGGGCGATGCCCTGGGGAGCACTGAGCAACAGCACGGACGACGTGAGCTGCTCCAGATCTTGCTTGAGTAACGTCAACTGGGCCTGTACGTCCGCCGGATCCGCGTTGGCGGCTTGGGCATCGGTCGACAACCCTTCCAACTGGTCACCGGCCTGCTGTAACCGGCCCAACGCGGCATCCATTTCCAGCATCTGCCCCTGAGCTTTGGTCTGCTCATCAGCACTGATAAACACCCCTTTCCCGCCCCGAATCGCCCCCCAACCATCGGTGCGCAGTTCAAAGCCTTCACCGCGCTTGTGCTTCTGCGCATCGACCAGGTGCCCGAGGTTGAGTTGGCTCTTGCCGCTGTGTTCGCTGCTGAGCTTGATGTGCTCCTGCCCGCGCAGGTCTTCCATGCGCAGCTTGTTATTGGCTGGCGTGCGCAGCACGTTGCGCGTGTAGTCGCGTTTACCCAGCGTCACGTGGTCTGGGTGCTGACTGTCGTGTAAGGCATGGGCGATGTAGGGACGGTCCGGGTCGCCCTGTTCAAAGGCAATGGCCACTTCGGTACCGGGAATCAGCGGCAGGTGCAGGCCGTGGGTGTCGCCGGCGTACGGGCGAGCCAGGCGCAGCCAGAGGCTTTCTTCACCGGGTTTCCAGCTGTCGCGATCGAACAGGAAGTTGACCTTGTAGCGCCCTTCGATATCGATATAGCCGTAGGGGTCGTGTTGCTGCGGGCTGGTGACGCGGGCCGGGACGGTGCCGGCGATTTGCGGTTTGTTGTGCAACGCTGGACGAAAGCACACCGTTTCCGAGTAGGGAATGGCTTCAAAACTGACTTCAAAACTGCGATCGCGCGCAGCGCGGGTGGTCAGTCGGGTGATGACCGCGCCCGGTGCAAAGGCTTGCGGCGCGCCGCCTGAGATCTTGAGCACCTGACCCGGCGCCAGGGTGGTGCTGCTGCTGACACCGCTGAGTTGGGTCTGGCCATTGAGGTAACGCTCGTGACGCAGGCGCGCATAGAAAAAACCGCTTTCGCTTTGCAGGTCTTCGTCATAGGCATAGGGATCGCCCAGCACCGTGTACGCTTCCGCGTAGTGATAGGCCTCGCCGTAGGTGCTGCTGGCGCCACGGGTCTGATCAACATCGCCGTTCAGGTGGGCCGTGGCAACACGGTGATGGTAGGCGCGGATGTTGACGTGTTTTTCTACGACTTGGTGGCTGGATTGCAAGGCCCACACGCCATCCTGCCCGCTGCTGCTCAGCCCGGATTGCGGACGGTACGCCAGCTCGACACCGAACTGGTAGTGGCGCTGGTCATCGTGGAACTCCACCACATCGATGTTCAGGCGTTCATCGCGGGTGAAGCGGTACCAGATACCGACGTCGGCCAGCAGACGGGAGATAAAGGCCAGGTCGCTTTCGCTGTACTGCATGACCTGTTCGCGTTTGGGATATTCACGCACCAGGTTGAAGAGAAAGTCCTGGCCTTCAAAGTCGTGGCGGCTGCGCAGGATGCTTTCGACGATCTGCGGCACCGATTGGTGTTGGTAAATTCGAAATTGCCGGCCCTGGCCAAGCAGCGCCAGGTGCGGTTCGAGGGTGATTTCGTAGCGGGCTTCGTCAACGGAGCCGGACAGGCGCTTGAAGCCGGTAATAACGCCGTTCAACACACGCAACGGTTTGACCGGGGGCACGTTCAGCCCAAAAAAAGGCAAGTTCTGCGGCGAACCGTACAAACTGAAACTGGCGCTCCGGCCGAGCATTTTTTCGGCGCCGATGTCGCCGTCGGTGCAGGTGAATTCCACGCGGTAGTTGAAGGGTTGGCTCAGGCTCTCTACGCCCTCGAAGGCCAGGACGTCGAGCAATGCGTCGACCTCGCGAACCTTGAGCTTGTGCCGGCTGTGATCGAAGAAGGTGCGCAGCTCATTAAGCATGTTCAGGCCTCCGTGGCGACGGGGTCAGCGATATATGCAGATGGATGTTGTGCCATGGATGTCATGGCGTGCTTGGCTGAAAGCAGGGTTTGAAGAGCAGGCTTGAGGTCAGGGGGCATCAGGCGTGAAGACGCGTTGAACATCCGTTGTTCCTTATTTGTCCAGGCAGGGCTGGCTTGGGTGCGCAGGCAGGGCAACCAAAGAAACGCGACCGTTTGGCGTTATACCGAGCCCAAAAATATAAATAGGCAGGCACGCTAACAAAGCGGAAAAGGAATTAATGTAGGACGTGTCTCAAAAGCTTTTCGGAATTTTCCGGCAGAGAGCGGTAAAGACAGCGAGCGTTATGTCGAGCTCATTTCTCAACTGCGTAGGCGGCGCTTTGAAAGGCATAACGAACCTGGCTTAGAGGATGAGTTCTGTCGGCGGGAAGGCTTCACATCGTCCATTCATGATCTGCTCCCAGCCCCACTCGCGTAGTCGTGCTGCGCGCCAGTAATTCTTGGCAACAGCCTCTGGGATATCCAGTTCATCATTCAGATCGAACTGCGGGGCCAAGGCGAACTGCACATCCATCCCGAAATCGCCTTTGAGCAAGCGCTGCATGATCTTGACCCGTTGCAGCCAGGTCAATTAGCGCTTGTAACCGTGCTTGGTGTTGTAGACCAGCAGATTGAGGCGTGCGGACGCGTGCATAAAGTCGTTTTCCGTCATCCACATCTTGAAATGCCGCTCAAGCCCAAGCGGCAGAATGTCTCGGATGAAAAAGCCTAACAGTGGCAAACCCGTTCTATGCGGGTGCAACTCGATGCTCACACTGCGACAGCTTGAGGGCACGAAGGCTGAAATGGCCCTGGCTGTGAACGCCTATAACCTGAAAAGAGCGATTAACGTGCTTGGCGCACGTCAGTTGATGGCGTTGATGGGCTGAAGAGCCTTTTTTCGCCTGCTGTAAGCACAAAAGCAAACGCCCCGAACAAGTCGGGGCGTTTGCTGGAACCTCCATCAGTGCGTTTTCACACGGTCTGAAAAGGCAAGTTTTTCAAGGCCTCCAAAGAACTTAAAAGCGTTCTGTGGAATGCAAGATGGTGCCCGAAGCCGGAATCGAACCGGCACGCCCTTACGAGCGGGGGATTTTAAGTCCCATGCGTCTACCAGTTTCGCCATTCGGGCGGTAGCGCGGTGAAGCGTTCAGGTTTTGCCAGATAACGACCCGGCAGATCTGACGCTTGTGCAGCAGAGGTGGAAATATATACATCCCGCCCCGGTGAAGCAAGTTCGCAAATACCCTTTTCAAGACTAAATCTTGCAGGCTATGCAAATAAAAAAGCTACGTAAATCATGGATCTACGAAGCTTGTTTATTAGTGGAGGCCGAGGTCGGAATCGAACCGGCGTTGGCCGATTGGTAATCGACCAACAAAGCCAAGTAGATCAATAGGTTAGCATGACATGCATTGCGCAAGCTACTGATTTACAACGAGCTACGTCCAACGGTATTCAACAAGCGGGTTTTAAGTTCTGGAGCCATTTTCCGGTGCTAGCCGCACTCAACCTCATCAAGGTTGTCCTTGGGCCGATGACAGAAAACAGCGAACCATTGGCATATCATCCGCTTTGGTGGGCCGATTGCGCGGACCTCATGATTTTGCATCTCCCCGTTGCAGCGCAATTTTCGACGGTTATGCTGAACTGACCACGAAGAATTCACGATGCCTGACTGAGACCTGCGCCCTTCCCTGCTCTTCAAAATCAATGAAAACCAACTCGTCCCTGGCGATCTCTATTCAAAAAAGCAAGCCCCAAAGATCCCCGCAGTAACGAACCAAACCAATACAACGATTACCGCAGCAAATATGTTGATTGGCCGTTTCACATGGCTTTTCTCCCACTCACTCGCTTTGACCTGACACTCATCGAGCACCTGCGCAGGTATCAAGCGAATAGCGAGCAGAATGCCAAGCGGCAAAATGATCACGTCGTCCAGGTATCCAAGTACAGGAATGAAATCAGGAATGAGGTCGATTGGGCTCAACGCATACGCCACGACAAAAACCGAAATCCATTTGGGTAACCAAGGTGTTTGCGGATGCTGATAGCAAAACCAGAGAACCATGGTTTGCCGTTTTAGCTTTCTGGCCCAGCCACGTAAACGATCAAGTATGCGTTTCATGTCGTAATTGTCAGTACCTTAAGGAGCGTGCGAGCGTAGCGCCTTGGGTGATTGACGGCTATGGGTCGAGGCGGTGTAAAAACCGTCAATGCTGCGTGTCATTCCTTACAGTGCTTCAGTGCTTCACAACCTGGTTTCGTCCAAGTGCCTTGGCGCTATACAGCGCCTGATCTGCAGCTTCGATTAAACCTTGCAATCGGTCCAATCGGGAACCAGCGGCAGCGGCGATCCCTATACTTAGACTCACTTGACCCAATGGGCTGGCTTCGTGGGAAATGTTCTCTTGTTTCAATCGGTCCAGGATGAGTTGCGCCACAATCTGCGCACCATATATGTCCGTATCAGGCATGATTACGGCCATCTCTTCACCACCATATCGCGCCACTAGATCCGATGATCGACGTACGCACGCCTCCACGATCTTGCCGACACTTTGCAGACAGGCGTCGCCGGCAACATGCCCATAGGAATCGTTGAACAGCTTGAAATAGTCGATGTCAATCATCAGTAGCGCCAAAGACGTCCCCTCTCGCTGTGCTCGTCGCGCCTCCATGGCCAATGTGACATCAAAGTAGCGTCGATTCGCCAAACCGGTTAGGGCATCCTTCATCGCCAGTAGCTCCAGTTGCCGATTCGATGAGAGCAATTGCTGCTGAGTGCCCCTTAACCGACCTTCAACCTTGGTTCGCCGACGGATATCCAGGATCAAAAACCAACCGATGAGACCGGTAAGCCCCAGCAGACCAGTCACCACTATTGCCGACAACAGTGCCTCTATTCGCCATGCAGTGAGCGCTTCGCGCCTCCCGATAGCGACGGTAGTTATCAGCGGCAGCTTGTCACTCTTTCGGAACGCATAGAGCCGCTCCACACCGTCCAGGCTGGAGGTAAACGAGGCGGTGCCAACTGTTTGGTCCACAAGATACTTGGCATAGATTGGCGACTTCGAAAAGTTGCGCCCCATGTCCTGCTCGCGGAAGGGATAGCGAACCAGCAATGTACCATCGGTATAGGATAGCCCGATGGCTCCCTCCTGCCCCACGTCGATCTTTCCAAACAGCCGCAGGAAGTTTTCTATTCCCAATGTTACCGCCACCACCCCGGCAAACTCTCCGTGAGCATCATTGAAACGTCGACTGACTGTGATCACCCACTCGTGATTGGAACGGCTTTGGATGGGTGGACCGATAAAGGTCTCACCGGACGGATCGTCGCGATGATGAATGAAATAGGCACGATCACTGCTATTCGCCCCGACCGGAATCGGCCGATTGGAGGACATTAACCAACGTCCCTGATTGTCGTAGATGGTAATACCACTGAGTTGTGGCATCAGAGGCTGCTGCTTACTGACCAGCGCACTTAGCCGCTGGATCTGTATTGGGCCACTACCTTCAGTTTCCAGGCGTTCGACGAGACCGAGCAAAAGCAAGGAACTTTGGCGCACAATGCCTTCGGAGTAGGTTGCCAGTGCCTGGGTAAGATTCAATCCGTGGACGCTCACGTCCTCCAACACCCGATCTCGGGAGGCCAGCACCTTCCAGACAGTCAGCGATGCCAGAGAACAGCAGATAACCAACAGCAAAAGCACAACCAGGCGGGTATCACGCTTCACGTCTCTACCTAATGGAAAGTCCGGTTTTCCGTTCCAGTTGCTGTTGGAGCAAGGCCATAACGGCAACTGCTTATTCTCGTCCTGAATAAGAATACAAGCAGTGACGCATAGTTGCAGCAACAGATTATGGCGTCTCAAGACAACGACTCTCATCAGTCAAAAACCACCAAATCAATTCGAACTATTCACAGGACAATTTTTCAACACCAGTATGGTGTCACCAAACCAACGCCATCCTTGATTCAGAAATAGGTTGACCTATGACCGTCTCATTGAATACTCAAATACCTCACTAATTATTTGTATTTATCAAAAGGGGTATCCATCAAGAATTCGCCAATGGAGAACATCATGAAAATCAGCGAAATCATGAGCCGCGAAGTACGCACTGTAACGCCTTCGACCACCTTGCGTGAGGCCGCCGAAATCATGCGGCAGGCAGATATTGGTGCTTTGGTGATTAATGACAACGATAGAATGAGCGGCGTCATAACCGACCGCGACATTGTCATTCGGGGCGTGGCAGATGCGGCGTTTTTCAAGGTAGTTGTCGCGTCAACCGTCTAACTATGCCGCTCTTTTCTCGACCTGTTGCTCTCGATCCGGGTTCAACAGCACGGTGCCGATCGGTTCCCAGTTACGCGTTCGAGCCGACC
>NZ_MRCS01000093.1 GCF_002303925.1 Pseudomonas sp. ACN8
ATCGGTGAATTGCTCGAGCAGCTCTTTCGGGATTTTCGGTAGCTCTCGCAACGCGGGTTTCTTTTTGGTTGGCATACATGCACCTCTTACTCATGTTATGCCCGAACACAAAATTTCTGACACCCCCAGGCTCTTGGTTGATTGAGTACATATCCGTTTCTGCGGTAACGGCGACTTATGGTTTCGCCCTTACGGCGAGTCCCTTTGGCAAACGCCCCAAAGGAACCAAAGGTCTCGCCCCTTACGTACGGCCCCTCGCTAAGGCTCGGCGTTCCTTCGCTCCAGTATTCATCCGGGGGCATTGCCCTCCGGTCGGCTTCGCTTCGACCTACATGCAATGAGTTCGACTGCGTCGAACGGCGCTGCGCACCAGTCCCCGGATGAACACCTCCACTCAGCCTGCCGATGGGGGCGGGTGGATCAAGATCAAGAGCTGCAGGCGAGCTAACGCTCGGCCTGATGAGTGGTGAAAAGCGGCGCGGTGTACGCCGCTCTGCCTTTGCCTTTCTGTGGGAGCGAGCTTGCTCGCGATGGTGGCCTGCCAGCCGATCGAAATCTTTCGGATGTACTGAGTACCTGTGGGAGCGGCGGTGCGGCGATCCGACTTGCCCGCGAAGGCGTCCTGCCAGCCGAGCAATATCTCGCGGATGTACTGAGTACCTGTGGGAGCGAGCCTGCTCGCGATGACGGCCTGCCAGCCAACCATTCTTTACGGCAAGGCCGATATCCTCACCCTTAAGCCAAACCCTTCTACACCGGCAATCGCAACTCCGCACACAACCCGCCACCCTCGCGATTGCTCAAGGTCAACGACCCTCCAATCGCGACCGCCAGTTGCTGGGCGATCGCCAGCCCCAACCCGGTGCCGCCGGTGCTGCGGTTGCGGGAACTCTCAACGCGATAGAACGGTTCCATCACTTGCTTGAGCTCCTCCTCGGCGATCCCCGGGCCTCGGTCAAGGATCCTGATCGACAGATTGCCATCGGCCCGTTTTTCCACCTGCAATTGAGCAGCACCGGCAAACTTCAATGCGTTGTCCGTCAGGTTGACCAGCACCCGGCGCAAGGCGTGGGGACGGGTGTCGATGACGGCTGCGCTTTTGCCGGTGAGCTGCACGTCCTTGCCCACGTCCTGATAATCGAACACCAGGCTATCGAGGAACGAGTCGAGGTCGGTGCGGCGGCTTTCTTCGGTGGCGCCGTGGATGCTGCGGGCGTAGGCCACGCCTTCGCGGACCAGGTGTTCCATTTCGCCCAGGTCGTTCCACAGTTTGTCTTTTTCGCTGGAGTCGTCCATGAACTCGGCACGCAGTTTCATGCGGGTGATCGGGGTTTGCAGGTCGTGGGAAATTGCCGCGAGCAACTGCATGCGTTCCTTCAGGTAGGCCGCGATGCGTGCTTGCATCGAGTTGAAGGCCCTGGCGGCGTGGGCGACTTCGGTCGGGCCTTTTTCGTCCAGGAGTACTGGGTGCGCGTTGGGGTCCAGGGTTTCTACCGCACCGGCGAGGCGGGTGAGGGGGCGGATGGCAATTCTGACCGCCAGCCAGGAGCAGGCCAGCGTCAGCGCCAGTTGCCCGAGCAACACGATGGGCAGCCAGGGCGACAACGGCACCATCGCCGGGCGGACGTCGATGGTCAGCGGGCTGCCATCCGCCAGTTTCAAATGCACTTGAAAATGTTTTTTCGGCCCGGGGATGTCGGTAAAGGTCATCGGGTAATCGTGACCGATGGCGTCCTTGATCGAGGCAATGGCAATGGGCGCATCGGGCATGTCGGTGCGGATGGGCGTGCCCGGCGAACCCTCATTGAGCAGGTAACTGTAATTGCGCCGTTCCAATTGTTTGAGCCACGCGGCTCGCTCATCGACGGGCAAGCGGTCGAGGATGGCAACGGAGGTGGAAACGTCGGTTTCCAGGTTGCCGAGCATGGTGTTTTTCGAGGACTCGTAGCGTTCGTAGTACTGCGCGCCGAAGGACAGCGCCTGGGCAAGGATCAGGCCGATCAGGAAAATCAGCGACAGCCGCGAGGCCAGGGTGCGCGGCCAATGCAGCGCCAGGGTCATGATTGATCGCCCAGGATTTCCACCGGCAGGGAAAACACATAGCCTTCGCTGCGCACGGTCTTGATGTAGGCCGGTTCCCGGGCGTCGTCGAGCAAGCGCTGGCGCAGGCGACTGACCAGCAGATCGATGGAACGGTCGAACAGGTCGGCATCGCGGCCCTGAGTCAGGTTGAGCAATTGATCGCGGTTGAGCACCCGTTGCGGATGGTCGAGAAACACCCGCAGCAATCGATATTCGGCGCCACTCAGGGCCACCATGGTGCCGTCTTCATCGAGCAGGTGTCGGGCCGAGGTGTCCAGGCGCCAGCGGCCGAAAGCCAACAGCCGGCTGGCTTCGGTCACCACCAGGTTTGGCGGCAGCATGCGCGTGCGTCGTAGCACCGCGTTGATCCGCGCCAGCAGTTCACGGGCGGCGAACGGCTTGACCAGGTAGTCGTCGGCGCCCATTTCCAGGCCGAGGATGCGATCGGTTTCATCGTTGCGGGCGGTGAGCATCAGCACCGGGGTGGCCTTGTGCTTGCCGGCGCGCAATTCACGGCAGAGCACCAGGCCATCGTCCCCCGGCATCATGATGTCCAGCACGATCAGGTCCACCGGGGTGGTTTCCAGAAAGGCGCGCATCTGCCGTCCATCCGCCACGACCGTGGTGCGCAGGCCGTTCTTCTTCAGGTAGTTGCCAACCAGTTCGCGGATTTCGCGGTCATCGTCAACGATGAGGATGTGATCAACGTGATCCATTGGGCCAAACCTCTGGTAAATGGGGAATGCCACACAGTCTATCGAGCCTGGGCGGGCTCGCCTGCCGCCCTTTGTATTGCAGTGTATCTGGCTTGCCTGCGGATACACACGAAGGCAAAAAAGCCGATTTCCAGCGGTTTTGTATTGCTCTGTATCTGCGCCCGGTTCTGATACGCAGCGATTGATTCACGCCGATTCCCGACACAGACGAGATACCTCGCAGGCTTTTAATGGGTTCCATCGAGGCAAACCAGACCGCCTCGGATCAACCAACGATCAACCTGTTGAAACCCTGAGGAACTCGCCATGAACACCAAGGCCATCTACGCCGCCTGCCTGTTTGCCGCCCTGAACATCTGCACCCTGTCGGCCCGTGCCGAAGCCGATGTCACTCCCGAAACCTACACCTACGGCACCCAGCTGGATATCCGCAAAGTGGTGTCGCTGAACGAGGACACAACACCTTCCTGCGGCGTGGTGAATGCGCGGCTGACGTACCTCGACTCCCAGTCCCGGACCCAGGTGCTGAATTACAGCAAGTTCGCTGACAACTGCAACTCGGAAAACTGAGTGTCGCGATCAATCACCGCTCAATCCATTTGAAACAGGAAGGACATCATGAACAACATTTCCCGCCACCTGACCGCCATCGTCTTTGCCGTCGCCGGTGCGGCGGCCCATGCCAACGCTGCTGTCGAGCAGAGCGCCTGCGCCGGCAACACCTGCTTCCAGCTCACGCCGGTGGCGCAGAAGGATACCCAGGGCTTCCTGGCGCAGGACGGTTCCAGCCGTACTCCGCAGGGGCAGTTGCAGGATGAGCAGACCGCTTGAGAACACCCCCGATCCACTGTAGGAGCGAGCCTGCTCGCGATAGCGATGGTTCAGTCAACGGTGTGTCGCCTGACCGGACGCCATCGCGAGCAGGCTCGCTCCTACAGTGGTGATGTGTTGCCCATTAATTTGCATCAGGTGATCCCATGTTACTCATCGCTTTCCTGGGCGGCCTATTGACCGTCCTCAGCCCGTGCATCCTGCCGGTCGTGCCCTTCCTGTTTGCCGGGGCCGACCGTACACGCTCCTCGATACTGCTGACCCTTGGCGGCATGGTCCTGACCTTTGCCCTGGTCTCCAGCCTGGCCGTGGTCAGCAGCGAGTGGGTGATCCAGGCCAGCAATACCGGCCGCCATGTCGCGCTGGCGGTGATGGTGCTGTTTGCCCTGTCGCTGATCTCCGCCCGGGTCGGTGACTGGCTGGCGCGGCCCTTCGTGCTGCTGGGCAATCGCATCGACCCGAACTCGCGCAAGATGTCCGGGCCGCTGGCGTCGATCATGATCGGTGTCGCCACCGGGCTGCTCTGGGCACCCTGCGCCGGACCGATCCTGGGGGTGATACTCACCAGCGCCATGCTGCAAGGGGCAAATGCCGGCACCAGTCTGCTGCTGGTGGCTTATGGCGCCGGCAGTGCGCTGTCCCTGGGCATCCTGATCTTCGCCGGTCGCGGCCTGGTCAATCGCTTGAAACCGTCGATTCCGGTCACCGGCTGGTTGCGTCGTGGCGCCGGGGTTGCGGTGTTGTCCGGGGCGGCGGTGATTGCAACGGGGGCCAATGATCTGTTGCTGGCCAACACCTCCTCGGAAGGTGTCAGCCGCGTGGAGAAAGGCGTGCTGGAAACAGTACCGAAAGTCGTCGATTACCTGGTCAGCAAGGTCAAGGCCGACAGCACCATGGGCGATGCCCAGGGCGCCATGCCATCGCTGTCCGGCGCGGTGGAGTGGCTCAACTCGCCGGCCCTGAGCAACGAGGCCCTGAAAGGCAAAGTGGTGCTGGTGGATTTCTGGACTTTCGACTGCATCAACTGCAAGCACACCCTGCCGTACGTGAAAGACTGGGCGAAGAAGTATGAAAAGGACGGGCTGGTGGTGATCGGCGTGCACACGCCCGAATACGGCTTTGAACGAATCATCGACAACGTCAAGGCCAAGGTGAAGGAGTACGGCATCACCTACCCGGTGGCGATCGACAACAACTACGCAATCTGGCGCAACTTCGATAACCGGTACTGGCCGGCGCACTACCTGATCGATGCCAAGGGGCAGGTGCGGTACACCCACTTCGGCGAAGGCAGCTACGACACTCAAGAACAAATGATTCAGCAGTTACTGAAGGAAGCCAGGGCCGGCGCGCCAGCGGCGTGATCCGCTCGATCGGTGCGCTACGTGGAATCTCCGGACGATCGGGCAGGCCTGGCCGACGATCGGACAGGACGCCAACGCCTATCAGGACGATAGTTTGATCACAGGGTGAGTGCTGCCCTGCCATCCAGAACAATAAAGAGAGGTTGCCATGCCTAAGTTCGTCATTGAACGTGAGATCCAGGGCGCCGGAGGTCTGTCGGAAAGGGACTTGAAAGCTGCTTCGCTCAAGTCCTGCCAGGCGTTGCGTGAGTTGCCGCAGGTGCAGTGGCTGCAGAGCTATGTCACCGCTGACAAGCTCTACTGCGTGTACATTTCGCCGAACGAGGAGCAGATCAGGGAGCACGCCCGGGTGAGCGGGTTTCCCGCCAATCGCATTTCCCAGGTCATGAACATCATCGATCCGACAACGGCGGAGTGAATACCTGGAAATGGTGATCACGCGGCAGTGAGCGACCACAAGTCCAATCTGGGAGCAAGCTCGCTCCCACAGGGGGAGTGGTGGTGCCGGCTAAATGACCTTCGCGCCACGCGCTTCCAGCAACTCGCGTAACACCGAACGGTGACAATGCGCTTCATCCTCGCAATAACAACCCACCGCCAGGGACGTCTGGTGGGACAACGCGGCCAACAGATCCAGCATCTGACTGGCTGCGGGCTGGCTCATCTCGGCCTTGAACTTGCGCCGGAACAGCTCCCAGGCCTTGGCATCTTGCGCAACCTTGGCCTCGGCCACCAACTGCGCACTGGGCGACAGCAGCGGCTGCCAGACATCGTAAAAATCCCGACGGGCGAATTCTGCTTTCGGTACGCCACGGGGAGGGCGGCGTACCGTGCCCAGGCGCAAGCCTTCGTCGGGTCGCCGGGGTGAACCGAGTTGAACGATATGGACCGCCATGGCTACTTGAGCCCCGATTCGTCGAACCACTCCAGCGCCGTGCGCCACAGGCAGATGCCCAGGAAGTACGCCGACATCAGCAGCCACAGCCCCATCACCAACGGGTTGATCCGTGGATGGTTGAGCACCAGCGACAGGCTGCACAGCAACCAGATGGCCGTCACCGCAATGTTGATCGGCATGAACCGGCGCACGCGAAACGGGTGCAGGAATTTCATCCGGGTCACGGTCAGCAGGGCCAGGCCGATGACCGTAACGAAGGTGATCCACGGCGACGGGGCGATGATGTACAGGCACAGGGCGACCACGTTCCAGGCGGCGGGGAAGCCCTGGAAGTAGTTGTCGGTGCTCTTCATGTTGACGTTGCAGAAGCAGAACAGCGACGACACCAGAATCAGCGACACGCTCAGCAGCAAGGTGTAGTCCGGCAACGGAATGTAGCGGTAGATGAACAGTGCCGGGATAAACACGTACGTCAGGTAGTCGATCACCAGGTCGAGGATCGAGCCATCGAAGCTCGGCAACACCGACTGGACGTTGACCTTGCGTGCCAGCGCGCCGTCCAGTCCGTCGACGATCAGGGCGACACCCAGCCACAGCAGGCAATGGGTCGGCTGGTTATCCAGCAGGGACAGGGTGGCGAGGAAAGCGGTGACCACGCCAGTGGCGGTAAAACCATGGGCGCCCCATGCTTTGAGCCTGGCGATGTACAGGGTTGAAATCACGGGGGCGTTCTCCAGTGAATGAAGCAAGCCAGTTGTCACTCCGCGTACGGGGCGGTGGCAAACCGGGTCGGGTTGCAGGTATCGACCGGGCATCCGGGAATAAGGTTCACCACTCATGAATCTTAGCTGCGCCGCAAGAAAATACCCCGGACGAATCCGGGATAGCGCAGGCGGGTCAGCCCAACGGCGCTGGCACATTCGTCTGCGGGGGCTATCGTTGCCTGACTGGATAAACGCCCTTCAAGAGGACAAACATCATGAACACCAGCGATCTGCTCGAACAATTACTGCGCGCCGGCCAGGGCTCGATGGCGCAACAGGGTGGCGCTGGCGCGTCGGCCCAGGGCGGGTTCGGCGACCTGGGTGGATTGCTCGGCGGCTTATTGGGCGGTGGCACCGGTGCGGGTGCTGGTGGCGGTGGTGCAGGGTTGGGCGGTTTGCTCGGTGGTTTGCTTGGCGGCGGTCCGCCGATGGGCGGTGCGCCACAAAGCCGTTCCAGTGGTGGCACCAATTATGCCGCCCTGGCGTCCCTGGGCATGATGGCGTTCCAGGCGTATCAGGCCTGGCAGCGCAGTCAGGCGTCGGCTCCGCAAGAAGCGCCACGGACCGTGGACTTGCTGGCCGGCCCTGAGGCCGAAGAGCACAGCCATGCGATTCTGCGGGCAATGATTGCCGCGGCCAAGGCCGATGGCCGCATCGATGAAGCCGAGAAGAAGATGATCAGCACTGAAATCGGCCGTCACACCGACGATCCGCAATTGCAGCAATGGCTGGACGAGGAGGTTGCCAAGCCACTGGACGCCAGTGATGTCGCGCAATCGGCCGCCGACCCCGGCATGGCCTCGGAGATGTACCTGGCCAGCGTGATGCTGGTGGACGACCAGCAGGACGCCGAGCGCAACTATCTGGATGAACTGGCCGCGGCATTGCGGATCGACCCGGCTCTGCAATTGCACCTGGAGCGGCAGGCCAAGGGCACTGCCTGACCCACTGCCATCGCGAGCAAGCTCACTCCCACATTTTTTGATCTCCGCCGAACGCAGATCCTGCGGGCGCTGAAAGTCCCTGGTGGGAGAGAGCCTGCTCGCGATGAGGCCGCTACAGCCAACATCCCTGGCGCCTGACACTCCGCCATCGCGAGCAGGCTCGCTCCCACATTTTTTGATCTCCGCCGAACGCAGATCCTGTGGGCGCTGAAAATACTTGTGGGAGCGAGCCTGCTCGCGATGAGGCCGCCACAGCCAACATCCCTGGCGCCTGACACTCCGCCATCGCGAGCAGGCTCACTCCCACATTTTGATCCCCGCCGAACGCAGATCCTGCGTGCGCTGAAAGTCCCTGTGGG
>NZ_MRCS01000094.1 GCF_002303925.1 Pseudomonas sp. ACN8
CAGGTCAAGCTGGCAGCGACTTTGTTGCAAGGCGCCCGTGGTATCAATTACATCGGCTTTATCGAGGGCGACGGTTTGTACCGTGGCGAAGCGGATGTGGTGGTGTGTGACGGTTTTGTCGGCAACATCCTGCTCAAATCCAGCGAAGGCCTGGCGACCATGATTGCCGGGCGTATCGAGGCGTTGTTCAGAAAAAGCGTGGCCTCTCGCGTGGTCGGCGCGCTGGCGCTGCCCTTGATGAAGCGTCTGCAGGCCGATCTGGCGCCTGCACGGCACAACGGCGCGAGCTTTCTCGGTTTGCAGGGAATTGTGGTGAAAAGCCACGGTTCTGCCGGGGTCCAGGGGTTTCAGAGTGCCATTGCACGCGCCTTGATCGAGATTCAGGAGAATCTTCCCGAGCGCCTGCACGGTCGTCTGGAGGATTTGTTGCTTTAGGCGTTTTCGTCGGACAATGCTTAAATGTGACCGCTTGGTTCGATGGGCCATCCAACTGTCAGTTTCTTGCGTCCCCAAAGCGGGGCGCCAACTCTCCGACGACAAGATCATTAGGGGCTTGTTACATGTCTGCTTCCCTCGCATTCGTCTTTCCAGGACAGGGTTCGCAGTCCCTCGGCATGCTGGCCGAGCTGGGCGCGCAACATCCGGTTGTCCTTGAAACATTCAAAGAAGCTTCCGATGCACTGGGTTACGACCTGTGGGCACTGACCCAGCAAGGGCCGGAAGAGCAACTCAATCAAACCGATAAAACCCAGCCGGCCATTCTGACCGCCTCTATCGCCCTGTGGCGTCTGTGGCTGGCCGAAGGTGGCGCGCGTCCGGCTTACGTTGCCGGGCACAGCCTGGGCGAATACAGCGCGCTGGTCGCGGCAGGCAGTCTGAGCCTGGGCGACGCGGTGAAGCTCGTCGAGCGTCGTGGCCAGTTGATGCAGGAAGCCGTTCCGGCCGGGCAGGGCGGCATGGCTGCCATCCTGGGCCTGGACGATGCTGACGTACTGGCAGCCTGCGCCGAAGCGGCGCAAGGCGAGGTAGTCAGTGCAGTCAATTTCAACTCGCCGGGCCAGGTGGTCATCGCCGGTGCCAGGGCTGCCGTCGAGCGCGCCATCGAAGGCTGCAAGGCGCGTGGTGCCAAGCGCGCCATGCCGCTGCCGGTCAGCGTGCCGTCGCACTGCGAGCTGATGCGTCCGGCCGCCGAGCGTTTCGCCGAGTCGATCGCCGCGATCAACTGGCAGGCACCGCAGATTCCCGTGGTGCAGAACGTCAGTGCCCAAGTGCCGGCCGATCTGGAAACCCTCAAGCGCGATCTGCTCGAGCAACTGTACAAGCCAGTACGCTGGGTTGAATCGGTCCAGGCGCTGGCCGCCAAGGGTGCGACCAACCTGGTCGAGTGTGGTCCGGGCAAAGTACTGGCCGGTCTGAACAAGCGTTGCGCTGAAGGCGTGTCGACATCCAACCTCAATACCCCAGACGCTTTCGCTGCCGCCCGTGCAGCGTTGGCCTGAATCAGGAGAAGCTTGCATGAGTCTGCAAGGTAAAGTTGCACTGGTCACCGGTGCCAGCCGTGGCATCGGCCAGGCCATCGCCCTGGAGCTGGGTCGTCAGGGCGCCATCGTTGTGGGTACCGCGACCTCCGCGTCGGGTGCCGAGCGCATTGCCGCGACCCTGAAGGAAAATGGTATTCAGGGCACTGGCCTGGAGCTCAATGTCACCAGCGACGAGTCTGTGGCAAGTGTTCTGGCGAGCATTCAGGAGCAGTTCGGTGCGCCGGCGATTCTGGTCAATAATGCCGGTATCACCCGCGATAACCTGATGATGCGCATGAAAGACGACGAGTGGCACGACGTTGTCGATACCAATCTGAACAGTCTGTTCCGCCTGTCCAAGGGCGTTTTGCGCGGCATGACCAAAGCCCGTTGGGGCCGAATTATCAGTATTGGCTCGGTTGTGGGTGCCATGGGCAACGCAGGCCAAGTAAACTACGCTGCCGCCAAGGCCGGTCTGGAAGGTTTCAGCCGTGCACTGGCGCGTGAAGTCGGTTCGCGTTCGATTACGGTAAACTCGGTGGCCCCTGGGTTCATCGATACCGATATGACCCGTGAACTGCCCGAAGCGCAGCGTGAAGCCTTGCAGACGCAGATTCCGCTGGGTCGTCTGGGGCAGGCTCAAGAGATCGCGTCCGTGGTCGCTTTTCTTGCGTCGGACGGTGCGGCTTACGTTACCGGAGCTACAATCCCGGTGAACGGCGGGATGTACATGTAATTCAAATGTGACGGATTGCTTCAAAAAAATGTCATACGAGCTGTCTAAAATCCGTTATAAAGCTGCAATCTATTTATAGGCAGAGGGTCACCGGGTTCGAGGAGTGAAGCTTTCAGTTGAAAAGCTGAAAAGCCTTTCTATACACTTACCCACTGGCCAGCTGCCTGAATTTGTCCATTAGGAGTGAAAACAAGGTATGAGCACCATCGAAGAGCGCGTCAAGAAAATCGTTGCTGAGCAACTGGGCGTTAAAGAAGAAGAAGTGGTCAACACCGCTTCCTTCGTTGAAGACCTGGGTGCCGACTCCCTTGACACCGTTGAGCTGGTGATGGCTCTGGAAGAGGAATTCGAGACCGAAATCCCTGACGAAGAAGCCGAGAAGATCACTACTGTACAAGCTGCAATCGACTACGTTACTAGCCACCAGGCGTAATAGTTTGTAATCGTTGCTCGCTGTCATGGAAAAACCGCACTGCCATCATGGCGTGCGGTTTTTTCTTTAGGCCTGATGCAAAGTCGTCATTTGAAAAAAGGAGAGTGCTGTGTCGCGTAGACGCGTCGTAGTCACCGGTATGGGTATGTTGTCGCCACTGGGCACGGATGTGCCGAGCAGCTGGCAGGGCATTCTGGCTGGCCGCAGTGGCATTGGTCTGATCGAACACGCCGACCTTTCTGCCTATTCCACCCGTTTTGGCGGCTCGGTAAAGGACTTCAATGTCGAGGAGTACCTGTCGGTCAAGGAAGCCCGCAAGCTCGACCTGTTCATTCAGTACGGTCTGGCCGCAGGTTTTCAGGCGGTACGCAATGCCGGTCTGGAAGTCACTGACGCCAACCGTGAGCGTATCGGCGTGGCCATGGGTTCGGGTATTGGCGGTCTGACCAATATCGAAGAAACCGCCCGCACGCTGCACGAGACCGGCCCGCGACGGATCTCTCCGTTCTTCGTGCCAGGCTCGATCATCAATATGATTTCCGGTTTCCTGTCCATACACCTCGGTGCACAGGGACCCAACTACGCCATCGCCACGGCCTGTACCACCGGTACACACTGCATTGGCATGGCAGCCCGCAACATCATGTACGACGAAGCCGACGTGATGATTGCCGGCGGCGCCGAGATGGCGGCCTGCGGTCTGGGCATGGGCGGCTTTGGTGCCTCGCGCGCGCTGTCGACCCGCAACGACGAGCCGACCCGCGCCAGCCGTCCATGGGACAAGGGCCGCGATGGCTTTGTATTGTCCAATGGTGCCGGTGCGCTGGTGCTGGAAGAACTCGAGCACGCCAAGGCGCGTGGCGCGACCATCTACGCCGAGCTGATCGGCTTCGGCACCAGTGGCGATGCCTACCACATGACCTCGCCGCCAGCCGATGGCGCAGGTGCGGCGCGCTGCATCACCAATGCGCTGCGCGATGCCAAAATCAATGGCGATCAAGTGCAGTACATCAACGCCCACGGCACTTCGACTCCCGCAGGCGACCTGGCCGAAGTCAATGCGGTCAAGTCGGTGTTCGGCGACCACGCCTACAAGCTGGCCGTCAGCTCCACCAAGTCCATGACCGGCCACCTGCTGGGTGCGGCGGGCGCGGTCGAGGCGATCTTCAGCGTGCTGGCGATCAACAGCCAGGTGGCACCGCCGACCATCAACCTCGATGAGCCGGACGAAGGCTGCGATCTCGATTTCGTGCCGCACACGGCGCGCAACATGGAGATCGATGTGGTCGTTTCCAACTCCTTCGGTTTTGGCGGCACCAACGGCTCGCTGGTGTTCCGCCGGTTCGCAGGCTGATGGATAGCTGGGTCGACGGTCAGCCGGCTGACGCGTTGTCGCTGAAGGACCGCGGCCTGGCTTATGGCGATGGTCTGTTCGAGACCATCGCCGTGCGCAACGGGCAGCCTGTGTTGCTGGACCGGCATCTGTCGCGTTTGGTGGACGGCTGCTCGCGCCTGGCGATAAACGCCGAGCATGAGCTGATCCGCAGCGAACTGCTGGCCTGCGCCGCGGCACTGGGTGACGGGGTGCTCAAGCTCATTCTCACCCGTGGCGACGGTCTGCGTGGTTACGCCCCCGATCCTTCGGCCCAGGCTCGACGCATTCTGCAAGGTAATCCACCGGCGGCGTATCCTGCCGCGCACGGTGAGCAGGGTGTTCGGCTGTTTCCTTGCGCCACGCGATTGTCCAGGCAGCCATTACTGGCCGGCCTCAAGCACCTGAATCGTCTTGAACAGGTTCTCGCCCGAGCCGAATGGCAGGACACCGAGCATGCCGAAGGCTTGATGCTCGATCAGGCCGGACGGGTGATTGAAGGTGTATTCAGTAACTTGTTCCTGGTGCGTGATGGCGTGCTCATCACGGCTGACCTCAAGCGTTGCGGCGTGGCAGGCGTGATGCGTGCCGAAATATTGTTTCAAGCCAAGTCGCTGGGAATTCCCACGCAAATCACCGATATCCCCCTCGAACAGCTGCAATGGGCTGACGAAGTCTTTGTCTGCAACAGCGTGTATGGTATCTGGCCGGTGCGCGCCTATGCTGCTCTTCACTGGCCGGTTGGGCCGCTCACCCGTAAACTCCAAACCATTGCCCGTGTGCTACTGGATGCTTGATACGTGAGACGTAAACTCTTGCTGCTGCTGGAAACCGGAGTGGTTCTGGCGGGGCTGCTGATGGGTGCTTCAGCCTGGAAAATTCATTCGGCGCTGGTACAGCCGCTGAACATTGCCCAGGAACAATTGCTGGATGTGCCCAAGGGCACCACGCCGACCCGGACCTTCTACCGACTCGAAGCCAATGGCGTCATCAAGGACGCATTCTGGCTGCGGGTGTATTGGCGCTTCAACCTCGCCAAACAACCCCTGCACAGCGGCGAATACCGCATTCAACCCGGCATGACCGTCGAAGGCCTGATCGACCTGTGGAAACGCGGGGAAATGGTTCAGTACAGCCTGACCCTGGTCGAAGGCTGGAATTTCCGTCAGGTCCGCGCAGCGCTGGCCAAGGAAGAGAAGCTCGACCATAGCCTCGAGGGTTTAAGCGATAGCCAGGTCATGGACAAGCTCGGCCACACCGGGATTTTTCCGGAAGGGCGCTTTTTCCCTGACACCTATCGTTATGTGCGGGGCATGTCCGATATCGAGGTGCTGAAAACCGCTTATGACCGCCTCGACGAAGTGCTCGCCAAGGAGTGGGCACAGCGCTCTTCCGATGTGCCGTACAGGGAGCCCTACCAGGCGCTGATCATGGCTTCGCTGGTGGAAAAGGAAACGGGTGTGCCGCAGGAGCGTGGGCAGATTGCCGGCGTGTTCGTGCGACGCATGGCGATGGGCATGCTGCTGCAGACCGACCCGACAGTGATCTACGGCCTCGGCGACCGCTACAGCGGCAAGCTGACCCGGGCTCACCTCAAGGAATCGACGCCCTATAACACCTACATGAATGCGGGCCTGCCGCCGACGCCGATTTCCATGGTCGGTCGCGAGGCCATCCATGCGGCACTCAATCCGGTGGAGGGCAACAGCCTTTACTTCGTGGCGCGTGGCGATGGCACTCACGTGTTCTCCGACGATCTGGATGCCCACAACAATGCCGTGAAGGAGTTCCAGCTCAAGCGTCGCGCCGATTACCGCTCCAGCCCGGCACCCGCTACTGCGCCCGAGATGCCGCCAACCCAGGCTGAGCAAAACGGTACGCAGGAGGCCAAGGCTTCCCAAGAGCAGGCGCCGATCCCGGCCGCTTCACCAAACACAGCTCCCGAGGCGTTGCCGCAGGTGCCGGCGCAAGATCCTGCGCCAGCCCCTGAAACGCCCGAACCCGATGCAAGCGCACCGAAAAGCCCGCAATGACTCTGACTAAGGACTGCCTGTGACTGGCTTGTTTATTACTCTGGAAGGCCCGGAAGGCGCCGGCAAGAGCACCAATCGCGAATACCTGGCCGAGTGCCTGCGCGCCGCCGGCATCGAGGTGGTGCTGACCCGAGAGCCGGGTGGTACGCCGTTGGCCGAGCGAATCCGTGAAGTGCTGCTGGCCCCGGTCGATGAGGTCATGAACCCGGATACCGAGTTGCTGCTGGTGTTCGCGGCGCGTGCCCAGCACCTGGCCGAGGTGATTCGCCCGGCACTGGCCCGCGGTGCCGTGGTCTTGTGTGATCGTTTCACCGATTCGACATACGCCTATCAGGGTGGCGGTCGCGGCTTGTCGCTGGAGCGCATCGCGACCCTGGAAACCTTCGTCCAGGGCGATCTGCGCCCGGACCTGACGCTGATTTTCGATCTGCCTGTCGAAGTCGGCCTGGCCCGCGCCAGCGCTCGCGGTCGTCTGGATCGCTTCGAACTCGAAGGCCGGACCTTTTTCGATGCCGTGCGCAGTGCCTTCCTCAAGCGGGCCAAGGCGGATCCGGCGCGTTATGTGCTGGTCGATGCTGCCCAACCGTTGGCAAAAGTTCAGCAGTCTCTGGATGTCTTGCTGCCGCGCCTGCTGGAGTTGAGCCGTGGCTGAGGTCTATCCATGGCAGGAAACCCTCTGGCAGCAACTGGCCGGTCGCGCCCAGCATGCGCACGCCTACCTGTTGCATGGGCCGGCCGGGATCGGCAAGCGGGCACTGGCCGAACGCTTGATGGCCAGCTTGCTGTGCCAGCGCCCGAACGCGCTGGAGGCCTGTGGCGAATGCAAATCATGCCTGCTGCTCAAGGCTGGCAGCCACCCCGACAACTACATCCTGGAGCCGGAAGAAGCCGACAAGGCGATCAAGGT
>NZ_MRCS01000095.1 GCF_002303925.1 Pseudomonas sp. ACN8
CAGCGTGCCATTGAGGCGGTAGGCGCCGACCGCGTGATACTTCCAGCGCACCGGATCGTGCAGGGTGTGCACCCGGGCGTTGCGCCAGTGGCGGTCGAGGTTGAATTCGGCGAGGGTCGCGCGGCTGCCGGCCAGCTCGAGCAGCTTTTCGCTGGCCAGCAATGAAATCTCGGTGGTCAGCACTTTGGCTTCGGCCACGGCAATCGAGGCGCGGGCGGCGGACTCGACGGTGAAGGGTGCGGCGCTGACGTCATCGAGCACTTGCCCGGCCTTGCGCAGCAGCGCTTCGGCGGCGTGCAGTTCGATTTTCAACTTGCCGATATCGGCGATCACGTACAGGTCATCGCTGGCCCGCTCGACCTTGGCGTCGATCCACGGCCGGGCGCGGGTTTTCACGAAGTCGATGGCGTCGTCGATGGCGCCTCGGGCGATACCGGCGTCGATGGCCGCTTGAATCAGTTGCGAGACGGCACCCTGGATGTTCGGCGTGTCGTTGATCCGCCAGTTATCCACCACCCATTCAGGATCGGCCTGCACGTTGTTGAGCAAAATCGTGCCGCTGGCGGTGGTGCGCTGACCAAAGCCGGACCAGTCATCGACGATGCGCAATCCCGGTGTGCCGCGCCGGACGAACGCCAACACTTGTTTGCCATCGTCGTTCAGCGCTTTGACCGCGACCCAATGGGCGAACAGTGCGCCAGTGGAATAGAACTTCTGGCCATTGAGGACGCCGTCTGCGGTGATGCGTGCCTTCAGTTCCAGGGTATTTTTGGTGCCGCGTTCCGGCCCGGCATTGCCGATGCGCCAGCCATCCAGGACGCTTTTGAACAGTTGTTTTTTCTGCGCTTCGGTGGCGCTGCCGAGCACCAGGTTGAGAATGCCGAACTGGTTTTGCGGGATCTGCCCAAGCGCCGGGTCCGCCGCGGAAATGATCGCGAAGACCTCGGCCAGGGTGACGAACGAAACCTGCGGGCCGCCGTACTCGCGGGGGATGGAAATACTGCCCAGGCCGCTGCGAGTGAACTGTTCTATTTCAGACCACGGGAGCTTGCGCTGCCGGTCACGTTTGGCTGCTTGCAGGCGGGCGACTTGCGCCAGTTCGTGGGCCGCGTTGATGGCTTGAGCATCGTTGCGCAGGACTTTTGCGGGCAACAACAGCGGGGCGATGTCCAGATCACTCTGGACGTTTGCATCTGCCAGACTGGACATCAGTGCCGCTCCTTGGCTGCACGCAATGCCCTGGCGATCTGCACTGGGGTGATTGTGTTCCGGACCATACCTACCTCACATCTTATGGAAGCGCCGCTTGTGGCAGCGCATGAAATCAAGGATGTCCGGTGGTCCGGTTTATATACCCTAAACGTGTATAAATATTTTATGAACTAACTTTTAGGAATATAGATAGAAGGATGATTCCACCGCAGAGGCCTTTTCATCGTCTACGGGGTTCGGCAGCCTTGAGGGGTTGTTTCTTCGGGACTTTCAGATAGGTATTTGCACATCCGATTTTCAGCGTACGGGCCGGCGCCCAGCGGGAGTTGTTGCCCACCCGGTCGAGAATGCAATACGTCACTTCCAGCCGCAGGTCTTCGCCAGCTTCGAGGATGATGGCCGGCGGTATCCAGACCTGAATCGGCTGACCCACATCGGCGCACTTGAGCCGTGGCAGGTCCATGCGCACATCGCCCCAGCGCAGGGTGATTTCGTCGTCCACGGCCATGTTCAGGTACGGCTCGATGGTCAAGGGAACACCGCGTTTGACCTGGCTCGGGTTGACCCCCTGACGGCGAATCGCCTCGGGAATGCTCACCGGTGCCAGGCACTGGTTTTCATCGCCGCACAGCGCGGAAGGTTGGCCGCCCGGACAGTCGAGTTTGACCTGCACGTTTCGGCTGGCCGAAATCACCGCATCTCGACCTACCTGCATGACCCGGTAGTGAAGGCGCGAGGTACCGTTGGCGACAAAGCTTTCAGGCACCCGCAGTTGTACCGTTTGGCCGACATCGCAGGCTGTCAGCACGCGGGAGGCCACGTAGCAGTTGTCCCAGAACAGTTCGATCAGGTCGCCTTCGTCCATGGCGGGGTAAGGCGCCACATCGATCAGCAGGTGCGCCGCGCAAGTGACGTTGATACCGGTCTTGTTGGTTTGCGCCAGGGTCGGGGCCACAAGCCCGGATTTGTTCGAGGTGCTTTTCATGAAGTCTCCTTGAAGTCTTGCAACGAAGTCCGTTTCTGGGAAATCAAAAACTAAGTATCGAACAGCAAAACCATTCATTACTTTTAATTGAAATAATGAGTTTGGCGGGAAGAGTGACGTTGGTCGAAGACTAGATAAGAGTCAGGGGGGAGAGGTGTCAATGAGATTTATTAGTTATGAGTGAAGTGTGCTGTTATTCAGAAAGTTCCTACGGTGCCTAGTAAGTAAACCATGCCGGTGTGTCGAACTTTTCCGCTGAAAGTGGCTAAAACTGGGAGGCTTGGTGTGCGTGGTTGACCGAGTGCTGCGAAAGGAACCAGATTGGGAGAAAGGGATTAATTGTAGTGGTGCATATATATGTACCGCGCATGCGTACAAAATATGTATGTCGAATGGATGGGGTTAGTTTGGTATTGGTAAAGTATTTTTTGCGATGGTGTCACTTCCGTCCATGGAAGATGGCCATTGTTGAGCAGGGTTGTTAGTTATGGCTGTTGTTCAGGAACTTGCTTAGGAATTGTTTTGTCCGCTCTTCTTTCGGGTTAGCAAACAACGCCTTCGCTTCGCCTTGCTCGACGATCACACCCTTGTCGAAAAACACCACACGGTTGGCCACGTCCCGGGCAAAGCCCATTTCATGGGTAACGATCACCATGGTGCGCTTCTCTTCGGCCAGGCCGCGGATGGTCGCCAACACCTCGCCCACCAACTCCGGGTCGAGGGCCGAGGTCGGCTCATCGAACAAGATCACTTCCGGCTCCATCGCCAGCGCCCGGGCAATCGCCACGCGCTGTTGCTGGCCACCGGAGAGGCGACGCGGGTAGGCGTCCTCCTTGCCCGCCAGACCGACCTTGGCCAACAGTTTTTTACCCAGGGCCACGGCGTCGTCGCGCGGTGTCTTCTTGACCACGATCGGGCCTTCGATGACGTTTTCCAGGGCGGTGCGGTGAGGGAACAGGTTGAAGTTCTGGAACACAAAACCTACGTGCTGGCGCAAACGCCGCACCAGGCTCTGTTGCTGGTTCAGGGGGCGGCTGGTATCGACTTCGATATCGCCGACCTTGATCCGGCCACTGGTGGGTTCTTCCAGAAAATTCAAGCAGCGCAGGAAGGTGGTCTTGCCCGAACCGCTGGGGCCGATAATCGCGACCACCTCGCCTTCCTTGACCTCAAGATCGATGCCGTTGAGCACGACTTGACCCTTGAACTGCTTTGTCAGTTTTTCCACGACAATCATCGGGTCAGGACTCCTGGTCGTGCCGATTGACCCGCGCTTCCAACTGGTTCTGCAGGTGCGAAAGCACCGTGGCCAGGACCCAGTAGATCAGTGCGGCGGCAAGATACATGGTGAAGATTTCGAAGGTGCGAGCGGTGATCAACTGCGCCTGACGGAACAGTTCCGGCACCTGGATGGTAGCGGCCAGCGCGGTGTCCTTGACCAGCGAAATGAAGCTGTTGCCCAGTGGCGGCAATGCGGTGCGCATCGCCTGCGGCAGGATGGCCCGGCGCAGGGTCTGCGCGCGGGTCATGCCGATACTGGCAGCCGCTTCCCACTGGCCGCGTTCGATGGAGCTGATCGCGGCACGCAGGATTTCACAGGCGTAGGCGGCCATGTTCAGCGAGAAGCCGATCAGGGCCGCCGGCAGCGGATCCAGTTCCAGACCCAATTGCGGCAAGCCGTAATAGATCACGAACAGTTGCACCAGCAACGGCGTGCCGCGAAAGAACGACACGTAGATGCGGGCGATCCAGCTCACCAGTTTGAAGCGCGACAGGCGCATCAGCGCCAGACCGAAGCCCATCACCAGGCCGAAGAACATCCCGCCCAGGCTGAGGATGACCGTGTAATACGCGCCCTTGAGCAGAAAGGGCGCGGAGTCCAGTGCGAGTTGGAAAGCTTCTCCCATTATTGAGTGACGTCAGCGTTGAAGTATTTTTCCGAGAGCTTTTTCAGGGTGCCATCGGCGCGCAGCTTATCGATTGCCTTGTTCACCGCGGCCAGCAGTTCAGGCTCGCCTTTGCGCAGGGCAATGCCGGCTTCCTGACGGGAGAACGCATCACCGGCAGCGGTGGTGTCCTTGGCCTTCTTGGCGTATTCCAGCGCGGCCAGGCGGTCGATCAGAATGGCGTCGATACGGCCGACACGCAGGTCCTGGAACTTGGTCGGATCATCTTCGTAGGTGCGGATGTCAGCGGTCGGCACATTGGCCTTGACCCACTCTTCGTAGTTGGTGCCCAGGCCTACACCGACTTTCTTGCCAGACAGGTCGGCGGCGGACTTGATGTTCAGCTCGGCGGCCTTTTTCGTCAGCACCAGCGCCTGAATCCCGGAAACGGTGTAGGGCTCGGAGAAGTCATACTTCTTCTTGCGCTCTTCGGAGATGGTCACCTGGTTGATGACTGCGTCCAGGCGCTTGGATTCCAGGGCCGCGAGGATGCCGTCCCATTTGGTGGGTTGCAGCTTGACCTTCACGCCCAGCTCTTTGGCCAGGGCTTCAGAGAACTCGACTTCGAAGCCGGTCAGTTTGCCGTCGGCGTCGACGAAACTGAACGGTGGGTAGGTGCCTTCCAGGCCGACGTTGATCACGCCTTTGTCCTTGATTTGTTGCAACTGCTCACCGGCAACCGCCTGGCCAATCAGGCCGGCGCTCAGTGCCAGGCCCAGCGAACCCACCAGCAGATTGCGACGTAGTGCGGAAAAATTCATGACAAGCCCCTGTGTTTTCTTATGGAAGACGCTTTTGTGAAAATTTGGCGAAATCGGGAATTAAGCGACAGCGCTATCCTGCCTTAAAGCAGCGTATGCGTCTCTCGGGAAAATCGCCTGTAGCGTGACTATATGATGGCGTTTTTAGATTGGAAAATAATAATTAATCTTCTGGTTATTCCACTTTGGAATAGTTTGCGTTTTTACTGTAGGAGCGTGCTTGCACGCGATGGACGTCAACGATAACGCTGGCAACCTGACACCCCGCGGTGCCCTGTCGTCCATCGCGAGCAAGCTCGCTCCTACAGGAAATCCTTGTAGGCAAACAGTGCCGGTGCCCCGCCGGTGTGCAGGAAGATAATCGGCCCCTCGTCGAAACGCTGACGCCCGATCCCGTCCAGCAAACCCGCCATGGCCTTGCCAGTGTAGACCGGGTCCAGCAGCAAGCCTTCCTGACTCGCCAGCAGCTTCACCGCCGCCAGTGTGCCGGCATTCGGCTCGCCATAACGGGGGGCGAAATACTCATCCCACAACTCGACTTTGAAAGCGTCCGGCAGGCTGACGCCCAGCAACTCGGCGGTGCGTTCGGCCAAGCCTTGAACCTTTGGCCGCTGATCTTCATCGCTGCGCGAAACCGTCACACCGATTACTGGCAGATCCGGCAATGCTTCACTCAAAGCCAGTGCCAGGCCGCTGTGGGTACCGGCGCTGCCCGAAGCCAGGACCACGGCGGCGAACTTCAGGCCGGTGTCCTTGATCTGTTCGGCCAGTTCCAGCCCGGCGCGCACGTAGCCCAGTGCGCCCAGCGCATTGGAGCCACCGATCGGCACCAGGTACGGCTTCTTGCCGTTGCTGCGCAGTCGGTTGGCCAGGGCTTGCAGTTGCTCGTCTGCGTTGTCGAGGTTTTCCACCAGTTCGACCTTGGCATCGAACAGGTCGAGCAGCAGCCGGTTGCCGTTGCCGGTGTAATTGCTGTCGTCAGTGCCGAGAGGATTTTCCAGAAGGGCTACGCAGCCCAGACCCAACTTGGCGGCAATGGCGGCTGTCTGGCGTACGTGGTTCGATTGCAGCGCGCCCGCCGTGATCAAGGTGTCGGCACCCTGGGCCAAGGCATCGGCGGCCAGGTATTCAAGTTTGCGCAGCTTGTTGCCGCCCATTGCCAGCGGCGTCAGGTCATCGCGCTTGACGTACACATCGCGGCCCAGCCAGGTCGACAGGCGTTCGAGCTTTTCCAGGGCGGTGGGCTGACCGAGCAGGTCGAGGCGGTTAAAGCGGGCGAGCTGTTGTTTGATCATGAGTCCGTACTGGCGGTTGAAGATCTCAGGACTATAGGCACGCCAAAAAGCCGAGGCAACCGCCAATCGCTTATAGCCAATCGAACTGAGCACAGCACTATTGGTTCTTAATTTGCCTCGCGACCCTTGCCGTAAAGTAATCGCCGTCAGTGCGGTCAGACAGTCCGGCCGCCCGTGAGGAGTTTTTACCGTGAGTGAGCGTTCCAGCCATTGGCAACTGCAAACCATCGTCAGCCAGCTGCGCACGGCACGTGAACAGTGGCGTGCACAAAACGGCCGGGCCACCGGCGAGCAGGGCGGTCGCGAATTGCCTTCCCGCGCAGCCATGGCAGACATTCTCGAAGCCCTGTGCGGTGCGTTGTTCCCGATGCGCCTGGGGCCGGTTGACCTGCGCGAAGAGAGCGAAGACTTCTACGTCGGTCACACGCTCGATGTGGCGCTGAATGCGCTGCTGGCCCAGGCGCGCCTCGAATTGCGTTATGCCGCTCGCCACAGTGCCCAGGCCGAGACGGAAGTCGAAGCCAAAACCATTCAGATCATCCAGGACTTCGCCCTTGCTTTGCCTGGGTTGCGCAGCCTGCTGGACACCGATGTGTTGGCCGCTTATCACGGCGACCCGGCGGCCCGTAGTGTCGATGAAG
>NZ_MRCS01000096.1 GCF_002303925.1 Pseudomonas sp. ACN8
GCGCCCAGACTTCCGTCGCCAGGGTGTTCAGCCCGGTGGGGCTCAGCAGCAAGGTCGCCGTCAGCTCCTTCATCGCATCCAGGAACACCAGTGCAAACGCCGCCCCCAGCGCCGGGAAAATGATCGGCAGTGTCACTCGGCAAAAAGCGCTGAATGACGAGGCGCCCAGCGTACGCGCCGCCTCCTCAAGCTGTGGTGCTGCCTTGTTCAGGGCGGTACGGATCGGCGCCTGGGCCAGCGGCAGAAACAGCAGGGCGTAGGCGATCAGCAGCAATGCCGAAGTCTGGTAAAGCATCGGCACGTAGTGCAGGGCGAAATACACCAGGGTCAGGGCAATGACCAGTCCCGGCAGCGCATGCAGCAGATACGGCAGGCGCTCGGCCCAGATCGCCAGTTGACCTTTGTAGCGCACGACCAGCAGGCTGACTGGCACCGCCAGCACCAGGCACAGCGCCGCGCCACCCAGCGACAGGGCAAGGGAGGACAGCAAGGCTTCGCCGATTGCCGCCACGGGAAAGGCGGCTGATGATCCCACCGCCAGCCAGTAGGCCAGCATGCCCAGCGGAATCCCGCTGCCGATGATTGCCAGCAGCAGGCAGTAAAGCTGTCCCGCCACGGCCCAAGAGCCCAGTTGAATCTGTTCCGCGCGTCGCGCCGCACCCTGGCCTGTGCGCACGTGTCGACCCTTGCCGCGCACGCGCAGCTCCAGCCATAGCAGCGCCAGGCACAACATCAGCAGTACGGCGGAGAGCATTGCCGCGTTGGCATTGCTGAACTCCAGTTCGAACTGTTGATAGATCGCTGTGGTGAAGGTTTGCAAGCCGATGATCGACAGGGCGCCGAACTCCACCAGCATGTGCAGTGCAATCAGGAGTGATCCCGCCAGCAGCGGGGGCCAGAGCAGGGGCAGGGTGACGCGAAAGAACACGCCCCAGCGATTCTGGCCCAAGGTGCGGGCCGATTCTTCAAGGGAGGGGTCAAGGTTGCGCAGGGTTGCTGCTACAGGCAGGAAAATCAGCGGGTACTTCGACAGGCTCATCACCAGGATCGCGCCACCGAGTCCTTCAAGGTGGGCGCTCAGAGAAACCCAGGTGAAGCTGCTGACAAAGGCCGGTACGGCGAACGGCAGGCACAGGATCACGCCCCACAGTCGTCGTCCCGCAAGATTGCTGCGCTCGAGCAACCACGCCAGCGACAGGCCGATCACGCCGCACGCGAGGGTGACGCCCAGCATCAACGCAAGGGTGTTGCGCAGCAGGCCGAATACGTACGGTCGCCACAACAGGTGCAAGGCTTCGGCCCAGCCTGCTTGCCAGGCCTTGAGTCCGACATAGGCCAGCGGCAGGAGGCTGAGTACGACCAGCAACAATACCGGCAACACCAGCCCTATGGGTGGACGCTTGCGGCGAGGCGCGTTGTGGCTGCGCAGACTGGTGGCAGAGAGCGATGCGCTCATCAGTTCAAGCCAACGTCGCGTTCCAGGTCCAGCGCTTCTTCGGCGTTGCCGAGGTCGGCTGGCGTGACTTTCGGTGCTTCCAGTTCGCTGAACGGCTTGAGTCCGCGATCGGACTCCATGCCTTTGTGCAGCGGGTATTCGGCGGTGGTCTGGGTGATCACGCGCTGGCCTTCCTCGCTGGCCATGTAGGCGAGCAACTGCTGGGCTTCTTTGGGGTGTTTGCTGGATTTCAGGACTGCAGCGCTGGAAACGGTGATCAGCCCACCGACGTCGCCACCGGTGAAGTAATGCAGCTTGGAATCGAGCTGGCCCTTTTCTCGTTGCAAGGCGAACCAGTAGTAGTTGTTCACCAGCACTGTGGCGACTTCACCATTTTCCACGGCTTTGAGCGCGACCATGTTGTTGCTGTAGGTCTTGCCGAATGCGCGCAGACCGGTAAGCCACTCTTCGGCGGCGTCCATGCCGTGCACCTTGATGATCGCTACTGCTTGCTCCTGGAAGGCGCCGCTGGTGGGTACAAAGCCGACCTTGCCTTGCCATTTCGGATCGGAGAATTCCATCACCGATGTCGGCAGGTCTTTTTCATCGATCAGCTTGGGGTTGAATGCAACGACGCGCACCCGGGCTGTCACGCCAATCCAGGTGCCGTTGCCGGCGACGTATTCCTTGGGCAGAACGGCCAGCGTGGCGTCATCCGTCCTGGCCAGCAGGCCTTGTTCGCCAAGTTTGTTCAGGGGTGGTGATTCTTCGGTATAGATCACGTCGGCGGGGGAGCGATCGCCTTCCTCGACGATCTGGCTGGCGAGCTGGTTGCTGCTGCCTTTGCGCACATTGACGTGGATCCCGGTCTTGGCTTCGAAGGCCTTGGCGACCGCGTCGCCGACTTCTTTGTGTTGGCCGTTGTAGAGGGTCAGGGCGACCGGATCGGCGGCTTGGGTGAGGGGAGTGGCGAGTGCCAGGCCGAGGAGGGTAATGGTCAGGCCGCGGCGCAGGGTATTTCGAAACATCATTCGCAGGGTTCCTCACTGTCGCATTGCAAAAACTTGCAACAATGATAAACGATATTGTTTCTCAAATGCGGACGCTGATTCCTGTAGGAGCGAGCTTGCTCGCGATGGGCGTGAACGATGGCGCGTTCTGTCTGAGAACAAGCGCTGTTCTCGAGTGCATCGCGAGCAAGCTCGCTCCTACAGAGGGTCGGTGATTTTTCAGGGGCCAGAAACGCAAAAACCCGCTTTCGCGGGTTTCTGTGAAATTCAAGGTCGTAACCTTGAATTTGAATTGGTGCCCAGAAGAAGACTCGAACTTCCACGACCTTGCGGTCACCAGCACCTGAAGCTGGCGTGTCTACCAATTTCACCATCTGGGCATTCATCGCAAGCGTTGCCGCTGTTGATGTGGCGCACTATACGGAGAGCATTTTGATCTGTAAACCCCTGATTCTAAAAATAATAAACCAGTGGTCAAAAATGCAAAAACCCGCTTTCGCGGGTTTTTGTGTGAGCCTTGAAATTGAACTAATCTCAAGCTCGAAATTGGTGCCCAGAAGAAGACTCGAACTTCCACGACCTTGCGGTCACCAGCACCTGAAGCTGGCGTGTCTACCAATTTCACCATCTGGGCAGTATCGGCAACGTTGTCCGTCGTCGATGGCGCGCACTATACGGAGCGTCTTTTTAACTGTAAACCCCCAGGGTCAAAAAAACATGGAAAATTTCATCGACGGTCTTCAAAACAGCTTTACGGTGTCGATACAGGGCTTTAGATGGGTCGTCTTAGCCTGAAATTTCCCGTTTCATTACGCCTATGCCAAACTAACCCGCATATAGACAAGGTGAAAACTCTCTAATGGCCGATTGGCAGTCCCTCGATCCCGAGGCCGCTCGTGAAGCGGAAAAATATGAAAACCCTATTCCTAGCCGCGAACTGATCCTTCAGCATCTTGCTGATCGAGGTTCGCCTGCTAACCGCGAGCAACTGGTCGAAGAGTTTGGTCTGACCACAGAAGACCAGATCGAAGCCCTGCGCCGCCGCCTGCGCGCCATGGAGCGCGATGCTCAACTCATCTATACCCGTCGCGGCACTTATGCGCCGGTGGACAAGCTCGACCTGATCCTGGGGCGCATCAGCGGTCACCGTGATGGTTTCGGCTTCCTGGTGCCGGACGACGGCAGTGACGACCTGTTCATGAGCCCGGCGCAGATGCGTCTGGTGTTCGATGGTGACCGTGCCCTGGCCCGGGTTTCCGGCCTGGACCGTCGTGGTCGCCGCGAAGGCATGATCGTCGAAGTGGTGTCCCGCGCTCACGAAACCATCGTCGGCCGCTACTTCGAAGAGGGCGGCATCGGTTTCGTGGTTGCCGACAATCCGAAGATCCAGCAGGAAGTGCTGGTGACCCCGGGTCGTAACGCCAACGCGCAGATCGGTCAGTTCGTCGAAGTGAAGATCACTCACTGGCCGACGCCACGCTTCCAGCCGCAAGGCGACGTGGTTGAAGTCGTGGGCAACTACATGGCGCCGGGCATGGAGATCGATGTTGCCTTGCGTACCTACGACATTCCTCACGTCTGGCCTGACGCCGTGCTCAAGGAAGCCGGCAAGCTCAAGCCGGAAGTCGAAGAGAAAGACAAAGAGAAGCGCATCGACCTGCGTCATCTGCCGTTCGTCACCATCGACGGCGAAGATGCTCGCGACTTCGACGATGCGGTCTATTGCGAAGCCCGCCCGGGCAAGCTGCGCCTGTTCTCCGGCGGCTGGAAGTTGTACGTGGCGATTGCCGACGTTTCCAGCTACGTGAAACTCGGTTCGGCGCTGGATGCCGAAGCGCAGGTTCGCGGCAACTCGGTGTACTTCCCCGAGCGCGTGATCCCGATGCTGCCTGAGCAGCTGTCCAACGGTTTGTGCTCGCTGAACCCACAAGTCGATCGTCTGGCCATGGTTTGCGAGATGACCATCTCCAAAACCGGCGAAATGACCGACTATTGCTTCTACGAAGCGGTGATCCACTCCCATGCCCGTCTGACCTACAACAAGGTCAGCGCGATGCTGGAGACGCCGAAAGCCACCGAAGGGCGCAAGCTGCGCGGTGAATACACCGACGTGGTACCGCACCTCAAGCAGTTGTACTCGCTGTACAAGGTGTTGCTGGCGGCCCGTCACGTACGTGGCGCGATCGATTTCGAAACCCAGGAAACCCGGATCATCTTCGGTACCGAGCGCAAGATCGCCGAAATCCGTCCGACCGTGCGCAATGATGCTCACAAGCTGATCGAGGAATGCATGCTGGCGGCCAACGTGGCCACCGCCGAATTCCTGAAGAAGCACGAAATCCCCGCGCTGTACCGTGTTCACGATGGTCCGCCACCGGAGCGCCTGGAAAAGCTGCGCGCGTTCCTCGGCGAGCTCGGCCTGTCCCTGCACAAAGGCAAGGATGGTCCGTCGCCGAAGGATTACCAGGCACTGTTGGCCGGTATCAAGGATCGTCCGGATTTCCATCTGATCCAGACCGTCATGCTGCGTTCGTTGAGTCAGGCGGTGTACAGCGCCGATAACCAGGGCCACTTCGGTCTGAATTACGAGGCGTACACCCACTTCACTTCGCCGATCCGCCGCTACCCGGACTTGCTCACGCACCGGGCGATTCGCAGCGTGATCCATTCGAAGCAGAACACCCCGCACGTTCGCCGTGCCGGTGCGATGACCATTCCGAAAGCACGCATCTATCCGTACGACGAAGCGGCCCTGGAGCAACTCGGCGAGCAGTGCTCGATGAGCGAGCGCCGTGCCGATGAAGCGACCCGCGACGTAGTGAACTGGCTCAAGTGCGAGTTCATGAAGGATCGCGTGGGCGAATCGTTCCCGGGTGTGATCACCGCCGTGACCGGTTTTGGTCTGTTCGTCGAGCTGACCGATATCTACGTCGAAGGCCTGGTGCACGTCACGGCGCTGCCGGGCGATTACTACCACTTCGATCCTGTGCACCACCGCCTGGCCGGTGAGCGTACCGGTCGCAGCTTCCGTCTGGGCGACACCGTGGAAGTGCGGGTCATGCGCGTCGACCTCGACGAGCGCAAGATCGACTTCGAGATGGCCGAAAAAACCATCAGCGCGCCGATCGGCCGCAAGAAGCGTGGCACCGAAAGCACCGCACCCGCAGCGAAAGTCGAAGCAGAACCGGCCCCGGCGAAAACCGGTCGTCGTCCTGCCAGGGAAAAGGCTGTAGAAGCCTATCGCCCGAGCGATGCAGCGGCGAAGAACGCCGAGGTGCGCAAGAGTCGTGAAATGAAGCAGGCGTTGCTGGCCGGTGCGAAAAGCGGCGGTAAAGCGGCGTCTGGGGGAAAGACCAGTCGGTCGACGCCTGACAAGGCCGTCGGCGGCAAGCCAGCCAAACCGAGCAAACATCGTAAAGGCCCGCCAAAAGCGGGCTCGGCTCCAGCCAAGAGTGGCGGGGCGCGTAAACCTAAGGCCAAGCCATGAGTCAGTTGGAAAAGATCTACGGCGTACATGCTGTAGAAGCGTTGTTGCGTCACCACCCGAAACGCGTCAAGCAGATCTGGCTGGCCGAAGGCCGCAATGATCCTCGGGTCCAGACGCTGATCGAGCTGGCCAACGAAAACCGGGTCCAGGTTGGCCAGGCCGAGCGCCGCGAAATGGACGCCTGGGTTGAAGGTGTGCACCAGGGTGTGGTCGCGGACGTGAGTCCGAGCCAGGTCTGGGGCGAGGCGATGCTCGACGAGCTGCTCGATCGCACCGACGGCGCGCCGTTGTTGCTGGTGCTCGACGGCGTGACCGATCCGCACAACCTCGGCGCCTGCCTGCGTTCGGCCGATGCGGCGGGTGCGCTGGCAGTGATCGTGCCGAAGGACAAGTCGGCGACCCTGACTCCGGTTGTACGAAAAATCGCCTGCGGCGCGGCGGAAGTGATTCCGCTGGTTGCCGTGACCAACCTGGCGCGCACCCTGGAAAAGCTCCAGCAGCGCGGCTTGTGGGTGGTCGGCACGGCCGGTGAAGCCGAGGTCAGTCTGTATGACCAGGATCTGACCGGCCCGACCATCCTGATCATGGGCGCCGAAGGCAAGGGCATGCGTCGCCTGACCCGCGAGCATTGCGACTACCTGGTGAACCTGCCGATGGGCGGTAGCGTCAGCAGTCTCAACGTTTCCGTGGCGACGGGTGTTTGCCTGTTCGAAGCGCAGCGCCAGCGCAGTGTCAAAGCCAAGGCTGCTGCCAAGAAGTCCTGATCCAGTTGCAGTCCCTGTGGGAGCGAGCTTGCTCGCGAT
>NZ_MRCS01000097.1 GCF_002303925.1 Pseudomonas sp. ACN8
TGCGTGAAGTCGTCGGCACCGGTGGTGAATACCCCGGCCCGGCAGGTTCCGGCCTGTCCTATACCCGCGTGCCGTTCCACTTGATCGCCAACGACGGCAACCTCATGGAACACGCCGTGCCGTTCGACGGCAGCATGGACCTGGACGCCGACGGCGATCCGCAGAACCACAACGCCATCCTGCCCACCATGGGTATCGCCGAGCGTTACGACATCATCGTCAACTTCGCGAAAAACGGGATCAGCACCGGCGACAAGCTGTACTTCGTCAACCTGATGGAGCACCACGACGGCAAGGGTCCGGAGGCTACACTGCTGAGTCTGGCCGATGTCCTGTCCGGCAGGTACAAGGCGGTGCTCAAGCTCGGTAGTAACGGGCTGCAATGGGACGCCGGCGACCCGGTGGTGGGCAAATTCATGCAGATGGTGGTTCAGCCTTATGCGGGCCAGGACGTGAGCATGAACCCCGCCGACTACGAGCCCGCCAAACCGGGCAAACCGGCCGGCAAGAGCATGATCCCGCTGACCATCAACCGCGACGACCCCGCGATGCAGGCCAAGCTCAAGGTGGCGCGGCACCGCGAGTTCATCTTCGGTCGCTCCGACGGTACCGACGAAGCCCCCTGGACGATCAAGACCGACGGTGGTCTAGGCTTCCAGATGGACCCTCGGATCATCAGCGCCGCTCCGCAACTGGCCAACGGCCCGACCCCTGCCGGGTTCTCCGGCGACGGCACCCTGGAAGTGTGGAAAATCAGGAACGGTGGCAACGGCTGGAACCATCCGGTGCACGTGCACTTCGAAGAAGGCATCATCCTCCACCGCGACGGCAAGGCGCCGCCGGAATGGGAAAAATGGGCACGCAAGGACGTCTATCGCATCGGCGCGGGCATCGACAGCTCGGTGGATGTGGAAATGGCGATCCGCTTCCGTGAATTCGCCGGGACCTACATGGAGCACTGCCACAACACCCAGCACGAGGACACCTCCATGCTGCTGCGCTGGGATGTCGAAAACCCTGGCCAGTTCCAGTTGATGCCAACCCCCCTGCCCGGCTGGGACGGCGTCACCTACGTCAACTCCGCCGCGCTGCCGACCTTCCGCACTGGAGATACACGTGATAATGACGATGGCGATAACCAAAAACCGATCGCCAACCCCGACAGCGCCATCAGTAATACCGGCCAACCGGTGATCATCAACGTGCTGGCCAACGACACCGACCCTGACGCTAACGTGCCACTCAAAGTGGTGGGGCTGGAGCAACCGGACTCCGGCAAGGGCGTGGTCAGTACCGATGGTACGCGTGTGACCTACACACCACCGACCACAGTCCCCGCGCCGTTTACCGCGACCTTTACCTATAGGGCCGCCGATGCCAAGGGTGCGGAGTCGGAACCGGCGACGGTGTCCGTGGCGGTCTCGGCAGCGATCAACGAGAGCCTGATCGTCACCACCGCTACCGTCACCGCCCGCAGCAACAGCCGCTGGTATTGGGTCCTGTCCGGCACCACGTCGCGTTTCACGGGCAATAAGATCACGGCGACCGCCACGACCACGACCGGTACGGTGAACCTTGGCGCCGCCGTCCTGACGCAGACACCGACAGGCGCGCGCTGGAACATAGCGGTGACGACCGCCGGCAGTGGCCCGTCGCCTAGCCCGACAGCGACCATCAAATCGGCCTTCGGCAAAACCGTGACGGTGCCGATAAAGGCAAACTAGAGCGGGTTGATCGACGCCCGGTCCATGCAACGTGGATCGGGCGTTTTTCTTTTGTGCAGCGTACTCGGATTTTACATTCACCAAAGTCCGAATGTGGGAGCGAGCTTGCTCGCGATTGGGGCCACCCGTCACCGCTGCAGTGCCACCATCCGAAAGCGGATATTGATATCGTTGGACACCACACTGTCCGCCCACTCGCCCTCGCCTATCTTGAAGTCGTCACGCTTGAGCACCAGTTGGCCCTCAAAGATGCCGATGGCGCTCTCCGATTTCAGCAACACCGGCACACTCACTTCCCGAGTGAGCCCGCGCAGGGAAAGCTTGCCGGTGATGGTGTAGCGGTTGTCGCCCTGGGCCTTGATGGACGTCGACTCGAAGGTCGCCACCGGATAAGTCGCGGTGTCGAACCACGCCGTTTTTTGCAGCTCGGTGTTGGCGTCGCTGCTGCCGGCATCGATGCTTTTCAGGTCGATGGTCAGTACTGCATGGGCGGCGCCGGGGTTATCGGTGTCGAAGTCGAGTTTGGCCTTGAACTTGCCAAAGGTGCCGTAGGCTTTCGAACCCATCTGCTCATAGGTGAAACTCAAGGTGCTGGCCCTGGCGTTCACATCCTTGTATTCCACGGCTCCAGCAAACGGCACCAGGCCGAACACCAACGTGCCGGCCAGAGCGACGCAACGCGCGGATCGAAGGTTCATGGCACTCTCCGGGAGGGTTCCCGTCTTGAGTTGGCGTGCCGCACAGATCGGGTGGCATCAGATGGACTAAAGCAAACAACCGGCGTTTATTCCACCTCGACCGTTGATTTGCGACCACCTGCCCGCGCTACCCGCCCCCCTCGCGCAGCCACGCCCGCCGCAACAGGTCGATCACCTCGGCATCCGAGGTCTGGGAAAAATCCATGTACCAATGGCCAATCGACATGAACCACTCGGGCATCAGCGGGCAGATCAACTCATCCACCTCTCTGCGCAGCGCCTGCACCGTTTCGATTGGCGCCACCGGCACCGCCACCACGATCCGCGATGGCGCCTGTACCCGCAGCGCCTGGATCGCCGCCCTCATCGAAGCGCCGGTGGCCAGGCCGTCGTCAATCAGGATCACCACCTGATCCTTGATCTGCACCGCCGGCCGCTTGCCCCGATAGACCTGCTCGCGGCGCAACAGCTCGCGGCTTTCCCGTTCGACCACGGCGTCGAATGCAGCCTTGGCAATCGGATGCACCCGCAGTGCCTCTTCATTACGAATCTGGATACCGCCGCTGGCAATCGCGCCCATGGCGTACTCCGGGTGGGACGGCACGCCGAGCTTGCGCACCAGCATCAGGTCCAGGCGAACCTTCAGCGCTGTGGCCACCTCATACGCCACCGGCACTCCGCCACGGGGCAAGGCAAGAACGATCACATCGGGACGGTTAGCGTAAGGCAGCAGCGGCTCTACCAAACGCCGCCCGGCCGCGGGCCGGTCTTGCAGGATGGAATGGGACAAGGGGTTCATTTAAAACCTCCCCAGGCAGGCATGCCTGTCATGCACAAGTACTACTAACACCACTCCCCCTGTGGGAGCGAGCCTGCTCGCGAAAGCGTCAGCACAGTCAACATCTACACCACTGAACCACCGCTATCGCGAACAGGCAATCAAAAAAACCGCCTACACCAACCGCTCAATCTTCTGATGCTGCCACACCACTTTGTAATACAACGTCTGCAACACCAGCATCCCCAGATACGCCACCGGAAACGCCATCCACACCCCTTGCAGCCCGAACTTCGCATCCAGCAGATACGCCGCCGGCAACTGCACGCCCACCACGCACACAATGGAAATCCCCACCGGCACCATCACCGTGCCGCTGGCGCGCATGATCCCGCCGATGATCGCCTGGAAGCCAAACACCAACAGGCTCCAGAGCATGATGTGCAACAGGTGCTGAGCCATGTTGAGCGTCGCCTCTTCGGTGAGGAACGACGCCAGCAACCAGCTCGACAACAAATACCCGAGCACCACCAGGCCACCGGTCAGACACACATTGATCATCAGCCCGGTCTTCAGGATCGGCCCGATGCGCTCGATGCGCCCCGCCCCGATCGCCTGCGCCCCAAGAATCGACGCGGTAATCGCAATCGACAGCGCGGGGAACTGCACGTAATTGACGATCTGCGTCACCGCCCCATACGCCGCCGTCGCCTGGGAACCGTGCTGGTTCACCAGCGCCAGAATCACCAGCTCTGACAACGACAACACCACCATCTGCAACCCGGTGGGCAACCCGATGCGCAGCACCTTGCCGAGGATCGCCATGTCCAGTTTCATCGCTGCGAAGAACTCGCGGTCCGGCGCCAACGGATGGCCCTTGCCAAGCAAGCGCCACGCCAGCAACCCCATCGCCACCAGGTTACCCACCAGCCCGGCAATCGCCGCACTCTGAATCCCCATCGGCGCAAAACCCAGCCACCCGCGAATCAACACCGGCGTCAGCGCGAGCCCGACCATGGTCGACACCACCAGCGCCAACAACGGCGACAAGGTATCGCTCACTCCGCGCAACAACTGCGTGAACAACACAAACACCAGCAACGACGGCATGATCCACAACATCACATGGGCATACGCCACCGCATCGTCCAGCACATCCGCCGGCGTCCCCAACCCCACCAACGCCGACCGCGCAAACACACTCCCCACCACCGCCGCCACCAAGCCGATCAACACCCCCAACAACAAGGTCGCCCCGGCGATGGCCTTCACCAGATGCATCTCACGCGCACCCCACGCCTGCCCGATCAACACACCCGCGCCGGCACCAAGGCCGATCACCAGGGCGATGAAGAAAAACACAATGGGGAACATCCCCGACACCGCCGCCAGCGCCTGGGTGCCGAGCATCTGGCCGATGTAGATGCTGTTGACCGTGCCGGACATGGATTGCAGGAAGTTCGACAGAACCATCGGGGCGAGGAAAAACAGGTAGGTTTTCCAGAGGGGGCGTTGGATGTTTGGGGTTTGCATTCGTGAAGGTCCATCTCGACGGCGTGAGCGATGAGTAAGGATAGCGTGGGCGGCTGAATCCAAGGGGCCGTGAACATCTCAGGTCTGCATTTATATTTCCAGTGACGTTATGTGAAAGGTCTGAAGTTTCATCGTCGCGGGTCCTACATGAAGCTCGGAATGTCTCACCTTCCCGCGCTGATCTTATGCGGCTTATAGTCGGCGCCGTCGCCCAAATGGCGATTCGGGTTTGGCGACCTGACAACAGAGAATGACCAACTGACGGCCTTGAGCCTAACAAACAGAGATCATTCAAAATGAATCGATATATGCCTCTCACCGGAATTGACCTGGTTCCGGCTTCCCTGCTCATCGACACCCAAGCCCCACTCGACGTTCTGCAAGCCATGGCCGACTACCGTATTCGGACAGTCACACAGGTGCTGGAAAACATCGCCTACCGATCCGAACTCGGTTGCGACACGGTGGTGTTGGAGGACTTTTCCAAGTTGCTGGTCATTCCGTTGCGCGATGGGTGTGATTTGATGGATGTGATTGGGCGGCGGTTGCGAGCGCAGGCTGCGGAGTAGCAATATGCCCGTAACAAAGAGAAGAGCCGCTGCGACAGCGGCTCAACCTGGGAAACCTTCGATGATTTAAACGACTGGACAAGGGAACCGGACGACCACGAAATGATGGCTACTGTCACCGTTCTCTGGCACCTGCGTTCAGGCACTTGGTGCTGTCAATCAAAGGTATATTTGCCTTCGAGCATGAATGCCGGCTCTCTCCAGTTGGGTCCCCTCACAACTCTGAGCCCATTATTTTTTATAAAACCGGCATCACACATTTTCTTGACAAGTTTCAATAACCCTATGTTGTTCTCCACATGCGCCCAGTTAGCCAGATTATAAAGGCCATCAAGCCGAGGAAAGGAGATGCCTAATTCATTTTTGGTAAGAAATAGAATTACCTCTTCAGGTTTTTCGTTAAGTACGATGGTTGCAATGACGCTCATTACTTTACCCCTCCAAGTTCCTTGTACTCTCGTCCCCGGCGTTTTTCAAGGTAGTTGTCGCGTCAACCGTCTAACTATGCCGCTCTTTTCTCGACCTGTTGCTCTCGATCCGGGTTCAACAGCACGGTGCCGATCGGTTCCCAGTTACGCGTTCGAGCCGACC
>NZ_MRCS01000098.1 GCF_002303925.1 Pseudomonas sp. ACN8
ACGACCAGAGTTCCTGCTGGATCCGCGTCACCCAAGGCTGGGCCGGGGCGACCTGGGGCGCCATGGCCGTGCCTCGAGTCAATCAGGAACTGATCATCAGCTTCCTGGATGGCGATCCTGACCAGCCGATCGCCACAGGCCGCACCTACCGCGAGACCAATCTACCGCCGTACGAGCTGCCCAAGCACAAGACGCGGATGACTATCAAGAGCCGTACCCATAAGGGAGAGGGCTTCAATGAGCTGCGTTTTGAGGATGAGCTGGGGCAGGAAGAGGTGTACATCCATGCCGAAAAGGACAAGAACGTCCATATCAAACATGACAACACAACGTTTGTGGGTAATGACCGCAGTGAGAAAGTTGGGCATGACGAGCAGATAGAGGTAGGCCACGACCGCAAGGAACAGGTGGGCAATGACGAACGGATAAGCATCGCTCAGGACCACTATCACAGCGTAGGTCGAGATCGAGTGCAGAGTTTCGGTCGCAACCACCAGATCAGTATTGGCAAAGACCGGGTCGAGACCATTGGCAATAATCGACACGACACGATTGCAGTCAATCACCGCATGGAAATTGGCGGTAACGCCGAACAGGTCATTCAGGGTTCCCAACATATCTCTGCCGCGCAAGGCATAGGCACCAAAACCACGACCTATCAGCTGCAAACCAGCGACAGCCTCGTTCTACAAGGCCCCGGCGGTAGCATTACCCTGGATGCCAATGGCATCACCCTCAGCGGGATTGCCATCTACCTGAATGGGCCGACGCAACTTAACGTTAAAGGCGCAGGACACTCACTCATCCTTAGTGGCGTGCCGACAACCGGCGAACCGATCTGTGTTGGCTGCTGGCTCAAGGCCGCCCGTGAGCGTAAAGCCCTCGTGAAGGTGGACGCATGATTCCCGGTGAACTGCTGACTGCACTGACCAACGACCTTTACGCGCACGACGTCCCCCGTCCGCGATATCTCGTCGCGTTGATCGATATGGCGACATTACCTCAGGAAACCCGGCAAAAACTGACGGACCATCCAGGCTTTGATCTGCAACCACTGCTTCTGGCTCCCGGCCTGGAACAGCTCAGGCCATTGGGCCCGCACTTGGCATGTCCACGTGAGGCCACTCGCAAGGGCCATGGCGCACTGATCGACAGTCTTGCGCGCTATGACAGCAATACCATCGTCGCATGGATTACCAGCACTGTGAGCGCCGATGTGCTGGCCCGACATCTGAGTCAGGCCACGTTTGTCGACACGCAAGACAGCGAGCGTTACGTGTTGCGCTACTACGACAGTCGTGTCACGCCGAAGCTCTTGCGCCATGCGCCCGAGCAGTGGAGAGAGTGGCTGCTCGCACCCGTTGTGTCCTGGTGGTGCCGTGGGGCCACTCCAAGCCAGGAACAGTGGCATCGAATCCGCGGAGGAGCACGGTCAATCCCGATCGTTGCCGCCCCGCGATTGGTGATGGACGCCGCGTTATGGCAAGCATTGGAAAGTGACCCCCTGCCTTTCCGGCTACTGGAAACACTCAACGAAACCTCACCCGCTTTATTCAGTAGCCCGTGCCATGGAGTGCGTCTGGCGCTGATCGAGTCGCTGCTCAGCCAAGGAAAGAGCCTGGGATTGATTGACCATCACAACCTGACCGATTTCATCGTCCTCACCCTCCAACACACCCCCCAACGCTTGCACGGCACTGCCCACTGGCATGCCGCGCTGCAGCGTAGCGCCCGGGGCGAAGGACGCCTGGGCCAGTTGTTTCTCCAGGGAGCACGACCATGACCGCCCCGACCGACCTGTTCAACTTCGTGGCCCGGCAAACGTTCAGCACCGAAGGCAACAGTCCCTGCGTCAGCTGTAAACGCTCGGTGTCCCTGCTGCCGCTGCGCTATGCCGTGATCGGGCACACCGAATCGGCCCTGCCTCCTGCCCTGGCCAGGGCGGAGCCCCTGACCAACCTGCCCCTGACCGCCGCGCGCTATACCGTGCGCGCACTGCGCGAGGGGTATCTGTATGTGTTCATCCACCGCACCGCGACCGACTGGGTATGCGAGGGCGCCTATCAAACCTACAGCAGCGGCTTGTGCAAGGCCATATGGCCTGCCACCCCGGACGAGCTGGGGCTGGGCGGCCTGCCGGACTTCGGCGATCGGGTCATCCAGGTCAGCGATCCTGAAGACGTCAACGAAGCCCGCCTGCTGTTCACCCCGGACCTGCTGACGCCGCGCCTGCTCGCCGAAATCCGCACGCAACCGCGGCTGCGCAACACCCTGCGCAAGGTCGATATCCGCCAACTGATCCAAAGCTGCAGCCACACCGCACACATCATCGAGGCCCAGGCGCTGGACAGTAGCGTCGCCGACCTGCTCGGGCCGACCTCCCCGCCCTTGATGGCCCGCCTTGGCGAGCAACTGTTTGCGCCCCCGGCCGGCTACTCGGCCCTGGCGGGTGTGGCTACGCGGCTTGGCGCAACGGCGACCCAGGCGCAGGGTTTTGCCGTGGTGTTGGACGATCCGATCGGCATCACCCAGGAGCTCAATGCCTGGCGCAATCAGAGCGTGGAGACGCTCGAAACCTTCATGCGCAAAACCGACGGCGAAGGCATCGACAACCGGCGCAAACACACCATCGCCTTCGGCCTCGAAAACCTCAAGCTCACCCTCGCCGAACAAGCCGAGCAACGCTACGTCAACCACGCCAACGCGCTTGGCGTGAGGTACACCGACCGCGAGTACGCCAGCAGCAACGTCCACATGGTCACGGCGTCGATGGGCAGTTACCGCAGTTTCCGCAACCCCGCCGACCAACAGCGCCAGGAGCGGCACGACATCGAGCTCGCGCGCCAGGACAGCTGGGCGAAACGCTACGCGCCGTCGGTCGACGAAGCGCGGCTGCAGGCCTTCATGGCAGAGTTTGATGCGGCCGTCGCCCAAGCCGATGCGATCAAGGACCAGCGCGCCGCCGATCATTTGCAGTGGCTCAACAGCACCGCGTTGCTCGAGGCTTTTGCCTATTACGATGCCAAAGACAGCGGCAACGGCCTGGCGTTCGAAGCGCAACTGGGCGTGGCCGTTGCCGGCATGAACAGTACCGCCCTGGGCGAGGCGCAAATCGACAGCTGGAGCGCCCTCGGCGGCACGACGCCGAACAACTGGTTTTGGCGCGGGCTTGCCCAGAATCAGACCCAGGCCATCGAACAGATCAATCTGTTGCTCGCCCAACGCTCGCAACTGCCGACCCTGGACGGCGCTCAGCTGCAAGCCTTGAGCAAGTCGCTGGTCGATATCTACGCCAAAGCCCACGCGCTGGTCGGCGAGGTCAGCCTCAATACGCCGCCCTCTGCCATCCGACTCAGCGGCGCGGTGCTGCTGACCAACACCTTCGGTACCCGCCTGCTGCAAAGCAGCGCGGCGTCCCGGCTGGATAGCCCGCTCAATACCGCGCTGGCCCTGGTGTTCAAGGCGAGGCTGGGCCATTTGGGAGAGCAACTGCATTTCGAAAGCACGACCATGCCGCTCAGCCAGGGGGTCAAGGCGAAAATAGGCCTGGCCGCCCACAAGAGCTTCGGCGACTCGCTGGCCGCGGGTGCCGCCGGACCCATGCTGGAAGTGCGCCTGGGCAGCACCCTGGCCTTGCTGGAGGTCTGGAACCTGAAGCTGAAGGCAGAAAAGGCAGACAAAGGCACGCGCGAGTACATCGAGCTGACGGCCGCCATGCTCGCGGTGTCGGCGGTCGGGCTGGAGTTGGGGGCGGTGGCGGTGGGGTTGGCCGAGCGAAGTCATAACACGGCGATTCGCCAGGCCGGGCGGGTGATGGGGAGTCAGTTGAAGTTGATGGCGGGGGTGTTGGCGGGGGGAGCGGCGCTGATCGGCATGTCCTTTGACTTAAATGACGGAATTGGTGAAGTAAAGAATGACAATTTATCCCTTAGTGCTATCTATTTATCGCGAGCGACAGCCCAACTAGGAAACTCGCTATTTTCAACAGCCTTAGGGCTAGCAGTGGCAGCCCCCTATTTGGAACGATTAATAAAAACACACGGTCGAAATCGTTTTCTAATATACGCCTATCAAACATCCACACAATTAGCATTGAGGATGGCATTTTTGCTCCGCTGGTGTATACGAATCAATATTGTAATTTTCGCCGCCACCGTAGCGCTCGAGATATTTCTTCCCGACGACCTTCAGAACTACTTGAGCCATAGCACTTTTCGAAAAGATCGAGGTAAAGGGACCCCGGAATCCGTAGAACAAGAGCTAAAAAACCTTCACAGAGCTATCGAGGCGACCCTCTAATGTATTTTTTTGAATGGCTTATGTACGACGGGCGTGCGACGATTGATTACAAAGCATTGGCGAGAGAAGCTGACCAACAAATAGCGAACGAGGAAAAGCTGCCTCCCATCCGGGTAACTCAATCGGTTTCCCAAGCGATTTCGGACAACGATTCGCTGTATGCCTATAATTTAACCTATATTGATGTGCGCACACCAAGCGACGAAAAGCGCGGATTGATTACTTTAATTCCTGGCATTGGGGGAGCTTTATTAATATGGATGCTCATTACAACAATTTATTATATCGGCGGAAATTACATATCATTATTTCTCGGTAACGGTGGCCACCTAAATACCGTCGACTATATATTTATGTGGATCATTCCCGCCATACCTACAATCGCTCTGTATTTGTACATTAAATACGTCTTCCCCTATTTGCGACTCGAAGCATTCACCGCCCGGCGCCTGATCGTCCGCTTCAACCGCGTCACCCGCAAGATCTACCTGCTTCGCCCCAAACACCTGGGAGGCATCGTCGCCTTGGACTGGGACAACGCCGAAGTCTGCATCAACCCGAAGATGTCTGAACTGGACGGCACGGGAGGCTTCGTCATGCTGGGATGGGACAAAGAAACCCACTCCGTCCGTGACGCCGACGGCCATCTCAAGGACGACTTCGAAATCACCTTCGTGGGCAAGCCAACCCGTAACGCCTCCGAACTCTTGGCGTTCTGGGAATACATTCGGCGCTACATGGAAGACGGTCCGGAAGCGGCGCCCAAACCCAAAAAACTCATCGGCAAATTTCCCTGGCCGTGGCGCTCTTTCATGGCCGTGTGGCAACTGGACAGCCGGTTCGTGAAAATTCCTCAGCTGTGGATCTTCGTGCCGATCTATGGCCTGTTACTGCCGTTGATCCTTGTGCATGCCTGTGGCCATTGGGTGTCCCTGCTGTTGTGTTACGAGCCAAGGTTTCCTCGTTCGATCGAAGAGGCCGGCCTATGACCTTTATGAAGTCCGATTCAGCTCAAAGCCTCTCGGTGGGATTGATTGACCATCACAACCTGACCGATTTCATCATCCTCACCCTCCAACACACCCCCCAACGCTTGCACGGCACTGCCCACTGGCATGCCGCGCTGCAGCGTAGCGCCCGGGGCGAAGGACGCCTGGGCCAGTTGTTTCTCCAGGGAGCACGACCATGACCGCCCCGACCGACCTGTTCAACTTCGTGGCCCGGCAAACGTTCAGCACCGAAGGCAACAGTCCCTGCGTCAGCTGTAAACGCTCGGTGTCCCTGCTGCCGCTGCGCTATGCCGTGATCGGGCACACCGAATCGGCCCTGCCTCCTGC
>NZ_MRCS01000099.1 GCF_002303925.1 Pseudomonas sp. ACN8
TCAGCGGGAGGCGAATTCTACAGCGTTACACGCTGCTGTCAACACCTCTTTTTCAACTCCCTTTCGGCTTCGATGAACTGAAGCAACCTGCTGCCGAAAACTGCGTAACTCGTTGTTTACCAAGGAGTTTTCCGTTTCGACTGCGCCGGAAGTGGGGCGAATTATAGACATCTGAAATCTGCCGTCAAGCACTGATTTAGGTTTTCTATCAATATGCTGCACAAAGCAGCAAAACACCCCAAAAGGAGCCTATATAGAGGAGCCGAAACTCTCCTCTATATAGAAGAGACCTATCAGAGAACGCCAGAAGCCTTGAATGCGGACACCGCCCCGTCATCCAGGCCCAACACCCGCTGCAAAACCTCCAGTGTGTGCTCACCCAGCAGAGGAGGCGCAAAACGGTACTCCACCGGCGTTTCAGACAGTCGAATCGGGCTCGCCACCTGAGGCACCATCCCGGCCAGCGCATGCGGCAGCTCGATAGCCAACCCGCGCGCCTTGACCTGAGGGTCGGCAAACATCTGCGCCACGTCATTGATAGGCCCGCAGGGCACGCCAGCCCGCTCCAGTTGCGCCACCCATTCAGCGGTCGTCTTAAACACCGTCGCCTGGCGGATCAGCGGGATCAGTACTGCCCTGTTTGCCACCCGCAGCTTGTTGGTCGCAAAACGCGGATCGTCCGCCCACTGCGGCTGCCCGGCCACTTCCGCGAATTTGCGAAACTGCCCATCGTTCCCGACGGTAAGGATGAAGTCGCCATCGGCCGTAGGAAAATCCTGATAGGGAACGATGTTCGGATGAGCATTCCCCAGGCGTTTAGGCGCATTGCCTGTCGTCAGGTAGTTCATAGCCTGGTTGGCCAGACAAGCCACCTGCACGTCCAGCAGAGCCATATCGATATGCTGACCCCCGCCATCGTGATCCCGATGCGCAAGCGCTGCGAGGATCGCGACAGTCGAATACAGCCCGGTCAGGATGTCCGTCAGCGCCACGCCAACCTTCACCGGCCCCGCGCCTTCTTCGCCTTCAGGTCGCCCCGTGAGGCTCATGAGGCCGCCCAGCCCCTGGATCATGAAGTCATAACCCGCACGCTTGGCGTAAGGACCGGTCTGGCCGAACCCGGTGATCGAGCAATAGATCAGATCCGGATTGATCGCCTTCAGCGATTCATAGTCCAGACCATAAGCCGCCAGACCGCCGACCTTGAAGTTCTCGATCAGGATGTCCGACCTGGCCGCCAGTTCACGCACCAGCTTTTGCCCTTCAGGGCGAGTGAAGTCGATGGTGACCGATTGTTTGTTGCGATTGGCCGACAAGTAATAGGCGGCCTCGCTGGTGTTCTCGCCATAAGCGTCTTTAAGGAACGGCGGTCCCCAGGCGCGCGTGTCATCGCCGTTACCCGGACGCTCGACCTTGATCACTTCAGCGCCAAGGTCGGCCAGGATCTGCCCGGCCCAAGGCCCGGCCAGCACCCGCGATAAATCCAGTACCCGTAGATGCGATAGCGCGCCCATGGACGTTCTCCTTAATAGAACGCCTGGAGGCCGGTTTGCGCACGACCGAGGATCAGTGCATGGACGTCGTGCGTACCTTCATAGGTGTTCACCACTTCCAGGTTGACCAGGTGACGCGCGACACCGAATTCATCGGAGATGCCGTTGCCGCCCAACATATCGCGAGCCATGCGCGCGATATCCAGGGACTTGCCGCAAGAGTTGCGCTTCATCATCGAAGTGATTTCGACAGCAGCAGTCCCTTCGTCCTTCATACGACCCAGACGCAGGCAGCCTTGCAGCGCCATGGTGATTTCAGTCTGCATATCGGCCAGCTTCTTCTGGATCAACTGGGTAGCGGCCAGCGGGCGACCAAACTGTTGACGATCCAGGGTGTACTGGCGAGCGGTGTGCCAGCAGAACTCGGCCGCGCCCAGCGCACCCCAGGAGATGCCGTAACGTGCAGAATTGAGGCAAGTGAAAGGACCTTTCAGACCACGGACGTCCGGGAAGATGTTCTCTTCCGGCACAAACACGTTGTCCATCACGATTTCACCGGTGATCGATGCCCGCAGGCCCACCTTGCCGTGAATCGCCGGAGCGCTCAGGCCTTTCCAGCCTTTCTCCAGAACGAAGCCGCGGATGTCGCCGGCATCGTCCTTGGCCCAGACCACGAACACATCGGCGATCGGGCTGTTGGTGATCCACATCTTGTTGCCGGTGAGGCTGTAGCCACCTTCCACTTTACGCGCACGAGAAATCATCGCGCCCGGATCGGAGCCGTGGTTAGGCTCGGTCAGACCGAAGCAGCCGATCCACTCGCCCGACGCCAGTTTCGGCAGGTACTTCTGCTTCTGCGCCTCGGTACCGAATTCATTGATTGGCACCATCACCAGCGAGGACTGCACGCTCATCATCGAGCGATAGCCGGAGTCGATGCGCTCGACCTCTCGGGCGATCAGGCCGTAACTGACATAGTTCAGGCCGCTGCCACCGTACTGCTCGGGGATGGTTGCACCCAACAGGCCGACTTCGCCCATTTCGCGGAAGATCGCCGGATCGGTCTTCTCATGACGGAAAGCTTCAAGAATGCGCGGCGCAAGGCTCTGCTGAGCAAACTGCGCAGCCGTGTCGCGAATCATGCGTTCTTCTTCAGTGAGCTGTTGATCCAGCAGCAGGGGATCGATCCAGTTGAAGCTAGCTTTACCGCCCATGAGTGTGTCCTCTCGAATCGGGTCAAATAACGTGGACTGATCCTAGGCCCGGATCGGTGCCACGGCAAACGAGGATTTTGCATACTGTTGTGCTATTTTCTCACTCCGAAACGTCGTGAAAGAGCCTTTATGCGATGTATTAGTGAGGTTGACGTACATGCGCAGAAAGATACCCAGCACCACCGCCCTGATCAGCTTCGAGGCCGCAGCGCGCCACGAGAGCTTCACCAAGGCCGCCCAGGAACTGTCGCTGACCCAAGGGGCGATTTGCCGACAGATCGCCAGCCTTGAAGAGTTCCTCAGCGTGGAACTGTTCCGACGCTCGCGGCGCGGGGTCAAGCTGACGGAAGCCGGACTCTCCTACAGCCGTCGAGTGGCCACTCAACTCGATGCCGTTGAGCGCGACACCTTGTCCGTGATGGGCCAGCAAGGCACCAACGTGATCGAGCTGGCCGTGGTTCCGACCTTCGGCACCCAATGGCTGTTGCCGCGACTTAAAGATTTCCAGCAAAAACACCCGGAAGTAACGGTCAACCTGACCAACCGCACGCGCCCGTTCCTGTTCGCCGACACGGATTTCGACGCCGCCATCTACTTCGGTGACGCAGATTGGTCGGGGACAGAATCCCACAGACTGATGGGTGAAAATCCGATGCCCGTTTGTAGCCCCAATCTGCTCGGAAACAAGACCGGTCTGACACCCGACGAAATTGCCGACTTACCTCTCCTGCAACAAACCACCCGCCCTTATGCCTGGCGCCAATGGTTCGACTCCCAACACCTGAATGTCCCGCGAGACATGACAGGCCCCCGCTACGAGCTATTTTCCATGCTCGCCCAGGCAGCCATGCACGACATGGGCATCGCCCTGATCCCGCCGTTCCTGATTCAAAGGGAGTTGAAAGAGAAACGCTTGGTGATCGCCAACCCGCAAGCACTGTCCAGCATCAAGGCTTATTACCTGATGATTCCTGAGCGAAAGGTCGAATCCGCATCATTAAGGGCATTTCGGGACTGGCTGGTAAATCAGGCGCACAGCTACAGCCTAGAGGGATAAAGGCTCTCAAAGCTTACTTGACCCCGTAGTCAGCTAAATTAAAGCCCTACAGATATACGTATTTGTCGCATAACAGCAAACTGTACCGAGAAGTCGTACAAACGTCCCACAAGCGCCTGATGACGCGGCTTTGCGCCACTATTTCTAGGCGATGCCGCATCATTCATACGGCCGATGTGTAAATTCTTCAATTTCGGCCAGAATCCTTGAAAAGCACGGTCTGCAAGGGATTGAGGCAGTTGGTTGCGACATTCGGTCACGGGGTGACTTGTAGTTAATTTTCCGTCACCCGTCATAATCCCTTGAAGGGCACAAAGTTCGCCTGCAAAATGCCGCGCCCCGCCCTGATTTGGCGGGATCGTGCTGATCGGCCGCCCCAGCCGCACCATCCGTAGTGCATGGGTTTACTCAACAAGATCACGCAGGAGATTTGACGTGCACATTGGTGTTCCTCTCGAAACCCAGACCGGTGAAACACGGGTTGCTGCAACCCCGGAAACCATCAAGAAGCTGATCGGCCAGGGCCATAAGGTCACTGTACAAAGCGGCGCCGGCATTAATGCCAGCGTTGTCGACAGTGCCTATGAAGCGGCAGGCGCAAGCATTGGCAGCGCCAACGATGCGTTTGGTGCAGAGCTGATTTTGAAGGTGGTCGCGCCCAGCGACAGCGAACTGGCGCTGATCAAGAGCGGCACCGTTGTGGTGGGCATGCTCAATCCGTTCAGCAATGAAACCATCGCCAAAATGGCCGAATGCGGCATTACCGCCTTTGCTCTGGAAGCCGCGCCTCGCACCTCCCGCGCTCAGAGCCTGGATGTGCTGTCCTCGCAAGCCAACATCGCCGGTTACAAGGCTGTGTTGCTGGCCGCGCACCACTACCCGCGATTCATGCCGATGCTGATGACCGCTGCGGGCACCGTGAAAGCGGCGCGCGTGCTGATCCTTGGTGCCGGTGTGGCCGG
>NZ_MRCS01000100.1 GCF_002303925.1 Pseudomonas sp. ACN8
GTCGAAGCCAAAACCATTCAGATCATCCAGGACTTCGCCCTTGCTTTGCCTGGGTTGCGCAGCCTGCTGGACACCGATGTGTTGGCCGCTTATCACGGCGACCCGGCGGCCCGTAGTGTCGATGAAGTGCTGTTGTGCTACCCGGGGATTCTGGCGGTGATTCACCATCGTCTGGCCCACCATTTGTACCGTGCCGGGTTGCCGCTGCTGGCGCGGATCAGTGCGGAAATCGCTCACTCGGCCACCGGCATCGACATACATCCCGGTGCGCAGATCGGCCGCAGTTTCTTCATCGACCACGGGACGGGTGTGGTGATTGGCGAAACCGCGATCATCGGCGAGCGCGTGCGGATCTATCAGGCGGTGACTTTGGGCGCCAAACGCTTCCCGGCGGACGAAGACGGTCAGTTGCAGAAAGGCCAGCCACGGCACCCGATTGTCGAGGATGACGTGGTGATTTATGCCGGGGCGACGATTCTCGGGCGGATCACCATTGGCCAGGGCTCGACCATTGGCGGTAACGTCTGGCTGACCCGCAGCGTGCCGGCGGGCAGCAACCTGACCCAGGCGAATCTGCAGTTGGATGATGGGGCGCAGAAGTAGGCTTTTGAGTCTCCGTTGACTGGTCTGGCCTCATCGCGAGCAGGCTCGCTCCCACAGGGTTTTCCGTCGATCACAGCCTTTGTGTTCAACCCGATCCACTGTAGGAGCGAGCCTGCTCGCGAAGCTTTTAAATCCTACGTATTTCCTCCCTTGAGCTAGCGTAAGAACATCACCGCCGAGCCCTGCGATTAGTCCTTAGCCCCCTATCCATGTTTAACTTGAACGTTCATTCAAGTTAAACCGGCGGTTCGCTGCCCGCTCACAACAGGAGGCTTGCCTTTGCTGAGTCCGATTTCTACAGCCACGTTTTACCCCTTCGAGGTGCACCGAACATGAGTGCATCGTCCATCCCTCCAAGCGGCCTGATCCGCATGAATCCGCCGGTATTCTGGTTCTCGGCGAGTTTCATTCTGTTGTTTGGTGTCGTTGTCATCGCCATGCCCGAACAAGCCGGTGCCTGGTTGCTGGCGGCGCAAAACTGGGCGGCCAATACGGTCGGCTGGTATTACCTGCTGGCGATGACCCTGTATCTGGTCTTCGTGGTGGTCACCGCCTTGTCCGGCTACGGCAAGATCAAGCTCGGTGCCGACCACGACGAACCCGAATTCAGCTATCTGTCCTGGGCCGGCATGCTGTTCGCCGCCGGGATCAGCATCACCCTGTTTTTCTTTTGCGTGTCCGAGCCGCTGACCCACATGCTGCAACCGCCCCAAGGCGAGGCCGGTACGGCGGATGCGGCGCGTCAGGCGATGCAGATTCTGTTTTTGCACTGGGGCCTGCATGGCTGGGGCGTGTTCGCCTTTGTCGGCATGGCGCTGGCCTACTTCGCCTACCGGCATAACCTGCCTCTGGCCCTGCGTTCGGCGCTGTACCCGCTGATCGGCAAGCGCATCAACGGCCCCATCGGTTATGCGGTGGACGGCTTCGGCATCATCGCCACGGTGTTCGGCCTCGGTGCCGACATGGGCTTCGGTGTGTTGCACCTCAACTCGGGCCTGGACTACCTGTTCGGCATCGCCCACACCCAATGGATTCAGGTCGGCCTGATCACCCTGATGATGGGCGCTGCGATCATCGTTGCGGTCTCCGGCGTCGACAAGGGCGTGCGGGTGATGTCCGACATCAACATGCTGCTGGCCTGCGCGTTGCTGCTGTTCGTGTTGTTCGCCGGCCCCACGCAGCACTTGCTCAACACCCTGATCCAGAACCTCGGCGATTACCTCGGCGCCTTGCCGATGAAGAGCTTCGACCTTTACGCCTACGACAAACCCAGCGACTGGCTGGGCGGCTGGACGGTGTTCTACTGGGCCTGGTGGATTGCATGGTCGCCGTTCGTGGGCCTGTTCATCGCACGGATTTCCCGTGGCCGTACCATCCGTGAATTCGTCTTCGGCGTATTGCTGATCCCGCTCGGCTTCACCCTGGCGTGGATGTCGATCTTCGGCAACAGTGCCATCGATCAGGTGCTCAACCATGGCATGAGCGCGCTCGGCATGTCGGCCATCGATAATCCGTCGATGACGCTCTATCTGCTGCTGGAAACCTACCCGTGGAGCAAAACCGTCATTGCGGTCACGGTGTTCATCAGCTTCGTGTTCTTCGTCACCTCCGCCGACTCCGGCACCGTGGTGCTGTCGACGCTGTCCGCCAAGGGCGGCAACCCGGATGAAGACGGGCCGAGATGGCTGCGAGTGTTCTGGGGCGCGATGACCGCATTGGTGACCAGCGCGCTGCTGTTTTCCGGCAGCATCGATGCGTTGAAGTCGGCGGTGGTCCTGACCTCGCTGCCGTTCTCGCTGATCTTGCTGTTGATGATGTGGGGGCTGCACAAAGCGTTTTATCTGGAATCGCAGAAGCAGATTGCGCAGATGCATTCCTTGGCACCGGTGTCCGGCTCGCGGCGGGGCGGTTGGCGTCAGCGTTTGAGTCAGGCGGTGCATTTCCCGTCGCGGGATGAGGTCTATCGCTTCCTCGACACGACGGTGCGTCCGGCGATTGAAGAGGTGTCTGCGGTGTTCCGCGAAAAAGGCTTGCACGTGGCCCTGCACCCGGACCCGGCCCATGACAGTGTCAGCCTGGAAATCGGTCATGGCGATCAGCATCCGTTCGTTTATCAGGTGCAGATGCGCGGCTATTTCACGCCATCGTTTGCCCGTGGCGGCATGGGTTCCAAGCAACTCAACAATCGCCGCTACTACCGGGCTGAAGTGCATTTGAGTGAGGGAAGTCAGGATTACGACCTGGTGGGCTACACCAAGGAGCAGATCATCAACGACATCCTCGACCAGTACGAACGGCACATGCAGTTCCTGCATCTTGTGCGCTGATCAAGGCCTTCACGTTTCGGTGGTCAACACCATGAACAACACCAGCGCCGCCACCGGGACACCGAACACGGCGCTACCGACCACCAGTTCGGTGCTCAAAGGCTGGCCGGCATGCACGATGCCGACTGCGCCATTGATCAGCGTCAGCGCCAGCCACAGCACGATAAAACTGTAGGCCAGGGTCTGGCGGGTGAAGCCGATGTTCTCGCCGATGTAGAGCATCAGCGCCAGGAGGATCAGGCCGAAGGTGATGATGATGGTGGTGTGCATGGTGGGCTCTGCCTTCAGATGTGTGCTGCCATCGAGGCCGCTATCGCGAGCAGGCTCGCTCCTACAAAGTAGATTTGTGTACACCAGATCATTGTGGGAGCGAGCCTGCTCGCGATAGGGTCACTGCGGTATTTGTCTGAGCATAGTTAAACCAACCCACCATTGACCCGCAAAATCTGCCCATTGACCCAAGTCGAATCCGGCCCGGCGAGGAAGGACACGA
>NZ_MRCS01000101.1 GCF_002303925.1 Pseudomonas sp. ACN8
TGCCAGCTACGAGCTGGAACTGGTACGGGCTCAGGACCGGATTGCCCATCCGCGGGTGCGGTTCGAGGCTACACCCATCAGTCTCTGATTCAGCGCTGCCCCCATCGCGAGCAGGCTCGCTCCCACATTGGATCTTTGTCGTACACAAAATCTGTGTCCACTGAAATCAACTGTGGGAGCGAGCCTGCTCGCGATGGGGGCTAGAGTCGCGACAAGATTCAGACGTCGCCCTTGATCTCCTGATAGCGCTTTTCCGACTCCTGACGAATCTGTCGGCGCTGCTGCGCCTGCATGTAACGACGCTTGTCTTCGCTATTCTGCGGTTGCAGCGGTGGTACTGATGCCGGTTTACGTTGGTCATCCACCGCGACCATGGTGAAGAAGCAACTGTTGGTGTGGCGCACCGAGCGTTCACGGATGTTCTCGGTCACCACTTTGATGCCTACTTCCATGGAGGTATTGCCGGTGTAGTTGACCGAGGCGAGAAAGGTCACCAGTTCGCCGACATGGATCGGCTCACGGAAAATGACCTGATCCACCGACAGGGTCACCACATAGCGGCCGGCATAACGGCTGGCGCAGGCGTAGGCCACTTCGTCGAGGTATTTGAGCAGGGTACCGCCGTGAACATTGCCAGAGAAGTTGGCCATGTCGGGGGTCATCAATACCGTCATCGACAGTTGGGCGTTTCCGGGTTCCATAGCATTCTCACGGGTCAAGGCCAGGTTTGAGGGATGCACCTCTGCGGGTGCCTCGGCGGTTTTTTCAAACCAACAGTTATCGGGACGCCGGGTGCCGGGTCGCCGTCACGCCGGATCGATCTGTTTCCATATATTGCACCGCCTTTCTGTCGGAAGTCGCGGTGTTACGCTGCAAAAGCCCGGACGCAGGGACTTTTCCTACGCGTAAAGCAGACTTTTGTTCGGTTCGATTAGACGTATTCCTGCGTCTGTGAATCGGGCAACTTCAATCAGGGAGCCGCTCGCCATGCATGCCATCAGTTTCATTCAGGATCTGGCAGTGATCATGTTGATCGCAGGTGTGGTCACCGTGGTTTTCCATCGCCTGAAACAACCGGTGGTACTGGGATACATCGTCGCCGGCTTCATCATCGGCCCGCACACCCCGCCATTCGGCCTGATCCATGATGAAGAAACCATCAAGACCCTGGCCGAACTCGGGGTGATATTCCTGATGTTCTGCCTGGGCCTGGAGTTCAGCCTGCGCAAGTTGTTCAAGGTCGGTGCCACGGCATTCATCGCGGCATTCCTGGAAATCGTGCTGATGATCTGGATCGGCTACGAGATCGGTCGCTGGTTCGACTGGAACACCATGGACTCACTGTTCCTCGGCGCGATCCTGGCGATTTCCTCGACCACCATCATCGTCAAGGCGCTCAATGATCTGAAACTGAAGAACGAGCGATTTGCCCAGTTGATATTCGGTGTGCTGATCGTCGAGGACATTCTGGGCATCGGCATCATCGCGCTGCTGTCCAGCATCGCGGTCAGCGGTACGGTCAGCTCCGGCGAAGTGTTTTCCACGGTCGGCAAACTGTCGCTGTTCATGATCGTCGCGTTGGTCATCGGCATCCTGATGGTGCCGCGGCTGTTGGCCTACGTCGCCAGATTCGACAGCAACGAAATGCTGCTGATCACGGTACTGGGCCTGTGTTTTGGCTTCTGCCTGCTGGTGGTCAAGCTTGAATACAGCATGGTCCTCGGGGCATTCCTGATCGGCGCGATCATGGCTGAGTCCCGGCAACTGCTGAAAATCGAGCGTTTGATTGAACCGGTTCGCGATCTTTTCAGTGCGATTTTCTTTGTGGCCATCGGGCTGATGCTCGATCCGGCGATCCTGCTTCAGTACGCCTGGCCAATCGCCGTAATCACCGTAGCCGTGGTGCTCGGCAAGATGTTGTCCTGCGGCCTTGGTGCATTTATCGCCGGCAATGACGGACGTACCTCGCTGCGGGTCGGGATGGGGCTTTCACAGATTGGCGAATTCTCTTTCATCATCGCGGCACTGGGCATGACGTTGCAGGTCACCAGCAACTTTTTATACCCCGTGGCTGTGGCGGTTTCGGTGATCACAACCCTGCTGACGCCCTATCTGATTCGCGCGGCTGATCCATTGTCGATCAAGCTCGCCGGCGCCATGCCAGAACGTCTGGGACGGGTGTTGGGGATGTATGGCGAATGGCTGCGCAGCATCCAGCCTCAGGGTGAGGGTGCGTTACTGGCATCCATGATTCGGCGGATTTTGTTGCAGGTGGGAGTCAATCTGGCGCTCGTGATCGCAATCTTCTTCTCGGGCGCGTATTTCGCCGAACGCATGTCGGCCTACCTGCAAGCCTGGATCAGCGACCCGAGCTGGCAAAAGGCGTTGATCTGGGGTGGGGCGCTGCTGTTATCGCTGCCTTTTTTGATTGCGGCGTACCGAAAGCTAAAGGCACTGTCGATGTTGCTGGCGGAAATGGGCGTGAAGCCGGAGATGGCCGGGCGCCACACGCAGCGAGTGCGCCGGGTGATCGCCGAAGTGATCCCGATCCTGTCGCTGCTGGTGATCTTTTTGCTGTTGGCAGCCTTGTCGGCCAGTATTCTGCCGACCAACAAGTTGCTGATGCTGATCGCCGTGGTCGCGGCCGCCGTGGCGGCGCTGCTGTGGCGTTGGTTCATTCGTGTGCATACGCGGATGCAGGTGGCGTTGCTGGAAACCCTCGACAATCACAAGGAGTCGTCCGGGCACTGACCACCTAGCGGCGTTGACTGGGTCAGCTTTCCAGCCAGACGTCCCGTGCCCAGTGCCACACCGACTCCCAGGTTTCTTCGGCGATCAGCTCTTCTTCGGCCTGCCAAAGCACCACGGTGCCGTCTTCTTCGACGCAATAGTAGTCATCACCGTCCTGGCAGATCGGGATCAGGCTGCGATCGACGCCGGCGTCCCAGGCGTTGGCGGCAACGTCGGGCAGGTAGGTGTGGGATTGCGGGTCGGTCACGGTGACCGGTTCCAGGCTGCCGTAGACGACGTCGCTGACGGTCAGCAGAAACTCTCTGAAGACGAACGGAATGTCGATGAACAGTTGTTCTTCGATTTCGACCAGCAGGTCTTCGTCGGGCAGTTCCAAGGGGACCGGTACCGGTTCGTTGGCTTCACGCAGTTGTTCGATGATTTCTTCCACGTCCGGGATCCTCTTGCTTGTATGGCGCGGTTTATATGGGGCGGTTTATACAGTAGCTTGCTATAGATGCAACCGCGAAATAGAAAACCCCGGCCTGGGCCTAATGCTGTTCACTTAAGCGGAGCAGCCTTACGGTCCACTGGAAACCGGGTTTTTGAAATCTTCACCGTCCTTGGCCTTGATGGCCTTGGGCGGTGATCCAGAAACAACCCGCCGACACCTTTTCTT
>NZ_MRCS01000102.1 GCF_002303925.1 Pseudomonas sp. ACN8
TTTAATCTTGACGATGACCTACTCTCACATGGGGAAACCCCACACTACCATCGGCGATGCATCGTTTCACTGCTGAGTTCGGGATGGGATCAGGTGGTTCCAACGCTCTATGGTCGTCAAGAAATTCGGGTACCGAGTCGTGGCCGGCCGGCCGCGCTTCAGCAAATTGGGTATGTGACAGCTTCGGTGTTTTGTGAGTTTCGAACTTTCGGTTCGTTTCGTCTTCACACACCGCAATCTGGTCTCTTTCGTTTCTTCAACTAGGAGCATCAAATTGCTTGGGTGTTATATGGTCAAGCCTCACGGGCAATTAGTATTGGTTAGCTCAACGCCTCACAGCGCTTACACACCCAACCTATCAACGTCGTAGTCTTCGACGGCCCTTCAGGGGACTCAAGGTCCCAGTGAGATCTCATCTTGAGGCAAGTTTCCCGCTTAGATGCTTTCAGCGGTTATCTTTTCCGAACATAGCTACCCGGCAATGCCACTGGCGTGACAACCGGAACACCAGAGGTTCGTCCACTCCGGTCCTCTCGTACTAGGAGCAGCCCCTCTCAAATCTCAAACGTCCACGGCAGATAGGGACCGAACTGTCTCACGACGTTCTAAACCCAGCTCGCGTACCACTTTAAATGGCGAACAGCCATACCCTTGGGACCGGCTTCAGCCCCAGGATGTGATGAGCCGACATCGAGGTGCCAAACACCGCCGTCGATATGAACTCTTGGGCGGTATCAGCCTGTTATCCCCGGAGTACCTTTTATCCGTTGAGCGATGGCCCTTCCATACAGAACCACCGGATCACTAAGACCTACTTTCGTACCTGCTCGACGTGTCTGTCTCGCAGTCAAGCGCGCTTTTGCCTTTATACTCTACGACCGATTTCCGACCGGTCTGAGCGCACCTTCGTACTCCTCCGTTACTCTTTAGGAGGAGACCGCCCCAGTCAAACTACCCACCATACACTGTCCTCGATCCGGATAACGGACCTGAGTTAGAACCTCAAAGTTGCCAGGGTGGTATTTCAAGGTTGGCTCCACGCGAACTGGCGTCCACGCTTCAAAGCCTCCCACCTATCCTACACAAGCAAATTCAAAGTCCAGTGCAAAGCTATAGTAAAGGTTCACGGGGTCTTTCCGTCTAGCCGCGGATACACTGCATCTTCACAGCGATTTCAATTTCACTGAGTCTCGGGTGGAGACAGCGCCGCCATCGTTACGCCATTCGTGCAGGTCGGAACTTACCCGACAAGGAATTTCGCTACCTTAGGACCGTTATAGTTACGGCCGCCGTTTACCGGGGCTTCGATCAAGAGCTTCGCGTTAGCTAACCCCATCAATTAACCTTCCGGCACCGGGCAGGCGTCACACCCTATACGTCCACTTTCGTGTTTGCAGAGTGCTGTGTTTTTAATAAACAGTCGCAGCGGCCTGGTATCTTCGACCGGCGTGGGCTTACGGAGCAAGTCCTTCACCCTCACCGGCGCACCTTCTCCCGAAGTTACGGTGCCATTTTGCCTAGTTCCTTCACCCGAGTTCTCTCAAGCGCCTTGGTATTCTCTACCCAACCACCTGTGTCGGTTTGGGGTACGGTTCCTGGTTACCTGAAGCTTAGAAGCTTTTCTTGGAAGCATGGCATCAACCACTTCGTGTTCCAAAGGAACACTCGTCATCAGCTCTCGGCCTTAAGATCCCGGATTTACCTAAGATCTCAGCCTACCACCTTAAACTTGGACAACCAACGCCAAGCTGGCCTAGCCTTCTCCGTCCCTCCATCGCAATAACCAGAAGTACAGGAATATTAACCTGTTTTCCATCGACTACGCTTTTCAGCCTCGCCTTAGGGACCGACTAACCCTGCGTCGATTAACGTTGCGCAGGAAACCTTGGTCTTTCGGCGTGGGTGTTTTTCACACCCATTGTCGTTACTCATGTCAGCATTCGCACTTCTGATACCTCCAGCAAGCTTCTCAACTCACCTTCACAGGCTTACAGAACGCTCCTCTACCGCATCATCCTAAGATGATACCCGTAGCTTCGGTGTATGGTTTGAGCCCCGTTACATCTTCCGCGCAGGCCGACTCGACTAGTGAGCTATTACGCTTTCTTTAAAGGGTGGCTGCTTCTAAGCCAACCTCCTAGCTGTCTAAGCCTTCCCACATCGTTTCCCACTTAACCATAACTTTGGGACCTTAGCTGACGGTCTGGGTTGTTTCCCTTTTCACGACGGACGTTAGCACCCGCCGTGTGTCTCCCATGCTCGGCACTTGTAGGTATTCGGAGTTTGCATCGGTTTGGTAAGTCGGGATGACCCCCTAGCCGAAACAGTGCTCTACCCCCTACAGTGATACATGAGGCGCTACCTAAATAGCTTTCGAGGAGAACCAGCTATCTCCGAGCTTGATTAGCCTTTCACTCCGATCCACAGGTCATCCGCTAACTTTTCAACGGTAGTCGGTTCGGTCCTCCAGTCAGTGTTACCTAACCTTCAACCTGCCCATGGATAGATCGCCCGGTTTCGGGTCTATTCCCAGCGACTAGACGCCCTATTAAGACTCGCTTTCGCTACGCCTCCCCTATTCGGTTAAGCTCGCCACTGAAAATAAGTCGCTGACCCATTATACAAAAGGTACGCAGTCACCCAACAAAGTGGGCTCCCACTGCTTGTACGCATACGGTTTCAGGATCTATTTCACTCCCCTCTCCGGGGTTCTTTTCGCCTTTCCCTCACGGTACTAGTTCACTATCGGTCAGTCAGTAGTATTTAGCCTTGGAGGATGGTCCCCCCATATTCAGACAAAGTTTCTCGTGCTCCGTCCTACTCGATTTCAT
>NZ_MRCS01000103.1 GCF_002303925.1 Pseudomonas sp. ACN8
CCGCCCCACCGCTTCCAAGCGGGCTTCTCCGAGAGTCACCTTGACGCCCATGAACGTCCCATCGTCGAACACATGCCGAGCGCCCGGGCGATCCAAAACGGCTGGTTCAGGGGCGATTATCAGCAGTTGACGCGCGGTCTCTTCGAAGATGTCCTTGTTTCGCCATTCGGCGCGGGGGCGGCGCTCATGGATCGGAAGTTCCTCTCCCTTGCCACCGTCGAAGTTGTCCCACTCCGCCTTCTTGTTGGCAAGAGTCACGCGCCACTGGATCTTTGCGTCGGAGACGGTAATTTCCCCCAGCACGTTCCCGTCGGCATCCCTGGCATAGACACGAAATCGCGCCGCTTGGCGCTTGATCTGGTCGCCGTGCGCCCCGTCCTTGTATCCCCCAGCTGGGTGCACGGCCACTCCAGGCGTCTCGGGCCCGACAAAGTACCCAGTAGGACTGTTACCAACTCGCGCGATCCCGATGGCGGGATGGATTGAACAAGATGCAATGTCTTTCATAGACTTCTACCGCTCTCCGTGGCATGCGTCAGCGCATCAGATAGACTGACTTACTAGGGTCTAGTTGAAGTGCGGCGTGCCACGTTGCGCAGCCTTGATGCGATAGTCCAGTAACTGCTTGGCATGCAGTGGCACCTGCTCTGATGTCTTTTCGTTGATTGGCAAATTAGTGCCGGTCGGATCCATGTCGCTTGGAATTTTGGCCATTCGATCTTCTCCCGGTTTGCGAACCTGTTTTCCAATCGGTAGGTACAGATGCCAACATCTCGGCGTCGTGCTTTCTGTCGTAACGCTGTTAAGAAACGTCTTTGTTGGAATCCGTACCTTAGGCATACAAACTTTGCGCTTAGGGAAAGCACAAAATCGGTAAATTTGGGTTTTGTGCAACGAACTCACTAAACCTAGCATAGGATTTTCACAAGCCGGGTGGGCCCCGCCCAAAAAAAACGTCTTATTTCGTTGGAGTGACTGCCGGACGGCCCCTTACGGCCTTGCTTTGCCTGCCTCCGCACCGTTTTGACGGCGCGTCGAAGAACCTCGATAGTCTGCGAAAAGCAATTTGGCAATGCACTCATCTGATTCGTTGCGTTCTCTGTAGTAGTAGATGTCACCTTGACACCCCTGTAATTGCTTCTAGCTTATTTCTTGCACTCCGGGAGCAATTCACGAGGAAGTCAGGATGAACAGTATGAAAGCCCTAGCTTCGGTAGTTTTATTAAGCCTGACCCTTGAGGCAGCCGCCGAGGAGACCATGCCCACCGCACAACAGATCGAGCGCGATGAGATTCTTTCTTTGACCGCATTAGCGGTGGTTTACCGTGATTGGCAAAAGGCCCCCATAACAGCTGACAGCCGAGGCCACAACATTGGCTCGATATTGGTGGACAAGGATTCGACACCAGTTTTTTGGGCTAGAAATGCGGCTAACAAAACTGACAATGCTAGCCAGCATGGAGAAGTCCGCCTAATCCAAAATTTTTTGAATTGCCCGTCCGTTGGCAAATATGCCAAGGGTTACACGGTATACACCACGCTTGAACCATGTGCCATGTGTACTGGATTGATGACTCTAACCCGGGTTTCCAGAGTGGTGTATGTGCAGGCGGATCCCGGTTTTGGACACGCTCGTGATGCGCTCAAGAAAATCAATTATCCGAACGTCTTCGATCAGTACTCACCTTCTGATCTGGATCAGAAGAAGGCCTTGGAAGCGGGCTTTCAAAATTACTCACAGGGAAAGGAAAATCCTTCAATAACGGACTTCCTGTTGACGGTCGAAGCCCGAAATGCATTTAGCGATGCCGAGAAACAACTGAGCGACTACAAAGCTATCTACCCGGAAAATGCTGCGATCGTAGCGAACGCACAAGCCTTCGTTAATAAGGTGCCAGGCGTCGAAGGTGAAGATCACCTACCCGACTATTGCCCTACGAAATGATCGCCTAAAATATAAATCCATCTACATGGTGCATTCAAAGGAGTATCAGATGCGACGTTATACTTGCACTTTCGCGATAGTTGTATCGCTGTCCATCAATTTGACCGCACTGGCGGCTGAACGATGTGACACTCCCCTCAGCATTGGTTCGTGGAATATCGAGTGGCTAGGCAATGCCAAAGAAGGAAAAAGAACGGCCCAATCACCATCGGACATGGCTGACTATCTGATGGTTGCCGATATAAATGTACTGGCACTTTCTGAAATTTCTTCCACTAACTCAGTCACCGGAGAAGCCCGAAACCAGCAGCTTGATGAAACTTTCGCCCGGCTCAGT
>NZ_MRCS01000104.1 GCF_002303925.1 Pseudomonas sp. ACN8
GTGAACACGTCGTCGGCCGCGGCGATGGTTGCTGTGCCGGTCGCGGTGTTGGCCGGGACGGTGATCTTGGTGCCGTCGGAGAGGGTGAACTCCAACGGACCATGGTTATTGATCGGCAGACCGGCCGCGTTGGTCAGGGTCACGGTGTAAGTCACCGAACCACCTTCGCCCACGGTGGATTTGTCCGCAGTCAGGGTCGCGATGACTTCGCTGACGGTGTCGGTGATGGCCACGTTGGCCGCCGTGCCGTCGATCACCAGGTTTTCGAAGGTTTTGCCGTCAACCGTTGCATCGCTGACGCCAATCGAGAGGGTCTGACCGTCCTTGTAGACGTCGTCGCCCTGCACCGGTGCGGTGTAGATGGCCGACAATTTGCCCGCTTCAATGGTGACGGTGCCGCCATTGCTCAGGGTGACCTTGAGGTCGTGATCGAGTTTCTGGTCGACCTTGACGGTGAAGGTCGGCGCGAGGTTTTCCTGCACGCCGCCGTTGCCTTCGATGCTGACGGTGACCTTGTCGCCCTGGTTGTCGCTCGGGGTGCCCGAGCCCGGTTCGTCGGTGACGGAGGTTTCGACTGCGGTCTGGCTCAGGGTCAGTTTTTCGAAGTTGTCTGCGCCAGTGACCGATTCCAGTTTGTTGACGATCGCTGCCTGGCCGCCGGTGAACACGTCGTCGGCCGCGGCGATGGTTGCTGTGCCGGTCGCGGTGTTGGCCGGGACGGTGATCTTGGTGCCGTCGGAGAGGGTGAACTCTAACGGACCATGGTTATTGATCGGCAGGCCGGCCGCGTTGGTCAGGGTCACGGTGTAGGTGACCGAGCCGCCTTCGGCCACGGTGGATTTGTCCGCGGTCAAAGTGGCGATGACTTCGCTGACGGTGTCGGTGATGGCCACGTTGGCCACGGTGCCGTCGATCACCAGGTTTTCGAAGGTTTTGCCGTCAACCGTTGCATCGCTGATGCCAATCGAGAGGGTCTGACCGTCCTTGTAGACGTCGTCACCTTGTACCGGCGCGGTGTAGATGGCCGACAGCTTGCCCGCTTCAATGGTGACGGTGCCGCCGTTGCTCAAGGTGACCTTGAGGTCATGATCGAGCTTCTGGTCAAGCTTGACGGTGAAGGTCGGCGCAAGGTTTTCCTGCACACCGCCATTGCCTTCGATGCTGACGGTGACCGGGTCGCCCTGGTTGTCGCTCGGGGTGCCCGAGCCCGGTTCGTCGGTGACGGAGGTTTCGACTGCGGTCTGGCTCAGGGTCAGTTTTTCGAAGTTGTCCGCGCCGCTGACCGACTCCAGTTTGTTGACGATCGCTGCCTGGCCGCCGGTGAACACGTCGTCGGCAGCAGCGATGGTCGCCGTGCCGGTCGCGGTGTTGGCCGGAACGGTAATTTTGGTGCCGTCGGAGAGGGTGAACTCCAACGGACCATGGTTATTGATCGGCAGACCGGCCGAGTTGGTCAGGGTCACGGTGTAGGTGACCTGGCCGCCTTCGGCCACGGTGGATTTATCCGCAGTCAGGGTAGCGATGACTTCGCTGACAGTGTCAGTAATTTCGACCTTGGCTTCGCCACCAATGACCAGATTCTCAAACGTCTTACCGGCAACGCTAGCATCAGCGATACCCAGCGAGGCGCTACCACCATCCTTGTAGACGTCATCACCTTGCGCCGGCAATGCATAGCCAACTTGAGTTGCGCCTGCGGCGATGATCACAGTTTGGCCGTTGCTGAGTGTCACCGTCAGGTCGTGATCCAGCTTCTGGTCGAGTTTGATGGTGAAAGTCGGTGCCTGGTCTTCCAGCACAGGACCAGCGCTTTCGATGGTAACCGTGACCTTGTCGATCACATCGGAAATCGTGGTGACTGCTGGAGTGTTGTTGAGCACCAGGTTTTCGAAGTTGCCGCCGGTGGTAGCGGTGATGGTGGTGCTGACGGTGCTGCCGTTGACATAAACGTCGTTGGCCGGGGTTTCGACCACGACGTTGCCAGTGGTCTGGCCCGCCTCGATGGTGATGACCGAGCCATTGCTCAAGGTCACGGTCATCGGCGTGCCGGCCGGGTTGCTCAGGGTCGCGGTGTAGGTGATCTGGCCGCCTTCGCTGATGTTGCCGGTGGCGGTCAGGGTCAGGC
>NZ_MRCS01000105.1 GCF_002303925.1 Pseudomonas sp. ACN8
GTGGCGGCGAGATGAGCGAAAAAGCCCGGGAAGCCCAACGAGACGCCGCCAGAAACAATAAATTTCGACAGATCTGGCTCAAAGAGCAGATTGAGGCGATCGAGAAAAGTACGCTCGTCCCGACCCCGCGCCCTGGCCTGAAAATTCACGTGTGCTCGCTGGTCGCACCCGATTCGCCAGCCGGAAAACCGTGGATGCCGGTGTACATTCACTCCAAGTTGATGATCGTCAACGACGTGTTCACCACCCACGGCTCAGCCAACATAAACACTCGCAGCATGCAGGTGGACAGTGAGCTGAACATTGCCCATGAGTGGGCGAGTGTGACCCAGGCCATGCGCCGACGGTTGTGGAATCTGCATACGGACAAGAGGGGCGCGCAGGATGATCCAGAGGAGGCGTTCATCGCTTGGCAGGACATCATCAATGACAACAAACGCCTCCAAAAAGATAGGGCGGCACCCAACGCTCCGCTCGTCGAGTTCTATTACGGCGAAGCCGCCCTGACGGACCTCGACTAATGCGTCGACTCCTGTTGCTGACAAGCCTGCTGCTGACCGCCTGTGATTGCGGCAGCGCCCCTACTCGCCCGACCCAGGACACTTCCGTGAACCCGCTGACCGAGATCAAAGCCAAGCTGGCCTTTTCCTGCGTGCACGAGCAAATCCCTGCACCATCCGCCGAGACCGATGAGTTGTTCCAGTACGCCCGCTGGCTTCAGAAGAACAATTTGCTCAAGCAGGACAAAAGCGTCGACGCCGAGATCGAGCGCTTGTACCGGATTGCTGCCGAGAATGGTCATTACAAGGCCAATATCAATCTGCAGAACGGCACCATGCGCGGCCACTTCACACTCCGTGGTGCCGATCACCTGCGCTTGAGCCAGCAGTTGATCGACGCGAACGTGGCGACGGGATATTACTTTATCGGCCTGTTCCTGAAGAACGGTTCAGCCGGACTGAAGCAGGACACGGCCATGTCGTTGCGTTATTTACGCAAGGCGGCTGATCAGGGCAGTGCCCAAGCCCAGTACTATGTGGGCGACAAGCTCGATCCGATTGATGTCGCACCGAAAATAGCGATGCAGATGTATCGTTGCGCGGCTGAACAAGGTAATGGCAAGGCCGCCGGCGCCCTGGGCGTCTACCTTAAGCACAAGGGACAGTACCAAGAGGCACTTGAGGCATTCCAATTGGGCGTGGCGGCGGGTGATGAATCCTCGACCTCTTTTTTGGGAAGTGGTTTCCGTGGCCCCAAACCAGATGATCGCTTGTACTACCTCGGCCAACAAGAAGACCTCGAACGCGCTGAGCGCTATAAAACCATCTGGAGGGTACTTGCAAACTACTCCTACGCTGACCCGAAGGTCCCCGAGATCAACGAAATCCTCCCCTTGCCCCCGGCCAAGCTACCCGCCTGGGACGGCAAACTGCAATGGCTGGAAGCATGGCAGGCCAATGTCCCACCGAAAAAGCCCAGCGAAGCGCTGATCCATCAGTTGGCCAAGGCCAAACTCCTTGAGCCAGCGACCGGCAGGGCCATGCCCGACTCTTCTGCGTTCATCAAGGCCAGCTACCCCGAGCCGACCTGCTCCAGCGGCCAGGCTTGTCCGCAGACAGGCTACTGGCAGGCTGCCCGTCTGAGCCGTGATGCTTACTCAAGGTTCAACGATGGCGTCATTCGCCGCTTCGAGGAGAACGAGATCATGCCCACCCTGAGGGTTCAGAGTCACGAGCCTCGTTTCTTGCTCCCCGACAGAATCACAGTCATCGAAGAAAACATCGAATGGCGACTGTTGGGGTAAGACATGAAAGGCATCATTCGTATGGGCCACAACATGCTCGACGAGTACTGGGACACTGACGCCCACACGGCGCTGAACCGTTCCGAGGGCAGTAAGCCTGCACCCAATTGTGGCCCACGAGGCGATACTCCACGCCAGGATATTTCCAGCCAAATCAGTGGGCCCATTCTGGAACACCTGCACCATAACT
>NZ_MRCS01000106.1 GCF_002303925.1 Pseudomonas sp. ACN8
GAGGCCCGGCGTGGCATCGTTGACGAACAGGGTTTCGCCCGGGGCGCAGGGGAACGCCGCGCGCGGATCCTGAGCGCTGGTGTTGATGGTGTCGTAACCGGCCAACTGGATCGGCCAGCGATAGTCGAAATATTGTCCCGGAAAGAAAAACGCACCGGAAAATCCGTCGCTTTCGGCCGGGTTGTGGCCGTTGTGTTCGTGGGTGCTGAGGGTGTGCAGGCCAAACCCCATGGTGGCCGACGGATCGATCGGCAAGGCGTTGTAGTGCCGCATCAGCACCCCTTGTCCGTAGCGCACCATCAACAGTTTTGGCGGAAAGGTGCCGTCGAAGGTCCAGAGCGCCTTGTGGTTCTGAATCGGCATGTTGGGGTGAAAACGGGTATTTATGCCTTTGGTGGTGCCCGCAATGACCGGGGTGTTTGAGGTCTGGTTGTAGAGCCCGCCAGGCCCGAACTCACCGACGGAGTAGTTGTGCAACTGTCGGCGGTCGCGCATGCCGCTGTTGAGCTGGGCGCCCGCTTGCACGGTCTTGAAGGCGACTTGTGGGTAGAACTCGTTCCAGCGCTGGTGCGACCAGCCTTTTCCGGGCGGACGACCTTCGGCCGGCGAGCCGACCGGATGGCGGTTGAGGAAGGCTTCGATCTGCGCTTTCCACGGGTTGCGGTCCAGCACGTTGGAATACTGCGACGGAAACGGGTACAGCCCCGGCTGGCGCATGAAGGCTTCCAGCGCCGCGGGCGAAGGGCCGCTGCGGGCGATGTTGTTCGGGTCCTGCGTGGGCGCCGGGCCGACGATCGGAACCGGGAAGGTCAGGGTGGGCGGCGGCAGTGTCGGGTCGAGTTTCTCCGTGCCGAATTCTTCGAACAGCAGCAGTTGCTGCGTGTACGGCTGGGCTCCGAACAATGGGCTGGGCTTGCCATTGGTGGGGATCTTGAAGGATGTTTGCAGGCTTGGCGGAAGTACGTTGTCGGTCGTTGGCGTGGTGCGGGTGCCAAAAACGCCATTGGGCAGGGCAATGGCGCCCTGGTTGACGGGGGGCATGGCCTCTATGGCATCCAGCGCGGCCTTGGGGTCGGCCGCGGGATTGGTATACGCCGAGGGGTCCGTTGGTGGTGGCGGGCCGAAATCGTCGAGCGGCACGGCATTTACCGTGGCCATGCTAAGAAGCATCGCACAGGGCAGGCTTGACCTGCGCAGTAAGGCGATGGAATGGCCTGGTGGCGTCGCGCGTTTCATATTTGACCCTCGCCTGATGCCCGTCGTCGCCATACCCAGGACGACAGCTGTTGCGTGCACAAGGCGGGTGTGCAACTAACGAGCCACTACCGCAAGACGAAGGGAAAGTTCAAATGGATCGACAGGTTGTTTCTAAGTGTTGCGTGCGGCAAGAGCGAGGGGTGGGGGATATTCCTCTAATTAGGTGGTAAGCACCCGGTTGGTTGGGTGAAGGACCCCATTTGTGGGGATGATAGCGGCCCTATTTCACCGGCCGCTGTTGGTAGGGTCTGCTTGCCCTAAGGCGACATGGATTTAACTGGTCGAGAAGAACCGCTTTTGGCCGTTATCTGCCGGTCGTCACTACGGCGTGTGCTGATCAAGTCGAATGCAAACGGTTGGTCAGGACGAATGCAAATGACTGGTCAGTGGCAATGCGTCGGGCGGACTTTGCAGCTGGCAAGGTTCAGCAGGGGACTGTCAGATATTTTGTGTGCGGGCCGGTAACGGCCTGCCGTTAGGCAGGCCATGCTTTACCAGGTCGGCCTGATAAATCGATCTCCGTACAGAATCGCGAATTGATTCATCGCACTTTTCCAGTCATGGGCCGCTGAGCCCCAGTTTGCTGTGATATTGCGCAGCCCAAGCCAGATCAGTTTTGTCGCCGCATCGTCGGTCGGGAAGTGACCTCGGGTCTTGATGATCTTGCGCAGTTGAGCGTTGATGCTCTCAATGGCGTTGGTCGTGTAGATCACTTTTCGGATCGCC
>NZ_MRCS01000107.1 GCF_002303925.1 Pseudomonas sp. ACN8
GAATCGGCATAGGGGACGGCCTTCACAGGCCGTTCCCCTGCCACACCACCCGGCATGCGGGTCCGCACCGGGCGGTTCGAGAGATTGAGGTCAGGAGAGACGCGGTAAACCCGTTCTGTCGAACCACGCTATATCGAGCACTCGGTTGAGTTCAAGAGCGCTATTGCGCCACCAGCAGCGAGAGTTTCCCGCCACTTTGCGAGCGGTAACCTCACTTGCACCCAACTTGCGTAGCTCTCGATAGATCGTTGAACTACGCCGCCATTGCTTGAGCTGGATTGCTCGTAGTCGGTGTCGTATCCATTTGTCCAGCTCTCGCCAGATTCTGGGAGTTTGCGACAAGCCGAAATATCCCTTCCAGCCCAGCATGTAGGGCCTTAATCGGTCGACAACTTGTTGCAAGCTGCGGCCACCTGAGCGCCGGGTAAACCAGCGGATGCGTTGTTTGAACTGCTTGCGCGCTTTGACTGCTACCGTTCTCTGGACGCCTTTGGGCGACGTCCAAAAGGCATAGCCCAGAAACTTGCGGCCAAACGCACTCGCTACTGCACTCTTGCTCTCGTTGACGCTCAAGTGCAGCTTTTCATACAGACGCTTTAGCAGAGCCATTACCCGCTGCCCAGCCTTGCGGCTGCGAACATACACGTTCGCATCGTCGGCATAGCGCACAAAGCAATGACTTCGACGCTCAAGTTCCCGATCCACTTCGTCCAGCAGCACGTTCGCCAACAACGGCGACAGCGGGCCGCCTTGCGGCGCCCCGCAGCGGCTTTTCTCGACCACGCCATCGATCAGCGTTCCCGCATCCAGATACGCCCGAATCAGCCGGATAACCGCCTGATTCGTAATCCGCTTGCGTAAACGATCAATCAAAATGTCATGGTCGACCCGGTCGAAGAATTTCTCCAGATCAACATCCACCACCACTTTGCGCCCCGAGGACACATGACGTTGGGCCGCCAGAACGGCGTCCTGCGCACTGCGTCCCGGACGAAAGCCGTAGCTGTGTTCGCTGAAAGTCGGATCGAGGAGTGGCTGCAAGACTTGCAGCAAGGCTTGCTGGATCAAACGATCGGTGACCGTCGGAATGCCCAGCTCGCGCTGACCGCCGTCGGGCTTGGGAATGACCACACGGCGTACCGGACGGGGCCGGTAGACACCTGACAGAAGCTGTTCACGAATCGCCGCCCACTGAGTGAGCAGATGTTCGGCCGTCTGTTCAATGTCCAGACCGTCGACTCCCGCTGCACCTTTGTTGGCCTTGACCCGCTTCCATGCCCGCTTCAGGTTTTCTCTCGCAAAGGCCCGATCCAGCAGCCCTTGCCCTGCGTTGTCGGATTCATCTTGCGGGCGATTGACCTCGTCGCTGATGGGGCTTCTCACGGTTTCACCGCTCGTGTCCTCACATCCGCCCCGCGTTTGGCAGGCATCTGACTTCCGGTCGTTCGCATCAACATGGCCTATAACGCTTTCTCTCGTTCGGCCCTTCGTCAAAAAAAAAAAAAGACTACTACGGCCTCTGCTGACTTCTCGCTCCGGTTTGCACCGTCACCCTTTCAGGCACGAGGCGAGATCTCCCCAGGTAAGAACGCAATCCTTCCCCGCACAACCGCCGGATTTACGTTGCCGCCCGTTGACCACAAGAGCTTCGCAGTTACATGCCCGCTCGCCCTGGTCGGCATCGCCTTGTATCCGGTTCTTGTCCATCGGCTCACGGTTTCGCTCCACGCTTCCTCCCCACACTCGGTCGCCCTCATGCAGTTGCGCTTCACTTCGTTCGCTGTGGCCAGCTTACGGCGGGACTTTCACCCGCAAGATTGCGCCCATGCTGGGCGCACATGT
>NZ_MRCS01000108.1 GCF_002303925.1 Pseudomonas sp. ACN8
TTTTGTGTGCGCCCAGCATGGGCGCAATCTTGTGGGTGAAAGTCCCGCCGTAAGCTGACCACAGCGAACGAAGTGAAGCGCAACTGCACGAGGGCGACCGAGTGTGGGGAGGAAGCGTGAATCGAAGCCATGAGCCGATGTACAAGAACCGGATAAAAGGCGAAGCCGATCAGGGCGAGCGGGCACAAAACCGCGAAGCTCTTGTGGTCAAGGATCAGGCTGTGTAAATCCGGCGGTTGTGTGGTGAAGGATTGCGTTCTTACCTGGGGAGATCTCGCCTCATGCCTGAAAGGGCGACGGTGCAAGCTGGAGCGAGAAGTCAGCAGAGGCCGTAGTAGTCTTTTTTTGAGGGCGAAGGGCCGAACGAGAGAAAGTGTTATAGGCCATGTTGATGCGAACGACCGGAAGTCAGATGCCTGCCAAACGCGGGGCGAATGGAGACAGCGAGCGGTGAAGCCGTGAGGAACTCCATCAGCGACGAGGTTAATCGCCCGCAAAATGAATCCGATAACGCAGGGCAAGGGTTGCTGGAACGGGCCTTTGCGAGAGAAAACCTGAAGCGAGCGTGGAAACGGGTCAAGGCCAACAAAGGTGCCGCAGGAGTCGATGGTCTGGACATTGAACAGACTGCCGAACATTTGTTAACCCAGTGGGGCGCGATTCGTGAGCAGCTTCTTTCAGGTGTCTACCGGCCCAGTCCGGTACGACGTGTGGTAATCCCCAAGCCTGACGGCGGTCAACGCGAGTTGGGTATTCCAACGGTCACCGACCGCCTGATCCAACAGGCCCTGCTGCAAATCTTGCAGCCGCTACTCGATCCGACTTTCAGTGAACATAGCTACGGTTTTCGTCCGGGACGTTGTGCGCAGCACGCCGTTTTGGCGGCGCAGCGCCACGTGTCTTCGGGACGAAAAGTGGTGGTGGATGTGGATCTGGAGAAGTTCTTCGACCGGGTCGATCACGATATTTTGATTGAACGTTTACGCAAGCGGATTGCGGATCGGGCGGTTATCCGGCTGATTCGGGCGTATCTGGATGCGGGAACGCTGATCAATGGCGCGGTCGAGAAAAGCCGCTGCGGGGCGCCGCAAGGCGGCCCGCTGTCGCCGTTGTTGGCGAATGTGCTGCTCGACGAAGTGGATCGGGAGCTTGAGCGCCGAGGCCATTGTTTTGTGCGCTACGCCGACGATGCGAACGTATATGTCCGCAGCCGGAAGGCGGGCGAGCGAGTCATGGTCTTGCTCAGGAGCCTGTATGAAAAGCTGCACTTGAGTGTCAACGAGAACAAGAGTGCGGTGGCTAGCGCGTTTGGTCGCAAGTTTCTGGGCTACGAGTTGTGGTCAGCCCGCGGTGAGGTCAAACGTGCTGCGTCCTATGAAGCGCAGAAGCAGTTCAAGCAACGAATACGCTGGTATACCCGACGCTCATGTGGCCGTAGCTTGCAGCTGATTGTCGATGACCTGCGACCTTACATTTTGGGTTGGAAAGCTTACTTCGGGTTGTCGCAAACTCCAGCCGTCTGGCGTGAGCTGGACGAATGGATACGACACCGATTGCGAGCTATCCAGCTTAAACAATGGAAGCGCGGAACGACGACGTATCGTGAGTTGCGAGCACTTGGCGCGAGTAACCAGGTGGCGCAGAAGGTGGCAGGAAACACCTGCCGCTGGTGGCATAACAGTCGTCTGGAGCTGAATCGCGTGCTTACTATTGCGTGGTTCGACAGGATGGGATTAGTACGTCTCTCATAACCTCAATCTCTCGAACCGCCCGGTGCGGACCCGCATGCCGGGTGGTGTGGCAGGGGAGCGGCCTGTGAAGGCCGTCCCCTATGCCGATTT
>NZ_MRCS01000110.1 GCF_002303925.1 Pseudomonas sp. ACN8
CCCCCGGTGTCAGGATAGTTGTCGCCTCTCCGAATTTTCCTAAAAAAGCACATCGGGGGCGGAAAGAGACTGGTCGTGCCGTACTATTCACCTGAACGCAGAGCCGCATTACTCAAGATGCTGCTTCCCCCGCTGAACCTGTCGATGGCCGAGGTTTCCCGGCGCGAAGGGGTCAGCGAAATGTCTTTGTCCAACTGGCGCAAGCAGCTCAGTTCTGAAGGAAGTGCAGTGTCCGAAAACAAGTCATCGGCCGAGAGCTGGCCAGCCGAAATCAAGTTTGCTGTCGTCCTTGAAGCGTCCGGCTTGTCCGAGATCGACCTGGGCGAGTATTGCCGCCGCAAAGGCCTTTACCCCGAGCAAATCACGGCCTGGCGACAAGCCTTCATCACCGGCCAGAAATCGGAAAAGGTCCAGCAAAAAGAAGACCGGGAACAGTCTCGCAAAGATAAGAAGCGCATCCAGGAACTTGAGCGCGAACTGCGCCGCAAAGACAAGGCGCTCGCTGAAACAGCCGCGTTGTTGGTGCTGCGAAAAAAGCTCAACGACTACTGGGGGACCGACAACGAGGACAACTGACGTCTTTGCCGCAACGGCAGTTGTTCGTTGACTGGCTGAGCGAAGCCGTCGCGGCGGGAGCCAGAAAAATCAGGGCCTGCCAGGAGGTCGGTTTATCGCTACGAACCCTGCAACGCTGGACCGGCCCCGAGATCGTTCAGGCCGATGCTCGAACGACTATCGTGCGACCAGCGCCGCGTAATGCGCTGAGTGAGGTCGAGCGACAGGCGATTGTGACGCTGTGCAACAGCGCTGATTACGCTCACTTGCCGCCCAGCCAGATCGTGCCGCGCCTGGCCGATCAAGGGCGTTATCTGGCGTCGGAGGCCACGTTCTATCGCGTCCTGCGTGCGGCGGGTCAACAGCAACATCGCGGACGTAGTCAGCACCCCAGACGACATGCGGCACCGACCACGCATGCGGCCAAAGGGCCCAATCAGGTGTGGTCGTGGGACATCACGTATCTGCCGTCGCCTATACGCGGCCAGTATTACTACCTCTATCTGATCGAGGATATTTACAGCCGCAAGGCCGTGGGCTGGGAGGTCTACGACGCGGAAAGCGGCGAGAAAGCCGCCGCGCTGCTGCAACGCAGCGTGATCGGCGAGCAGTGTTTACACGAACCGCTGGTGCTGCACTCAGACAACGGAGCGCCGATGAAATCGGTGACGCTGTTGAGCAAGATGTACGAACTGGGGATCACGCCCTCGCGAGGCCGGCCGCGGGTCAGCAACGACAATCCCTACTCGGAGTCGCTGTTTAGAACGCTGAAATACTGCCCGCAATGGCCGCAGAATGGTTTTGCCAGTTTGGACGCCGCACGAGTATGGGTGAGGGACTTCATGCGTTGGTACAACAACGAGCACCGGCATAGCCGTATCCGGTTCGTCACACCGGCTGAGCGGCATCGAGGACTGGACCATCGGGTCTTGGCCCGGCGACATGAGCTGTACGAACGAGCCAAAGAGAAAAAGCCGGAACGGTGGTCGGCTCGAACGCGTAACTGGGAACCGATCGGCACCGTGCTGTTGAACCCGGATCGAGAGCAACAGGTCGAGAAAAGAGCGGCATAGTTAGACGGTTGACGCGACAACTACCTTGAAAAACGCCG
>NZ_MRCS01000111.1 GCF_002303925.1 Pseudomonas sp. ACN8
CAGATCCGCATCGCCACCCGCAAAAGCGCTCTCGCCCTGTGGCAGGCCGAATACGTCAAGGCCCGTCTTGAAGCGGCTCATCCGGGCCTGCTGGTGACCCTCGTCCCCATGGTCAGCCGTGGTGACAAGCTGCTTGACTCACCGCTCTCGAAAATTGGCGGCAAGGGCCTGTTCGTCAAGGAACTCGAAACCGCGCTGCTGGAAAATGAAGCCGACATCGCCGTGCACTCCATGAAGGACGTGCCGATGGACTTCCCCGAAGGCCTTGGCCTGTTCTGCATCTGCGAGCGGGAAGACCCGCGCGATGCCTTCGTTTCCAACACCTACGCCAGCCTGGATGATTTGCCCCGGGGCAGCATCGTCGGCACCTCCAGCCTGCGCCGCCAGGCTCAATTGCTGACCCGCCGCCCGGACCTGGAAATCCGTTTCCTGCGCGGCAACGTCAACACCCGCCTGGCCAAGCTCGACGCCGGCGAATACGACGCCATCATCCTCGCCTCTGCCGGCCTGATCCGCCTGGGATTCGAAGATCGCATCACCTCGGCCATCAGCGTCGACGACAGCCTTCCGGCCGGTGGCCAGGGCGCGGTGGGTATCGAATGCCGTAGCGGTGACAGTGAAATCCATGCGTTGCTGACACCTCTGCATCACCAGGACACCGCCACCCGCGTGACCGCTGAGCGAGCCCTCAACAAGCACCTCAATGGTGGCTGCCAGGTGCCGATTGCCTGCTACGCCGTGCTGGAAGGTGAGCAGGTCTGGTTGCGCGGATTGGTGGGCGATCCAGCCGGGGGCCTGCTGCTCAGCGCACAAGCCCGCGCCCCTCGCGGCGATGCCGAGGCGTTGGGTGTTCGAGTCGCCGAAGACCTGCTCAGCCAGGGTGCCGACGCCATCCTCAAAGCGGTCTATGGCGAGGCTGGTCACGAGTGATCGGTTGGCGCTTGCTGCTGACGCGTCCCGCCGATGAGGCGGCGGCGCTGAGCAGCCTTTTGGCCGAGCAGGGGATATTCAGTAACAGTCTGCCGCTTTTGGACATCATGCCCATTGCGGCCACTGACACAATGCGCCAGGTGATTCTGGCACTGGATCAGTTCTGCGCCGTTATTGTGGTCAGCAAGCCGGCCGCCCGGATCGGCGTCGAACTGCTCGAGCAGTATTGGCCAACACCGCCCGGTGTGAAGTGGTTCAGCGTCGGCGCGGCGACTGCGCAGATCCTCGAGGATCACGGGCTGGACGTGAGCTTCCCGGCAGAAGGCGATGACAGTGAAGCCTTGCTCGAACTTTCCCGACTGCGCGAGGCTATCGCACAACCCGATGCGCGAGTGCTGATCCT
>NZ_MRCS01000112.1 GCF_002303925.1 Pseudomonas sp. ACN8
CGCGATCGAGCCATTGCAGGCGCAGGCCGAGCATCGGATCGGCACTGATGGCCGCGTCGATGCGTGCGCGCTGCTCGGTATCGAGGTGGTTGTCGAGGTAAGCCACCAGTTGTTCGTCCGAGGGTATCGTGTTCATCAATGTTCTCCTCGGTTAGGGGTGGGCACCGTGTGCAAGGGTGGATACTCGGCCAGTTTCGCCCGGGCAGTGGCCAGGCGGCTCATGACCGTGCCGATGGGCACTTGCAGCACCTCGGCGACTTCGCGGTAGGACAAGCCTTCGACATAGGCGAGAAACACCGTTTCGCGCTGTGCTTCGGGCAGGGCATCGACGCGACGGATGACCTGTGCCGCCAACACGTGGGTCTGGGCCACGGATTCACCGTCGAACGACAAGGCCTGATCGGCGTCTACCTGGCCCTGACCCTGGCGCACCCGCCGGGCGCGGACTTCGTTGAGCCAGATCGAATGCAGAATGCTCAGCAGCCAATGGTCCATGCGTGTGCCCTGCACGTATTGCCTGGCCCGTTCCAGCGCCCGCACGCAGGTGGCTTGCACCAGGTCATCGGCGACATGCCGTTGCCGGGACAACAGCAGGCCGTAGCGCCATAAACGCGCCAGATGCTGGTTCAGTTCCGTTCGTATTGCCTGATCGCTGGCGATGGCGACCTCCGTCCGCTCGGGTTGTCAGGTTTTCGATGACCCGTCGATGGCTTCGGCCAGATCCTGGTACTCCTCGCATTGAGTACCGCCACAGATGGATTTGATCTGCTGCAGTTGCTCCTGTGCAAGATCCAGCCGGCCTTTGACCACATAGGCTTCGCCGAGGTACTCGCGGACCTGCGCGTACTGCGGGTCGAGTTTCACCGATTGCAGGTAATAGCCGATGCCTTCGTCGGTACGTCCCAGTTTACGCGTGGCGTAGCCGCGATAGTTCAATGCTTTTGCGGTATTTGGCTGTTTCAGCGTATCGAGCAGGGCCAAGGCTTCTTCGTAACGTCCGTCCTTGGCCAGTCGATAGGCATAGTTGGTGCGGTCTTCGTCCGGTACCAGGCTGCTGGTCTGGCGGACGCAACGCTTGGATTTACTATCGAACACCTGGCCTTTGGGGCAGTTGGGCCTGATGGGGGCGTCGTCGTCTCCGCCACCACCGTTGGCCAGGGCGAGGGAGCCGGACAACGCAACGCTCAGCAACACTGGCGTCATCAGAACAGCAAAACGATTATTCATGGGCTTTGCTCCACAGGTTCACGGGTTTCGGATCAGATCGCGTCCCGCCGGACGCAGCGCAAGGTTGATGTGATGAGAACACC
>NZ_MRCS01000113.1 GCF_002303925.1 Pseudomonas sp. ACN8
TTCATGCCGATGCTGATGACCGCTGCGGGCACCGTGAAAGCGGCGCGCGTGCTGATCCTTGGTGCCGGTGTGGCCGGCTTGCAGGCGATCGCTACGGCGAAACGCCTGGGTGCAGTGATCGAAGCGTCCGACGTACGTCCTGCGGTTAAAGAACAGATCGAATCCCTCGGCGCCAAGTTCGTCGACGTGCCCTACGAGACCGATGAAGAGCGTGAGTGCGCCGTCGGTGTCGGCGGTTACGCCCGCCCGATGCCGGCCAGCTGGATGCAGCGCCAGGCCGCGGCCGTGCACGAACGCGCCAAGCAGGCGGACATCGTGATCACCACCGCACTGATTCCCGGCCGCAAGGCACCGACGCTGCTCAGTGCAGAAACCGTGGCGCAGATGAAACCGGGCTCGGTGGTCATCGACCTCGCGGCCGCCCAGGGCGGCAACTGCCCGCTGACCGTGGCCGATCAGGTGGTCGTCGCACATGGCGTGACCATCGTGGGCCCGACCAACCTGGCCAGCGCCGTGGCGGCTGACGCTTCGGCGCTGTACGCCCGCAACCTGCTGGACTTCATGAAACTGTTGTTCGATAAAGACGGACAACTGGTGATCAACCTTGAAGACGATATCGTCGCCGCGTGCCTGATGTGCCGCGACGGCCAGATCGTGCGCAAGAACGGCTGAGGATAAAAATAATGGAAGACATGCTGATCTCTCACGGTATCTACAACCTGATCATTTTCGTGCTGGCGATCTATGTCGGCTACCACGTGGTCTGGAACGTCACACCGGCACTGCACACGCCGCTGATGGCGGTGACCAACGCCATTTCGGCCATTGTGATCGTCGGCGCCATGCTCGCCGCCGCCCTCACCGTGACCCCGCTGGGCAAGACCATGGGCACCCTGGCCGTGGCCCTGGCCGCCGTCAACGTGTTTGGTGGCTTCCTGGTGACCCGCCGCATGCTGGAAATGTTCAAGAAAAAAGCGGCCAAAGCGCCGGCGGCCAAGGCCGAAGCAGTCAAGGCCGAGGTGCAGCAAGCATGAGCATGAACCTGGTTACTTCCCTGTATTTGATCGCCTCGGTCTGCTTCATCCAGGCGCTCAAGGGCCTCTCGCACCCCACCACGTCGCGTCGTGGCAACCTGTTCGGCATGCTCGGCATGGGCCTGGCGATTCTCACCACGGTGGGCCTGATCTACAAGCTGGGCTCCGAGTTGGCACAAGACGGCATCGTCTACGTGATCGTCGGCCTGCTGATCGGCGGCACCGCCGGTTCGATCATGGCCAAACGCGTCGAAATGACCAAGATGCCCGAACTGGTCGCCTTCATGCACAGCATGATCGGCCTGGCAGCGGTGTTCATCGCCGTGGCTGCCGTGGTCGAGCCGCAGTCGCTGGGCATCGTGCAGAACCTCGGCGATGCGATCCCGGCCGGTAATCGCCTGGAGCTGTTCCTCGGTGCCGCCATCGGTGCAATCACCTTCTCCGGCTCGGTCATTGC
>NZ_MRCS01000114.1 GCF_002303925.1 Pseudomonas sp. ACN8
CGTAATGCTGTTCACTTAAGCATTTGAATCCGCGCCGGGCTTCTCCGAAAATCCGATGCCAGACCTCTGGCATCGGATTTTTTATGTCTGTTCAACAGGACCTGCTCGACCTCGGTGACCTCTTCAACTTCTGCGACTTGAGCACCTTCACCCAGAACATCCCCATTGAATGGGTCGCCTCCGCGCTGGATCTTTCCAGTCAGGCCACCATCCGCCGGCGTCGCCTGCCCGCTGACCAAGTCCTCTGGCTGGTGCTCGGCATGGCGCTGTTTCGTGACGAGCCCGTTCACGAGGTGGCCAGGCGTTTGAACATTTGCGCCCAAGGCCTGGCTTCTGACCATCTGTTGGCCCGCAGCGGCGTGACGGAGGCCCGTAAGCGGCTCGGCGCTGACCCGGTTGAGTGGCTGTTCCGCAAGACCGGCACTCACTGGGGCGCGGAGCGCTATCCCGATGACGCCTGGCAGGATCTGCAAGTATTCGCGGTGGATGGTGCACTTCTACGCACGCCGGACACGCCTGAGTTACGAGACCATTTCGGCTCTGGAAACACCTCGACCGACCGCCAGACGCCCTTTCCCATGCTGCGTCTGGTGGCCTTGATGAATGTGCGTTCGCACCTGATCCTGGATGCACAACTGAGCCCTTACCGACGCAGCGAAATGCGCCTGGCCGATGAGTTTTTGCAGCAGATTCCCGACCATTCCGTGACGCTGTTCGACAAGGGATTCTGGAGCGCCGATCTCATGCTCAGCCTGACCGGAGGCGGTAGCCACCGTCACTGGCTGACGCCAGCAAAAAAAGGCCTGGTTTGCGAGGAAGTGGTCCGTTACAACAAGCACGATCGCCTGTTACGCATGAAGGTCTCGCCACAGGCAAGAAAGCGAAACCCCGACCTTCCAACCCATTGGGAGGCGCGCGAAGTCAGCTATGAAACTCAAGGCAAGCTAAAGACCCTCATGACCTCTTTGCCGGCTGGCACCTACAGCACTCAAGCCGTTGCCAGGCTTTACCGGGAACGTTGGGAAATCGAATTGGGCTTCAGGGACATCAAAAGCTCGATGCAGCAGAACGCGATGACCTTGCGCAGCAAAAAAGTCGATCTGGTCTACCAAGAAGTCTGGGGACTGTTGTTGGCCTACAACGTCATTCGTCGAGAAGCCAGTCAGGCGGCCGTGGCGTTTGGCCGAGCACCCTCGGACATCCGTTTCAAGCCGGCTTGCCAGTACATCGCCGTGCAACTGATCGTGATGGCGGCAGCCAATCCTGTTTCAGCAACGGGGAGACGGTTGGCGGAGTTAAGAAAAGGTGTCGGCGGGTTGTTTCTGGATCACCGCCCAAGGCCATCAAGGCCAAGGACGGTGAAGATTTCAAAAACCCGGTTTCCAGTGGACCGTAAGGCTGCTCCGCTTAAGTGAACAGCATTA
>NZ_MRCS01000115.1 GCF_002303925.1 Pseudomonas sp. ACN8
GGGGTAGCTGGCCTTGATGAACGCAGAAGAGTCGGGCATGGCTCTGCCGGTCGCTGGTTCAAGGAGCTTGGCCTTGGCCAACTGATGGATCAGCGCTTCGCTGGGCTTTTTCGGTGGGACATTGGCCTGCCATGCTTCCAGCCATTGCAGTTTGCCATCCCAAGCCGGTAGCTTGGCCGGTGGCAAGGGGAGGATGTCGTTGATCTCGGGGACCTTCGGGTCAGCGTAGGAGTAGTCTGCGAGTACACTCCAGATTTTCTCATAGCGCTCAGCCCGCTCAAGGTCCTCCTGTTGGCCGAGGTAGTACAACGTATCGGTGGAAGGAGGACCGCGAAAGGCCTCTTCCAGCCAACCGGCAGAGGTTTCGTTTCCTGCTACAACGCCCATCTGGAAGATCTCAAGCGCCTCTTCATACCGACCATCGTTCTTTAGGTCGATACCCAAGGCAACAGCTGCCTTGCCATTGCCCTGTTCAGCCGCACAGCGGCGCATCTGCCGGGCAACGTCCGGCGCAATTCTTATCGGTGCTAGCATGTCCCCCAAATCATACTGGGCTTGGGCGCTACCCTGATCAGCCGCCTTGCGAAAATAACGCAACGACATGGCCGTATCCTGCTTCAGCCCAGCCGAGCCGTTCTTCAGGAACAGGCCGATAAAGTAGTACCCCGTCGCCACGTTCACGTCGATCAATTGCTGGCTCAGGCGCAGGTGATCCGCACCACGGAGCGTGAATTGGCCGCGCATAGTGCCGTTTTGCAGATTGATGTTGGCCTTGTAATGACCATTCTCGGCAGCAATTCGGTACAGCCGCTCGATCTCGGCGTCGACGCTTTTGTCTTGCTTGAGCAGGTTGTTTTTTTGCAACCAGCGGGCGTACTGGAACAACTCATCGGTCTCGGCAGACGGCGCAGGGATCTGCTCGTGTACGCAGGTAAAGGCCAGCTTGGCTTTGATCTCGGTCAGCGGGTTCACGGACGTGTCCTGGGTTGGGCGAGTAGGGGCGCTGCCGCTATCACAGGCGGTCAGCAGCAGGCTTGTCAGCAACAGGAGTCGACGCATCAGTCGAGGTCCGTCAGGGCGGCTTCGCCGTAATAAAATTCGACGAGCGGAGCGTCGGGAGTCAATTCTTTCGATTGGCGATACTTGTTCTCGTTGATGATGCCTTCCCAAGCCTTGAACGCCTGCTTCGGATCATCCTGCGCGCCCCTCTTATCCGTATGCAGATTCCACAACCGTCGGCGCATGGCTTGAGTCACACTCGCCCACTCATGGGCTATGTTCAGCTCACTGTCCACCTGCATGCTGCGAGTGTTGATGTTGGCTGAGCCGTGGGTGGTGAAC
>NZ_MRCS01000116.1 GCF_002303925.1 Pseudomonas sp. ACN8
AAAAAAGGTTCTTCACGGAATCCCGGGAAATACAGAAACAAGAACGCCGATTTGATTGATGATGTTCGTGCGAGCAAACACATCTAACAAACCGGCGTTCTTATGCGCGATATTAATACTTTCCTTCCTTTTTGGGAGGGCTTTTCTGTCGTCACCATCAAACCCGATGGCGACGCTCTACAGATCGATCTGACTCCTCACGCCACCCGGTTCCCATCCTGTGGCTGCTGCCAAAAGCCCTGTTCAACCACGCATGAGTATTGCCAGCGAACCGTTCGTGATTTGCCCATCCTCGGCCGTGCGGTGCGTCTCAGCGTGTTGCTCAGACGTGTTGGCTGCCGTGATTGCGGCAAACGTATGGAAGCCGTCAGTTGGCTGGATCGCTATGCCCGCATGACGCGCCGCCTGTCTGAGGCGGTCATTCAAGCCTGCGAGCGTCTGCCCACAAAACACGTGGCTCAACTGTTCGGGCTGCATTGGGGCAGCGTGCGGTTGCTGGAGCGTCGAGCCTTGCAAGCGGCCTTGAGTGTTTTGCCGAAGGCGCAGCCACGGCGCCTGGTGATGGACGAATTCGCGCTGTTCAAAGGTCATCGTTACGCCAGCGTCGTGCTGGACGCCGATACCCGGCGAGTGCTGTGGATTGGCGAAGGTCGCAGCCGTGCGGCGATCAGGCCATTCTTCGAAGAGCTAGGCCCAGAGGGTTGCGCGCGCATCGAAGCGGTGGCGATGGACATGAACACCGCTTTTGACCTGGAGGTTCGTCAGCACTGCCCAAAAGCGCGCGTGGTCTACGACCTCTTCCATGTGGTGGCCAAATATGGCCGAGAGGTGATTGATCGAGTCCGCGTCGATGAAGCTAATCGGCTACGTCATGACAAGCCTGCCCGAAAGGTCATCAAGCAAGCGCGATGGCTGTTGCTGCGCAACCCGCAGAACCTGAAAACGCCGGAGCAACAGGTGCGTTTGGAGGATCTGCTGGCGGCCAACCAAGCGTTGATGACGGTCTATTTGATGAAGGCTGAACTCAAAACGCTTTGGACACCGAGCACCGCCTGGGGCTGGCGATCAGCCTGGCAGCAATGGCTGCGCCATGCGCATGAAAGCGAAATACCGCCTCTGATCCAGTTTGCCAAACGACTGAAGGGTTACTGGCGGGGCATCGTCAGCCGGGTTCGCTGGCCGATGCATACGGGCCAGTTGGAAGGCATCAACAATCGAATAAAGGTCATCAAGCGGATGGCGTACGGTTACCGGGACAGCGAATTCTTTTTCATGAAGATCAAGAGCGTCTTTCCCGGTAATCCGTGAAGAACCA
>NZ_MRCS01000117.1 GCF_002303925.1 Pseudomonas sp. ACN8
TGAACTGGCCTAATAATTCCGGACACCTCTTAAGGGCGATATGATTTCGCCAACTTGGAGGTTCCATGAACGAAAGAAAGGTCTATACCCGCGAATTCAAGCTGCATGCTGCCAGCATGGTGCTTGATGATAACTGCCCGGTTCCAGACGTGTGTGCATCGCTGGACATCGGGCCCACCGCTTTACGGCGCTGGGTCGATCAGGTTCGCAAGGAACGCGAGGGACAGCCCGTCAAGGGCACCAAGGCGATTACCGAAGATCAACGCCAGATCCAGGAACTAAAGGCCAAGATCAAGCGCATGGAGATGGAAGCCGAGATCTTAAAAAAGGCTACCGCTCTCTTGATGTCGGATCCCGATCGTTTTCGATGATTGCGGAACTAAGAGAGTCATTCCCGACTGCCATTGTGTGTCGTGTTTTCGAGGTGAAGCGCAGCAGCTTTTATGAGTGGCTTCAGCGGCGAACCAAACCGCGGATCAGACGCGAAGAGCTCAAGCTGAAAGTGGTTGAACTGCACAGCGAAAGCCGGGAAGCCATGGGCTCCAGAATGATCAGCAAGGGCCTGCAGTCCCAAAACATAGCGGTCGGAAGAGACCTGGTCAGAACGCTGATGAAGGAGGCCAACATTGTCAGCAAACAACGCCAGCCTCACCCATTCAGATCCAAAGGCGTTGAAGCATTTGTCGCACCCAATCGGCTCAAGCGCAATTTCAAGCCGGCTGCAGTCGATCAGGTTTGGTGTGGCGACGTTACCAGCTTGATGGTGGGCAAACGCTGGGTTCATCTGGCCATCGTGATCGACTTGTTTGCTCGCCGCGTCATTGGCTGGGCGTTTTCGCTGGTCAATGACGCCCACTTGGTCAGCAAGGCGCTACGCATGGCAGCAGAGGTTCGAACGTGTCCTCCGGGACTGATGTTCCATTCGGATCAGGGCTGTCAGTACACCAGCCGCAAGTTTCAAGAAGAACTGAAGCGTCGTGACATATTGCAAAGCATGAGTCATCGCGGGCAGTGCTGGGACAACGCTCCAACAGAGCGGTTTTTCGGCACGCTGAAATCAGAATGGGTGCCTCGCAGTGGTTACAGCAAGATCGAGGAAGCAAAAACCGATATGGTGCGCTTCTTCATGTACTACAACCGCACCAGGCTCCACAGCTACAACAACTATCTGTCGCCAATAGCCATGGAGCAAAAAGCGGCATAAACACCGTAACCGGTGTCCGGGATTACTTGACCAGTTCAGC
>NZ_MRCS01000118.1 GCF_002303925.1 Pseudomonas sp. ACN8
GTGATGGGGAGTCAGTTGAAGTTGATGGCGGGGGTGTTGGCGGGGGGAGCGGCCCTTGCTGGTATGTCCTTTGATCTAGCCGACGCCAAAAAAGCCCATCTTCGAGGAAACCACTCGTTAGCCTTAGTATATTCCATGCGTGCTGCCGCCCAAGTTAGCGCGGCATTCTTGTCTGCAGCGATCGGGTTGGCAGCAGCAGGCCCATACCTCCAACGCTTAATTAAAATACATGGACGTAACCGCTTTCTGACATTCACCTATAAGACGTCTACACAGCTTGCATTGAGAATGGCTTTTATGCTGCGTTGGTGCATACGAATCAATTTGGTGATTTTCGCAGCTTCCGTCGCGTTAGAAATGCTGCTCCCCAATGAGCTTCAGAATTACTTGAACCACTGTACTTTTCGAAAAGATCGAGACAATGGAACTCCAAAATCCGTAGAGCAAGAACTGATAAATTTCCACAAAGCTATCGAGGCAACCCTCTAATGTATTTTTTTGAATGGCTCATGTATGACGGACGTGCGACGACTGATTACGAAGCATTGGCGAAAGAAGCTGACCAACAAATAGCGAACGAAGAAAAGCTGCCTCCAATCCGCGTATCACAGGCCGTCTCGAAAGCAATTACAGATAACCAGTCCCTTTACGACTACAATTCCACCTACATTGATGTCCGCACTCCAAACGATGAGAAGCGCGGACTGATAACATTGATAGCCGGCGGCGGCGGCGTAGGACTACTATGGATGCTCGTCCTTGCATTTTATTTTCTCACGATGTACTACTGGAACGAGCACAAAGGTTCCGAGAGCATCCCGCTCAGCATTACTGATTTTATTTCCCTGCATATCATTCCATTAATTCCTATAACTTCTCTGTATCTATACATAAAATACGTCTTTCGCTACTTACGACTCGAAGCATTCACCGCCCGGCGCCTGATCGTCCGCTTCAACCGCGTCACCCGCAAGATCTACCTGCTTCGCCCCAAACACTTGGGAGGCATTGTCGCCTTGGACTGGGACACCGCCGAAGTCTGCATCAACCCGAAGATGTCCGAACTGGACGGCACGGGAGGCTTCGTCATGCTGGGATGGGACAAAGAAACCCACTCCGTCCGTGACGCCGACGGCCATCTCAAGGACGACTTCGAAATCACCTTCGTGGGCAAGCCAACCCGTAACGCCTCCGAACTCTTGGCGTTCTGGGAATACATCCGGCGCTACATGGAAGAGG
>NZ_MRCS01000119.1 GCF_002303925.1 Pseudomonas sp. ACN8
GGGGGTGTCAGAAATTTTGTGTTCGGGCATAACATGAGTAAGAGGTGCATGTATGCCAACCAAAAAGAAACCCGCGTTGCGAGAGCTACCGAAAATCCCGAAAGAGCTGCTCGAGCAATTCACCGATGGACCGATGACCGCTGAAGCCATTGAGGATGCCTCTGCGGCGTTCAAGAAGGCTTTGATCGAGCGAGCCCTGAGTGCTGAGCTCGGTCACCACCTGGGCTATCCGCCGGGCGCGCAGCGCCCAGAGGATGAAACCAACCAGCGCAATGGCAAAAGCGGCAAGACGGTTCTAACCGGCGATGGCCCGCTCCGACTGGATATTCCTCGCGACCGGGATGGCAGTTTTTCTCCCATCCTGATTCCCAAACACGAGCGCCGTTACACCGGGTTCGACGACAAGATCATCGCCATGTATGCCCGTGGAATGACTGTCAGAGAGATCCGTGCGTTTCTTTCCGAGCAGTACGGTACTGACGTTTCTCCCGACTTCATCAGCTCTGTAACCGACGAGGTCATGGCAGAGATCGGTGCATGGCAACAGCGGCCTTTGGAGCCGATGTATCCGGTTATTTTCTTCGATGCTCTACGGGTCAAAATCCGCGAAGAGGGGCTGGTTCGCAACAAGGCGATCTACTTGGCCCTGGGGGTTTTGCCTGACGGAACACGCGATATTCTCGGCATTTGGATCGAAACTACCGAGGGCGCCAAATTCTGGATGAAGGTTTTCAACGACCTCAAGACACGCGGCGTCGAAGACGTGTTGATTGCTGTGACCGATGGCCTTAAAGGCATGCCAGAAGCTCTCAGCGCCGTATTTCCAGACACGACACTGCAAACATGCATCGTTCATCTGATCCGCAATAGCCTTGATTACGCGGCTTGGGATAAGCGTCGCGAACTGGCCAAGGCGCTCAAACCGATCTATCAGGCTGTCACCGCCGAAGCGGCCGAGCAGGCGCTGGATGCGTTTGAAAGCGGGCCCTGGGGCAAGCAGTATCCGACGGTAGTAGCTGCCTGGCGCCGCGCTTGGGATCGTGTGATTCCATTTTTCGTTTTCCCACCGGCGATCCGAAAAGTGATCTACACGACCAACGCCATTGAGAGCATCAACGCTCAACTGCGCAAGATCATCAAGACCCGAGGTCACTTCCCGACCGACGATGCGGCGACAAAACTGATCTGGCTTGGG
>NZ_MRCS01000120.1 GCF_002303925.1 Pseudomonas sp. ACN8
TCTACCGGCACACGGAAAATCTCGGTACCGTTGTCGTAGATGATCAGGGTCGTGTTCGGCTCGGCGGTGCCGCTGAAGGTTGGCGTGTTGTCGTCGGTGGTATCGCCATCGAGAATCGGCCCGACAATCGCCCCCACGTTATCTTCGAGCTGGCTCGCATCCGCCGCGGCAGGCGGGGTGGTGTCCACGGTGATCGGATAGTCACCGGTCGGATCACTTTCGTTGCCGGCCGCATTGGTGGCCGTGGCCGTCAGGTTGTTCAGGCCTGGCAGCAACGCCGGGTTCGGCGTGATGGTCCAGTCACCGAACTCGTCGGCCGGGATGGTGCCGGCCGCCACACCGTTGACGTACAGGGTGACGATAGAGAACGGCTCAGCGGTACCGCTCACTTGTGGCTCGGTATCGTTGGTGCTCTCGCCCGGCATGATGTTGCCGACATTATTGGCGACGTCATCCAGTACCCCGGTGATGCTCGGGGCAGGTGGCAAACCACCGGCAATCAGTTCGAAGTCGACATTGTTGGATGGCGCGCTGATGTTGCCGGCGGCATCTTCAGCCCTCACGGTGAGGTCATGCGGACCATTGAGCAGTGGCGGAACCGGGGTGTGGCTCCAGCTACCATCCGCCTCGACCGGGACACGGCCGATTTCCATGCCATTGTCGTAGATGATGATGGTGCTGCCAGCCTCACCGGTACCGCTGATTTCCGGCTGGGCATCGTCGGTGATGTCGCCCGGGTTGATATTGCCGGTGGTCGTGCCCTGGTCATCGAGTACGCTGTCGATGGTAGGTGCGGTCGGTGCAGTGGTATCGATGGTGATGGTCCACGGAGCAGACGGCGCACTCTGGTTACCGGCCGGGTCCTGGGCAATCACATCGAACACGTTGGTCGAGCCATTGTTCAGCGGCGGGTTCGGCGTGAAGCTCCAAGTGCCATCGAGTTGAACCGGCACACGATCGATCTCGACACCGTTGTTGCGGATGATGA
>NZ_MRCS01000121.1 GCF_002303925.1 Pseudomonas sp. ACN8
CGGGGTTCTTTTCGCCTTTCCCTCACGGTACTAGTTCACTATCGGTCAGTCAGTAGTATTTAGCCTTGGAGGATGGTCCCCCCATATTCAGACAAAGTTTCTCGTGCTCCGTCCTACTCGATTTCATTGATAAGAGATTTTCGCGTACAGGGCTATCACCCACTATGGCCGCACTTTCCAGAGCGTTCCGCTAATCTCAAATCAACTTAAGGGCTGGTCCCCGTTCGCTCGCCACTACTAAGGGAATCTCGGTTGATTTCTTTTCCTCAGGGTACTTAGATGTTTCAGTTCCCCTGGTTCGCCTCTTGCACCTATGTATTCAGTACAAGATAACCATCTTATGATGGCTGGGTTCCCCCATTCAGACATCTCCGGATCAAAGTCTGTTTGCCGACTCCCCGAAGCTTTTCGCAGGCTACCACGTCTTTCATCGCCTCTGACTGCCAAGGCATCCACCGTATGCGCTTCTTCACTTGACCATATAACCCCAAGCAATCTGGTTATACTATGAAGACGACATTCGCCGAAAATTCGATTGAGCTCCTAAGAGCAACTCACAAATTTTACCTTAGCCTGATCCGTTACCAGTGAAAGTAACGTTCAGTCTATCTTTCTATCACATACCCAAATTTTTAAAGAACGATCTAATCAAAGACTAGAAATCAATATTCACGCTGGAATATTCATTTCTAAACTCTAACGAAGCAGACCACCTTAAAGGCTGGTCTCTCGTCTTCTTCAATGAATCAAGCAATTCGTGTGGGAACTTATGGAGCAGCTGAGTCGTCGATTAAGGAGGTGATCCAGCCGCAGGTTCCCCTACGGCTACCTTGTTACGACTTCACCCCAGTCATGA
>NZ_MRCS01000122.1 GCF_002303925.1 Pseudomonas sp. ACN8
GGCATCGACAAGGTGTTCAGCTCCACGACGCCCTTCGCACTGACGCTGATCCGCACCCAGCTGTTCAATCCGGCCGACATGCCGAATGTCGAGAAGGTGCAGGCGGCTTACAAGATCCAGCCGCTGTCCGCCTTCCTCCATCAACCCGCGCCGCCCGCTGCGCCGAAAATCGCTTTCGTGCCGGCCACCACGGAGGGCATCAAGGCCAACTTCTTCGAGTACCTGTCGGCCGCGCTGGAGTATGTGCCGCCATCGGCTGAGGACAAGGCGATCCGGGCGAAGCTGGCCAGCATCGGGGTTGGCCCCGGTCGCAGCTTCGAATTCAAGGACCTCTCGCTCGAGCACAAGGCCGCGATCCTGCTGGGAATGAAGGCCGGCGACGAGCAGGTCGACAAGTTCCTCGCGAGCGGCATGAAGAACATCAACGGCTGGAACGTCGGCGCGTTCTTCGGCGACCAGGCGTTCTACAAAGGCGACTGGCTGATGCGGGCCGGCGCCGCGAAGGGCGGTCTGTACGGCAACAACGCCACCGAGGCGACGTACCCCTACACGCGCACCGACGGCAGCGGTCAGACGTTGAATACCGGCAAGCGCAACTACACGCTGACCTTCCCGGCTGGCAAACTGCCGCCCGTCAATGCCTTCTGGTCGGTGACCATGTACGACGGCAAGAGCCAGCTGCTGATCAAGAACCCGCTCAACCGCTACCTGATCAATTCGCCGATGCTGTCGGCGATGAAGAAGAACGCGGATGGCTCACTGACCCTGTACATCCAGAAGGATTCGCCGGGCAAGGCCAAGGAAGCCAACTGGTTGCCGGCGCCTGACGACACGGTCTATCTGGT
>NZ_MRCS01000123.1 GCF_002303925.1 Pseudomonas sp. ACN8
TCCTGGGCAATCACATCGAACACGTTGGTCGAGCCATTGTTCAGCGGCGGGTTCGGCGTGAAGCTCCAAGTGCCATCGAGTTGAACCGGCACACGATCGATCTCGACACCGTTGTTGCGGATGATGATCGTGTCGCCCGCGACACCACTGCCGACCAGGGTCGGGGTCGTGTCGTCGGTGGTTGCGCCATCGGCAAGCATGCCTTGAACACTGCCGACGTCGTCACGGACTTCGTCGATGCTCGGGGCGGCCGATGGGGTGAGGTCGATCTCCAGGTTGAAGTCAGCTGTCGGGGCGCTTTCGCCACCCGCTGGCGTGACAACGGTCGCGGTGAACGCGTAGTTGCCTTCCGCCAGAGCCGGAGCCACGGTGTACTCCCAATGGCCCAGGCCGTTGACCGATACACCGGTCTGCAACAACGTACCGTTCAGGTAGATGTTGACAGTGGCGCCCGCCGTTGCCTGGCCCGAGAGGGTGGGTGTGGCATCGTCGGTGACGCTACCACTGGCCAGATCGCCCTGGTTTGGCCCGACGTTATCGAGCGCCTGCTCGATGCTGATGGCAACCGCACTGGTATCCACGATGAAGTCGATCGGCGTGCTTTGCGGGCTCTGGTTACCGGCGGCGTCCTCCACCACAGTGCTGAAGCTGTGAGGGCCATCGGCCAATGCAGGAGCAGGCGTATAGCTCCAGTTACCGAGCCCATCTACCGGCACACGGAAAATCTCGGTACCGTTGTCGTAGATGATCAGGGTCGTGTTCGGCTCGGCGGTGCCGCTGAAGGTTGGCGTGTTGTCGTCGGTGGTATCGCCATCGAGAATCGGCCCGACAA
>NZ_MRCS01000124.1 GCF_002303925.1 Pseudomonas sp. ACN8
GCAAGAACTGATAAATTTCCACAAAGCTATCGAGGCAACCCTCTAATGTATTTTTTTGAATGGCTCATGTATGACGGACGTGCGACGACTGATTACGAAGCATTGGCGAAAGAAGCTGACCAACAAACAGCGAACGAAGAAAAGCTGCCTCCAATCCGCGTATCACAGGCCGTTTCGAAAGCAATTACAGATAACCAGTCCCTTTACGACTACAACTCCACCTACATTGATGTGCGTACACCGAATGATGAAAAACGCGGATTAATTACGTTAATAGCGGGCACTTGTGGAGCACTTTTGGTTTGGATGGTTGTAATGGTTATTTTTTCAATTACAGTACATTACTGGAATGAATACAAAGGCACCACGGATCCACTGGAGATTACTGACTATATTGCAATGAACACCATTCCATTAATCCCCATAGTTTCTTTGTATCTATATATAAAATATGTCTTCCGCTACCTGCGACTTGAAATTTTCACCGCCCGACGCCTGATCGTCCGCTTCAACCGCGTCACCCGCAAGATCTACCTGCTTCGCCCCAAACACCTGGGAGGCATCGTCGCACTGGACTGGGACACCGCCGAAGTCTGCATCAACCCGAAGATGTCCGAACTGGACGGCACGGGAGGCTTCGTCATGCTGGGATGGGACAAAGAAACTCACTCCGTCCGTGACGCCGACGGCCATCTCAAGGACGACTTCGAAATCACCTTCGTGGGCAAGCCAACCCGTAACGCCTCCGAACTCTTGGCGTTCTGGGAATACATCCGGCGCTACATGGAAGAGG
>NZ_MRCS01000125.1 GCF_002303925.1 Pseudomonas sp. ACN8
TGACCGATTCCAGTTTGTTGACGATCGCTGCCTGGCCGCCGGTGAAGACGTCGTCGGCAGCGGCGATGGTCGCCGTGCCAGTCGCGGTGTTGGCCGGGACGGTGATCTTGGTGCCGTCGGAGAGGGTGAACTCTAACGGACCGTGGTTATTGATCGGCAGGCCGGCCGCGTTGGTCAGGGTCACGGTGTAGGTGACCGAGCCGCCTTCGGCCACGGTGGATTTGTCCGCGGTCAAAGTGGCGATGACTTCGCTGACGGTGTCGGTGATGGCCACGTTGGCCGCGGTGCCGTCGATCACCAGGTTCTCGAAGGTTTTGCCGTCAACCGTTGCATCGCTGACGCCAATCGAGAGGGTCTGACCGTCCTTGTAGACGTCGTCGCCCTGCACCGGTGCGGTGTAGATGGCCGACAGCTTGCCGGCTTCAATGGTGACGGTGCCGCCATTGCTCAGGGTGACCTTGAGGTCGTGATCGAGTTTCTGGTCAAGCTTGACGGTGAAGGTCGGCGCGAGGTTTTCCTGCACACCGCCGTTGCCTTCGATGCTCACCGTGACCTGGTCGCCCTGGCCCGATGGCTCATCGGTGACAGTAGTTTTGACGTCGGTCTGGCTCAGGGTCAGTTTTTCGAAGTTGTCCGCGCCGCTGACCGATTCCAGTTTGTTGACGATCGCTGCCTGGCCGCCGGTGAACACGTCGTCGGCCGCGGCGATGGTTGCTGTGCCGGTCGCGGTGTTGGCCGGGACGGTGATCTTGGTGCCGTCGGAGAGGGT
>NZ_MRCS01000126.1 GCF_002303925.1 Pseudomonas sp. ACN8
CATGCCCCGCCAAAGCGACCTGCGTTTCACCTTCGAGCCCTTGAAAGGCGACGCCTTCGAGGTGGTCTCGTTCACCCTCGAAGAAGGTCTGTCCCGGCCGTTCAAACTCGAACTGGAACTGGCCAGCCACAACGCCGCCATCGACTTCAATCGGGTCCTCGATCTGGCGGGGCTGTTCACCCTCTGGCGTGGCGAGACGCCGGTGCGTTACGTCCACGGTTTGGTCAGCCTGTTCCAGCAGGGTGATACCGGCTTTCGTCGCACCCGCTACACCGCCGTGGTCGAACCGACCCTGGCGCGTTTCGACCTGCGTTCCAACTGGCGGATTTTCCAGGGCCAGACCGTGCCCGACATCATCACCAACGTGTTGGCCGAGCAACAGCTGACCGACATCCGCACTGAAATCTGCTTCGAACACCAACCCCGCGAGTACTGCGTACAGGCCGGCGAAACCGACCTCGACTTCATCGCCCGCCTCGCCGCCGAAGAAGGCCTGCTCTACAGCTTCGAACACCGCGCCGACGGCCACACCCTCGTCCTTACCGATCGCGTCGGCGGCCTCGGCACCATCGGCACCCACAGCGATTGCCCGGTGCTCTACCAGCCCATGGCCGGCGGCGATTCCATGGAACCGGCGTTGAACCGCTTCCACTACACCGAACAAGTGCGCACCGCACGCCAGGTACAGCGCGACTACACCTTCACCCATCCGTACTACAACCAGCAGCACACCGCCACCGGCGACCAGGACCTGAACAACCAGCAC
>NZ_MRCS01000127.1 GCF_002303925.1 Pseudomonas sp. ACN8
TCGAACGGCACGGCGTGTTCCATGAGGTTGCCGTCGTTGGCGATCAAGTGGAACGGCACGCGGGTATAGGACAGGCCGGAACCTGCCGGGCCGGGGTATTCACCACCGGTGCCGACGACTTCACGCACCAGCGCGATCCTGAAGTAGCGCGACACCGAGCCATTGAGGATGCGGAAGCGATAGCTGCGCGCACGCACGTTCAGGCGCGGCTGGTACTGCCAGTTGACCAGGAGCTGATCGCCGAGGAAACCGTCGGTGTTGAACGGGTTGAACCACAGTTGGCCATTGGCGTCCCAGGCCTTGTCGGCCAGCATCAGGTTGACGTCATAGTCGCGGTTGCCCCAGGGCAATGCCGAACCGCTGGGCAGGCGCAGGTTGACGCCGTCTTGCAGCGCTTCGTTGCCACGATCCATGGCGCTGTAGTAGTTCATCATCACCGCGTTGCCCTTGTAGACGTTCTGCGCGGTGAAATCGAGCATGTGGTCGTGGAACCAGTGGGTGCTCATGGTTTCGCGCCAGTCGCCACGGATCTTGATGCTGCCGTTGTTGCAGGTCTTGAGGCCCGGCGTGGCATCGTTGACGAACAGGGTTTCGCCCGGGGCGCAGGGGAACGCCGCGCGCGGATCCTGAGCGCTGGTGTTGATGGTGTCGTAACCGGCCAACTGGATCGGCCAGCGATAGTCG
>NZ_MRCS01000128.1 GCF_002303925.1 Pseudomonas sp. ACN8
ACCCGAGCAAGCTTGCGAGCCAGCATCACTAGCGCCTGAGTGGTGCTGAACCCCCGAGTTCTTTGTTCTTCGTAATACCCTTTCCAGGCTTTCGTACGGCTAGCCGACATCGCTGCATTGTGCAGAAGTCGGCGGGCCTCGGGGTCACCGCGCTTGCTCAAACTGCGGCGAGCGTCCTTCTGTCCTGATTTCGCCACCCGTAAATCCATGCCCAAGAAGGCGATAAATGCATCCGCGTTTCTAAAATCTCCTCGTTGAAATGCGGTTATCAAGCGGGCCCCAGTCAAAAATCCAATACCCTCAACTTTCAGGCAGCGCTTCAATTGACCGAGCAAACCGGCCTCTTTGAGTTGATCGTTGATCGTCTTTTCGATCAGCGTCTCAAGCTGCTGCATGGACTTCACTTGCTCGGCAAAAGCCGCCTTGAGCAGCGGCTCATTCGACCAGCTCTGCACCAGGCCGACCCTGGCCTGGACCAAGGCTGCGCGACGGCGGAAAAGGCTCAGGAGCTGGCGGTACAGCGGTGAGGGCGGGGTCCAGGGACGCAACTCCTCGGCCTCGTTCTTCAGGTAACGAGCCAGCAGCTTGGCATCCAGTGCGTCGGTTTTGGCGCGGATCTTCACGCCTTCGCGATAATGTTTGAGTTCATAGCCTCCCACCATGTAAATCGT
>NZ_MRCS01000129.1 GCF_002303925.1 Pseudomonas sp. ACN8
GCCTGACCCTGACCGCCACCGGCAACATCAGCGAAGGCGGCCAGATCACCTACACCGCGACCCTGAGCAACCCGGCCGGCACGCCGATGACCGTGACCTTGAGCAATGGCTCGGTCATCACCATCGAAGCGGGCCAGACCACTGGCAACGTCGTGGTCGAAACCCCGGCCAACGACGTTTATGTCAACGGCAGCACCGTCAGCACCACCATCACCGGTACCACCGGCGGCAACTTCGAAAACCTGGTGCCGAACACCACCCCGGCCGTGACCACCATCACCGACTCCGTGGACACCACCGGCCTGACCCTGACCGCCACCGGCAACATCAGCGAAGGCGGCCAGATCACCTACACCGCGACCCTGAGCAACCCGGCCGGCACACCGATGACCGTGACCTTGAGCAATGGCTCGGTCATCACCATCGAGGCGGGCCAGACCAGCGGCAGCGTCAACGTGCCGACGGCGGCCAATGACGTTTATGTCAACGGCAGCACCGTCAGCACCACCATCACCGGTACCACCGGTGGCAGCTTCGAAAACCTGGTGCCGAACACCACCCCGGCCGTGACCACCATCACCGACTCCGTGGACACCACCGGCCTGACCCTGACCGCCACCGGCAACATCAGCGAAGGCGGCCAGATCACCTACACCGCGACCCTGAGC
>NZ_MRCS01000130.1 GCF_002303925.1 Pseudomonas sp. ACN8
CCCGCCGAAAATCCGCCAGGCCGAACCGGACGGCAAAACCTTGCTCCCGATGAACGCCGTGGAAGCGCTGACGGCCGAGGTGCCGCCGGAAGGGTTGCTGCTGACCGACCTGCTGAGCGTGACCTGGGCCGCGGCGGCCGGCAGCCATGCCGAGGGCTCCCACACCACCGAAGCTAGGCCGATCAGTGAGACGAGTCTGAACATTGAACTGCCGGTCACGGTGCTGGCGTTCAACCTGGGCAAAACGGTGACCGTGACGTTTACCGTTACCCGTGACGGCAAATCTGTTACGTCGTTGCCGTTGAGCCTGGCGGTCGGTACCTTGCCGGTTGACGCGCTGAACTCACCGATCATCACCGATGCCGACGACAACGGTGTCCTGGATGTCAGCGCGCTAGGCAGCAACGCGACGATCCATGCACGGGATTGGCCGCTGATCGCGGTCGGTCAACAGGTGTGGATGAGCCTGGCGGGCAAGAAAGCGAATGGTGATGACCATGACCATACCGTCTGGGCCGGAGGAAGTAGCTATGTCAACAGCACCTGGTTCGCGCAAAAATACTGGCCAAGACCGGTCGCCAAAAGCTACTTCAATGAATTGGCCGACGGCAGCCGCTTGACGCTGAGCTTCAAGGCCGCGCTGGATAAAAGCAATGTCGAGGCCAA
>NZ_MRCS01000131.1 GCF_002303925.1 Pseudomonas sp. ACN8
GACTTGGCCGTACCGGCCTCGACCATGGCCTTGCCCAGCACACGGGCGGTCTGGTCGTAACCACCGCCCACGGAACCCGGGGCCATGAATTTCACGGTATCCAGCGCGAAGGCCGGTGCGACAAGCACGGCAGCGGTCAAACCGGCGGCCATGCAGCGACTGAAACGACGGATCAAAGCAGACATGGGCATCTCCTGATTGCATTGTTTTTATAGGTGCCGCTTGCTCATCGACGTGCGCGATGAACAGGGGCCTGCAAACAAGCTTAGGCCATGGATCCTCGGGTTGATCTGTTTTAAAGCGCTGCACCACCCTGTAGGAGCGAGCCTGCTCGCGATGGTCGCTAACGATTACGCGTGTTACCTGAATAAACGCGGTGCCTTGACGTCCATCGCGAGCAGGCTCGCTCCTACAGGAAACGCCCGGGCGAAAAACAGCCAGGGCACTTGCGACAAAACATCGCTCAGGGTGCGTGTCTTGACCTAACCTCATTGGCTAAGTGACTAACAACCCGTCGAGCTCGCCGATGTGCAACGTCTTGAAGTCCATGATCTACGTCGCCTTCGCGGTTCTGGCGGCAAGCCCGGGATGGCTGTTGGCGGGGGACATGGCCGACGCTCCTGCTCCTGCTCCTGCTCTTGCCCCGGCCCCTCCCCC
>NZ_MRCS01000132.1 GCF_002303925.1 Pseudomonas sp. ACN8
TCCAGCGGCCAGGCTTGTCCGCAGACAGGCTACTGGCAGGCTGCCCGTCTGAGCCGCGATGCTTACTCGAGGTTCAACGATGGCGTCATTCGCCGCTTCGAGGAGAACGAGATCATGCCCACCCTGAGGGTTCAGAGTCACGAGCCTCGTTTCTTGCTCCCCGACAGAATCACGGTCAATGAGGAAAACATCGAATGGCGACTGTTGGGGTAAGACATGAAAGGCATCATTCGTATGGGCCACAACATGCTCGACGAGTACTGGGACACGGATGACCACACGGCGCTGAACCGTTCCGAGGGCAGTAAGCCCGCACCCAATTGTGGCCCCCGAGGCGATACTCCACGCCAGGATATTTCCAGCCAGGTCACCGGGCCCATTCTGGAACACCTGCACCATAACTTCGCCACCGCCTGGCGCAAGGAAACCGGTGAGGATCTGCTCGCGTCGCGCCAGGCCATGCAGGTGGGGCCACAATTGCAATGCACCCCAGACACCACCCGACAGATCGCACAGATCGTCCGTACCCAACCGCAAGACAAAAACAAGCGCGACATCGAAAAGGTCTACCTGAAAGCCGTCAACAACGCGACCCAATTCATTTATATCGAGAACCAGTACTTTCGCTGGCCGC
>NZ_MRCS01000133.1 GCF_002303925.1 Pseudomonas sp. ACN8
AGCCCGCCGGGCCGGCCGCCTCTGCCGTGTTGCCGAAGCCACCGAGCAGCACATTAAAGAAGGAGCGGTTCATCGCCTTGCACATGATGTACGAGAGGATCGCACCGGACGAGCCTACCAAGGAACCGGCGATGATCAGCATCGAGTTGTTCAGCGAGAAGCCGATACCCGCCGCTGCCCAGCCGGAGTAGCTGTTGAGCATCGACACCACCACGGGCATGTCGGCACCACCGATCGGGATAATGATCAGCACGCCGAGCACGAAGGCCAGGGCCAGCATCACGGCGAAGGCGGTGTAGTCGCCGGTGAGCATGAAGGTCACGCCCAGGCCCAGGGTGGCCAGGCCCAGCAGCAGGTTCAGCTTGTGCTGACCGCTGAACTGGACCGGTGCACCCTGGAACAGGCGGAACTTGTACTTGCCGGCCAGCTTGCCGAAAGCAATGACCGAGCCGGAGAAGGTGATTGCACCGATGGCGGCACCGAGGAACAGCTCCAGGCGATTACCGGCCGGGATCGCATCGCCGAGGTTCTGCACGATGCCCAGCGACTGCGGCTCGACCACGG
>NZ_MRCS01000134.1 GCF_002303925.1 Pseudomonas sp. ACN8
AGCCCGCCGGGCCGGCCGCCTCTGCCGTGTTGCCGAAGCCACCGAGCAGCACATTAAAGAAGGAGCGGTTCATCGCCTTGCACATGATGTACGAGAGGATCGCACCGGACGAGCCTACCAAGGAACCTGCGATGATCAGCATCGAGTTGTTCAGCGAGAAACCGATACCCGCCGCGGCCCAGCCGGAGTAGCTGTTGAGCATCGACACGACCACGGGCATGTCGGCGCCACCGATCGGGATAATGATCAGCACGCCGAGCACGAAGGCCAGGGCCAGCATCACGGCGAAAGCGGTGTAGTCGCCGGTGAGCATGAAGGTCACGCCCAGGCCCAGGGTGGCCAGGCCCAGCAGCAGGTTCAGCTTGTGCTGGCCGCCGAACTGGACCGGCGCACCCTGGAACAGGCGGAACTTGTATTTGCCCGCCAGCTTGCCGAAGGCAATGACCGAGCCGGAGAAGGTGATTGCACCGATGGCGGCACCGAGGAACAGCTCCAGGCGATTACCGGCCGGGATCGCATCGCCGAGGTTCTGCACGATGCCCAGCGACTGCGGCTCGACCACGG
>NZ_MRCS01000135.1 GCF_002303925.1 Pseudomonas sp. ACN8
GGGGTCGGGACGAGCGTACTTTTCTCGATCGCCTCAATCTGCTCTTTGAGCCAGATCTGTCGAAATTTATTGTTTCTGGCGGCGTCTCGTTGGGCTTCCCGGGCTTTTTCGCTCATCTCGCCGCCACCCAGTGCATCGGTCAGGCGGGTCAGCGTAAGCAAGGCCTGCTGCTCAAGGAGTTCAGCCAAGGTCGGCGTCTGGGCGTTTGTTTGGGCTTTAGCCTGTTCAATGCGCTGTAACTTGGTGATTGCAGGAATGGTCTCGCCGCGCCCGAGGCTTTCGAGCATGCGCTGGGTGTTCAAGGAGCCTGGGCCTACACCATCTTTGCTGGCATTGGTGATCACAAAAAGGTGCAAATTGCCATGTAAACCCGGATCGCGGCCTGCGCGGGTCTGATCAGCCGCCGCTTTATTGATGGCCTCGGCCAATGGCGGCCAGCGAAAGTACTGGTTCTCGATATAAATGAATTGGGTCGCGTTGTTGACGGCTTTCAGGTAGACCTTTTCGATGTCGCGCTTGTTTTTGTCTTGCGGTTGGGTACGGACGATCTGTGCGAT
>NZ_MRCS01000136.1 GCF_002303925.1 Pseudomonas sp. ACN8
ATGACTGGGGTGAAGTCGTAACAAGGTAGCCGTAGGGGAACCTGCGGCTGGATCACCTCCTTAATCGACGACTCAGCTGCTCCATAAGTTCCCACACGAATTGCTTGATTCATTGAAGAAGACGATAGAAGCAGCTTTAAGCTCCAAGCTGATAGCTCCAAGCTAACAGTTACGCGCTCGAAATTGGGTCTGTAGCTCAGTTGGTTAGAGCGCACCCCTGATAAGGGTGAGGTCGGCAGTTCGAATCTGCCCAGACCCACCAATTTTGTATGGGGCCATAGCTCAGCTGGGAGAGCGCCTGCCTTGCACGCAGGAGGTCAACGGTTCGATCCCGTTTGGCTCCACCATTAACTGCTTCGAAGCGTTTGAGAGTTTAGAAATGAATATTCCAGCGTGAATATTGATTTCTAGTCTTTTGATTAGATCGTTCTTTAAAAATTTGGGTATGTGATAGAAAGATAGACTGAACGTTACTTTCACTGGTAACGGATCAGGCTAAGGTAAAATTTGTGAGTTGCTCTTAGGAGCTCAATCGAATTTTCGGCGAATGT
>NZ_MRCS01000137.1 GCF_002303925.1 Pseudomonas sp. ACN8
GCGATCCAGCCGCACCTGCCAGCCTCGCTGAAGCGCTAAGCTTCCAGCGACAAAAAAGCACCCTGCGGGGTGCTTTTTTATGCCCGCAATTCGCCCTCGATAACACCACAACCCCACTGTAGGAGCGAGCCCTGCTCGCGAAAAAACTGAGGGCGCCGCGTTTATTCAGAAAGCCCGCGTTATCGTTGGCGAGCATCGCGAGCAGGGCTCGCTCCTACAGTGTAATGCTGTTCACTTAAGCGAATGTGGTCCTCTGTAGGAGCGAGCTTGCTCGCGATGGTCGTTAACGATAACGCGTATTTACTGGCTAAACGCGGCGTTCTTGAGTCCATCGCGAGCAAGCTCGCTCCTACAACTTCCTTAACTGAACAGCATTACGCTCCTACAGTGGGGTTGTGGTGTTATCGAGGGCGAATTGCGGGCATAAAAAAGCACCCCGCAGGGTGCTTTTTTGTCGCTGGAAGCTTAGCGCTTCAGCGAGGCTGGCAGGTGCGGCTGGATCGC
>NZ_MRCS01000138.1 GCF_002303925.1 Pseudomonas sp. ACN8
TCGCGAGCAGGCTCGCTCCCACAAGGATCTCCAGTGAATGGTGCTCCGTCAGAACAGATAACTGGCCTTCAGCCCGCCATTGAAGCCGTGGCTGTCGCCGCCACCGCTGGCGCCGATTTCTGCACCCACACTCCATGGACCAAGATTAGCCATGACATTGACGCCACCGCTGAACTGGTCACGGTTGTCGAAGGCGGCTTGCTGTTCGATGTCCAGGCCCAGCAGTTGCCCTTCGCTGTCGACTTCAGGGTCGCCCAACACATGCTCGTAGCCCACTTGCACGCCTGGCACCACTTGCCAGGCACCGAGGCTGACAGGTGCAAAGGATGCGTTGAGATTGGCCACCGCGCTCTTGCGGGTCTGGTGGATGCCGTCGACGTCCAGCGCCAGTTCGCTGCCTTTTTCCTGGAAGCCCGACAGGTTGATGTGGCTGATCCGCACGCCGAGGCTCGGCTCGAGGGTCACGCCGTTCACCGGCACACGGTAACCGAGCGCCAGGGT